>NZ_CP150326.1:5184166-5902500 GCF_051530145.1 Sorangium sp. So ce302 | reverse complement strand
TTTTGTACGCCTTTTCGCCAGGCATCCGAGCCATGTCCAGGCGTTCCCTGGAGCCAGCGGCGGTCGCCATGGCAGCGTCCTCCGGACCTCGGAGAGGCCGCTCCCAGCTGCGCCAGCGAGCCGATGATCCGAGCAGCCGGGCAGCCTGACATCCGTCGAAGCGGCGAGGGAGGCGTGAACCCCTGCTGAGCCGACCGCGTGCGGGCGGCGCTCGGGGTGGCCATCCGCCAGGCGGACGCGCTCGCCGTGCGGTCCCGTCTCGATGACCCCGCCCGGAGCGAGCGGTTGCGTCAGGTTCCCCCGTGAGGGATGGCTCTTGCATCGTCGGCGGCCCCGCAAGGAGGGCCGTGCGGCGACAGGCGCACGGGAAGAAGCGCCGCGCACCGGCTCCACAGGCCACGGAACCGCCGCCGATGGCAAAGAGACGTCCCCCCGCATCCGATCCGCTCGACCGCTTCCACCCCGCTACCCAGGCGTGGTTCCGCGCGGCTTTCGCCGAGCCCACCCCCGCCCAGGTGCAGGGCTTCCCGCCCATCCTCGACGGCGCCTCCACCCTGCTGCTCGCGCCGACCGGCTCGGGCAAGACGCTCGCCGCCTTCCTTGCGGCCATCGACCGGCTCATGGCGTCACCCGAGCCCGAGGCCGCCGAGCGCTGCCGCGTCGTCTACGTATCGCCCCTCAAGGCGCTCGCGATCGACGTCGAGCGCAACCTGCGCGCGCCGCTCGCCGGCATCGCCGCCGCCGCCGAGCGCCTCGGCCTGCCCTACCGCGTCCCCCAGGTCGGCGTGCGCTCCGGCGATACCGCGCCCGAGGACCGCGCCCGGCTCGCCAAGAGGCCGCCGGACATCCTCATCACCACCCCGGAGTCGCTCTACCTCCTGCTCACCGCGGCCGCGCGCGATCGGCTGCGCGCCGTCGAGACCGTCATCATCGACGAGATCCACGCGCTCGTCGCGACGAAGCGCGGATCGCACCTGGCCCTGTCCCTCGAGCGGCTCGAGGCGCTGCGATCCGCGCCGCGGCCGATGCAGCGCATCGGCCTGTCCGCCACGCAGCGGCCGCTCGACGAGGTCGCGCGGCTGCTCGGCGGCGGCGAGACCGACGGCGCCGGCGGGCGCTTCGCGCCGCGGCCGGTGACCCTCGTCGACGCGAGCGCCCCGAAGGCCCTGGAGCTCCGCATCGAGGTGCCCGTCGAGGACATGACCAAGCTCGGCGAGGCCGCCCGCGCGGGCGAGGGCCCGAGGGGGGCGCCCGCCGAGCCGGCGCAGCGCTCGATCTGGCCGAGCATCCACCCGCGCCTCGTCGAGCTCGTCCGCGCCCACCGCACCACGATGATCTTCGTGAACAGCCGGCGCCTCGCCGAGCGCCTCGCCGCGGCGCTCAACGACACCGCCGGCGCCGAGATCGCGCTCGCGCACCACGGATCGATCGCCCGCGAGCAGCGGCAGCAGATCGAGGAGCGGCTCAAGGCGGGCCTCCTGCCGTGCATCGTCGCGACCTCGTCGCTGGAGCTCGGCCTCGACCTCGGCTCCGTCGACCTCGTGATCCAGCTCGAGGCGCCGCCCTCTGTCGCGGCCGGGCTCCAGCGCGTCGGGCGCGCGGGGCACGAGGTCTCCGGCACGTCGCGCGGCGTCGTCTTCCCGAAGCACCGCGGCGATCTGCTCGCGTGCGCCGCCGCCGCGTCCCGCATGCGCGAAGGCAAGGTCGAGGCGACCCTGTACCCGAGGAACCCGCTCGACGTCCTCGCCCAGCAGATCGTCGCCATCGCCTCGATGGACACCCTCCACGTCGACGCGCTCTTCTCGCTCGTCCGCCGGGCGGCGCCCTTCGCCGAGCTGCCCCGCGCGAGCTTCGAGGGCGTGCTCGACATGCTCTCCGGCCGCTACCCGTCCGACGAGTTCGCCGAGCTCCGGCCCCGCATCGTCTGGGACCGGGTGGGCGGCGCCGTGCGCGCCAGGAAGGACGCGAAGCGCCTCGCCGTCGTCAACGCCGGCACCATCCCCGACCGCGGCCTCTACGGGGTCTTCCTGGACACCGGCGGCGACGCCGCGCGCCCGGGCCGGCGCGTCGGGGAGCTCGACGAGGAGATGGTCTTCGAGGCCCGCGAGGGCGAGGTCTTCCTCCTCGGCGCCTCGTCGTGGCGGATCACCGACATCACCCACGACCGCGTCCTCGTCGTCCCCGCCCCGGGCGAGCCGGGCAAGATGCCGTTCTGGCGCGGCGACCAGGCCGGGCGCAACGCCGAGCTGGGCGCCTCCATCGGCGCCCTCGCGCGGCGCCTCGCCGCGCTGCCCGACGGCGAGGCCGAGCGCACGCTCGCGGACGAGCACGGCCTCGACGAGCGCGCGGCCTCGAACCTCGTCCGGTACGTGCGCGACCAGGCCGCGGCCACGGGCGACGTCCCGAGCGACCGCACCCTCGTGATCGAGCGGTTCATCGACGAGGTCGGCGACCACCGCATCTGCCTCCTCTCGCCGTTCGGCGGCCGCGTCCACGCGCCGCTCGCGACCTGCATCGCCGAGCGGTGCCGCCTCGAGCTCGGCCTCGCGGTCGACACCGTGTGGACCGACGACGGCATCGTCCTGCGGCTGCCCGAGTCGGAGTCGCCCCCCGACGCGAAGCAGCTCCTGCCGCAGGCCGATCAGGTGGAGGATCTGCTCGTCCGCGGCCTCGGAGACACCGCCCTCTTCGCCTCGCGTTTCCGCGAGTGCGCGGGCCGGGCGCTGCTCCTGCCGCGCAAGTTCCCCGGCAAGCGCTCGCCGCTCTGGGCCCAGCGCAAGCGCGCCGCCGACCTGCTCGCCGTCGCGTCGCGCTACGGCTCGTTCCCCATCCTGCTCGAGACCTACCGCGAGTGCCTGCGCGACGTCTTCGACCTCACGGCGCTCGAGGATCTCCTCCGGCAGATCGCCGCCCGAAAGGTCCGCGTGGTCACGGTCGACGTCCGCGCGCCCTCGCCGTTCGCGGCCACGCTGCTCTTCACCTACGCCGGCAACTTCATCTACGAGGGCGATCTGCCGCTCGCCGAGCGAAGGGCGCAGGTGCTCACCATCGATCACAGCCGCCTGCGCGAGCTGCTCGGCGAGGCCGAGCTGCGCGAGCTGTTCGACGCGGACGCCGTGCTGGCCCTCGAGGCGTCGCTCCAGCGCCTCGACGGCCGAGCGCCGCTCAAGCACGAGGACCAGGCGCACGATCTCCTGCTCTCGCTCGGTGATCTCACGCGCGACGAGATCGCCCGGCGCGCGGCCGGCCACGACGCGCCGCCCGAAGCGGCCCGCGAGCGCGCCGCCGCGTGGATCGACGAGCTCCTCCGGGATCGGCGCGCCATCGAGGTCCAGATCGGCGGCGAGCGCCGCGTCGCCGCCGCCGAGGACGCGGGCCGGCTGCGCGACGCCCTCGGCGTTGTGCCGCCGCTCGGCCTGCCGATCGCGTTCCTCGATCCCGTCGCGGACCCGCTCGGCGAGCTGGTTGCGCGCTACGCGCGCACGCACGGGCCCTTCCGCGCGGACGACGTGGCCCGGCGCTTCGGCCTCGGCCCTGCGCCGGTGCTGGCCGCGCTCGCGCGCCTCGCCGAGCGAGGCCGCGTGGTCGAGGGCGAGTTCCTCCCGGGCGGCCGCGGCCAGGAGTTCTGCGACGCCGAGGTGCTGCGCTCGCTGAAGCGCCGCTCGCTGGCCCGGCTGCGCGCCGAGGTCGAGCCGGTCCCGCCGGAAGCCTACGCCCGCTTCCTCGCAGACTGGCACGGCCTGCACCGCCGCCGGCGCGGCCTCGACGGCTTGCTCGCGGCGCTCGAGCAGCTCCAGGGCGCGCCCCTCTCGGCCTCCGCCCTGGAGTCCGAGATCCTGCCCGCCCGCGTCGAGGGCTACCGGCCCGGCGATCTCGACGCGCTCTGCGCGGCCGGCGAGGTCCTCTGGCGCGGCGTCGAGCCGGTCGGCGACGACGACGGCCGCGTCGCGCTCTACCTCGCCGAGGCCTTTCCGTACCTCGCCCCGCCGCCTGGCCGCGCCGAGGGGGCGCTCGCCGAGGGCATCCGCGCCGCGCTCGCGCGCCGCGGCGCGCTCTTCTTCTCCGACCTGTCGCGCGAGACGGGCGCCTTCGGCGCGGACCTGCTCGCCGCGCTCTGGGATCTCGTGTGGACCGGCGAGGTCACGAACGACACGCTCGCCCCGCTGCGCGCGCTCGGCCGCGCGTCCGGCTCGAGCGGCCGACGGCGCGACCGCGACCGCGCTGCGTCCAGCCGCGGCCTCGCGGCGCTGCGGGCGCGCCGGATCGGCCCGCCGGGGAGCGAGGGGCGCTGGTCGCTGCTGTCTCCCGGCGCGTCCGGCGCTGCTGGCGGCGCGTCCTCCGGCGCGCCTGGCGAGACCGAGCGACGCGCGGCGCTCGCCCGCGCGCTGCTCGAGCGCCACGGGGTGCTCACGCGCGAGGCGGCGGCGGTCGAGGGGCTCGCCGGCGGCTTCTCCGCCGTCTACGACGTGCTCCGCGCCATGGAGGAGGCCGGTCAGGCGCGGCGCGGCTATTTCGTCGCCGGGCTGGGCGCCGCGCAGTTCGCGGTGCCGGGCGCCGACGATCGCCTCCGGGCCTGCCGCGAGCCGTCCGACGATCCGCGGACGCTCGTCCTCGCGGCCACGGATCCGGCGAGCCCCTGGGGCGCCGCCGTCCGCTGGCCCGAGCTCCCCGCGCCTGTTGACGGCGGCACCGAAGGCGCCGTCCGCGGCCCGGTCCGGCCGCAACGGGCCGCGGGCGCCCTGGTGATCCTGCACGACGGCCGGCTGCTCGCCTGGATGGGCCGCACCGAGCGGAGCCTCACCACGTTCCTGCCGGAGGCCGAGCCGGAGCGCGGCGACGCGATCCGGGCCATCGCGTCGGCGCTCGGGGCGCTCGTCGACGAGGGGCGGCGGCGCGCCGTGCTCGTGGCCACGATCGACGGCGAGCCTGCGCACAGCTCCCCCCTCGCGCGCGCGCTTTCCGACGCGGGCTTCACCTCCGGAGCGCACGGCTACCTCAAGCGGGCCATCACGCCCGAGGGGGGCGGGTGGCGGCCGCGGCACGTGCCGCCCGCGAACGCGCCCGACTGGGCTCGCCGCGCGGCGGCGGCGGGCCTCGATGCGCCGGAGGACGAGGCAGATGGCTTCAGGCCGCCGCCCGGGCTCCGCGCGTGGCCCTCCGGGCCTCCGACCGGTGGATGGAGGATGTCGCCCGCCGGCGCGACCGAGGGCGGCGCGCAGGCGGCGGACGGCGGCGCGCCGGACGAGAGCGACCTCGACGACGACGACCCGGCGATGTTCGAGGACGGCGCAGGGATCGACGACGGCTCGGAGTAGCCATCGGTCGGGGGCTGGAGTGGCCCTCTCCGAACCGGTGATTCCGGGTCCTGGCGTCTGCGTTCCAGCCATCACCCACCGTCGCCCGCGCGGCGGGCGCGGCGGAGGGAGCGCTGCGGCGTCGCGTGTCGACAGCGCCAAGAAGGACCGCCGAGCAACCGTGAAAGGGCGATACCTTTCGTGGTTCCTCGGCGGCTCTTCGTGGTCCTCGCGCCCTAGGGGGATCCCGAGCGGCGCGCCGGGACGGTTCAGCCCTGCTGGGTGTGCTCGTCCGCCTTCACATGTTGCTCATGGCTTCCGCCGCGGCCCTTCCGGCTCCGGCCCTCGCCGTTCGTCGCCAGACTCCGCGCCTCGGCGCCCTTGCGCCCGATCTCGGCCATGTGTTCGCGGTTCTGACTGACAGCCTCGCCGCCCTTGCGGCCCGCTGCGCGCGCCTCCTCGGACGTGAACTCGTGCGCCGTGCCCTTCTCATGAGCCGCCTTGCCGCCCTGACTCGCGATCTGGCGCTGCTGCTCCGCGTTCATCGCTGCGAAGCCTCGCTTGCTCTCGCTGGTCTGTCCCATGAATCACTCCTCGGATGGATTGCCTCGTGAACGCCACTCGACGACCGTGGCTACCTGCTGCTGCTTGGCCACATCAGGCCGGCGGTGCCGGCGGTGCCGGCGACGCCGGGGCCATGCTGCAACGCGGGTGCCAGGCCGGGGAGCTCGGACGAATCTGCCGATGCGTCGAGGCCGGACAATTGATGACCATCAGGTCACCAGGGGTGCCGCCACGAGGGTTCGCTGTGGCAAATTGCCTCACTGTGCGCTCCGCCGTGTCTGGTCGCCCCAGTCTGCGGGCTCCGTCGTGACAGGCTCACTGGACGCGACCGGTCGTCCGGATCGTCTTCTGCCTCTGTCCTCTGATCGAACGAACCAGCGAGATGACTGCCATCATCGCGCAACACAAGAGCTCACGGTGGCCCTTTCAGGGTTCACCTGCGCGGCCGCCGCTGCTCACGATCGAGCGCCCAGCACCTCCGATGGCTCCCTTGCGCTCTGTCCACTCAGGCGGATCCGCTGGATTCTCGTGTGGTTGTTATTTTGCTGTGACATGGCTGAATCTGGATGGCCGAGGGGCCACCTTGACGGTCTTGTGACGGCAGCCTTCAGGCGGGGCGTCGAAGGGCTGCGGCGCTGGCGCGTCGCGTCTTGACAACACGGTGCCGCTGCCGCTCTCGTTGCACTGCATCATCACCTTCAGCGCCCGGCCCGACGACGAGGCTTCCGGGCGGCCGGGGTGACGACATTGCAGGAGATTCACATGGCGCTTGCTATCCAGGGGGCTCGTCTCGATGGGGGCCAGCTCTGCCCACCGAACATGACATCATGGCCGCACCGCGCGCGCGGCCGCGCGCCGGGCTACGCGCGTGGCGCGGGCCTGGTCGCGCTCTCGCTGGCGCTCCTCGCGGGCTGCGGCGGCACCAGCGGCGCGGCGCCCGCGGAGAGCCCTGCGCCCGCGCCCGCGCCCGCGGCGAAGGAGCCTTTCGACATCGAGGAGGCGCTCGCCCGCGAGACAGGCGAGCTGCCCGCCCGGGAGCTCCGCGCCGCGGACTGGTCGGCGCGCGCGTTCGGGGCGGGGGAGGCGAAGATCGAGCCGAAGGAGAAGCTCGTCGCGATCTCCATCCCCATCGGCACGGACACCCATGTCGAGTGCTTCGTCTACAACACGATGCTCGACTCGGGCGAGGTGATAAGGAACTTCATCGAGCTGCTCGACCCTGCGAAGGTGGAGGTCGCTCGCGTCGTTCCCTGGGAGGTGAGCGTGCACCGGGAGAGCCCCGCGGTGTTCGTGCAGGCCCTCTACCTCGTCCCGACCGCCGGCGGGAAGGCGGCCGGCCTGCTCAAGATCGCGCTGCACGCGGACAGGGCGCGCCCCATCGCCTGCCTGCATGACGAGGTCGGGTATGTCCGCACGTTCGAGCGGCTCGCCAAGGCGCTCTTCGACTCGTTCGAGTCGAAGAGCGCCGCGCCGAAGCCCGAGTACACGGACACCGTCATCCTGCGCCTCGACAAGCTCCCTGTCGGCTTCGAGACGAGCGATCTGCTCAAGGACGAGGGCGGCCAGCGGCGATGGTTCTCCCGCTCGGCCACCTTCGTGCCGCGTGACCCCAAATCGCTGCACATCGAGGATGAGGCGTCGAACGTGCTCATCGATCCTCAGGGGCAGATCAAGGAAGGCGTCTGGATCGAGACGTCGGGAGGCAAGGCGAACCACCGTATCGAGCTGTCCCAGAAGAAGAACTTCGAGTACGAGTACTCGGGAGAGGTCGAGGGCAAGAAGGTCCAAGGGACGTTCACGCCGGCGGCCAAGGCGTGGCTCGCCTCGCCCGTCGCCACCGCCTCGGCGCTCGCCCGGCTCCTCAAGAAGAAAGGCTCCTTCGACCTGAAGCAGCAGGAGTACATGCCCAGCGTCGATCCGACGAAGCCCGTCGACGTCCAGTACCTCCGCGACGCCTCGGGCGCCGTCACGGTCTCTCTGAAGACGATGCGCCTCGTCGGCAGCCTCGCTCCGGACGGCCGTCCGGAAGCGTTCGAGATCTCCGCCGGTCCTCCCAAGCTGACGATCCAGCGAGCCTACGTCAGGGGCAAGCTGTAAAACCGCCCGCGGATGCGCTTCCGGGCCTGTCCGGGAGCGCCAAGGCGCTCGCCGACGGCCATGCGCGGTGGGGCCTTGCTGCTCGGACACCATCGAGCGCAATCGCCAGCCGGCACCGTCGAGGGGGTCTTTTCTGTGAAATTGGAAAATTCCCGCGTCGACGAAACGTCGTCGGGTGTGCTGGATGGCTGCAGCGCTTGAGTCTCGTCGTCATTTTTATTGATTCACGACGATTTGGTGATCCTGCCCCGCTCAGATCAGGTTATATATCCTCCCGGTCGGCCGAACGACTCTTCGCTGGAACAAAGAATCATTTTTTCGAGCGGAAGGAGCTCTCAATGCGCTCTGTGAGATCGCGTAGATCGCGTGTCTGCGGCTCGGCCAGCTTCAAGCTTGGCGTTGGCGTAATGACCGCGGGTGTATTCGCACTTACGGCCTGCGTGTCGGATCTCGAGGACGAGCCGGTCGAGGACGTCGGCGGTGGCCAGGAAAGCTTCGAGGCGTTCGAGAGGGCCGCGTTCCGCGAGCCTGACTCTGGTGTCTACATTGTCGATGGGGACACGCCCGTCGCGGACATCAAGCATCTCCGGGAGTTCTGGGAGACGTACGTACGGGATGGCGCCCTCATCGTGCAACGCAGCGGCGGCAGCGATGTCGTCTGGTCGGCGGCCCAGAAGAAGAGCATCACCTACTGCGTGAGCACGACCTTCGGCGCGCGCCATGCCGCCGTCGTGGCGGCCATGGCTGCCGCCACGGCTTCCTGGGAGAGCGCCGCGGATGTCGATTACATCTACCAGAGCGCTCAGGACGCGAGCTGCACTGCCGCCAACAGCAACGTCGTCTTCGACGTGAGGCCGAAGAACTCCGGCGGCCAGTACATCGCGCGGGCGTTCTTCCCCAACGATGCGCGATCGGTGCGGAACGTGCTGATCGACTTCAACGAGCTCGAGGTATCCGGCGTCGCGCTCGAGGCAGCCCTGCGGCACGAGCTCGGCCACACGCTCGGCTTTCGGCACGAGCACACGCGCCCCGAGGCGGGCGTCTGCTTCGAGGACAACGCGTGGCGCGCGCTGACCACCTATGACTCGGATTCCGTCATGCACTATCCCCAGTGCAACGGCACCGGCGACTGGGACTTCGTGCTGACCGCAAGAGACATCCAGGGCGCCCAGGCGCTCTACGGCCCGCCTGGTGGCGCCGGCGGTAGCGGCGGTAACGGCGGCGCTGGTGGCAGCGGCGGCGCTGGTGGCGGTAGCGGCGGCAGCGGCGGCGCTGGTGGCGGCAGCGGCGGCAGCAAGACAGTGACCGAGAACTTCAGCAGCAGCGTCAACGCAGGTGCGTTCGTGGACATCGGACCGAGCGCCGGTTTCGCCATCACGCCGGGGACGAGCCTCACGGTGGTGATGACCGGCACCGGCGATCCCGACCTCTACGTGGAGTTCGGATCGGCGCCGACGACGGCCTCGTACAGCTGCCGCCCGTACCTCTCCGGGGCATCCGAGACTTGCACGTTGACCGTGCCGACAGGGCAAACCAAGGCGTATGTCAAGGTCAGAGGGTACTCCGCGGCCACCTGCAACGTGGCGGTGACCTATACCCGACCGAGCGGCACCAGCAGCGGCGGCGGCACGGCCACGTCGGCCACCTTCAGCGGCAGCCTCGCGGCGGGCGCATCGGCGCCGCACGGGCCCCTCCCGGTGGTTCCTGGCACGAGCCTCCGGCTTGTGATGACCGGCAGCGGCGACCCTGATCTCTATGTGAGGTTCGGCGCCGCGCCGACCCTCACCTCGTACGACTGCCGTCCGTATCTGGACGGCGCCGCGGAGACCTGCAATCTGACGGTCCCGGCGGGGCAGACGCAGGCCTTCCTCTCGGTGAACGGCTTCGCGGCCAGCACATATCAGCTCAGCGCGACCTACACGGCTCCTTAAGAGCGGGGCCCGCTGACGCGCCGAGCCATCCGAGGGAATGGATTGGTCGAATGGTCGCCCAACCGGGTGTGCTCGCACCCATCGAGGGCGTCATTTCGACGTGACGCGACGCGCCTCTGCTGGCGGCAGCCTGGACACCACCGCAGACGAACCCTCGATACGGGGAGGTGGGTATCAGGCGCAGGATGAGCAGAGTACGGAGCGCCCGTCGTCCAAGCTGCGAGCGACATCTCGCACAAAAATCGTCGCCGAAAACTGGGCACCTCTAGCGAACCCTTCTTAGGGTGCTCTCATGGACAAGAAAATTTTAGCCGCAACTCTCCTGCAGGCTCTGGCCATGGCTCAACGCGAAGGACGCTCCGAGACACTCGACTCGCTGGTCGAGAGGCTGCGCGTTCGCCGCCGGGATATTCGCGGCACGCTGACCCTGCTCCACCGCCAAGGCATGCTGGACGTGCTCCACATGCGACTCACGCTCTCCGGGTTCGCCATCGGCTCGGCGCTCATCGGAAAGACGCTGCCGGCGCTCCGGGCGGCTCCGCGGGCTTCCACCGCGGCGGCGTGAGCCAGCGCTGCGCTGCACGCCGCGCGCGGTGAGGGCGGTGAGCGAGCTTCCAGCGCTCGCCAGGCGCTCCCGCGCGACGGCGCCGCCTAGGCCTCGACGAGGCCCGCTCGCACCGCGAGGCGGGTCAGGTCGGCCACGCTGTGCGTCGCCACCTTCGCGCAGAGGCGCGCCCGGTGCGTCTCGACCGTCTTCACGCTGATCGAGAGCTGGACGGCGACCTCCTTGGCCGAGAGGCCCATCGCGAGCAGCCGGAGCACCTGCCGCTCCCGGTCGCTCAGCGCGGCCACCACGTCGCCCCTGGCGGCGGCGTCGCGCCGCTGGAGCGCGCGCACCATCGCGGCGCTCACGTCCGGCGATACGGCCGTGCGCCCCCGGACGACGGTGCGCAGCGCCTCCACGAGATCGGCGAGCCGGCTCTGCTTCGACAGATATCCATCGGCGCCAGCCCGCATCGCCTCGGCTACCCGGAACTCGTCGCGGTGCATCGAGAGCACGATGACGCGGAGCTCCGCGATGCCCTTGAGATTCCGGATGAGGTCGACCCCGCTGCGATCAGCGAGGCC
Organism: Sorangium sp. So ce302; assembly: GCF_051530145.1. GTDB lineage: Bacteria > Myxococcota_A > Polyangia > Polyangiales > Polyangiaceae > Sorangium > Sorangium cellulosum_B. The sequence continues at coordinate 5,891,486 of NZ_CP150326.1, read as the reverse complement.
GAGCTCGATCACCGCCACCTGACAGCGGTGGATCTCCTGCGCTCGGAGCGCCTCCTGCCCACTTCCAGCCTGAACGACCTCGCTCACCCCCGGCTGCGACGTCAGCGCGTACGCCAGCGCTTCCCGGACGACGTTCTGGTCATCGACGAGCAGGATATTCATGTCGAAGGCCCCCCTTATCCAAGGGCCTTGTAACAGACTACTTTGAGCTCCATGAACCTGTTTTCTCGGTAAGGATTCGCCTGGCGACGGCGATTCGGTTCCTGTGATGCTGGACTGGGCTCCTCGCAAAGCGCCTTGGACGAGCGCAGGAGAGACATCGACGTCGGGACGATGGCGCTGGAACGTCGTTTCATCCGAGCGGGGCGTTGTGCCTCGGTGGGGGCGCACGCGCTCCAGGAGCCCGCAGCCCGCGCGTCTCGTGACGAGCCCTCGGCGGGCTTCGCCAGGGCGGCGCGGGGGCCGCGCTCGATGCCTCTCCCTCGGCCGTTATGTTTGCGGTAGATAGGCTGCCTGATGCCTCGCCCGCGCGGAGCGCTCTTCTCCGGTCTACGCCATGACTCGGCCTTCTGGCGCCGCGCCCTCGCCGCGGGCGTCAAGCGCGGGCCGGAGCCCTGGGTGCGCCATAGCCCTCCGGTCTTCGGCGTGCTCTTCGCGGCCGCGCTCCCCGAGCTGCGCCGGCGCGTCGAGCAGAACCTCCGCCGCGTCCGCGGGCCGCGGTCGCGCCTCGTCGACCTGCTCGACAGCAGCGCGGTGTTCGCCGCCTACGGAAGCTGCATCGCCGAGGCGCTGCTGCTCGCGAGCGATCGCGGTTACACGGTGGTGCGGCGCTCCCGGGGCGTCGAGCACTACCACGCGTGCGCTGCAGCAGGCCGGGGGGTCATCATCGTCACCGCGCACACCGGGGGCTGGGACATCGCCGGCCAGATCCTCGGCGCGGTGCATCCGGCGGGCGTCATGCTAGCGATGCAGCGGGAACGGGACGCCGAGGCGCGCGCGATCCAGGATGCGGCGCGGCAGCGCGCTGGTGTCCAGGTGGTGCACATCGGCGATGGGCCGCTGGACGCCCTGCCGCTCCTCAAGCACCTGCAGCGAGGCGGCGTGGTCGCGATGCAGATCGATCGCGCGCCGCCCGGGATGCGCAGCCGGGAGGTCACCTTTCTCGGCGGCCGCTGGCGAGCGCCCGAGGGGCCGATCGCGCTCGCCGCGATGAGCGGCGCGCCGATCTTGCCCGTGTTCACGCACCGCCTGGGCTTCCTCGACTACGAGGCGGTCGTGGCGCCGCCGATCCGGCTCGCCCGCCGGGCGACCGAGGAGGAGCGGGACGCGGCCGCGGCCGAGATGATGGGCGCCCTGGAGCGCTTCGTCCGGGCTCACCCGACTCAGTGGTTCCACTTCACCGGCGACGGCCCGGTCGCGCCGGCGGAGGACGGGACGGGTTGAGCTGAACAGCGGAGAAGACCGCAAGTGGGCCGATCAGCGCAAAGGCGGAGAGGCGGAGGCGAGCCGAAAGAACGCCGGAGACATCGAGAGCAGAGATTTCTCTCCGTGTCCTCTTGGCGTCTTTGTTTCTTGTTCCAGGGCGCCTTGCGCGGCGCGGCGCCGCTCTACAGCGGCCCTTCGGTCAGCCCGTGGACGAATTGCCTCACGCGCGGGTCGTCGCTCGCCTTCGCTTCTGCGGTGGTGCCGTCGAAGATGAGCCGTCCGCGGTAGAGCATCCCCACCCGGTCCGTGACCGTGAGCAGCCGGTCGAGATCGCTCGAGACCATCACCACGGTCGCGTTCATCGCCCTCTGCTCGGCGCGGAGCAGGTCGAAGATGCGCTGCGACGTGACCGGGTCGAGGCCGGCCGCGGGCTCGTCGTAGAGGACGATCTCGCCGCGAGCGATCGTGGCGCGGGCGACGCCCACGCGCTTCTTCTGGCCGCCGGACAGCCCCGCCGGCGTCCGTCCCTCGAAGCCCGCGAGAGACACCGCGCGGAGCCGCTCCGCGACCCGCTCCTCGATCTCGTCCTCGCTGAGATCGTAGAGCCGGCGCAGAGGGAACGCGATGTTCTCCCCGACGGTCATGTAGTCGAACAGCGCGTTGTTCTGGAACAGCATCCCGAACTTGAGACGGAACGTCTGGAGCTCGAGCTCGCTGAGCGCGTGGACGTCCTTCCCATCGACGAGCACGTGCCCGCGATCCGGCCGCAGGAGCCCGGTGATTATCTTGAGCAGCACGCTCTTGCCCGAGGCGCCCGGCCCGATGAGCCCGTAGAGGCAGCCTGCAGGCACGTCGAGGTCGACACCCCGGAGTACCGGCATGCCCCCGAAGCTCTTCGTCAGCTGCTCGATCTGGATCATCGGTCGCGTGGACACGGTCGACGGGGAGGGGCGCGCCGGCCTTGTGGCTCGGCGGGGAGGGGCGCGCCGGCCTCCTTTACTTGAACGTCGTCCGGGCGACGTCGAGCCGCGGGTGGGACGGGAACGACATCCCGCGGATTTGCCCGGAGATGCACGAAGCGACGCTCGGGTTCGACGGGCTCGTCGTGACGGTGACCCCCACGGCGCGGCCGTTCTGCACCGCGGCGCAGACGTTCACCTCCATGCTCGAGGGCACGTTGCACGCATTCAGGTACGTGCCGCGGTTCAGCACGTTGCCGTAGGCGCCCGCCGTGAGGTCGGCCGGGCCGTTGTTGCCCATCTTGTACTCCTCGACATAGCGCGCCTGCGCCGCCTCACAGCTCAGGCCAGCGCCGAGCGTCGGGTAGCTGCCGCCGCCGCTCGGCCGCGCCCCGCTCCCGGCGCGCCCGGTCTTGCCGCTGCCGAGGCCGGCGTCGACCTCGATCGCGACGCGGTCGGTGGCGCCCTGCACCGCGAGCTCCTGCTCCTTGTGGCTGCGCTCGCGGTACCACCAGCCCGCGCCCGCGGCGAGGATGACGCCCATCAGGGCGAGACCGAGGAGCGCCTTGTACTGCGTGCCCTGCTTCTCGGCCGACACGACAGCGTCGAGCGCGCGCTTCTCCTGCACGATGTCCCGATTCAGCTTCGCCTGCTCGGCGAACGGGGCGAACTCCTCCCAGTCCTGGATCGCGCGCTCCTCCGCGGAGAACGTGTCGCGCAGCACCTGATCCCCTGTGAAGGAGCCGGACGCGATCTGCTGGAGCAGCTCCACGGACGAGAACGGCCCATGGTCCATGCCGTCCTTGATGACGACGTACCGCGGCCGCGGATCGGACTCGAGCGCGGCCTTGAGATCCGCGAGCTTGCGGGTCGGATCGTTGCCGTGCAGGCGCTGCGGCTGGTTGACCGGGATGGCGACCGCGAACGGTCCATCCCCGGAGACCGCCTGGATCCTCGGCACGGACGGCGCCGACGGGACGCGCGCTTCCTCCTGGTGCCCGGTCGGCGGCATCATCGAGAGGTTGACGTCGACCTCGAACTCGCCGTCGGCATCGAGGTGCGACGTGTCGGCGCTCGGCGGCATCGACGAGGCGCTCGGGACGATCTGGTAGAGCGCCTGCGCGAGGGCGGCGAGATCCGCCGGGCGGTGCTTCGGATCGGCCACGAGCGACTTGCCGAGCACCGTTTCCAGCGCGGGCGGCAGGTCCGGGATCACGTCCGCCGGACGCCGCATCCCCGGGCCGACGCTGCTGTTCGTGAGCATCTCGTAGAGGATGGCCCCCACCGCGAAGACGCTCGCGCGCGCGTCGCCTTCGTTGCCCTTGCGCTCCTCGGGCGCCAGGCAGGCGCGGTCGCGCGGGAGCAGAGGAGGGGTGTGGGCGAGCTCCTCGATCAGCTGGATCGTGCCGTTGGCGTCGTGACCGAGGCACGAGGGGTGCACGAACATGGTCCGCCCCTGCGCGTGCAGCTCGTGCAGCTGGGTGCAGAGCGGCACGGCGAGGCCGATGGCCTCACGGATGTCGAAGCGGCGACCGGTCGCGCGGCGCGACTCCATCTCGGCGCGGAGCGTGCCGGCGGGGATGGACATGCCGGCCGGCAAGGGGGTGAGCAGGGGCTGGACCTGAGCGGACATCGGGGACGAACACTACGACAACACGCCGGGTCCGCTCAACGCCGCACCGCAACGTTGCAGTGTCGACGTGCGGCGAAGCCAGGTGCACACGTGGGACGAGCAGTGCGGGCGTGCGCTTGCGGCGTCAGCGTTCGTCAGCGCGCCTTCAGCGTTCGTCAGCGCGCCTTCAGCGCGTTTGCGCTGGTCTGCGCCCCCTGGTGTCGGTCTGCGTCCGTGCGCGTCCGCCAGCGCGCGTTCGCGCTGGTCTGCGTCCGGGTGCGTCGGCCGGCGTCCGTCAGCGCGTGTTGGTGCCGGTCTGCGTCCGCGGTCGCTCAGCGGTCTCGGCCGCGGCGGCGTCCGCGCCGAGCGCCAGGACGTGGCCTGCGAAGAAGCGGAGCAGGTCGGTCTCGCGCGACTTCGGCCAGCGGGCGTGGTTGATGGCGCCCTTCTTGGCGGAGCAGCGGTTCCGGAGCGCGCAGTGGGGCTCGTCCCTGCCGGCCTCGTCGAGGCGCAGGAACGAGGTGTGCGCGGAGAGCGCGTCGCGCGCGCGCAGCCATCGCTCGACCGATTCACACGGGAACGTGTCGTCGCACGCGCGGTAGACCGCCATCGCGGGCGGGGGAGGGCCGGGGCACGCCCACTCGGCGGGCGGCGCGTTGCTGCCGAACGTGGCGAACGCCGCGACGCGGTCCGCGCGCATCATGGCGTACGTCGCCGCCATGTGGCCGCCGTAGGAGCCGCCGAGCGCGTAGATGCGCCGCCGGTCGACGAGCTTCTTCTCGAGCAGCTGGTCGACGAAGGCGTCGGTGGTCGCGACGTCGACGTTGCCCTCGCCGGTGAACTCGACGTCGAACGGCGCGGTCGGCGTGTACATCTTCGTGCCGCGCTCGCGCTCGGCCTGGCTCGGCGTCTTGAAGGCGCGGCCCTGGGGCGCGAGGACGATGAAGCCCGCGTGGGCCGGGTCGCCGGTCAGGTTCCACGTGGCGCCGAGCTTGCGCAGGCCCGTCTCCTTGTCGACGCTCGTCGGGTTGTCGCCGTCGGCGTGGAAGAAGACGATGAGCGGCAGCGGCGCCCGCGTCTCCACGCCGCTCGGCGCGATCACGCAGGCGTAGCGGGGCGACCCCTCGGCGTCGCGCGTCTCCAGAACCTGGGCGCCGCGGCACGGCGGCCTGCCGAGCGTCTTGCGGAGCTCCCGCCCGGGGCGTCCCTGCTCGGCGACGCAGCTCCCTTCGCTGGGAAGCCTGGCCTCGGGCGGCTTCGTCGGCGGCGCGGCCGCGCTGGCCGGACCGGCCGCGCGGGCGCCCGCGTCCTGCCGGGCCGCCGAAGGCCGCGGCTGCCCGCCGTCGGCCGCGGCTGCGCCGGCGTCCTGCTCGAAGACGCCGAGCAGGTCACCGCCGTCGACCCCCGACGACGGCGTGGAGCACGCGGCCGCGAGCCACGCTGCGCCGCCGGCGAGCGCGGCGGCGAGCAGGGCGCGGCCGCGCCGGAGGCCGGGAAGGTCCAGCGTCGAGGTTCGGTGCGGGCGGCGCCGGGGCTGGGGTCGAGGCACGCGCGCACTGTAGTACGTACAGCTGTCGCGCTGAACCAGCCCGGCATGGCTCGACGGGTCGAGCCGGGCGCGAGCCGAGGTACACCGGACACCTCATGGCGCATCCCGCGGCTCACAGCTGGGTTCGGTAGAGCCGATTCCATCCCGAAGACCGGTGTCGCGGGCATCGAGCGCCTCATCGAGCTGGCCTCGCGCCTGCAAAACAATCGATATCGTGGTTCCCTGGCACCACGAAGAACCGCTCTTTCGGCGCGTGGAGCCGTCCGCGTGTCGCTTCCACGAACTCCGTCGCTGGCCCGTACTCCTCCCGGGTCCCGTGGTCTGCGACATCACTCGTGGAGCAGACGAGATCGATCGGTATCCCATCCTTCGCGAGAGCATCGAGGTTCCTGGCCCGTTGTCTGGATACGCTCAGAAGGAGCAGGCCGCGGGTCGCAGCGGAGGCAGGAAGTGCCACTGGAGGCGATCGGAGCGAGCTGGAACACGGCGCGGTGCCCCGCGGCGGCGAGCGAAGTAAGGTGTCTTACTATCGAGCGCGAGCGGGAGGCGATCGGAGCGAGCTGGGATGCGGCAAGTCGCCCCCGTCCGCCGGTGCGTCGGCTCCGTGCCCGCCGGGGACGAAAACGCTACGGCGGACGCCGCTGCCTTGCGGGGAGGCCCTTCATGGCTAGGCTGTCCGCGGCCCACCCATGACGCTCTTCGATATCCTCGTCGGCGCCGCGCTCGCGGCGGTCCTTGCTTTCCAGGTCTACGTCACCGTGCGCGTCTTCCGGAGCCGCGTCTACGAGCCCAAGCAGAAGGTCTGGCAAGCGCAGCTCGTCTGGCTCTTGCCAATCATCGGCGCCGGGCTTGTGTTCTCGATCCTCCAGGAGGAGGACCGGGCCCACCGCGACGCCTCCTCGCACCTCCGGAGCTGAGCCGTCGCCTCCCGCGCGGCCGCCTTGCGGCCACGTGCGGTCACGTTGAACGGTCGACCTCGCTCCCTTCTCCGTCCTCTACGCCCATCTGGTCACCCCGGCGCCTCTGATAACCCGGTGGACCTGGGACGATCGAACAGGAAAATTCGGTTTCACCCTTCGGTCCAGCGGCGCCGTGCGCTATGGCTCAGGGAGCATGGCGGACGACGTCTTCGGCATCGTCGGGACCACGCAGGCGGGTAATTTCCACGTCGAGCAGGTGGTCGCGGAGGGAGGGTTCGGCGTGGTGTACCGCGCGCTCCACGCCGGCTTCCGCGCGCCTGTCGCCTTGAAATGCCTGAAGGTGTCCGAGGCGAAGACCCCGCGCGAGCGGCAGCTCTTCCTCGAGAAGTTCCGCGAGGAGGCCCAGCTGCTCTTCCGGCTCTCGGCCTCGATCCCGGAGGTCGTCCGCCCGCTCCACGTCGACGTGCTGCACCTGAAGCGAGGGGAGTTCGTCCCCTTCCTGGCCCTCGAGTGGCTGGAGGGCGAGTCGCTCGACAAGGTCATCGATCGACGGAGGCTCAAGGGAGAGCCGCCGATCCCGCTCCACAGGCTGATGAAGATGATGCGCCCCATCGCGCAGGCGATCGCGCGTGCGCACCGCTTCCCGAGCCCGAACGGCACGGTGTCGATCATCCACCGCGACCTCAAACCCGAGAACATCTTCATCACGACGCAGGAGGGGACGGAGCGGCTCAAGATCCTCGACTACGGCATCGCGCAGGCGAAGACGCTGGCCGAGCAGGCCGTCGGACGGGTGACGAACGGCGACCCGCTGAACGCGTTCTCCCCGGCGTACGGCGCCCCGGAGCAGTGGGCGCCGAAGCGGTTCGGGCAGGCGGGAACTTGGACCGACGTCTGGGGTCTCGCGCTCACCATGGTCGAGGCGCTCGTGGGGCGGCAGGTGATCGATGGCGAGGCGCAGGCGATGATGGGGACGGCGCTCGACGTGACGCGCCGGCCCACGCCCCGGGCCGAGGGCGCCAACATCCCGCCGGAGGTCGACGCGGTGTTCGAGCGCGCGCTCGCGGTGAGCCCGCGCGACCGCACGCGCGACATCGAGGCCTTCTGGACGGAGCTGGAGGCGGCGATGGGGCTCCCGGCCACCTTCGGGCGGACCTCCGCGCAGGACGATGCGTACTCCGTTCCGCCGCCTCCGTCGTCGTCGATGCGTGCAGCTCCGCAGGTCAAGCGCGCCGCGCACGTGTGGCTCGACACGCCCAGCGACGCCGGGTCGCTCGAGCTCGATCTCGACGTGGCTCCGGCCTCGATGCGCTCGCCGAGGGGAGGGCGCCGGGACGGCCCTGCGAGCAGCGTGCGCCCGCCGCCGCCCTCGGATTCGGCCGGTCTCGAGATGGACCTCCCCGAGGCGCCGCAGAGCGCGCGGGGCAGAGGCATGGGCGCGCTCGTCCCGGAGAGCGTGCCGACGAGCGCGCGAGGCCGCGGCGGCTTCGCGGAGGCGACGCCCGTGGGCGCGCTCCCGCGCGGCGGCGGGATGGAGAGCGCCCCGCCGAGCATGCTCGCGCGCGGGGGCGGGATGATGGAGAGCACGCCGCCGCTGGAGATGGCGCTCAGCGTGGCGCCGCGCACGACGTCGGTGGTGCCGGCCGCGGTGCGCGCGCTGTCGGACATGCCGTCGAGCAGGTACCGGCCGACGGCGCGTCCGCCGGCGGACGTGCGGCCGCGCCCGCCGGACCCGAAGCCGCTCGGCGGGCCGACGCTCCTCCAGCAGCTCGGGCTGCCCGTGGCCTGCATCGTGTTCGCGTGCGTGGTCACGGTGGCCGACCTCATCATGAAGCAATCGGGCGAGGCGCTGAGCTTCGGCCCGGTGCGCTCGTTCTGGGTCGCCGGCGTGCTGCTCCTGTTCGGCGTCGGGCTGTTCTTCTGGCGCATGCTCGGAGATGCTGGAGATGCCTGATCTGACGCACGGGAGCGCCGCCGCGGGCGAGCGCGCCGATCAGAGCGTGTCGGCCCGCTTCACGCGGCTGATGAACGCGTCGACCTCGCGGTGGGGCGTGCTCACCGATCCCCCGCTCGTGGCGCTCGCCTCCGGCGTCTTCCTGCTCGTCTTCCTCGGGGCGCTCGGCCGCGACGCGGGCCCTGAGGTCGCGCGCGCGCTCGGGGTCCTCGTGTTCGCGCCGATCTCGGTCGCGCTCGCCGTCAGCGTGGCGCTGCGCGGCGCGCGTCGCGCCGTCGTCGCGTGGCTCGCGCGCCAGCCGTTCCCGGTGGAGAACCTGAACGCCGTGCTGAACGGCCTGGGCGAGGCGCTGGAGGTCACCTTCGTCGGCGCGGCACCGGAGGCGACGGAGCTCAACGTCGAGCTCGACAAGGTGCACCCGGATGCGTTCGTGACGGGGGGCGTCGAGGACGCGCGCACGCTGGACATCCGCATCGGCGTCGTCGACTCGAAGCGCAATCCGGCCGCGACGAACCACCAGCGCTACGCGCGCGTCCGCGAGCTCGTCGAGCGCGTGCTCGTGCCGCTCGCGGAGCGCTATCCGATCCAGGTCGTCCGCGTGAAGTGAGCGCGCGCCGGACGCGCGCATCCAGACGGCGGGGCGTCGTGCGGTCGTCGCGCGCCTCGCGCGGGCGCTTGCCATGTCGCCCCGTTCCCCTGCTATCGTCGCGGCCCATGACCGCCTCGACCTCCGAGAAGCTCCTCTCCGATCTGGAAGCGCGGGGCATCACCCGCGCCAAGATCGGCGGCTTTGACATCGACGGCATCCTCCGCGGGAAGTACGTCTCCATCGAGAAGCTGAAGAGCGCGCTCAAGAGCGGCTTCGGCTTCTGCGACGTCATCTTCGGCTGGGACATCGCCGACGTCCTCTACGACAACGCGAAGGTGACCGGCTGGCACACCGGCTACCCGGACGCGCACGCCGTCCTGGACCCGAGCACGCTGCGCGACATCCCGTGGGAGCCTGGGACCGTCGCGATGCTCGCCGACTTCCGCGACGAGCGCGGCGGCCCGCACCCCGCGTGCCCGCGCTCGCTCCTCCGGAGCGTCATCGCGAAGGGCGAGCGGATGGGGTTCTCGGCGAAGTTCTCGTGCGAGTTCGAGTTCTTCCTCTTCGAGGAGACGCCGCGCTCGCTGCACGAGAAGCGGTTCGCCGGCCTGACGCCGCTCAGCCCCGGCATGTTCGGCTACTCGTGGGTCCGGGAGGGGCAGAACAAGAAGCTCATGGCCGCCATCCTCGATCAGATGCAGGCCTTCGACGTCGAGATCGAGGGCCTTCACACCGAGACCGGCCCGGGCGTGTACGAGGCGGCGATCCGCTACGACGACGTGCTCCGAGCCGCGGACAAGGCCGCGCTCTTCAAGGTCGCCATGAAGCAGATCGCGCACGAGCACGGCCTGTCGGTCACGTTCATGGCGAAGTGGAACGCCGATCTCCCCGGCTCGAGCGGCCACCTGCACCAGAGCCTCTGGAAGGACGGCCGGAACGTCTTCGAGGACGGGTCGTCGCCCGACCGGATCCCTCCGGCGCTGCGCCACTACGTCGGCGGTCAGATCGCTCTGATGCCCGAGCTCACGGCGCTCTACTCGCCGACGATCAACGCCTACAAGCGGTACGTGCCCGGCGTCTGGGCCCCGCTCACCGCCAGCTGGGGCGTCGAGAACCGCACGGCCGCGATCCGCCTCATCGGCCTCGGCACGCCCGGCGCGCGCGTCGAGTACCGGCAGACGGCGGCGGACATCAACCCGTACACCGCCATGGCCGCGTGCCTCGGCGCGGGGCTCTACGGCATCGAGAACGGCGTCGAGCCGCCGACGCACGCCGCCGGGGACGCGTCGTCCGCCGAGTCCTCGCGCCTGTCGCTGCCCCGTACGCTCTCCGACGCGACCCGGATGCTCGCGGGTAGCAAGATGGCCCGCGAGATCCTCGGCGAGAGATTCGTCGAACACTATGTCCTGACGCGCGACTGGGAGGTGCGGCAGTACGAGCGCGCGGTCACGGATTGGGAGCTGAAGCGTTACTTCGAGGCGGTGTGATCATGAGCCAGTTCACGGTTTGGAGCTTTCCCACACGCATCCTCTTCGGCGCCGGCGTCGTCGAGCAGACAGGCGCCGAGGCGCGCCGGCTCGGCGCGGCGAGGGCGCTCGTCGTCACGGACAAGGGCGTCGTCCGCTCGGGGCTGCTCGAGCCCGTCGCCGCTTCGCTGCGGAAGGAGGGCCTCGAGGTGGCCGTCTTCGACGACGTGCTCGGCAACCCCATCGAGAAGAACGTGCACGATGGCGTCGCCGCGTTCCGCGCGGCCCGCGCCGATCTCGTCGTCGCCCTCGGGGGCGGCTCGCCGCTCGACGTCGGCAAGCTCGTGCGCCTCGGCGTGAACCACGATCGGCCGCTCGTCGACTACGACGACGCCACGGGCGGCGATCGCTTCATCACGCCCGACGTCCCGCCGATGCTCGCGATCCCCACGACGGCCGGGACCGGCAGCGAGGTCGGCCGCTCGGGCGTCGTGACGCTCGACGTGAACCACCGGAAGACGGTGATCTTCTCGCCGCACCTGCTCGCGAACGCCGCGCTGCTCGATCCGGTGATGACGCGGTCGATGCCGGCGTTCCTCACGGCGGCGACGGGCTTCGACGCGCTCACCCACTGTATCGAGGCGTACGTCGCGAAGGGCGATCACCCAATGGCCGACGGCATCGCGCTCGAGGGGATCCGCCTCGCCGCCGCGCACCTCTCGCGGGCGGTCACGCACGGCGACGATCTAGAGGCGCGGGGCGGCATGATGAAGGCGGCGATGATGGGCGCGGTCGCGTTCCAGAAGGGGCTCGGCGCGTGTCACTCGCTCGCGCACCCGCTCTCGAGCGAGTGCGGCCTGCACCACGGCCTCGCGAACGCCCTCTGCCTCCCGCCGGTCGTCGAGTTCAACGTCGTCGCGGCCGCGCCGCGCCTGGCGCGCGTCGCGGCCCTGCTCGGCGCTCCCGAGGACGCCGCCGCGTGCGCCGACGCCATCCGCGCCCTGCGCGCCCGGATCGGGCTCGCGGCCGGCCTCGAGAAGGCAGGCGTCCCCCGCGACAAGCTCGACGCGCTGGCCGACCTCGCCGCCCAGGACGCGTGCCACACGAGCAACCCGCGCCCCTGCTCGCGCGACGATCTCCGCCATCTCTACGAGGCGTCCTTCGCGAGCTGATCGCGCGCGCCTGCCCCGGGCCGGGCGCGCCACAGGGCTCGCGGCGGACGCCGGGCCGACGCGAACGCGTCGCCGCCACGGAAGGTTCGCGCCGGCGAGCGCCTGCCGTGACGGGATCATGGTCATTTCCCGGTGTCCAGCGGGCCGTTGGGCGCCGGGCTACCGCTGGCCGACAATGGATAAATGCGGTACCAGGGGTGCACGATGACCGTCACCTCCACCGAGCGCACCGCGCGTCCAGCGACATGCCAAATGTTCGAGACGCCGCTCATCGAGCGGTTTTCGCGGATCCATCCGATCACGCCGTTCGTCTTCTGGCTGCCGGTCTACGGCTATCTGGGCGTGCGCGCCGCCCGGCATGGTGTCGGCCTCCTGACCGGGCTCGGGCTCGTGCTGGTCGGCCTGTTTCTATGGACGCTCGCCGAGTATGTCCTGCACCGATACGTGTTTCACTACGTCGGGCCGCGCCTGTGGCAGCGCCGGATGCATTTCGTTCTCCACGGGGTGCACCATGATTTTCCGCAAGATGCCGACCGGCTGGTGATGCCGCTCGGCGCGAGCATCCCCCTCGGCATCGCGTTCTACACGCTGTTTCGCGTCGTCTTTGGCCCTGTTCCGGCGGATCCGCTGTTCATCGGCTTCGGCCTCGGATACCTGGCGTACGACGGTACGCACTATGCCATTCATCACTTCCGGATGAGCTCGCGCTGGGGGAAGTGGATCAAGCGCCATCACATGGTCCATCACCACACGGGAGAAAATGCCCGGTGGGGCGTGTCGTCGCCGCTCTGGGACTGGGTCTTCGGCACAATGGGCACGTCGCAGGCGGGAAAAGGCAGCTGAGCGGGACAGCGGCGCGCTCTGGAGCGCGCCGGCGCTGATCGTCGACAGGGGGGAATGGGCCCGGAGCGCGGCGGGTTGAGGGGCCATGAAGCGGTCGCGCCCGGACGCTCGTGCTTGCGCGGGAGATGCTGCGCAGCAGCGCCGCGCGGGGCGGTGCGGCCGCGACCGCACGGCGCCTGCCCAGGCTCAGGCGCGCGGCGGATGGATCTGCTCGAAGCGCGGACCGAGGAGGTCGCGGCGCATCGTGGGCCTCACGGCGAGGAGGTGGTGCCGGGAGGAACGAGCCCTGCCGCAGGCGGTGCGCTCGCCGCAGGCAGCCGCCTCATGGCGCCCGCATCGAAGGTGCGGAGCGTGTTGCGCCCGCAGTAGGGGCACAACCACGCCACGTCGAACCGCTCGAGGTGAGCGTTGATGCTGTGCGCCGGCGCGAGCTCCTTGTCGGCTTCACCGGCGGCCGACCGGCCGCGGGGACTCCGGGTGGCCCACCCGGCGGTGACGTGCCGGTGCTCGTCCAGGGTGGCTGACAGGCTTGCCTGGCACTCGCAAGGAGTGGAGATGAGAAACCGACTCATGCGTGACCGTCCTTCGTAGATGTTTCCGTAGACCTTGCTGGCATGCCGCGTCGCGGCGTGCTTGCGGGCGCCGCGGCTGCGAACCGAGAACCGAGACGAACGAGAACCGACGAACGAGAACCGAGACGAACGAGAACGAACGAGAACCGAGAACCGGCGACGAGGAAAGAAGCGCGCCCTCATATAAAGGTTGGTCAGTTTGAGCTCAAGGGGTGTTAGCCTGGGACACGGTTGCCTTGGTGTAGCTGAGGAAGGGGAGTCCATGACCGTTCGACGTGCACCTCGTGAGTGCGAGACGCCGCCCTCGGGCAGGTTGCAGGTCGTCGAGGCCCGCCGGCCTGGGCCGCGCTCTGTGCGCGGCTTCAGGATCCTGCTTGCGCACGACGCCCGCGCCGCGACCTGCGACGCGCTCGCCCGCGCGATCGAGGGGGCGCTGACGAACGTCGAGATCGTGGACGCCTCGTCGATCGACGACGCCCTGCTCGCGTCGGCGACCGAACGGTTCGACGCGTGCCTCGTCTGCCTGGATCTTCCGCCGGCCCCGCTCGGCGGCGCGCGCCTCGCGAGCGAGCTCGTGGACAGCAACCACCCGGTCGTGCTCGTCACGCGGAGCCTGCGCTGGCTGCCGCCGGACAGGCCCATCCTGCACCAGCTGCCCTGGATCCCGCCGGACGCGGGCACGAACGAGATCTCCAGCGCGATCGCGGCGGCGACCAGCGACTGCGACAGCGCCATCCGCGCGCGCTCGCCGCTGCCGGGCGAGACGCTCGGCGCGCCGGCGCTCCGCGCGCGCCGGTAGCGGCGCGGCTGGGCCGGTCGCGGCTGGGCCGGTAGCGGCGCGGCTTGGAGAGGGCGCCGAGTCCCGCCTCCGGTCGAACCGGGCGGAGACGTGAAGACGTGAAGACGTCGGGATCGAAAACGAAATGAAGGGGTTGCGAAGCGGCCCCGGATTCGGTAGAAGCTTCCTCCACCTCGCGCGGGACTAGCTCAGTTGGTAGAGCATCAGCTTCCCAAGCTGAGGGTCGCGGGTTCGAATCCCGTGTCCCGCTCCGAGGATCGCCGACCCCCTTTTTGCGCTGGCGATCCTCCTGCACCTCGGGTGCTTCGAGGTTGAGGGACGTCTCGCGTTGGAGCGCCTTTTCAAATGGCGCTTCGTGCTCGAGCGGCATCTCGGACGGCACGTCGCGCTGAGCTCGGGCTACGGCGCTCGCTGAGCGAGCGCCTGCGCTCGCGCCACCGGGCAGCGTTCGCTGCGCGAGACGGACGCGCTCTGGGGGCGCACGACGCTCGAATCGGGGCCGGTCCCGCTGCGCGGACGGCGGTGCCCGACAGCATGGGGACACCGGGAGGTGTTCATGAAGGATGGCCGGCGCATCGCGCTGAACGCGGCGCTGATGCTCCTGAAGCAGGCGATCATGGCCGTCCTTGGCGTCGTGTTCGTCGGCTATCTCGCGCGGAAGGTGGGGGTCGCCGCCTGGGGGGAGTTCCAGGCGTCGCTCGCGATCGCGGGGATCGTCACGATCGCCGCCGGCGTCGGGGTGAGGGGATACCTGGCCCGGGAGGTCGCCGTGAAGCCCGAGCTCGGGCCGCGTCACCTCGGCGCAGCGCTCGCCATCCGGGGCGTGACCGGGACGGTGGTGCTCGGCGCGACCGTGGCCGTCGTGCTGGCGACGCGCTCGGGGCTCGGCGCGCAGCTCATCGTGCTCGCCGCGGCTTCCCAGCTGGCGACGCTGCTCTACTCGACCATGTGGCTCTCGTTCGAGGCCCACGAGCGGTTCCAGTACATCCTGTACGCGGAGCTCGGCGCGCGGCTGTTCGTCATCGCGCTCTCGGCGGCCTTGCTCGCGCTCGGCTTCGGCGTCGTCGCCGCGGCCGTGGCGTTCCTGCTCGGCAACGTGCTGGAGCTCGCCATCACCTCGCACTATCTCCGCGCCCGCCTCTACCGGCCCGAGCTCACGACGCCGCCCGCCGAGCTCTGGCAGATCGCGAAGCGCAGCCTGCCGATCGGCGCGCTCGGGGCGCTCTCGAGCGCGCTGCTCCAGATCGACCGCGTCATGCTCCGCGCCCTCTGCGACGAGGAAGCCGTCGGGGTCTACAGCGCCGCCTTGGTGCTGAGCGAGAACTTCAGGATGCTCCCCGACGTCCTGCTCGGCGCCGCCTTCGCGGCGGGCATGCGCCTCTACGCCCAGGATCGCGACGCGTTCGGGCGCCTCTACGGCGGTTGCATGCTCGTCGCCGCGCTCTTCGGGCTGCCCGTCGCCGCCGGCATCTTCCTGCTCGCGCCGGACGTCATCCAGCTCGTCTACGGAGGGGCGGGCGACTACGCCCCGGCGGCCGACGTCCTCCGGATCCTCGCGTGCGGCGTCCCCGTGACGTTCGCGTTCCAGGTCGTGACGCTGCCGCTGCTCGCGGCGAAGCGCGAGGTCGCGATGGTGAAGCTGCTCGCGCTGGCGCTCGTCGCCGACGTCGCGCTGAACCTGCTCCTCCTGCCGCGCTACCGCGCCATGGGCGCCGCGTGCGCGACGCTGGCCGTGAGCGCCGGCGCGCTGATCGCGTCGTGGGGCATCTCCGCGCGCTGGGCCCACGTCGTGGAGCTCGGCCGCATCCTCGCGGTCCTCGCCGCGACGGCGGTCATGGTCACCGCGGCCTACGTCGCTCGCGTCCTCGCCGGCATGTGGGCGTCGATCGCGGTGGGCGTCGCCGTCTACGCCGTCCTCCTCCTCGCGTTGCGCGTCGTCTCCTTCCGCGAGCTGCGCGCGCTGCTCGCGCGCCGCGTCCGCGCCTCACCCGCCACCGTGGCTTGACCTGCGTTCCATCGCGGGCGGGCCCGGCGCTGCGCGCTCTTCTGCTCCGCTGTGTGGAACACGGGGCCATCGAGTTTTCCGCATTTTCCGCCGGGAGCAGCGCTCGCCGTGGGTCTCTGCGGCTGCCGACATGCGCTCTCATCCGGCGGGATCCACGCAGAACCGCGCGATGCCCATGGCTCGGAGGTGACGCTGCCGCGGCACTTTCCGTGGCATGCAGCGTGAATAGCGAAGGCGCGATGTGGCGGCGCGGGCAAGTCCGGGGGCTGGCCGGGGTGGGGCGACTCCGGCAGTGGATGGCGCGGCGGCCGTCCTCTCTTCGCGCGTTCGGGATGCCGGCGCGAAGCGAGGGGGGCGCGGCAGGGCTGCCGTGGCGCTATCGAGAGATGGACCTGCCCATGGGCGACGGCGGCTATGCGTTGCTCGCGCGCCTGTCGGCAGGCGGCATGGCGGAGCTGTTCCTCGCGTGCCGGCGCGGGCCGGCAGGTATCGCCCACCCCGTCGTCGTGAAGCGTCTTCGCCCCGAGGCGAGGCGAGATCCGTCGATCGTGCGGATGTTCCTCTGGGAGGCCTGGATCAGCGCCCGGCTCCAGCACCCCAACGTGATCCGGTTCCACGACTTCGTCGTTCACGAAGGACGCCATCACCTCGTGATCGAGTACGTCCCGGGCTGCGATCTGGCCGCCGCCGCGCGCTCTCTCTTCGCGGAGGGGCGGCCGTTCCCGCTCGAGGCGGCCATCGAGATCGGCCTGGGCGTGCTGCGGGCGCTCGGGCACGCGCACGGGCTCCGCGACGACGGCGGGAAGCTCGTCGGCCTCGTGCACCGCGACGTGAGCCCGCAGAACGTGCTCCTCTCGCTCGAGGGGGAGATCAAGCTCATCGACTTCGGCGTCGCGCAGATGACGGGGATGAGCGGCATGGAGGAGGCCGGCCCCTTCGGCTCCCCGTGCTCTTCCGACGACGCGGCCCCGTCGAGCGACGGCGGCACGGTGAAGGGAAAGCTCGGCTATGTGGCGCCCGAGCAGCTGCGCGGGCAGAGGGTCGACGCGCGGGCCGATCTCTTCGCGGTCGGCGTGATCCTCTTCGAGCTGCTGACGGCGCGTCGCCTCTTCCACCGCAAGGACGACGG
Source organism: Sorangium sp. So ce302 (assembly GCF_051530145.1). GTDB lineage: Bacteria > Myxococcota_A > Polyangia > Polyangiales > Polyangiaceae > Sorangium > Sorangium cellulosum_B. Next base: position 5,874,492 of record NZ_CP150326.1, on the reverse strand, counting down.
CGCGACGATGGGCGCGGTGCTCTCCGGCGAGGTGCCGGCGATCGCGCCGCTCCGCCCCGCGTGCCCGGCGCTGCTCGAGGAGGCGATCCGGCGCGCGCTCGCGCGCGATCCCGAGGGCCGCTTCGAGACCGCGGCGCAGATGGAAGAGGCGCTCGCCGAGGTGCTCGCCTCGTTGCGCCGAGCGCCGAGCGGCGGCGACGAGCCGAGCTCGAGCGAACGCGGGCTGCTCGCGGGTCAGGAGATCGCCGCGCTCGTGCGCGAGGTTGCGAGCGGGCGCGATCGGCACCGGTCGCTGCTCGTGCGGGGCTGTCGGAGATCCGCCGGGTCTCGCGGGCGCACGGGCCCGCGGCGGATCGCCGCGGGCCGCTCCGGGGACGATCGCGGCGAGGTGACGCCAACGCTGCGCGGGACAGACGCACGCCCCTCTGCGCAGGAAGAAGGGGGCGAGCGCAGCGAGGCCAGGAGCGCCGTCACGCCGGACTGGAGGGACGCGCGCCCGCTGAGGCGCGTTCGACTCCTGCCCTGGCTCGTGATCGCGGCGGTGACCATCGCCGCAGGGGCGCTCGCCGGCAGGGCGATCGGCGCGTTCGACGGCGGCGTTGCGCCGGCGAGCCGCGGCGCGCCCCGCGACTGACGAGCGCTCCAGCGCCGGCGCCGCGGCGCGGAGAGCCGCGAGACCTGGGAGATCTCCATTCGGCGCCGCGGTCGTGAGGCGTCGAACGCGAACGGCCGTTGGTGTTGGCGCGGATAGCGACGGGCTCGCTAGCCTTGTCCGGCCTGATGCCCGTCCGGAATCTCCTGAGCCGTTCCCTCCCGATCGCTGCGCTGGCTGTCCCCCTCCTCGCGAGCTTCACAAGCAGGAGCGCGCTGCCGTGCCCGGTCGCCGGTGCGCCGGCGGAGCCGACGGAGCTCGGCGCGGCCATCGAGCGGCAGCCGATCTGTGTCGGATCGACGGTCGCGAGCGCGGGCGAGCTCGGCGACGTCCTGTACTACCGCAGCTCGGTCGGAGAGCACGGCGAGGTCTCCGTCGGTTATTACGCGTTCTTCTCGGAGGAACGGCCGTGGGGCAACAACTGGCTGACCTGGACCGTGCTGCCCGCGCTCGCGGTGGACCTCGTCTACACGCACGCGCTGCTCTTCGCTCCGGGAGTCCAGCGCGCCGTCTACGGCAAGGGCGATGTCGAGGGGTTCAGGATCGTCTACAGCGTTGGCGAGGGGGGCCGGCTCACCGCCAAGCACGGCGCAGCGGACCGCGATGATCACGGCGAGGTGCAGCTCGAGCGCTCGGATCTGCTCTCGATCGATCCCGAACGCCCTACCGTCTACTCGCGGTGGTGGAGCCACCAGCTCGGCGGGCGGGGCGCGGGGCCGGGCGATCTCGTCTATCACCGCTGCTTTGGCGCGGGCGCCATCCGGCCGCTGCCGCCGGACGTCGCGCTCGATTTCCGCCTGGATCGGCGCGCCGCGCCGGCCCGCGTGGTGCCTGCCGCCGCGCTGCTCGGGCAGCTCTCTGCCTCGCGGCGGGGCGAGCCCGTCGATGGCGGGAGCGCTCAGGGCCTCGTCGCTCGCCGGCCGATCGTCGCGTTGTAGATGGCGAGGATGACGATGGCGCCCAGGATCGACGTGAAGAAGCCGCCGCTCGACTGATACGACGGATAGAGCCCCAGCGCCCGGCCGACGAAGCCGCCGAGCAAGGAGCCGGCCACGCCCAGCAGCGCTGTGACCACGAAGCCAGCCGGGTCGCGGCCAGGGGTCAGCAGCTTGGCGATGACGCCGACGATGAGGCCAAACAGGATCCACAACAGCACGGACATGGTTCGCTCCTCTCGACACCGCGTGACGCCGAGGCCCGTCCTCCCGCGTCGATGTGGAGGCCAGCGTCCAGCGTTTCGTCCGGCTCAGCGTCTGCAGACGACGTGCCGCGCGCGGTGAGCTCCGTTCGCACCGCCATGAAGCGGAGACCCGGTGGCCAGCGTGAACTGCGTCGCCATCGGGCGCGCTGCGCTGGGCATCGGCTGTACATCGGCGCGCAGCGGCGCGCGCGAGATCGAGGATCGTGGCGCGCTCGGCGCGCTCGGGGCGCGGGGTGCGCGCTTCGTTCGCACCGCGCGCGCCTCAGCCCTCGCCGTCGGTCTGCTTGTCGTTCCTCGATCGCACCGAGCTCGATCCGGGCGTCGCGTGGACAGGCGCTGGCGCGTCGCCCGGGCCCGTTGGCCCGCCGTGTCCCGCTGCGTACCCGCGCCCGCAACGCGCGCACACGAGCAGCGCCGCGGATCCGGCGTGCGGCCCGGCTGGGGCGTTCACCGTGGCGGTCTCGCAGGGCACGTGGGGTCCGGCTCCGGGGCGCGCGCCGGCCATGCGCGCCCCTCGGCGGTAGGGGGCGCCTCGCCGTCGCGCTCTGGGGATGGCGAGGTCAGCGTGGCGAGCGCGGCGCTTGCAGCGTTGAAGAGCAGGCACAGCGATCCGCCGAGCACCGTGGCAGCGACGGTGCCGATCACGACCGGAGCGAGACGCCCGCGCCGGCGTCGGCGCAGCGCGACCAGGCTCCGCGATCCGCTGGATCGGTGCGCTCGAAGCAAGAAGAGGGGCTCGAGCGCCGGACTGCGCTGGGCGCTGGCCGGAGCGTGCGCGGGAGGCGACGCCTCGGCGGGCGGGGGTACTGCGTCCGCCGGCGGCGCGCCATCCGGCGCCGGGGGTGAGGCCGCCTCGACGAGCGCAGCCGGCGGGCAAGGCGTGGAGCGATGGCCGACCCACGTTGGAGCGGACGAGTCGTCTCGCCGCGTGGTCGGCGGAGAGCAGGGCCGATCGAGGTGCGCGCTCTCCGGCAGAGACGGCGAGCGATAGCCCACCCATGTCGAGGCTCCCGCGGAGCGCGCCGTGGCGGCGTCCTCCGCGGAGGACCTCCAGCGCGACGAGGACGCCGTCGCTGGGCGCGCGCTCTCCGAGGGGCGCGGAGAGCGGCTGAGCGCGGCGTGCTCGTCGGAGGCGGAGCGCGCCCGGCGAAGCGCGATGTGCCCGAGCGCCTCGCGCAGCGCGCGCGCGCTCTGCGGGCGATCCTCTGGATTTTTGCGCAGGCACTGGAGGATCAGCGCCTCCAGATCCGGATCGAACGCCGGATGGAGCGCGCTCGGTCGGGGCGGCGGAGACTCGACGTGCGCGGCGGCGAGCGCGACGGGCGTCGGGCGCTCGAAGGGGAGCCGCCCCGTCGCCATCTCGAAGAGCAGCACGCCGCACGCGTAGACGTCGCTCCGCGCGTCGACACGCTGCCCTGCGGCTTGCTCCGGGCTCATGTAGGCGGGGGTTCCGATGACGAGCCTGCCGCCGTCCTCGTCGGGCGCGGGGAGCAGGGGCGAGCCGCCGAACGCGCCGGACCGGTCGTCGTGGAGCAGCTTCGCCGTCCCGAAGTCGAGGAGCTTCACCTGCTCGAACGGCGCCCCGTCGTCGTCGATGCGGGGCACCAGGCGGATGTTCTCGGGCTTGACGTCCCGGTGGATGACGCCCGCGTCGTGCGCGTGCTGCAGCGCGGAGCACAGCTGGCGCATGATCGAGACGATGCGCTCCGGGGGCAGGATCGGCGCGGCGTTCAGGAGGTCGATGAGGTCCTCGCCGTCGAGGTGCTCGGTGACCAGGTACCACAGGCTGGGCGGGGTCGCCTCGTGTCCGTCAGCGCTCGCGCCGAGCGCGCCGTGTAGACTCACCGGCTCGCAGCCGAAGTCGAGGACGCGCACGATGTTCGGGTGATCGAGCCGGCTCGCCGCCAGCGCTTCGACATGGAACCTCAGCACCGCGTCTCCGGCGCGGACGCCGCCGGAGCGCGACCGCTCGTCGGAGCGCGACCTCTCGCTCACGCCGCTCGAGCCTCGGTGGACGGCGCCCTCTCCGCGCGGCGACGCGGCGACGCGCGTCGTGCAGACGCGGTGGCTCGCTCTTCGGCCCACGCGCGGCGCGGCGACGCGCTCGTGGATGACCTTCACCGCGCACGCGCGCCCGAGCCCGAGGTGCCGCGCGCGGTAGACGCGCCCCATCGCGCCGGCGCCGATCATCTGCTCGACGAGGTACCGCCCCCCGAGAAGGCGTCCCCTGAGGAATCGCTCCGAGGACGGGAGTCCCGCGTCGAGGGGCGCGGAGGCGCGGAGGCAATCCATGGCGCGTTCCACGCAGCAGAATGGGTGCCATCGCGCTGTGCGGACGGTTCACAGCGGCCGCGACACGGAGCGTCGGGCGCGGCCGCGCCGCGGGCGCCCAGCGCCGGCGCTCGCGGCGCGGCTCCGAGCGGCCCGCGCGCCGCGCGCATTTCGCCCAGGAAAACCCCGCCTCCGCCCGGGCAGCGGCGCCGCGAGGGCTGATTTGTTCCGTTGTCGACGGCGTGTGATAGCGTGGCGCGCGAGGAGGCCTGAGTGCTCTTGAGACGATGCGTTCCGTTCGCTGCGGCGCTGTTCCTGCTGCTCCCGACAGGCGAGGTACTTGCGCAGTCGGACCAGGACAGAGCAGCGGCCCGGTCGCTGGCCACGCAGGGCGCCGAAGCGTTCACGTCCGGCCGCTTCGAGGAGGCGATCGATCTGTTGGGTCGCGCCGAGGCGCTCGTGCACGCTCCGACGCACCTCCTGCTGATGGCGCGCGCACAGGTGCGCCTCGGTCGTCTCGTCGCTGCGAAGGAGACCTACCTGAGGATCGTCCGTGAGGAGCTCCCGCCCACCGCGCCGTCTCCCTTCAAGAGGGCGCAGCAGGACGCGAGGGAGGAGCTCGCCGGGATCGAGCCCAGGATCGCGTCGCTGCGCATCGCGCTGGAGGGCTCCGCCGGCCGGAAGATCGGCGTGAAGCTGGACGGCCAGCCGGTCGCGGACGCGCTGCTCGGCGTGCATCGCCCGATCGATCCGGGGAATCACGTGGTCGTCGTGGTTCCGCCGGGCCTCGCGCCGATCGAGCAGGGGGTGACCATCGGCGACGGCGAGCGGAAGGAGCTGAAGATCCCGGTCCCGGAAGGCCCGGCCGTGGTCCCCCCGCCGGGAGGCTCGGTCGAAGGGCAGGGCACCTGGGGCGGTGGGCAGACCGAGGTCCCCCCTGTCGCCCCGCCTGGCACCCCGGAGCGAAAGACGAACGCGGTGATGCTGGGTGGAGGCATCGCGGCCACGGCGCTCGGGCTCGGCGGTGTCGTGGTGGGCTCGGTGTTCCTGGCCAAGAGCAGCGGGACGCAGAAAGAAGCGAACGACCTCAGCGCCGCGCGTGGGTGCGAATCGCAGAGCATTGCCGGCGCGGAGTGCGGCCCGGCGATCCAGGCCCAGATCAAATCGCTCGACGCCGATGCTGCGTCACAGCAGACGATCGGTGTGGTCGGTCTCGTCGGGGGCGGCGTGCTGCTCGCCGGCGGCGTGACGCTGCTCGTACTGGAGCTGACGTCCAAGCCGGAGCCCTCGAGCTCCGCCTGGATCGCCCCCTACGTAACGCCGACCGGGCTCGGGGTGCGCGGCGCGTTCTGATCCGAGCGCTCTGCGTGGCGCCGGTGTCAGTAGCCGAAGTCGCCCGGTACCCCCGGCTTTTGCGGCTTCTGGGGCGACGTGCTCGGCTTCGTCGACGGCGTCGTCTGCGGCGGCTTCGTGACGGGCAACGGCTTCGTCTGAGGAGGCTGTGGGCGCGGCGGGAGCGGCTTCACCTGGGCCGAGGAGGCCGTCGGCGCCGCGACGGGCTCGGCGGTGACGGGCGGAGCGGGCCCTGCGGCCGTGGCGCTCGCGGTGACGATCGGCTCGGACGGCGGGGCGGTCGGCGGTGCGGGCGGAGGGGGCGAGGGCGCCGGGATGGCGGTCGCGCTGACCGCGCTCGGATCCGCGGTCGCCGCGCCCGTCATCCCGCTGTGTCCGAAGGCGAGCCAGACGGCGACGCCCGCGCCGAACAAGCTGGCCGCCCCGGCGATCGCGGCGAGGAGCGGCATCCTGGACGGCGGGCGCGTCGAGCGGCCCGTGACCCCTGACGAGGCGCCCCACGAGTTCGCGGTCAGCTGCGGCGTCTGGCCCATGCCGGGCACGGCCGGCGCATTCTGGCCACCCCACGGCGGCTCGGTGCGGGTGGGCGGAGGGGTGGCCGTCTCGGGCTGGGACGGCAGCGACAGCCGGGGGAAGGACGTCCGTCCCGTGGTCAGCAAGGCCAGGCTGGGCCGCGCTGCGGCCCAGGCGAGGAGCGCGTTCTTGAACTCCGCGCAGCTCTGGAAGCGGCCCCCCGGCTCGCGCGCCATCGCCTTCTGGATGATGCCGGAGAACTCGGCGTCGAGGTCGGGCACGAGCTGCTGGGGCAGGGGGGCCGGCTCGAGCACGATCTTGAAGAGCAGCTCGTTGAAGGTCGCCGCATCGAACGGCACCTGACCGGTCGTCGCCTGAAAGAGCAGAACGCCCATGGCGTAGATGTCGGTCCGCTGATCCACGGGGCTGGAGCCGCGCGCCTGCTCGGGCGACATGTAGTACGGCGTCCCGACCACCGCGCCCGTGCGCGTCATGCTCATCTCCGCGCCGGCGAGCGGCGAGAACTTCGAGACGCCGAAATCGAGCACCTTCACGAAGTTGCTGAGGCCGGCCTTCGACGGGATGACGAAGATGTTGTCGGGCTTGAGATCGCGGTGGATGATCCCCGCGGCGTGCGCGGCGCCGAGCGCCTCGAGCACCTGCACCATGATCGGCACGGTGATCTCGGGCCCGAGCCGCCCCATCCGCTCGATCTTGGCCCCGAGGGTCTCTCCCTCGAGGTACTCCATGACCATGTACCGCGTGCCGTCCGGCAGCACGCCGAGGTCGAGCACCTCGCAGATGTGATCGGAGCCGATGCGCGCCGCGGCCTGGGCTTCGCGCTCGAAGCGCGCGACGGACTCGGCCTGGCTCGAGATGTTCGCGTGCAGCAGCTTGATGGCGACGCGGCGCCGGATGCGCACGTTCTCGCCCTCGAAGACCGCGCCCATGCCCCCCTGGCCGAGCAGCCGGACGATCCGGTACTTGCCGTCGATGATCTCGCCGACCAACGGATTCATGACAGCGTTCCCGGTCCGGAGAAGCAAATCACGCCGCCAGGCTAGCACGGTCGCCCGAGGCCGGCCTACGCCCTCGCAGGGCGACGACGGGCGTCGCCTTCACCCGCCGCCGTGCGGCGTGGACGCCCCACACGAGGATCGATGGCGTGGGCGCGCGGCCGCCCGAGCGCCTGAGCGCCGGAGCGCCGGAGCGCCGGACAACGAACGCCCCGCTCCCGCGATCCCCGGGCCGGCGCAGGGGATCTTCGTGATAATGTCGCCCACGTATGCCGGTTTACGAGCTGTCCGTCGATGGTGCGCTGGTTCGCGAGGCGGAGAAGATCGTCTCCCTCGAGGGCCGCGCGTTCCCGACGCTCGTCATGCGCTGGGAATCGCGCCTCTTCGACCAACCTTGGCTCACGACGCTGGTGCTCGATTACGTGATCGCGTTACCGCCGCTCATCGTCGGGCAGGCGACGTTCAACGAGGTCAGGATTGCCGCCTTCACCGGGGGCGCCGGCACGAAGTTCATGTACTTCGGCACCGAGATGAGCGCGAGCGTGCCTCGCATCGCGCCCGAGATGGAGAACACGATCGCCCCGACCGCGCTCTACCAGGAGTTCCGCCTGGACGAGCAGGCTTGCCCGATCCCCTATCTGAAGCTGATCCAGGTCAGTCCGCGCATCTACGGTGAAGGGCTCCAGAACTACTACTCGCCGTCGATCAAGGTCGAGCGCTACGACGGGGTGGCCTCGTCGGAGCACATCGCGGACTTCTTCCCGAAGGTCGTGGCGAACCTCGATCCGGTGAAGGGGACGACGCTGGTCGATCCCGCGCAGGGCTTCTGGACCGGCGCGCGCTTCCTCGGCGCGACGTCCATCGCCATCCTACGACAGGGCCGTGTGGTCGGGCTGCACCGCCGCACTGGAAAGACCGACAAGGACCCGATCCCGCCCGAGGTGAAGCGGCGCGATCCGCGGCTCGACGTGCGCGCCGACTGGGTCGCCGTGGACGTCGGCGCGGCGTCGACGGTCGTCGCCGTCCGGGGCGAGCGCGGGGGCGCCGAGTTCGTCCGGATCGGCGCCGACGCGCCGCTCCGGGTGTCTGCCGACAACGAGAACCCGAGCGAGGTGGCGTTCGAGGCGCTGGCCCGGACGACGAAGGCCTGGCGCGATCGGGTGATCCTGCCCATGACGCGCTGGGGCGACGTGCTCGTCGGGCACGCAGCGCGCGACATGCGCCTCCGGCCGGGCGCCGACGTCCACGAGCGCGCCGCGGCCTCCCTGCCGGCCCTCCCGCTCCTGCGCGAGCGGACCGAGCGCGGCGAGCCGTTCCGCCTCCGGGGCAGGAGCGACCCCGACACGACGGAGGCGCTGAAGAAGCCGGCGCCGCCCATCATCGACGAGGAAGGGATCGGCGCGCACGACCCGTTCGATCCGCTGGAGCTCTACGCGTACTACGTCGGCCTGCACCTGAACCAGCGCTCGCGGGGGCTCTCCACGCGCTACGCGATCACGATGCCGACGGGCTGGTCGCCCGAGCGCCGCGAGAGCGTGCTCGTCGCCTTCCGCCGCGGCATGTTCCGGAGCCTGCCCGCGGGCCTCTGCGAGTACCACGACCTGGACGGCCTGCAGGTCGTCGACGGGGGGCCGTCCGCGATCGCCTATGCGGTCCAGGCGTTCCGCATGTTCGGGATCCAGCCGCGGGACGGCGGCGTCCCGTTCTGCGTCATCGACGCCGGGGCCAGCGAGGCGGGGCTCGCCTTCGGCATCCTGCGGAGCGCGAAGGCGCACGAGGCCGCCCAGGGGCTGGAGCGGATGGTCGAGTACCTCGAGCCGACGGCGATCCCCTGGCTCGGGGGCGAGCGGCTCCTCCACCGGATCGCCTACAGGGTGTACTCGTCCAGCCAGGCCGCGATGCGCGATCGCCGGATCCCCTTCGAGCGCCCGCCCGAGGAGGAGCCGATCGACGGCGCGGAAGATCTGCTCGCTCCGTCCCCCGATGGGCGCGCCAATGCGTGGGCGCTCAAGGAGCTGCTGCGGCCTCTCCTCGAGGGGGGGCCGAGCGCGCCGGTCGCGGATCGGCTCTCGCTGGTCGGGCTCGACGGGGAGCCGGTCGTCGTGCCGCTCTCGATCGATCGCGGCGAGCTGGGCGGCGCGATCGACGCGTGGTTCCGGGACGGGGTCGAGGTGGTCCGCCGGCACCTCGAGGGCGCGGTGGCGAAGATCGGGCGGGAGCCGGATCCTTACCAGGGGCTCAGGATCCTGCTCGGCGGGCGCCTCGGGATGAACCAGCGCTTCGCGGAGCTGCTCGCCGGCGTGCTGCCGGCGGGCGTGCAGGTGCACCGCTTCAAGGAGCCGGACAAGGCCAACCTGGGCGCGCCCACCGTGAAGATGGCGGCCGCGCTCGGCGCGCTGTCGCTCCGGTTCGATCGGATCGGGGCCACGCTCCGCGCGGAGAAGCGCGACGCGTTCCGCTACCGCGTCGGGCGCGCGCGCCACGGGCAGCTCGCCGACGTCCTGGATCCGTCCGTCGACTACGACGTCTGGCGGGAGGTCGGCGCTTGCTTGAAGCCCGAGGTCGAGCTCCTGTTCATGGCCGCCGACGACGAGGGGGAGGTCGCGGCGGACGATCCGCGCGTGCGCCGCGCGGTCTGCGCGCTCGGGCGCGGCGCCGTCGGACAGCGGCTCTATGTCCGGGCCGTCGGGCCGGCCCGCGCGGAGATCAGTGTGGGGCCGCCCGGCGGTGAGCCGGCCTCCGGCGCCGTCTGCTGGACGGTCCACCTCGAGAGCGGCGCCGCAGAGAAGACCGGCGGCTGAGCGCATGGGGGCTCCGCGGCTTCACGTGCCACACGACGATCTCGATCCCGAGGGACAGGTCCACGCCGGTGCAGCGCCAGGCGGCCTGGCCGAGGTCCATCAGGCCGAGGCCCGGCTGGCCGCGCACCTCGCGACGACGAGCGCGCTGTGCGAGGCGGCCTCGCTCGCGGAGGCTGCTCCGCGCGTGCTCGCCGCGCTGATCGACCACCTCGGCTGGGACGTCGCCGCGCTCTGGCTCGCGGAGCCGGAGCCGAGCGCCGCGGGCGACGCGCCGCGGTCCGCGGCGAGAGCGAGCGCGCTCCGCTGCGTCGAGGCCCGGTCGGCGGCGCACGGCGATCGCGAGGCGCTCGCGGAGATGCTCCGCCAGGGGCCGACCCTCGCCGCCGAGTCCGATCTCGTCGGCGAGGCCTTCCAGCGCGGCGCGCCGGTGTTCCGCGCCAGCGTGGGCGGCGTCGTCGACGTCGACGACGTCGACGAGCATGCCGCGCGCGCGCCGGGCTGGGAGCGCGCGGCGTGCGCCGTCCCGATCCCGTGCGGCCCCCGCGTCGCCGGGGTGATCGAGCTGAGGAGCCGCGCCCCGCACCGCGGCGACGAGCAGCTGCTCCGCGTCCTTGCGTCCGTGGGCAGCCAGATCGGGCAGAGCATCGAGCGGTGGCGCGCCGAGCGGGAGAGCGCGCGCGCCACGGGCGAGCTCCGCGCGCTATTTCACGCCATCCCCGATCTCTGCTTCCGCCTCGACGCCGAGCTGCAGATCGTCGACTACAACCAGCCGCGGCTCTCCGAGCTCCACGTCGCGGCAGAGGCGCTGTCGGGCAAGCGCATGACCGAGGTGCTCCCCCTCGAGCTCGGGGAGCGGCTCGAGCGCGCGAGCCAGGAGGCTCACGAGGCGGGCGCCGTGGTCGCGCTCGAGCACGCCGTCGCGAGCGCCGGCGGAGAGCGGCACGTCGAGGCGCGGGTGATGCCGTTCCTCGAGGGGCACGTCCTCGTCCTCGTCCGCGACATCACCGAGCGGCGGCGCACCGAGGAGGCGCTCCGGCAGCGCGAGGAGCGCTCGCGCGAGTCGCAGAAGATGGAGGCGCTCGGCCGGCTGGCCGGCGGCATCGCGCACGACTTCAACAACATGCTCATGGTGATGCTCGGCTACGGCGAGCTCCTCATCCGCCGCCTCGGGCCCGACAGCGCGCTGCGGCGCGACGCCCTCCAGGTCACGAAGGCCGGGGAGCGCGCCGCGGCGCTCACGCGGCAGCTCCTCGCGATGAGCCGCCGCAAGGCGCTGCAGCGCGAGGTGCTCGACATCAACGCGGTGGTGCTCGACATGCAGACGATGCTGCAGCGCCTCATCGGCGAGGACATCGACCTGCAGACGAACGTCGGCCGGGATCTCGGCTCGATCAAGGTCGACAAGAGCCAGCTGGAGCAGGTCGTCCTGAACCTCGTCGTGAACGCGCGCGACGCGATGCCGAGGGGCGGCAAGCTCGTCGTCGAGACCTCCCTGGGCGAGCCTGGCGAGAGCCCAGCGGCGAGGTCCTTCGCGCCAGCGGAGCGGGACGACGACGACGCGCCCGCCGCTGGAGGCCCCCCCTACGTCGTGCTCTCGGTGACCGACAGCGGCAACGGGATGGATCACGACACGCTCTCGCACCTGTTCGAGCCGTTCTTCACGACGAAGGCGCGAGGCAAGGGCACGGGGCTGGGCCTCGCCACGGTGTACGGGATCGTGAGCCAGAGCGGCGGGCTCATCGAGGTCGAGAGCGAGCTCGGGCGCGGCACGACGTTCCGCGTCTACCTCCCGCGCGTCGAGGAGCGCGCCGAGGTGGCGCCCGCTCGCGCGCGGCCGTCCCCCGCGGGCGGCGACGAGACGGTGCTCGTCGTCGAGGACGACGACGCCGTCCGCAAGCTCATCGTCGATGTGCTCGAGCGGCGCGGCTACGGCGTGCTCTCGGCCGCGAGCGGTGAGGAGGCGTTGGCGATGCTCGCGCGGGAGGGGGAAGACGCGGTGGATCTCCTGCTCACCGATCTCGTGATGCCGGGCATGAACGGCCGCGAGCTCGCCGAGCGCGCCGTCGCGATCCACCCGCGCGCCCGCGTGCTGTACATCTCCGGCTACGCCGAGGACGTCCTCGCGGGCGCCGAGCCCGATCGCGAGCTCGCGCTGCTGCAGAAGCCGTTCACCCCCGAGACCCTCGCGCAGCGCCTGCGCGACCTGCTCGATCGCCGTTAGCGACGCGCGCTCTTCCGGGCGCGGCGAGGGCCGGTGGTCACCGCCCGCCGCGCTCGAGGACGTCGCTTTCGGGCGCCGGATCGGCGATCCCGAGCGGCGCCGACGGCCGACGGCGTCGCAGGTAGAAGAAGTCGCGCTGCGCCGGCTCCGCGACGTACTCCTCGGGCTTGAACTGCACGTCCGGGATCAGCGCCGAGCTGGCGCGGGGACCCGCGCCGTCCGCGCCGCGAGCGTACAGGAGGAAGCGCGGGTAGGCGTGGTTGACGTCGAGCTCCGCCACGTCGTGCGCGCCCGCGGCCTTCATCCCGCGGGCGAGGCTGCGGGCCGTGACGGCCTCGCCGAGCCCGTAGAAGAGCAGCTTGCCCGTCGCGTCGACGCCGAGCGCCGAGCGCCGGATCACCGTCTCGCCGCTCACGGTCGCGCCCCAGTCCCGGTTCGAGTCGTACAGCGCATGGTGGAGCTCGCCCTGCTCGACCAGGCAAGGCGGCGTCTGCCGGTACGCGGCCATGCGGGCCTCGCCGTCGCGCAGCTCGGGCCAGGTTCGGATCCGCACCGCGCCGCTGCGGTGGAGCGCGATCGTGCACGCCCTGTCGCGCGGCGGCAGGAACGTGTCGCCGTCGAGCATCATCCCGTAGTGGCCGTGCATCGCCTTGAAGCCCCCGTTGAAGGCGGCGACGAGCTCCGCGGCGTCGCCTCCTGGCACGAGGCCAGGGCGCCGCTCTGCCGGGATGTCCGGCGAGAACGGCTCCTTCGTGCCCGCGACCAGCCGGAGGTCGACGCGCCCGAGATCGATCGCCACCACGGCGATGGCCGCGAACACGCGCTTCGGGTCGGGGTGCACGACGCTCTTCCAGAGCACCTGCGCCTCGCCGGGCCGGGCGGCGCTGTCGGCGATCGGCGTCCAGACGCCGTCACCCGTGGCCGCGACCTCGGGGAAGGGCGGCTGGAACGAGGCGGGCGACGTGACCGTCTCCGCCTCCGGGCCCTCGGCGCTCTTCACGGCCTCCGCGGCGGCGGGCGGGGGCTCCCAGAAGGTCTTCGGGGCCGCGTGGCGGTAGATGGTCCGGTTCAGCCGATCGGCGACGCCGTAGGCCACGTCCTCGGCCCACGCGACAGGCGCAGGGCCGACCACGGCGCGTACGCCGTCGGCGAGGGCCGGGCCGAAGCCGCGGACCTCGTGGATGCCGTACCAGAGCGCCTCGACGGCGATCGCGCAGATCGCCACGCAACGCAGCGCGCGCTCGGGCAAGCGAGCGCGGGATCGCCGCCTGCGCAGGGACCCGCTCGCAGAAGGGGGCGAAGGGTTGTCCAAGGCGATACCGAGGCTACCCGATCGCGCGGGCAGCCCCAAATTTCGGGCTTCGAGCGAGCGCGGCGGCGCTCGTTACGGCTGCCCGTGCGCCATCGTCCGAGGGCCATCCTTGAACAGGATCTCGATCTTGCCCCGATCGATGACCTTCGCGACCACGCCGTCGCCGAACTTGCTGTGGTGGATCAGCTCGCCCTCGCCGAAGGTCAGCGTGACGCGGTACGGCTTGAACGCCCCGGACGGCTTCCCCGCGATGGCGCGCTCCCACGCGAGCGTCTGATCGCGCTCGGCGCGCTGGGCGGCCGTGAGGCGCTCCGTGCCGCCGCGCGGCGAGCTCGACGCCGCCCGCGGCTCGCTGCTGCTCCGAGCGGAGGCGCGCGCCGCCGCGCGGTTCTCCCGCTCGCTCTTCGGCTGGCGGTAGAGGTGGTGCGACATGCATGTCTTGCACTCGACCTTCTTCACCACGTCGCCGACCATCGCGATGATCCGATGGGTAAGATCGAGGCGGCACTTGGTGCACCAGGCGTCGACTTCTCCGCCCGTCCTAAGCTTTTTCGTCGTCACTTCTCCTCACGGCGCCGGTCTCGCCCGGTCTCTTTGCTTCGGTCTTTGACGTTCACCTGAGCGGTGACCTCCGGCTTCGGCAACCCGGTCCTCGGCTCGTCCTGGCTGTCGTCTCTCTTGGCCGCTTCGTTGGGAATGAAGCGGATCTCGGTCTTGATCTCGAAGGAGAGCTTCGTCAGCACCTTCGTGATCTCGTCCGCGAACTGGGTGTGCTCGAGCACATCCCGGATCTCCTTCGCGACGACCCGGTAGAGACCGTTCTTGGTCTCGTCGATCTGGGTATAGAGGTAGTGGAGGACCTCTTTGGGCAGCTTGAGGTCGCCCACGAAGTGTCGGAGGTTCTCGGGCCCCTCGCTGAGCTTGTCGATGCCGCTCTCGACGGCCCGCTCGACCACGCGCTTGAAGATCTCCGGGATAGCGCGCTCGAAGAGGCGTTTCTTCTCGCCTTCGCCTTCCACCTTGTCCCCTTCGTCCTCGCGGAGCGGCTCGGTGTCGTCGGCCATGGCTCGGGCTCCCCTAGCGGGACGGGGCGGCCACGTCAATGCAGGGGTGCGTGCAGGGTGCCGGCGTCGCGCCATGGTCCATGGATCTGCCGGATTTTGATGACGATGGGGAGCCTTTCGCGCGCGTCCGGCAGACGAGAGAGCTCTGCCCTCGATCTCTCGGCAGCGGACACTGCAGTGACCCGGACGGAAGCCGTGGCGCCCGCGATGTCCGTGGATCGGGCGATGGTCGAGGCGGCGCCAGCTCAGAGCTCCTCGTAGGCGTCCGTCTCGTTGTTCATTTCGTACGTCTCGTCCTCTCCCGCTTCTGCTTCCGCTTCCGTGCCAGCGTCGCCTTGGCGCGCTCGTTTGTAGGATTTCAGCATCCAGACCTCCGCTGCGAACCGGCCACTGCCGCGGCGGGCGCTGATCTCCACGGTGGCGTTGTCGTCCTCGAGCGGGCAGAAGGGCCGATCCGGCTGGACGATCGGCCATGCGTCCTCGGTGCCGTCGCTGGCGATCATCGCCCCGCGGCTGCTCCGCACGGCGACGTCCAGGTTGAGGACCCCCGGTCCGCCGACGGCGAACACCCGGTAACATGCGCCCCGAACCGCCTGCAGCTTCTCCGTGACGATCGCGCCGCCTTCGGCCACCTGCCCTTCGATCGGCTTCGGCGAGATCCGGCGCATGCCGTTCTCCGGGCCGCAGAGCAGCGACAGGCGCGTCACGTCCTTCAGCGGATCGCCGCTGATCCTGAAGTTCCCATAGCAGCGTACCCAGGGACCGCCGACGCGCACCGGGAGGACCGGCAGATCGAGATCCGTGCGCGCTCCGGCGTCGCCGTCGCCCTGCCCCGCGTCGACGTCCGCGAGCCCGCCGGTCCCGATCGTCGCGGCTGGGTGCGGCGGCGCTGCCGAGAGCACGACCGCGGGGCCTGGCTTGCCCTCCCAGGGGCGCGGCTCGTCGCGGCACCCAGGCGCGACGAGCCCGAGGAGCAGCGCGGCGCAGAGGCGCGCTGCCCGAGGGAGCAGCTGGGGTGGGCAGGGGCGCCGGGACGACACCGCGGTCGGCTCTTGCGCTAGAGTCCCGCGCGATGGAAGCGTTTTCTGAGCACCGCGAGCGGCAGCCGCGCAACCTCGGCGATCCGTGCGACCTCGGTGATCCGCGTGGACAGCGCAGAGGCAGGGCCTTGTACGCGTGAGCACGACGTCCCGGCCGCCCGCGCGCAGCCGTGCGAGCGCAGACCAGCAACCCGCGCGCAGCCGTGCGAGCGCGGGCGAGGATGATCAGGCGCGGCAGCGCTCCCCGCGCCGCCGCTCCTCGTCCGGTGAGCAGGGCGCTGGCGCCCCTCCGCCCGCAGCGCCGGACCCGGGCGAGCGCGACCGGGAGATCGCGGCCGCCCTCGAGGCCTGGTTCGGCCGTGTTGCGCGCGACCTGCCGTGGCGGAGGACGCGCGACCCCTACGCGATCTGGCTGAGCGAGGTGATGCTCCAGCAGACCCGCGTCGAGACGGTGATCCCGTACTACGAGCGCTTCCTCGCCCGCTACCCGACGGTCTTCGCCCTGGCCTCCGCCGAGATCGACGACGTGCTCTCGCTCTGGAGCGGCCTCGGTTACTACCGCCGCGCCCGCGTGCTCCACCTCGCCGCGCGCGAGGTGACCGCGCGCCACGACGGCGCGCTCCCTCGCGACGTCTCCGCGCTGCTCGCCCTGCCCGGCGTCGGCGCGTACACCGCGGGCGCGATCGCGAGCATCGCGTACGATCAGCCGGTGCCGCTCGTCGACGGCAACGTCGCCCGGGTGCTCTCCCGCATCGAGGGCATCGACGATGACATCCGCAGCGCCTCGGGCACGCGCAAGCTCTGGTCCACGGCCGAACGCCTCGTGCGGGGCTCGGCGGACAGCGTCCATCCCGGACGCTTCAACCAGGCCTTGATGGAGCTCGGCGCCACCGTGTGCACGCCCCGGAATCCCCGCTGCGATGCCTGCCCCGTCGACGGCGCGTGCGTCGCGCGCGCCACGGGGCGGCAGGCGGAGCTGCCGGTGATCGCCCCGAAACGCGACGTCCCGGCGGTCGCGATGGTCGCCGCCGTGGTGCGGTCAGGCGATCGCGTGCTCTTCGTCCGGCGCGCCGAGGGAGGTCTCTTCGGCGGGCTCTGGGAGCCGCCCATGGTCGAGGCGCGCTCGCTCGCGGACGCCCGCGCGCTCCTGGAGCTCGTGGGCGTCGCGCGTGACGCGGCGCTCCGCGAGGTCGGCCGCGTGCGCCACATCCTCACGCACCGGCGCCTCGACGTGACGGTGGCGCGCGCCGAGGTGGCGGCCCCCTGGCGCTTCCGGGCAAAGCTTGCCTCCCCTTACGAGAAGGCGGCGTGGCTCGATCCGGGCGCGCTGGATATCGGCGTTTCCAAGCTCGCGCGAAAGGTCCTGTCCGCGGCATCGGCGCCGGACGCCGGAACGGCGCGAAGACCGCGATGACCGCGCGCGGGCGGGCTGAACGCCTGCGTGCCTCGGCCGTCGGCGAGGCCGGAGACGGCTCGAAATCGAGGTGTTGCGGTGCTCCGGGCGCGCCGCGCTCCGCTGCGGGCGGGGAGCGGCGCCGCTTGCGGCTGAGCCGCAGCGACGCAGCGGCGCGGGCCAGGGCGAAAGCCATATGTCGCCGTGGAACGCCGCGGGCTCCGGCGCTACTGCGCCAACGTCGTGGCATGGAAGGCGCTTGGTGAGATGACGGGCAGGCCCTCTAGCCTCGCGGCGCCGGCGGTGGCCGGAGCTCGATTCAAGCCTGGGAGCTCAAGCGACATGGATGCGCGACGACGGACCACAGAGACGCTGCCCACGGCGAGCGCACCTGTGCGATCCATGACGGTGATGGCGGACGACGGAGCGCTGTACGTGCTGCCGCTGTGCGAGCGGATCGTGCTCGATGTGCTGGCCTACGAGGACGAAGGCCTGCTGGCCTTCATCCGCATCGACGGAGAGGTGGTGGCGGAGCTGCCCGTGCTCGGTCAGGCGTGATCGGGCCAGACCTCGTCGCGCGCCGTGCGTGACGGCGCGCCGCGACCTCGTGCCGTCACGCACGGCGCGCGCTGCCTGTCAGCCCGCGTGCCGCCGCATCCGCTGGGTCACCGGTTGCTCGTCCTCTGCTTCGGCGTCTGGCTCTACGGACTCGACGTCCTCGTCTTCCAGGAGATAGGGCAGATCGCCGTCGTCGTCGTCGTGCGACATCACGACGTCGCTGACGTCCTGGCCCCTCGTCGCGCCTTCCAGGAACTCAGCTCCGAGGTCGCTCGCCAGATCGGCGGCGGCGTCGGCGGCGTCGGGGTTCACCTCGAACTCGGTGCTGCCGGCGTCGTTCGGGTGGTGGTGGTAGCCGCGGACCTCGTCGTCGAGCGTCGGGATCACGTCGCTGATCTCGCTGCGCGGGTTCACCTTGCCCCGCAGCGGCGGCGCCGCCGCGGCGTCGAGCATGTCGACGAACGGCTCGTCCAGCTCGCCCGCGCCGGCCCACATCGCGGCTTCATGGGCCGGCTTGAGCGGCCTTCCCGGTTCGCTGGGATCTTCTCGTTCTCGACGCCGCGTCGTGCTGGCGCGCGGCGCGCGCAGCGCCGACGGCTGTGCGGCGGTGCCTTGCCTGCCTCGGGTGCTTGAATTGCTCACGGTGGTCTCACCATGCAGGGTCCGGTCCGCAGGTGAAGCGGGCGGATACGCAGCGGAGGCGAGCGCCGTGCCGGAGGCGCGCGGCGCCGTCGCCGCCGTCGCCGGGCGGCGATGCCGCGGAGAGGCTCGCGCGGCGCGTGGCCGGGACGCAATTGAGCGTGCCAGCGGGCGCTGCCTCGGGGTAGAAGGCTCGTGGCCATGCTGGAACTCCGGACCGGGCTCGCGCTGGTGGCGGTTCTGCTCGGGGCATCCTCGGGGCGCGCCGCCGCGGCCCAGCCCGCCGCAGACCGCGGCGCCGAGGGGGCTGCGGCGCCGCTGCCCGGCGAGGATCGCGGCGGCGCCGAGCTCGATGCGTACCGCGCGCTCGCGCGGCCACCGGCGACGGCGGGGCGGGTCGTGTCGACCGTCGCGATGGGGAAGGGGATCCGGTTCAACAACCCCTACCGCCTGCAGACGCAGCTCGGCGAGACGGCGGAGTCGCTCTCGCTCACCGCGGGGTACCTCGATCTCGGGGTCGCGCTCGCGCTGGGGCCGGCCGACGGCGTTCAGCACGGCGGGGCGCTGCGCTTCTCGGTCGCCGTCGGCGGCGTCCCGCAGGAGTCGCTCACGCCGAGCTACTTCGTCGCTTACCGCGGCCTCTCGCGTGTGCTCGGGTACGGGCGGCTCGGGGCGGCGATCCTGATCGAGCCCGACGTGAACGTCGGAGGCGAGCTCGCCCTGGGGCTCGGGTATTCCCTGCTCGCGGGCGTCGCGCTCTCGGGCGAGATCGTCGGGGATCTCTTCTATGGCGCCGCGACGTACGACGCGGCGTACACCGTCTACCCCGTCGTCTCGGCGCAGCTCGGGCTCATGATCGATCACGAGCTCCTGCCATGAGCTTGCCGGAGCGCGAGCGTCGTGGCGGGCGCCCCCGGGCGAAGGAGATCGCCGGCGTGGCGGCGCTGCTGCTCTTCGTGGGCATCGCGCCGGTGGTCGGCGACATCGGCAGCTGCGGGCAGGCGCCGGAGGAGCTCGACCCCTACAAGTTCTTCGCCCTGAAGGCGCAGATCGACTGCGCCCGGTGCGACGAGTGCGGCCTGCGCACGCGCGCCTGCGACGCCGCCTGCGCCTTCGAGGCTGCGCCGGAGCTCCCGGCCGGCTGCTATCCGCTGGTCCACGACGGCGAGGTGTGCCTGCACAAGCTCAAGTTCGCGAGCTGCGACGAGTACCGCGGCCACATGGCCGACGAGGGCGCGTCGACCCCGACCGAGTGCAATTTTTGCCCACTGGAAGAGGCGCCATGAGCGGGCGTGGCGCAGTCGCTTCCCGCCGACGCCTTGCGACTTCCGCTCGGAACTTCTCGTTCGCGGCGCTCGTCGCGGTCCTGTCCGGGTGCGCCTCGAAGCCGGCGCTCCTGGCGAGCTACGACGACTACGCGGCGTACCGGGCGACGCGCGTGTCGAGGACCCTCGAGGGGCGGCTCTCGGCGGCGTCGGCCTACCTGGAGCGCCATCCGCGCGGGGCCTTCGCCGGCGAGGTGCGCGCGTACCTCACGCGGGCCGAGCCGATCTATTACGCAGCGAAGCGCAGGACGGCCGCGGGCCTCACCGCGTACCTCGCGACGTTGCCCAGGGGCGCGTTCCGCGATGAGGCGACCCACCGGCTGCGCGAGCTCGTCCGAGAGCGCAGCGCCGGCGACGTCCTCTCGCGCGCCGCTCAGGAGACGGAGGCGCAGCTCGCGACCCAGCGCGCGGATCGCGCGCGGGTCGGCGAGGAGGTCACCGCGTGGCTGCGCCGGTTCCTGGACAGGCGGGCCTGGGGGCGGCCCCTCGCAGAGGCGCCGGCGGAGGTGATCGTCCCGTTCAGCCTGGCGCTGCCGCCTCCCCGCTGCGCGCCCGCCGACGAGCGCGCCGGCCCGGGCGCAGCGGTCTGCGCGAAGCGGATCCCGCTCTGGTTCGTCGTGACGGCCGAGGGCGAGAGCGCGCCCCGGCAGGCGGAGATAGAGGTCGCCGTCCTCGAGGACGCGTCGGGCCGCCCGATCGAGGTCGCGATCCGCGGGCCTGCGCTCTTCACGCGCCTCGAGGAGGCGCGCTCGGCGCGCGAGGTCGCCCCGGACGACGCGATGGGCCGCATCGGAGGCATCGCCCTGGCGGTCGAGCTCGCGCGCAGCGCCTTCGCGGCGCGCGTCTCGGGCGATCCGTCGTGCGGCCGCCAGGCGGTGGCGCCCGTCGTGCTCCACCTCGAGTGCGAAGGCGCCCGCCTCGTGGCGCGCGCCGGGATCGAGGCGGGCGAGGACGACGTCCTGACGCTCACCGTCGCCCCGCCGGCGCGCTAGCGCTGGCCCTCGGCGGTGCCAGCGCGCGGCGCTCCGCTCCGCGCGCTAGCACCGCTTGTTGCTCTTCTTCCCCTTGAGCTTCGCCGTGTTCTTCGGGCACACGTCCTTGATGGCCGCGGAGCGCTCCTTGTAGAGCGCCTTCATCTCCTCGAAGACCGGCGCCTGCGTTCGCTTGAGATCCTTCGTCTCCCCGGGATCCGCGACGAGGTCGAAGAGGTCGAACGCGTCGTCGTCGCCGTACGCGATGAGCTTGTACTGCCCGTGGATGAGCGCCCTGCGCCGGTCGTTGTCGCTCGTGCGCGGAAGATCGACGATGACGTCGCGCGGCTCCGGCGTCGCGCCGTGGAGCTCGGGCACCAGGCTCTTGCCCGGGAAGGATGGCTCTGCCGGCGCGCCGGTCAGCTCCAGGATCGTCGGCGCCAGGTCGATCGAGCTGCGAGGCACGTCGATCCGGCGCGGGGTGATCCCGGGCGCCTGGATCATCAGCGGCACGTGGGTGAGCACATCCCACACCTCGAAGCCGTGGCGGAACATCTTGTGCTCGCCGAACGCCTCGCCGTGGTCCGCGGTCACGATGATCGCCGTGTCCTTGGCCCACGGCTGCTGCGCGACGAAGTCCAGCAGCTTGCCGACGTGCATGTCGGTGAACCTGACCTCCCCGTCGTACTTGTCGCGGGCGCGCTTGCCGAACGTCGGGCTCCCCTCGTGCGTCATGTACACGTCGTGCGGATCGAGGAAATGGAAGTACGCGAAGAAGGTGCCCGAGGTGTTCGCCTTGTCGGAGAGCATCTTCATCGCGAGCTCGAGGTGCCCCGGGCTCGTGACGTTCCGGTCGGTCGTGTTGTCGGCCGAGAGCCCCGGCACGATCTCGTACACGTCGAAGCCCTGACGGAAGCCCGCCTTCTGGTCGAAGTAGAAGTGCGCGTGCGCGCTCATCGTCCGCACCCCGGCCCTCTGCAGGAGCTCCGGGAACATGAGGACGCTGTCGGGGTAGTTGCCGAAGAAGTAGCCGCTGCGATCGACCTCGCTCGGGTACCGGCCGGCGAGGAAGCCGCCGACGCTCATCGAGGTGTACGACGAGATCGCGTAGTGGCGCGTGTAGCTGACGGACTTCTTCTCGAACGCGGTGAGCACGGGCGCGATGTCGCGCTCGTAACCGTTCCACGGCATGTCCGCGCGCAGGCTGTCGATCGAGACCACGAGGACGTTCAACCTCTCGCGCTGCCCTGTCGGCGCCACGGCGGTGCCGTCCTTCCTGTCCGTCGCAGCGGTCGTCCCGGCGCTCTCTGCCGTGGCGGCCGGCGCCGCCGCCGCGGGCTCCTGCCGTGCCGCGGGCTCCGGCGTGCGCGCGGGCGGCGGCTGGCCGTCGCCGTCGCGAGAGCAGCCCGCCCCGGCGCTGGCGAGCGTGAGCGCGAGCGCCGCCGCGAGGCGACGGCGGGCCAGGCGCGGGGGCGCCATGGACGAGAGGGCCGGCGAGGACGGCGCCCGTGGGCCTTCCGGTCCCCAGGCGCGCGTGGGTGAAGCGAGCGTGTGCATGGCCGCGTGCATGGCCGCCGTCTTACTCCGACTCGCGCCGCTCCGCCAAAACCGCACACCACGGGCGAGTTCCGCTATGCTCTCGGGTCATGGCCCCGGTCCCTCGGAACCCTCCGCCGCTGCCGCCCTCGGGCCGATCGCAACCGGGGGGGAGGCCGGCGCACGAGCCGCCGAGGCCGCTCCCGCCCGACGCGCCGCGGCGCGTCGGCGAGCACGTCAGCCAGGCGCTGAAGGACCACATCACCGAGATGGCGCTCGGCCTGCTCGAGGAGCAGATGCAGGCCCGCATCGTCCACTACCGCGCCGATCTCGAGACCAACCCCGAGCTCGACGCGGTCACCGCGCAGGTCGTCGCCCAGCTGAAGGTGATCCAGGCGTCGGCGGGCGCCGGGGATCGCGGGGCGAAGAACCGCGACGCGATCCGTGACGCGCACGAGAAGACGCTCTGCGCCCTGCTCGAGCGGGTCATCCGCGAGGACGGCATCTCGCTGCTCGTCGAGCGGCGGCTCAAGAAGATCCACAGGAACCTCGCCCGCCTGTTCTTCCAGTCCGAGCTCCACGAGAAGACGCGCGGCCGCGACGGCGCGCCGAAGGTGATCCACCACGGCGAGCAGGCGCTCTTCTACGTGCTGACCCGCTACAAGAACCGGATCGAGGCCGAGCTCGACGGCTTCGAGTTCGCGTCGGAGGACGCGCGGGAGCAGTCGTTCGAGCTGCTCGCGAAGCTGACGAAGGACATGCAGGACGCCTTCCTCGCGCGCCGATCCAGCGAGCTCAGGCGCATCGTCTCGGTGGTCCACGCCGTGCTCGTCGACTTCTTCAGCGTGCAGCTCGCCCAGAGCCTCGGCGAGATCTCCGCGCGGGTCGTGCAGGACGCGCGTACGTTCGAGGGCAGGGCGTACGCGTACAAGCTGACGAGCGAGGCGTTCCCTCGCTTCCGCGCCGCGTTCGAGCGCCACCTCATGGTGATGCTCGTCGGCTTCGCCGAGGACGAGCTGGTCGCCCAGCTCGCCGACACCGCGGGCGCCGAGCGCGACGAGACGATCCTCTTCATCACCGATCCCCACCTCTTCAGCATGATCTGCGGCGAGGTCTGTGAGGGGCTCTACGAGTTCCTCTGCAACGAGGGCTTTCTCGACCTGCCGCCCGACTGGCGTCGCGCCTCGACGGCGCCCTCCGACAGCTGACGCAAGCGAAACCCAGGGACATTCATGAGACGGTACGACGTCGCGCGAGCGGGCTCCGGCCTGCTCCTCGCTCTCACGCTGCTCGCCGGTTGCGCGCGTGGCCCCGATATAGACGCCTCGGGGCTCGCGCTGCGGCGCGTGGTCATCTACAGGAACGGCGTCGCGTATTTCGAGCGCCGAGGGCTCATCGACGCCGATCAGGTGACCTTCCGGATCCGCAAGGAGAAGGTCGGCGACTTCCTCGCGACGCTCGCGGTCATCGAGGCCGGCGGCAGCAGCGTCCGGAGCGCGTCGTTCCCTGTCGAGGTCGACGACGGATCTGGCGAGGACGAGGCCCCGCCGGAGCCTGGGCCCGAGGTGACGCCGATGCCGCCGCCGAAGGGCAAGGGCGCGGCGGCGCGGGAGAAGAAGCGCGACGACGACCACGAGACGGTCAAGCTCACCCTCGACGGGCGGGAGCACGATCTCGTGATCGGCTACGTGGCGGAGACGCCGGTGTGGAGGCCGTCGTACCGGCTCGTGATGGGGGCGGGCGGGGCGCAGGGCGCAGCGCCGCGCGCGGACTCGAAGCAGGCGCACCTTCAGGCGTGGGGCATCGTGCAAAACCTCTCGGGCGAGGACTGGAAGGGGGTGAAACTGTCGCTCGTGGCGGGCGCGCCGCTCGCGTTCCAGGCGACGCTCGACCAGGCGGCGATCCCGCCGCGCCCTGTCGTCAGCGATCAGGGCGAGGTGATCGCGTCCGTGCCGACGAGCGAAACGACGCTGGCCACCGAGGCCGCGCCGCCGCCACCGCCGCCCGTCGCGCCGGCGCCCATGGCGCCGGGCGACGCCGCCGAGGAGTACGCGTCCGCAGACGAGGCCGAGGCCGAAATGGAGAAGGGCGGCGGCGGCAGGCTGCGGTCCGCGAGGCGGGGAGCGGTTGCCACGGTCCCCGCCGCGAAGCCGAGCGTGAGGCTGAGCGACCGCGAAGACGCGCGCGCCGGCGGGCAACACGCGGGGCCGCAGTGGAAGCGGTCAGCGCCGGCGGCGGCGCCGGCACCGCCGCCCATGGCGATGAACCCCTCTCCGCCGCGCAACATGAGCGCCCTCGCCGCGGTCGCGATGGAGGCGGGCACGACCCGCTACGACATCCCGTTCCCGGTCGACATCCCCGACAAGAGCGCGACGATGGTCCTGCTCCTGGCCAGGCAGGTCCCCGGCGAGTCGATCTTCCTGTTCGCGCCCGACGGCGGCGTGCCCGCGTCGAGCTCTCACCCGTTCCGGGTGGCGCGCTTCACGAACGACACGAAGGGGCTGCTGGAGCGCGGCCCCATCGCCGTCTTCGAGAACGGCGCGTTCCTGGGCCAGGGCATGGTCGAGCCGCTGCCGCCGGGGGCCACGACGACGGTGCCGTTCGCGCTGGAGCGGGGCCTCGCCGTCGACACGACGCGCGAGGAGAGCGCGGAGGGCGCGCGCATCGCGAAGATCGAGGGCGGCGCGCTCGAGATCGAGCGCGACTGGGTCACGCACACGAAGTACGCCGTCCGCAACGGCGCCGACCTCGCGGCGAGGACGCTCGTGAAGCACCCCCGCTTGCACGGGACGCGCCTGCACGCGCCCCCGAAGGGCACGGAGGACAACGTCGGCACGGGCAGCGCGCTCGTGCCGATCGACGTGCCGCGGCGGGGGACGGCGGTGCTCGACGTGGACGAGCGGCGGCTCTTCCGGCAGCAGATCGACTGGCTCGACCAGCTCGCCGACGACGCGGTGCAAGGCTACCTGAAGGACCCGCGCGCCGACGCGGCCGTGGCCAAGCAGCTCGGTCAGGCCTGGGACATCCGGGGCAAGCTCCGTCCGGCGATCGACGAGCGCGACAGGATCCTCGCCGAGCAGCAGCGCCTCGAGCAGCAGAGCCACGAGCTCCGCCAGAACCTCAGGGCCATCGAGAAGAACAAGACAGCCGACGAGCTCCGCCGCGACCTCACGGATCGGCTCGCGAAGGCGTCGGCGCGCCTCGACGAGATCACGAAGCGCGTCATCGTCCTCGAGATGCAGATCAACGAGCAGCAGATCCGCTTCCGCGATCTCACGAACGAGATCAAGCTCCTCGCCCCGCTGGCCCCCGTGCGCGCGGCTCCCTGAGCGCTGCTGTCCGGCTCCCCGGTTCCCGGTGGAAGGCGGCTCCCCGCTCCTGTGGGAGGCGGCCTCGCCACCGGGATCTCGGCCCGGCTACCTCGCTGGTTTGCCCGCGCTGGGCGGCTGCCGCACGGTGCCTGCGTGGGTCCAGCTCCGCTCCATGCCGGTCGCGAGCCAGGCCACCTCGACGCGCTCGCTCCCGAAGATCGCCGCGACGCGATCGCCCCACTGCGCAGGGGCGGGGAGCTCCACGCTCTTCTGGTCCTTGATGCTGCCGAGGGCCTCCGTGCCGACGAGGAACGTGGCGATCCCCTCGCTCGCGAACGCCGACACCGCGGTGCTCGGGACGAAGGGCGCGACCACCGCGCGCACCGTCGAGAGATCGGTCGCGCGCTCCGCGACCGCCCGCACCTCGTCGAGCGTCGACAGGACGAGCGCCACGCCGCCGGCTGGCTTGGCCTCCGCCGGCGCGGCCTGCCCCTGCTGGTCCGCGGCGGCCTCCGCGACCGGCGCAGGGGCGGCGCGCCCGCGCGCCCCGACCGCCGCGTGCCCGTTCACCTTCGGCACGCCGGCGAGCACGTCGAGCGTCAGCGGCCCCTTCCACGGCACCGCCGCGGGCGCTGGCGGCGGCTTCTTCGTGCTCACCTGCTCCCCCTTCTTGTCGCGGAGGATCAGCACGTCGTCGGTCGGCAGCGCCCGCGGCACCGTCACCCGCACCGGACGTTTGAACGACCGCGGATCGCCGACCGCGCCCGTGGCCACCGCGTAGGCCAGGGTCTCCGCAGAGGCCACGACGAACGACGGCGCCCCGGCGATGCGCGGCTCCGGATCCGCGGTGCGCAGCGAGAGGCTGCCGGGCGGCGGCGGGTAGATCTCCGACGTGACGACGCGCCTGTCCGGCTCGACGATGCGCGCGCCCGTCGCGACGAGATCGACGAGCGCGCCCGACTGCGCGAGCACCTCGAGCACCTGCCGCGACGGCGGCGCGACGAGCAGGTCGAGCCGCGACGGGACGCGCTTCGACTTGAGCAGCAGCGCCGCCGCGAGCATGTCGCGCAACGTCACGCCGGAGTCGCCCCCGAGGACGACCTGCGCCACGGGCTTGCCGGCGAGATCGCGGACGGGCCGGACCACGCCCTCCTCGTCCATGAGGAGCGGATCGACCGTGCCGAGATCGATCGAGACGACCTCCTCGCAAGGCGCGCCCGGGTCCGGCACGAGCGCGCGGTGGGCCTTCGACCTGCGCTGATCGCGGAGGAAGACCTCCGTCTTCTCGTCGCTCACGAACAGCGCCGCCGCCGCGCCGACCTGCGGCGCGATGCCGCAGAGCACCGCGCGGTCGCCCACGGAGAGGAGCCGCGCGCTCGGCCCGGCGAACTCGAGGATCACCGGCGCGTGGTGCTCGCCTTCGATGCGGCGCACCACCTCGTCGAGGTTCCTGCGGAGCAGCTCGAGGGCGACGTCCCGCGCGCAGACGAAGGGCCGCACCCTGCCCGAGAGGTGGATCTGCACGCTGCGGGGCGGCCGGAGCCAGACCGAGCCCGTGGCGAGCGCCTGCCCGAGCTGGCTCGGCGAGACGACGAGCGACAGCATGCCGATGCCGCCGACGGTCGTGAGGCGCGGGTCGTCCGTGAGGGCGAGCCGCGCCGGCGCCGCGAAGCGCTCCAGGTGAACGGGCGCAGGGAAGCCGATGCCGGGCCGCGCGATCGGGATGTTGTAGGTCGGGAACTCGGGCGACACCGAGTGCGGGCTGCCCTCGTCGATATCCGCGAGCGAGCTCGCGTCGGCCACGCAGGTGCCGTCGTAGGCGACGGCGACCTCGACCGGCGTCTTCTTCATGCCCGTGGCGATGGCCTCGGCCAGCGCGCGCGACGGCGCCCTGGAGAGGATCACCTGGTCGACCTTGACCTGGACGAGATCACCGCGCAGCTGAGGATCCGTCGCCCGCCCGGCGAGGATCTTCTGGGGCATCGTGCGGGGGGGATCCCCGGCTCGAGCACGCATAGATGTTGGGCCGTCCTTGTTTTTCTTGATGAGATGGCGGGTACGGCGCACGCCGCTCCCGACCACGTTTGACGTCGGCCCCCCGGCGAGACGCGCCGGTGGGATCCGCCTCCGGGCCTTGCCGCGAGGCGAAAGAACGGCCGCACGTTAGCCGCTCGCCTGGACGAGGGTCAAGGCGTGCTTTGGAGCGGGCCCCCAGGGGCGGGAATCGCCCGGTTGGGACCAGGATGCAAGAGGCAAAGCGCCCGCCCGGTCCAACGTTCCGCCGCGCTTCGCCTGTCGCGTCGTGTTGCGTCTGTTGCGCCTGTTGCGCCTGTTGCGCCTGTCGCGCTGGTTCACGATGGCAGGCGGCCGGTACGAGCTTTCGCGGCGCTGCCGCGCAGTGCCATCTGTCGTCAACGCCGTGCGCGCCCGTCTGCCATCGGCCTGGCCGCGCGCGGCCGAGCGGGTCGGGCGACGATGAGGAGCGCCGGCTCTCCCGGGCCGCGGCGCGAGATGCCGGGCCAGGTTCGTTTGTTTTCCCGATCGTGCCGCGCTTGGGTAATCTCGGCGCATGTTCCAGGCCGTGCTGAAGGAAGTCGTAGAGAACACCGAGGGCGGCATCGCGACCCTTCTCATGGATTTCGAGGGGATCCCGGTCGACAGCTACTCCAAGCCGGGGGCCGCGTTCGACATCACCACCATCGGCGCGGAGTTCAGCGTCGTGTTGAAGTCGATCCAGCGCGCCGCCGAGATGCTCGACGCGGGCAACGCCGCCGAGATCGCGATCCAGGCGGAGAAGGTCACGACCCTGATCCGCGTCGTGAACAACTCGTACTTCGTGGCCTTCTCGATGACGCCCGACGCGAACATCGGCAAGGCCCGGTACCTCCTGCGCACCAAGGTGCCGGTGCTGCTGAAGGAGCTCGCCTGAGCGGCTTCAGCATCTCGGTCATCTCCGGGCCGAACCTCGATCGACTGGGCAAGCGCGAGCCAGCGATCTACGGCACGGCCACGCTGGATGACGTTCACCGCGCCGTCGAGGAGGCCGCGAAGGCCCGCGGCGCCTCGGTGTCGTGTATGCAATCGAACTGCGAGGGAGAGCTCGTGACCGCGATCAGCCACGCTGGCGATCGCGGCTTCCACGGCATCCTCCTCAACGCCGGTGCGTACACGCACACCTCCATCGCGCTCTATGACGCGATCCGCGCGAGCGCGCTTCCTACCGTCGAGGTGCACATCTCCAACCCGGACGGCCGTGAGCCGTTCCGCCGTCGCTCCCGCATCGCGCCTGCGTGCATGGCGCGCGTCGCGGGTTTCGGTCCGAGCTCGTACGTCCTTGGGCTGATCGGGCTGCTCGGGCATCTGGAGAAGCTGCGATCCGACGAAAGAGGTTGAACATGCGCCGTCACTCTGGTTGAAAGGCGGCAAACATCGATGGCCGAACGTCCTTCCATGAACATCAACCTCAAGCAGTTGCGGGCGCTGGTACGCATCTTAGAGAAGCGCAACGTGAGCGACTTCGAGTTCGAGGACGAACACGTTCGCATTCGCCTCACGCGCGGAGGCGTTGTCCCGCAGGGCGCGGCGCCGCATCTCGCGCCCGCCGCCTTCCAGATCCACAGCGCGCCGGTCGCGCCGCCCGCGGCGGCGCCTGCGCCGGCCGCCGCGCCCGCGGCCCCTGCCGCGCCCGCGGCCCCTGCCGCGCCGGCGGCGGCGAGCGACGAGGGGATCTCCTATGTGACGTCGCCGTTCGTCGGCACGTTCTACCGATCGCCGTCGCCCGATGCGCCCCCGTTCGTCGATGTGGGCAGCGCGATCCGCGTGGGTCAGGCGCTCTGCATCATCGAGGCGATGAAGCTGATGAACGAGATCGAGGCGGACTCTCCGGGCACGATCGTCGAGATCCTCGTCGACAACGGCAAGCCGGTCGAGTTCGGGCAGCGTCTCTTCAAGGTGCGGAGCAGCTAGCGCTGCCCGGGCGAGGGTGCCGTGTTCCAGAAGATCCTGATCGCCAATCGCGGCGAGATCGCGATGCGTGTCATCCGCGCCTGCCGCCTGCTCGGCATCCGCACGGTAGCCATCCACTCCGAGGCGGACGCCGCGGCGCTGCACGTCCGGTTCGCGGACGAGGCCGTGTGTGTCGGTCCGGCCGAGGCGTCGAAGAGCTACCTCAACATCCCGCAGATCATCGCGGCGGCGGAGGTCACGGGCGCCGACGCGATCCATCCAGGCTACGGGTTCCTCTCGGAGAACGCGAAGTTCGCCGAGCTTTGCAAGAAGTGCCGCCTCACCTTCATCGGGCCGACCGCGGAGGCGATGCGGACCTGGGGCGACAAGGTGTCCGCGCGCGAGGTCGCCAAGCGCTTCGGCATCCCCATGCTCAGCGGCACGGGCGTGCTCAAGAGCGCGGCGGACGCGGCCGAGCAGGCCGAGCGCGTCGGCTATCCGGTGATCCTGAAGGCCTCCGGCGGCGGCGGGGGCAGGGGCATGCGCATCGTCCGCGAGGCCAGCGAGGTGCAGCGCTCGTTCGAGATCGCGACGCAGGAGGCCCTGAGCGGCTTCAAGAACCCGGACGTCTACCTCGAGCGCTACGTCGAGGCGCCGCGCCACATCGAGTTCCAGGTGCTCGCGGATCAGCACGGAGGCGTGTGGACGCTCGGCGAGCGCGAGTGCTCGCTCCAGCGCCGGCACCAGAAGGTGATGGAGGAGTCGCCCAGCCCGGCGATGGACAACGAGAAGCGCTCCCGGATGGGCGACATCCTCCGGGGTGCGATCCTCGAGACCGGCTACACCGGCCTGGGCACGCTCGAGTTCCTGATGGATGAGCGAGGCGAGCTCTTCTTCATGGAGATGAACACCCGGGTCCAGGTCGAGCACCCCGTCACCGAGATGGTGACCGGCGTCGATCTGGTCGCGCAGCAGATCCTCGCCGCTGCAGGCGAGCGCCTCTCGCTGCCCGACACGCGGCCCTGGAGCTTCCGGGGCCATGCCATCGAGTGCCGGATCAACGCCGAGGATGCGCGCTCGTTCGTGCCGTGGCCGGGCCTCATCACCGAGTACCACTCGCCCGGCGGCGTCGGGATCCGCGTCGATTCCGGCGTGTACGGCGGTTTTCGCGTTCCCAGCTCCTACGATTCACTGGTGGCCAAGGTGATCGCGCACGGCGCGAACCGGGCCGAGGCGATCGCCAGGCTCCGGTGCGCGCTCGACGAGTTCATCATCGGCGGCATCCGCACGAACATCCCGCTGCACCAGGCGCTGCTGCGAGATCCGGAGGTCGTCGCGGGCAACATCTCGACGCACACGATCGAGCGCGTCGTCTCGCAGGGGTTCTGACGCGATGCGCTGCCGGCTGCTCCGTCGAGGCCAGCGTCTCGGGGAGCCCGAGCGGGCCGGCGTCGTGCGGATGGCCGCTGCGGGGTGACTCCGCGGCGGCTGCTCGTGGAAGCGAGCGGTGCTCGATGGAGATCGCCGTGGAGCACGCAGCCGTTGCGCGTTCGCCGCGCTGGCAAACGCAATCCGATTGCGATGATTGTTGCCCGAGCGACAGGTCGAAGGTGCGGCCTGGTGCTACTTTACGTCGCTCTCACGGCCGCGTGGGCAGGCCATCGTCGGGCGAGCGACCCCCTTGAAATAGAAAGCATTTGCCGCGGGTATGGAAGCGAACGCTGGAGTGCAGGCTGACTTCTCTTCGTGGGTGCAGGCGACCTCCGATGCCTCCGAGCTCGAGCTCGGGCTCCCTGGTTTCGGCTACGCCGATCTCTTCGACCCCGCGAAGCTCGCCGAGCTGACGGAGCGCTTCGAGGAGTATTTTCACGCAGCGGACGAGGGCGCCTACGCGCGCTTCGACGCGTACCGGGCCTCGCTGCGCGCGGCACAGGCGGAGGCCTCCGGCGCCGAGGGCGGCGGCGCGGGCCGGCCCGCGCTCACGCCGGAGCAGGTCTCCGAGGCGCTCCTCGCGGCGGCGCCCCACGTCGGCCGCTTCGTGGCGATGCTCTTCCGGGTCGAGCGGGAAACGCAGGCGCAGATCGACGCGACCCTCGAGCGGAGCGCGCTCTGGGACTTCAAGCGCGAGTTCTCGAAGAAGCGCCTGTTCAAGCCGAACCCCGGGAAGGCGTGGCGGGGCACGCACGTCGAGGCGGCGCACGCGGCGCGGCGGTCGCTCGCGGCCATGGGCGCGCCTGCGAGCGCGCTCGACGGCGGCTCCGCCGCGGAGGAGCTCGCGATCGCGCGCGCGACGCTCGCCCTGATCGAGGTCGACGAGATCGCGCGCAAGGCAGCGAAGGCCGGCGGCGCGAAGTGGACGGACGAGCTCCGCGAGCGGGCGGCGAAGGTGCGCGTGGCGCTGCGGGAGGACCCGGCGCTCGCCGAGGGTGTGGCGCCGGCGGCGGCGGTCGCTGGCGCGGAGCCGACGGAGGCCGAGGACGGGGCGGTCGTGGCGCTCGCGCTCGACGCCGTCGAGGCGTGGCTCGCGGCGCGCCGCGCGGACGAGCACGATCCGGCGCGGCGGTGGCCGACGCTGAAGGCGCCGCGCACGCTCGACTACCAGGAGCTCGTCCAGCTGCAGAGGAAGGGCGCGAACGGCAGCCCGGGCTCCGCCGAGCTCCTCGTCGGCCCCGAGCACGAGCGGAGGGATCGCGACGGCTTCGCGCTGACGGACCGCCGCGCGCCGCCCCGCGAGGTCGAGAGCCAGGTCGACTACTGCCTCTTCTGCCACGATCGCGACAAGGACTCGTGCTCGAAGGGCCTGCGCGACAACAAGACCGGGGCGATCAAGGCGAACCCGCTCGGCGTCGAGCTGAACGGCTGCCCGCTCGACGAGAAGATCAGCGAGATGCACACCATGCGGGGGCGGGGCGAGTCGATCGCCGCGCTCGCGCTCGTCTGCGTCGACAACCCGATGTGCCCCGGCACCGGTCACCGCATCTGCAACGACTGCATGAAGGCGTGCGTCTTCCAGAAGCAGGAGCCGGTGGACATCCCGCAGATCGAGACCGCGGCGCTCACGGACGTGCTGTCGCTCCCGTGGGGCCTCGAGATCTACGGGTTCCTCACGCGCTGGAACCCGCTCGACGCGCTGCGGCCGCACGCGCTCCCGTACAACGGCAAGAACGTGCTCGTCGTCGGCCTCGGCCCGGCCGGCTACACGCTGTCGCACCACCTCACGCGGCAGGGCTTCGCGTGCGTGGCGATCGACGGGCTGAAGATCGAGCCGCTGCCGGTCGAGCTCACGGGCGACGAGTCGCGCCCGCCGCGCCCGGTCAAGGATTTCAAGCGGCTCTACACAGAGCTCGACGAGCGCGTCCTCCTCGGCTTCGGCGGGGTGAGCGAGTACGGGATCACGGTGCGATGGGACAAGAACTTCCTCACCGTCCTGTACGTCACGCTGGCCCGGCAGCGGCTGCTCCGGATCTACGGCGGCGTGCGGTTCGGCGGGACGATCGATCTCGACGACGCCTTCCGGCTCGGGTTCCACCACGTCGCGATCGCGGCGGGCGCGGGGCGCCCGACGATCATCCCGCTCAAGAACAACCTCGCGCGCGGCATCCGCAAGGCGTCGGACTTCCTGATGGCGCTGCAGCTGGCCGGGGCCTACAAGCGCTCGGCGCTCGCGAACCTCCAGGTGCGCCTGCCGGCGGTGGTGATCGGCGGCGGCCTGACGGCGATCGACACCGCGACGGAGCTCGCCGCGTACTACGTCGTGCAGGCCGAGAAGACGGCCGACCGGCTCGACGCGCTGGTCGCGGAGCGCGGAGAGGCCGCCGTCCTCGCGATGTTCGATGAGGAGGAGCGGGAGTTCGTCATCGAGCAGCGGCGCCACGCGGAGGAGATCCGCGACGAGCGCGCGCGCGCCGCGCGCGAGGGGCGCCCGCCGCGCTTCCAGGGCCTGATCGACGCGTGGGGAGGCGTCTCGCTGGTCTACCGGAAGCGGCTCATCGACTCGCCGGCGTACCGGCTGAACCACGAGGAGGTCGCCAAGTCGCTCGAGGAAGGGATCCGCTACGTCGAGAACCTCGCCCCGGTCGAGGCGGTGCTCGACGAGCGCGGATGCGTCTCCTCGCTCGTCTTCGATCGGCAGGAGATCGTGGACGGCAAGTGGCGGAGCGCGGGGCAGGCGGTCTCGATCCCCGCCCGCACCGTGTGCGTCGCGGCCGGGACGAGCCCCAACGTCACGTACGAGAAGGAGCGCCCGGGCTCGTTCGTGTTCGACAAGTGGCGGCAGTTCTTCCAGCCGCACCGCGCGTACGTCGATGAGGGCGGAGCGCTCCAGGTGGAGCCGGCCAAGGCGAGGGAGGGCTTCTTCACGAGCTACAACGACGGCGAGCACGCGGTGAGCTTCTACGGCGACAACCACCCCCACTACGCGGGGAGCGTCGTGAAGGCGATGGCGAGCGCCAAGGACGCGTACCCGTCCGTCGTCGCGCTGTTCCGCCACGACATCGCCCGGCTCGGGGAGGAGCCGCAGGCCGCGCGCGACGCGCGTCGGCGCGACCTCTTCGCCCGCCTCGATCACGACCTCTGCGCGGTCGTCGAGCGGGTCCAGCGGCTCACGCCGACGATCGTCGAGGTGGTCGTGCGCGCGCCCGCGGCGGCGCGGAAATTCGAGCCCGGGCAGTTCTACCGCCTGCAGAACTACGAGGTGCGCTCGCCCGTGATCCGCGGCACGCGGCTCGCGATGGAGGGCCTCGCGCTCACGGGCGCGTGGGTCGACAAGGAGAAGGGGCTGCTGTCGCTCATCGCGCTCGAGATGGGCGCGTCCTCCCGCCTGCTCGCCGCGCTGCGCCCGGGCGAGGAGGTCGTCGTGATGGGGCCGACCGGGACGCCCACGGACATCCCCGAGGGGGAGACCGTGCTGCTCGCCGGCGGCGGGCTCGGCAACGCCGTCCTGTTCTCGATCGCGAAGGCCCTGAAGGCGCGCGGCGACCGCGTGATCTACTTCGCCGGCTACCGGCGAGGCGAGGATCTCTTCAAGCAGGACGAGATCGAGGTCGCGACCGACCAGGTCGTCTGGTGCACCGACGGCGGCGCCGAGATCCCCCCGCGGCGCGCGACCGACCACCACTTCCGCGGCAACATCGTCCAGGCGATGAGGGCCTACGCCGAGCGCCAGCTCGGCGGCGAGCTGGCGGCCCTCTCGGAGGTCCGTCGCATCATCGCGATCGGCTCGGACAAGATGATGAACGCCGTGCGCGAGGCGCGGCACGGCGTGCTGGCGCCGCACCTGGATCCGAAGCACGTGGGCATCGCGAGCATCAACTCGCCGATGCAGTGCATGATGAAGGAGGTCTGCGCGCAGTGCCTCCAGCGGCACGTGGACCCGGAGACGGGCAAGGAGACGCTGGTCTTCTCGTGCTTCAACCAGGACCAGCTCATCGATCACGTCGACTTCAAGAACCTCGCCGCGAGGCTCCGGGCCAACACGGTGCAGGAGAAGCTGTCGAACGCCTGGCTCGATCACCTGCTGGCCGAGCGCCCCACGCTCCGGCACGTGTGACGCTGGCTCGGGCCTCGGCGATCCGAGGCCTCACCGCCGCGAAACGTGCGAAGGCGGCCTCGGCAGCGCCTCGTCGGATCGAGGCGCCCGAGGCCGCGCATGGTGGGATGCGCGGCCGCGCGCGCGTTCGCGATCAGCTGCCCGCGGGCAGCTTGATCTTCGGCTCCTTGGGGTGGCGCCGGTACAGCAGGATCGTCCGCCCCAGCGTCTGCGCGACGGCGGCTCGGAGCCGCTCGGAGAGGGTGTCGGCGACGTCGTCCAGCTCGTCCGGGCACTCGGTGCCCAGGCGTACCTTCACGAGCTCGTGCCGCTCCAGGGCGACGTCGACGGCCGCGACGACGCCGTCGGTCAGGCCGGCCTTGCCGAGCTGCACGACCGGGTCGAGGTGATGCCCCAGCGCGCGGAGGTGGCGGCGCTGCTTTCCTGTCAGATCCAAAGCGTTCGGCCTTTCTTGAGGCGGTCGCGCGATTCAGGCGCTCGATGGTCGAGGGGACGTCCCTGTCGCGGTCGCGCGCGCGGTCATACTGGCCTCCGGGCCAAGCGAAAAGGGCGCGCCGCTCGATCTCTTCGCACAACGCGTGAATCGCTCAAGCTCCAGCGCCGGCAAACCGGAGCATGTGGCATGTGAGGGGTGAACGTGTGTTTTCATGGGTAAATGTGAGATGATGGCCAGCGCGGCGCAAGCGGGCGGAGCTCACCAGGGGCCCGGGCGCTCTGGGTTTTGCTTGACGTGGCCGTGCAACAGGCATCCCCTTGATCTAGCGGCCGGCAGCTCGACGGGGGGCTCGAGCGCTCGGATCGACACCGACATGGGCTCATCGAGCGAGCGAGATGCGGTAGCGGGGCAGGACGCCGAGCTCCCTCGGCTGGATGAGGGAGCGGACCCGATCGAGCTCACGGTCCATGACGAGGTGAGCCCCTGTCCGTACCTGCCTGAAGCCGAGGCGCGGATGCCACTGCGCGTGCCCATCCGTCCGCTCACGCGTGCGGAGTTCGACAAGCGGCTCGTCGGGGGCAACCGCCGCCATGGCAAGCTGCTCTACCGCACCCAGTGCCCCTCCTGCCGCGCGTGCGAGCCGATCCGGATCGTCGTTCGTGACTTCGTCCCCGGCCGCACGCAACGCCGGGTGCTCCGCCGCGGCGAGCGGGTGGTGGACGTCGAGATCGGCCCGCCCGTGACCACCCGAGAGAAGATCATCCTGTACAACCGGCACAAGCACGGCCGGGGGTTGATGCGCGATGACGGTCCGCTCGGCGCCGAGGGGTACGAGGCGTTCCTCGTGGACAGCTGCTGCGAGACGTTCGAGATGCGCTATCGGGTCGGCGGCCGTCTCGTCGGGGTCGCCGTCGTGGATCGGGGGCAGGATTCGCTGTCCGCGGTCTACTCCTTCTATGAGCCCGAGCTGGAGCCGCTGAGCCCCGGTGTCTTCTCGATCCTGAAGCAGCTCGAGCTGTGCCGTTCCTGGGGCCTCCGGTACCTGTACCTCGGCCTTTACGTCGAGCGCTGCTCGCGGCTCGTCTACAAGGCCCAGTACCTGCCGCACGAGCGGCTCATCGATGGCCGCTGGCGGCGCTTCGAGCGGCAGCCGCCTGCGGCGCCATGACAGGAGCACGCCGCTGGATTTCGCGAGCGCGCCGCTCGGCGTCTCGTGGCAAGGACGTACCCATGTGGAATCGCGCTCTCGCTTTCACCTCGTGCGCTGTGCTCTGGGCTCTGCTCGTCGTCGCGTGCGGCGACACGAGGCCGATCTTCGACACCGCCGCCGGGGGCGCCGGCTCGTCGGCAGGCGGGGAGGGCGGAGCAGGCGGCGGTGAGGCCGGCGGCGGCGCGGCCGGCGGCGATGGCACGGCCGGCGGCGACGGTACGGCCGGCGGTGGCGGCACGGCGGGCGGCGGGGCGGGGTAGGCAGGCCGGTGCCGCGTTGCCCGCGGGCCGGTTGTGTTCCGGCATCGCCGGGCCTAAGCCGCTCGCGTGCATCCGCTCGCAGACAAGGTCCTCGCCCGCGACATGCGCGCGACGGCGCGGGCCTGCCGGCTCGTCGACGACCGCGTCGGCGACTATGCCGCGATCCTGAAGGATCTCTTCCCCCATACCGGCCGCGCCTGGGTCCTCGGCGTGACGGGGAACCCGGGGGCAGGCAAGAGCACGCTCACCGATCGGCTGATCAGCGTGTTCCGGGGGCAGGGTCGCCGGGTCGCCGTGGTGGCGGTCGATCCCACGAGCCCGTTCACCGGCGGCGCGATCCTCGGCGACCGCATCCGCATGCAGGCCCATTTCGGCGATCCCGACGTGTTCATCCGGTCGCTGGCGACCCGGGGCGCGCTCGGCGGGCTGTCGCGCTCGGTGGTGGACGTCGTGCGGGTGCTCGACGCCTGGGGCGCGGACGTCGTGGTGGTCGAGACCGTCGGCGTCGGGCAGGACGAGCTCGAGATCACCCGGATGGCGCACACCACCCTGGTCGTCGCCGCGCCGGGGATGGGCGACGAGGTGCAGGCGATCAAGGCGGGCATCCTGGAGTGCGCCGACGTCTTCGCCGTGAACAAGGCCGACCGGGACGGGGCCGACGTGGCGGTGCGCGATCTGGAGCTCATGATCGCGCTCGGCGGCGAGGTGGCTGCGGCCTCTGGACGGGCGCGCGGGCACAGCGCCGCGGCGCTCCACGCCCGCGCGCAGAGGGCGCCCTCTCCAGGTAGCGAGCCCGTCGAAGGTCCGTGGGAGCCCGTGATCGCGCGGACCGTGGCCACACGTAACGAGGGCGTGGCGGCGCTCGTGGACAAGCTGGAGGGGCACCGGGCGTGGCTGTTCGGGACCGAGGCCGGCGCTGTGCGCCGAGAGGAGCGCCTGCGCGAGGCGATGCACGTGCAGCTCCGCGACGCGCTCACCGACGCCGCCGTCGCTGCGCTCGGTCCCGCGCTCGAGGCCGCGGTGCATGCCGTCGCGCGGCGCGAGGTCGACCCCTACACGGCGTCGGAGCGGCTCGTCGCGGTCTTCCGCAGCGCAGGCGCCGTCACGGCTGGCGCCGCCGTCGCGCCCGGCGGCGGGACTTGAGCGGAGGCCGGGCGGCCGGCTCAGGTCGACCGCGCGGCAGCGCTAGTCGATGCAGCGATCCAGCGCGTCTTTCTCGTATTTACAGGACGTACTCCACTTATCGTCGCGGTTGCAGATCCCGGTGTCGTCCTCGCACTCCAGGAGAGCGTCGTACTGGTCGACGCAGCCGCGGCGGTCGGCGTCTACGTACCTGTCATCGTAGCGATCGAGGCAGTCGCCGTACTCGCGGTCGCTGCACCCCTCGCAGTCGCACTTGTAGTCGCAGAGATCGTCCTCCAGAGGGCTGCACGCAGCGGTGAAGAGGCAGGCAAGGGTGAGGATCATGTGCGAAGCCTTCATTGGCCCAAGGTTATCCCGCGTCCTCGGCTCCAGCGCGATAAACAGCTCGCTGGGCGCCGAGCGACGATGAGCCGCGTTCGCCTGCTTCCCACCTCCCGCCGCTGCGCTCGACACCCACTTTGCGCAGCGCGGCTTGCGCTCATGGCGCGGCGCCGCGGCGCCGCGGCGGCTTGCGCCCCACGTTCTCTGCGCGGAACGCGCTCGGGCACGCGTCGCTGACCCCGCAACCTCCGCACGCTGGCTTCCTCGCGAAGCAGATCCGGCGGCCGTGGAAGATCAGCGTGTGGGACAGCATATCCCAGTCGCGCCGCGGGAAGAGCGCGACGAGGTCGCGCTCGATCTGCTCTGGCTTGTCGCTGGTCGTCCACCCGAGCCGCTGCGACAGGCGCTGCACGTGGGTATCGACCACGACGCCCTCCGGCGCTCCGAAGGCGACGCCGAGCACCACATTCGCCGTCTTGCGCCCGACGCCAGGCAGCTTCACGAGCTCGGCGAGCGTCCTCGGCACCTCGCCGCCGTGCCGCTCGATGAGGCCTCGCGCGAGCCCCACGATGTTCTTCCCCTTCTGGTTGAACATGCCCATCCCGAGCCGCTTGAGGAGCGCGCCCACCTCGGCGGCATCGGCGCTGGCGAGGGCGCGGGCGTCGGGATACGCGCCGAACAGGTGGGGTGTCACCTTGTTGACCAGCACGTCCGTCGTCTGGGCGCTGAGCACCGTCGCGACGAGGAGCTCGAACGAGGATCGATGATCCAGCTCGCAGTGGGCGTCCGGGTGCAACGCGCGCAGCCGCGCGAAGGTGGCCGGAGGCGTGCTCGGCGCTGCGCGTGCCGGCGTCGGACGAGCCGCGTCGGCGGCCGCTGCCGCCTTCCTGGGCCTCGGCTCGCGCGTCTTCGCCGCCATGGAAGCTCCCTTGCGAGCCGCCTTGTCCGGCCGCTTCACCGGTGGTGCGACGCCCTCGTCTCGATGTTGGTCTGCGGGATCGACAGCGACGGACGCGGGCGGTCGGAGCGCGCCTCGCCCAGTCGGGACGAGGTCTCGCACGCGACCGCCCTCTGCCGTTTCAGCTGACGAAGGCGCGCTTCCGCGTCTCATGCTCATCGAGGAGCTTCTCGACGCTCGCGAGCGCGTTTTCCACCGACTCTTGCACCATCTGCAGCACCGTCGTCGCCGAGCCCTTCAGCGCCTCGTAGTAGCGCTGCCGCTCGGTCGAGTGGATGATCGACGGAGGCAGGCCCGTGCGGAGCAGCAGCATGTTCATGAACAGCCTCGCGACCTTGCCGCTGTCGTTCGGGAACGGGTAGACCCGCAGCAGATCGTAGTGCGCGCGCGCAGCGATCCGGATGCCGTTCCGCGTCTTCCGCGTCTCGGGGTCGTTCAGCCAGTCGATGATCTGACGCACCTTGTAGGCGATCTTGTCCGGCGGAGCGTACTCGTGGAAGTAGAGCCGGTGCTGGGGGATGTCCTTGCGGTATTTCACCGTCTTGAGATCCCCCTCCTCCGGATGGAGGATCAGGTACAGCTTCTTCATGCAGTCGAGCGTGAGCGGGGCCCGCTTGTTCTCGCCCTGCTCGCGCACGTACGCGATGGCCTCCTTGTGCCGCCGGATGTCATCGTACGTCGGCTGAAGGCTGGAGTCCGTCACGAGCGGCGCCGGGCCGGCGAGGGCCGCGCGCAGCTCGTCGAACGTGTAGACCACCCCTTCGAGCGCGCTGTCGTGGTAAATCCACGACATATCGAGGCTGTCGATGTAGCGCCGCCGGAAGTCCTCCGACTGCGCGCTCAACCGCTGCTCGATGATCGCGCTGCGCTCCTCGATGGTGGCGCGCCGAGGCGGCGGCAGCATCGGCAGGGGCAGGGTGACCACCCGCGGCGCCTCCCGGAGCGGGACGCGACCCGGACGGCGCTCGATCGACGCCCCCGCGCTCTTCCCCTTCGCAACGCCCGGCCGCGCGCTCTTCTTGTCGACGACCGGCTTCTCGCTCGTGCGCGACGGCCTGTCGCTCGTGCGCGACGGCCTGTCGCTCGTGCGCGACGGCCTGTCGCTCGCCCGGCGCGGTCGCTCGGCCTCGCCCGGCGCGGCCTGCTCCCTGACGTCCTTGAGCTTCAGCTTCTCCTTGGGCTTCGGCTTCTCCTTGGGCTTCGGCTGGTCGTCGAGCCTCAGCTTCAGCTTCTTGCGGAGCTTCGTCGGCTCCGCCGCCGGCGCCGCGATCGTCCGCTCGGAGCGCGCCGCGATCTTTCTCCTGACGAGCCTCGGCTTGGCGGCCTTGACCCGCACGAGCCTCGGCTTGGTGGCCTTGACCCGCGCGACCTTCGTCTTCGCGGCCTTCGCCTTCCGCGCCCGCCCGGCGACCGCCCTGGTCTTCGCGGTCCTGGCCTTCGCGGCCCTCGGCTTTGCGGCCCTGGCGCGGGTCACCCTGGCCTTCGTGGCCTTGGCCCTCGCCGTCTTCGCCCGCGTCGCCTTGGCCTTCGCCGCCCTCGCCTTGACCTTC
Source organism: Sorangium sp. So ce302 (assembly GCF_051530145.1). Lineage (GTDB taxonomy): Bacteria > Myxococcota_A > Polyangia > Polyangiales > Polyangiaceae > Sorangium > Sorangium cellulosum_B. The sequence goes on along the minus strand of NZ_CP150326.1, from coordinate 5,833,944 downwards.
GTCGCCCTGGCCTTCGCCCTGGCCTTGGTGGTCCTGAGCTTGGCGGCGGCGCGCGTCGACCTGGCCTTCGTCCTGGCCGCGGCCTTCTTTGCCTTGGAAGCGCTCGTTCGCTTCGCGGCCGCGCGGGTGGCCTTCTTCGCCCTCCCGACCGCCGCTTTCTTCCTCGCGCCCGTACGGGTTGCCCGCGCCGGTGCGCGCGCCGCCTTGCGCCGCGCCGGGGCCGCCGACTTGCGGGCGGTCGCCCGTTTTGTCGTGGTTTTCCGGCGCTTTGCCGCCTTTACGGCAGCGGTGCGTCGCGCAGCAGGACGAGAGGACGCGGCCTTCCGCTTCGGCTTGCGCGCGGCTGAGCGGGCGGCAGGCTTTGCCTTCCGCGTCCGCGCTGTCGAGGCTGCTCGCCTCGAGCTTGCCGCGCTGGCCTTGGTCGCTCTCTTCCGGTCTTTTTTCGAAGTTTTTCGGGTCTTCTTTGCCGCCATGGGCGTGCTTTCACACAATCGCTCAGGCTGCCCGCTGCCACGCTGCGGCGAGCTAACATACGATCGAAAAGGCCTAATGCCGGCCAGCAGCCTAGCAATTTGGGGATTTATCCGTCAACCAGTCCGGTGCGGAAGTGGGCAGGAAGCGACATCCTGCAGCTGGATCGTCGATGATCCAGTTGACCCGCCCTGCCAGATTGCGCCCGCGATCCTGGCAGGCGTAGCTCGAGGCCGGGCGCGAGCGCTCCGCGACCGAGGCGCCGGCCCTCAGCTGTCGATGTTGATGCCGAGCCGTTGCCGGATGGCGAAATACTCCTCGCTGGCCGCGTAAAGCGTGAGCTCCTTGAGCCTTTCCTTGTGGGGGAGGGCGGCGCTCGCCTCGTCGGTCGCCTTGATCATCTCCTGCGCCAGCTCGAGGTCGTTGGCGAGGAGAAAGCCCGCGCGGTCGGCCGTCAGGTCGACGCCGGACACCCAGCGCTTCAGGTCGATGGCGCCGGCCTGGAGCAGCTTCGTCACGGCGCTCGCGAGCTGATCGCGCGCCGGCCCGACGAGGATGGGCTCCAGGACCGCCAGGTCGTCCATCACCGGCCCCTCCAGCTCCTTCGTGATCGGGAACGTGGGCGAGATCAGCTTGATCGCCGCGAACAGCCAGGCGCGCAGGCCGGTGCCCGTCGGCACCAGGTGCCGGAGGTACATGCCCGGCCGGTAGTAGGTGAGGTGGCGGGCCGCGATGAACGCGGCGGCCTGCGTGGGCAGGTCCATCTGGAGCGCCGCGGCGCCGAGCACGATCGCCGGGACGTGCGCGTGGAGGAACGAGACGCCGCCGCCGTCGTTCGGATCCTGGAACGTGAGCGGCGGCGCGAGGCCCAGGACACCCGCCGCGTAGTAGAGCGTCTGCGACATCGGGTAGGGGTGGCGCGAGAGATCGAGCTGGTAGGCGAGCTGGTAACCGAGCTCCTCCAGCGGCCGCCCGTTCTTCCTGAGCACGGCCGGCTCGATGACGCCGAAGACCGCGGTCAGGAGCGGATCCGCGTCGGGGTGGACGAGCGCGGCCGCCCACGCGTGGTCGTCGAGCGGCTGCTGCGCCGCCGCGGCCGTGTCGGGGCGCAGGCGCCGGAAGAAGCGCTCCTCGTCCGGCTCGGCGGCGCTGAGGCAGCAGAGCACCTGGCACAGGCAGAAGGCCGCGTCAGCGCGCTTCGCCTCGGTGTACATCTTCCGGAGCAGCCGGTACGCGTCCGGCTTGTACGGGTTGCGCCGCAGGATCGGGGCCTGCGCGGCCACCGCCTTGTCCAGGTACTCCGCCGGGTTGCTCGCGTAGAGGTTCGCCAGGAGCTCGTTCCGCGCCTCGCTGTCCGGATCGAGCGTCTGCGCCGCCTCGTAGGCGTCGATCGCCTCGCTCATCCAGCCGAGCTTGTCCTTGTAGAGGGCGCCCAGCCGGTCGAACGTCTCGAGCATCTTCGCCGTGTCGTTCCCATCGGTCGCCCGGTCGAGCTCGACCTTGAGCAGGCGCTCCACCTCCTCGTGGTCACCCTTCTCGCCGCGGAGGTCGATCGCCTCCGCGAGCGCGCGGGTGAGCGACGGGTCGAGCGCCAGCACCTCGTCGTAGAACGTGGCGGCCCGGTCGAGATCGCCGAGCTGCCGCGCGCTCACGATCGCCGCCGTGTGCAGGTACTTCGCCTTCTGCCGGCTGTCGTCGATCTTGGCGGCGAGCTTGAGGACGATGTCGACGAGCTTCGACCAGTCCTTCTCCTCGCTGTAGAGCTGCATCAGCTTGGTGAGGATCTTCCGGTCGTCCGGGCGCTCGTCCAGCGCCGCCACGTAGCTCTTCGCCGCCCGCGCCCGGTCGTGGAGGTGCGCCGCGAACAGGTCGCCGATCTCGAGAAGGAGCGCGCTCCGCTCCTCGCCGGTCACCACGTCGAGCCGCCGGTGCTTGACGCGCACGACCTCCCCCCAGTCCCCCTTGGCTTCGAAGACCCTGGAGAGCAGGGCGAGCGGGGCAGGGGACTCCGGGAGGAGATCGGCGGCGCCGTTCAGCGCGGCCACCGCGCCGTCCGGGTCGCCGGCCGCGAGCCTCGCCTCGCCGAGCCCGAGGAGCGCCTCCGCCCGATCGCGCTCGGGCAGGCCGGCGCCGAAGCGGTCCACGAGGCGGCCGTAGAGCTCCGCGGCCTCCTTCGCCCTGCCCGCGTCGAGGTTGACCCTGGCGGCCCGCGAGAGCGCCGCCGGATCGTCCGGCGCGAGCGCGAGCAGCGCCTTCACCGTGCCGATCGCCTTGCCGCTCGAGCCGCTCTTGCCGAGCGCGTCGACATAGCGAAGCAGGAGCTTGAGCCCCTGCTCCTTCGGCAGGACGTCGACCCGGCTCGCCAGGAGCTCGTAGTGCCGCGCCGCCTCGAGGAAGCGGCCCGCCTCGAACGCGAGATCGCCCGAGATCATGAGCCCGAGCACGCCCGTCGGATCGAGGTCGACCGCCCTCGTCGCCGCCTCCGCGGCGCGCTCGTCGTCCTTGAGGCGCTCCCGGAGGAGCAGCGCCATCTCGCCGTACAGGCGGCCCTTGGCGAGGTTGCCCTCCGCGACCTCGGCCTCGCGCGCGATGAGCTCGACGGCGCTCGTCGCGTCGCCCCGGGCGAGGTAGGCCGCGCGAAGCGCCAAGGACGCGCCCGCGTTTTGCGGCTGCGCGTCGAGGGCCATCTTGTAGCGCTCGATCGCCCCGTCCCGATCGCCCTTCTCCTCGAGCAGCTTCGCCGCGCGGATCCAGAGATCGGCCCTGCTCTCCGCGGTCTTCGCCGTCGCCGCGAGCGACTCGATCGCGCTCAGCGCCGCCGCGGCGTCGCCCGTCGCGGCCCGCACGTGCGCGAGCGACTCCAGGGCCCCGGCGTGGTGGGGATCGATCGCGAGCACCCGCTCGTAAGCCTTGCGGGCGCGCTCGGGCGAGCCGACCTGATCGAGGAGCACGCGCCCCATCGCGAGCAGCAGCTCCTCCCGGCGCTTGTCGTCGGACACGATGCCGAGCTGCCGCTCGTAGAGCGACACCACGTCCTCCCAGCGCTCGAGGGCGCGGTAGTGCCGCCCGAGCGCGGCGAGCGAGCCCTCGTGCGCGCTGTCGATCCTGAGGATCGCCTCGAGGGCCTCGGCCGCCTTCGCGTGATCGAGGAACTCCTCGTCGTGGATGCCGGCGATCCGCTCGTAGAGGTTGATCTTCTGGCGCGGCGTCGCGCTGACGTCGATCTGTCGCGCCAGGTTCTGGAGGAGCGCCACGTAGCTTCCGGCGCGGCTGTGGATGCGATCGAGCCCGCGCAGGGCGGTCAGGCTGGCCGGATCGAGCTCGAGCGCCGCCTCGTAGCGGCGCGTCGCCTCGCCCAGGTCGCCGAGCCGGTCCTCGTAGAGCTCGGCGAGCTTGCACATCGTGTCGACGCGCTCCTCGCCCCGCAGCGCCTCCGCGCGCCGCTCGAGGATCCTGGCGTAGCCCGCGTGATCCTCGGCGCGCCGGTAAATCCTGAGCAGCGCCTCGCACGTCCTCGTGTGCCCGGGGTCCTCGGTGAAGATCTGCTCGTAGAGATCGCGCGCGCGGCCCGCGTCGCTCAGCTTCGTCTCGAGGAGCTCGGCCGCCGCGGCGCGGAGGTCGCGCGCCTCCCCCGGGGTCGCGGCGCGATCGGCCCGCGAGAGCAGCACCTGGACGAGCTCCTGCCACTGCTGCGCGCGGCGGTAGACCTGCGAGAGCCCCTCCAGCGCCTCCTCGTTCGCGGGGTCGAGCCCGAGCACGAACTGGAAGCACGGGATCCCGAGGTCCGCCCGCGCGACCTTCTCCGCATACCAGGGCCCGAGACGGTTGAAGAGCGCGAGCTTCGCCTCGGCGGGCATCGCCTCGTCGGTGCTCGCCTGGCTCAGGATCTGGAGCGCCTCGGACCAGACCTTCATGTCGCTGCCGGCCGCGCGCTCCAGGTCGACGGCGTACGCGTCCTGCTCCGGATCCTGGGCGAGCGCCTGGGCGAAGGCGAACACCCCCTGGTCCTTGTCGTCGAGCTCCCGCACGTAGAGGTGCCCGATCTCGTTGAGCGCCCGGGCGCGCTCGCCGGCGGTCTCGGCGCGCTCGCTCCGCTGGAGGAGCATCTCCACGAGCTCCTCGTGCTTGCCCAGCGCCTTGCGGAGCTCCTCGAGCGCGGTGAAGGCGATGTCGTCGCCCGGGGCGAGCTCGAGGAGGCGCAGGTAGACCGCCTCCGCCTTGTCGTGCAGCCTCCCCTTCTCGTAGATCCTGGCCGCCCGGAAGTGCAGGAGCTTCTTCGCCGCGATCGCCTGGTCGTCGCCCTGGCCGGGCGCCGAGCCCGCGTCGATCTGCTCCGAGGCCATCACGAGCGCCTCGGCCACGCGCCCCGGGTCCGCTCCCCGATCGACGGCCGCCTCGACGCCGAGCGCGAGCTCCGTGTCCGTGGGGCTGGCGACGAGCCGATCGATGAGGTCGTTCAGCTGCGCGCCCTCGATCGTCGCCTCGTGCTGCTGCGGCTTGCCGAGCGGCTCGATCGCGTCGAGCACCGCGCGCGTCCCCCTCGGCCGGGCGTCCTGCGCTTTCGCGAGCAGGCGCCCCGAGAGCTCGTCGATGTCCTTGCCCACCCAGCCGCGCGGCGCGACCGCGCTCGGCGGCGGCGGCGGCTCGATGAGGTGGGCGACGGCGATGTCGACCGCGGCGGCGCCCGAGAACACGGGCTTGCCCGTGAGGAGCTCGAAGAGCAGCGCGCCGAAGGCGTAGAGATCGCTCGCGGGGCCGACGCTCTCGCCGCGCAGCTGCTCGGGGCTGGCCGCCTCGACGAGCTCCAGGCTGGACCACCCGGCGCCGAGCCGATCGCCGCCGACGTCGACGAGGATCGGGAGCGGCTCCCCGTCCTCGCCGCGGGCCACGACGACGTTCTCGAGCTTGAGCGCGCCGTGGACCAGGCGCTGCTCGTGGAGCGCGGCGAGGCCGCTGAGGATCCCGCGAAGCAGCGGCTTCGCCTCGTTGATGTGGAGCGGCCCCGAGCGCGCGAGGCGCGCCGAGAGCGGCAGCCCGTCGACGTGCGTGTACGCCACGAACGCCCGGCCGCCCACGATCCCCGCGTCGACGCCGCTCGCCAGGTTCTCGTGGTGTACCTGCGCGGCCAGGCGGACGTGGGTGAGGTACCTGCGCACCGCCCGGCTGTCCCGGGTCGCCTCGCGCCGGAGCACCTTGAGCGTCCGCGGCTCGGTCCCCCGGGTCGCCGCGTAGACCAGGCCCCGGGGGCCCTCGCCGATTTTTCTCGTGATGATGTAGTCGCCGAACGCCTCGCCGGGCCCGATCTCCTCGAGCAGGCCGAGCCCATGCGCGCCGAGGGCGCGGACGCGCGCATCTACCTCTGCGCGCGAGGCGATGACGGCATCGATCAACGCGTCGATGGCGTCGAGCTCCACGCAATGATCCGTGAGGGCGCGCGCGAAGGAGGCCTTGGAGGCGCTGCCCCCGATCTCGGCCGGGCTGAAGCCGAGGAGGTCGGACGACAGGGCCATCATTTCATCGAGCGAAAAGAGGCGCTCGAGCTCGCCTCGGACGATATCAATGGACATGGGACTCCTCGGGCCGAGCCCTCGTGCCGGCGTTGCGCGCGCAGCGGACCTGCCGGACGGCGGGGGACGTGGGGCATGCTAGCGAAGCTTGGGGCTCCATGCGACATCCGACGAACGCCTGTTTTGCAGGGCGATTCCGCGGCGCGCGGCGCGACGGCGGCGCTCGACGTGGGCACAATCGACGTAGATCGACGTGGCGCGCGGGGTCGTGCTCACCGCGCCTGCCCCGCCGAGAGGCCGGGTAGCCGGGTAAAAGGTAGCCGGGTAAAAGATAACGCGGAGTTGCAGGAACCCTGGAGGAAAGTTGACAGGAACGCGGAGGACGTGCGAGCGGATGTCTGTGCGTCGAATAGCGCAGTTCCTGGAGCGGACCCTCCCCATCGCGGTGCTCATCGTCGCCGTCGTGGGCGCACCGATCATGATCTTCTCGCCGCAGGGGCTGCCTCGCCTGCGGGAGCTCGAGAGAGAGCTCGCCGACGTCGAGGAGGAGAATGCCGAGCTCGGGCGGCAAATCGAGGCGCTCCGCGGCAAGGTGGCGCGCCTGCGCGACGACCCGACCGCCGTGGAGAGGATCGCGCGCGACAACCTGGGTCTCGTGCGGCAGAGCGAGGTGGTCTTTCAATTCTCCCGCTGAGGACTCCGGGTCTCGGCCCTCCCCAGGCCTGTTGTCCTATCGGCCACAGGGCTCCGCCGCGGAAGCGCTGGACGTGAGGACGTGCGCCGCGCTCGGCGCCAGGACGTGAGCCAGCGCTCGGCGCGAGCGGATGAGCTCGCCTGGCTCGCTCCCTCGCCCAGCGCGCGCCACCCCGCCGCCTGGGGCGGCGAGGGAGCGGGCCCGCTGCCCGCTCGCCGCCCGTCCAGAAGGAGCAGCATCCGTCGTGACCGGATGCGGGGCGCTGCACGCTGGCAGCGTCCTTTCTGGTATTGTGCAGCCAGTGTCGCTAGACCTGGGCCGCCTCCTCATCGCCGCCGGCGCCGTCTCCAAGGCTGAGGTCGAAGCCGCCCTCTTCGTGGCGGTCCTGCGGGGCATCCCGTTCCCTCGCGCCCTCATCGACCGCGCCGCCCTCAGCGAGCGCGCCCTGGAGGAGGAGCTCGATCGCCACGGCGGCCTCGCGCTCCGGCAGGTCGTCGGCGCCCGCGATCTCGTCGCGCGCTTGCCGCGCGCCATGTGCCGCCGCCTCGGCGCCGTGCCGATCCGCATCGATCCCGGCGTCGGCACCATCGACGTCGCGGCGGCCGACCCGCTCGATCGCCACATCGCCGACGAGTTCAGCTTCCACCTCGGCGCGCCGGTGCGCATCTTCCGCGCGCCGATCACGGCGATCGAGGAGGCCATCCGCGCCCTCGATCTCGACGAGCGGGAGCAGGTCCCCTCCCGCGCGCGGCGCGCGACCCCGGCGTTTCCGCACGGCGCGCCCCAGTCGACCATCCCGCCGCCGCCGTCGTCCGAGGTGCCCATCCCGCTGATCCGTCGCGCCTCGGTACCCTCGTTCGACGAGGTGAGCCTGGTCGAGGCGCCGAGCGGCAAGCATGGCCACCGCGGAGCGGCGCACAACGGTCATGCTCAGCGCGCGGACACGCCGGCGGGGCACGAGGACGCGATCCTGCCGCTCCGCCACGCCAAGGCGGCCCCCGGCGCGCGCGGCTCTCCCTCGAGCCCTCGCCGCTCAGCGGACGCCGAACGCGGCGCTGGCGGGAGGGCGACCGGGCGTCAGGCGACCCTGCGTGCGGCGGGGGTCGAGCCGCCGGCCGTCTCCTTTCCGCCGCCTCCGCCCGTGGAGATCTCGCCGCCCTTCAAGCTGCTCGCCTCGATCCTGCCCCAGGCCTTGCCTGGCCCCGACCGCGCGCCGGACAGCGCCGGGCGGGAGCCGGCCCCCTCGACGCGGCGCCTCGGCCGGCTGCCGCTCGACGCGCCCTCCGGCCTCGCGCCGCGCTCGCGCCGCCGCTCCGTCGATGCGGAGGCCCCGCCGCCTGGAAGCGGCAGGGCTCGCCCGGAGAGCGCCGCGCCGCCGTCGAGCAGGCGCTCCGGGCGGCTCCCGGCGCTGCCCCCCGCGCCCGAGCCGGAGCTCGGCGATCCCCTCGACGACGATCCGCCGCCGCAGCCCTTCGTCGATCTGAGCGACGTCATCGACGCGCTTTACCTCGCGCGCACGCGCGACGACGTCATCCGGCTCGCGCTCCGGGGGCTGCGGCTGTTCGCCGGGCGTGTCGCCATCTTCGCCGCGCACCGCGGGGTCTTTCGTGGGTTCGCGTGCAACGCGGAGTTCGGCGACCAGGAGGCGCTGCGCAAGCTCTCCCTCCCGATGGATCAGCCGAGCGTGCTCGCCACGGCCGTGGCGACCCACCTCTACGTCGGCCCGATCCCCGGCACTCCCACCCACGCGCCGCTGCTCGACGTCATGGTCAACCCGAGCCTCGACGTCGCCGCCGTCGCCGTGCAGGTCGTCGGCCGGCCCGCGATGATCCTGGTCGCCGATCGGATCCTCGACACCTCGAGCGGCTCGCGCCGGATGGTCGAGCTCGCGCGCGCCGTCGGCGAGGCCTTCAGCCGGATCCTGTCGGCGCGCGGGTGAGCGCCCGCCGTCGTCCCGCGCGACGGGCGCTGCGCGCCGTCCCGACGCTGCCCTGAAGCATCGCGCCGCGCTCGGCGCCCGCGGAGATGCCCGCGCGCTGGCGGCTGCCGCGGCGCTCGCAGCTGCGCCCGCACGCGCCGCGTTGCAGCCGTCGCGTTGCATGCGTGCGTTCCGCGCCTTTCATCGGCGCAACGGAGGCAGGAGGATCCCGATGCCTGTCCTGGTGCAAGTACGCGTCGCTCGATCTCAAGATGTGTTGTTTTCCAGTGTGTCTGTCCGACACGATCTGTTCGCTTCGCGTGTTACAGGAATTTTCCTGTGACAGGGGAATCATGTCCGCTCTCTTCGAAATTTTTTACAATCCTGAACCCTTTTTATGAACGGCGGTCAGATTTGGCTATCCGACTGAGGGTCAAATCGGGTTAAGGCATTTGGGTCTCATCGAGTTCGCGTGGACAGCGTGATTCGCCTCCCCCGAAAGGAGCTCCAAATGCATCCTGCAAAGCCGCACGAGAGCAATGTGATCGCCCGTAAGCTCGTTCTGGTGATCGCTGGTTTGACCGCTGCCGCGGCCGGTTGTTCGGCAGACGTCGGCGGCGCCGACATCGAGGAAGTCGGCACGAATCAGCTGGGATTTGAGCGATTCGAGCGGACGGTGTTCCGGGAGCCTGACACCGGCATCTACATTGTTAACGGGGACACGCCGGTCGTAGATATCAAGCATCTGCGCGAGTTCTGGGAGGCGCATGTGCGCGATGGTGCGCTGATCGTCAACCAGGAAGGCGGGGAAGACGTCATCTGGACGGCGGAGCAGCGGCACAACCTCTCGTACTGCGTGAGCACGAGATTCGGGGACAAGTACGAGGAGGTCGTGACGGCGATGGCGGATGCCGTCAAGGCATGGGAGGACGTCGCGGACGTCGACTTCATCCATGTCGAGTCTTCCGACTCGCGCTGCACCTCGAGCACCAGCGAGGTCCTGTTCGACGTGAACCCCGTCAGCGCCGGCGGCCAGTACCTGGCGCGCGCCTTCTTCCCCGGCCAGTCGAGGTACTCGCGGAACGTGCTGATCGACAGGACCGCTTTCGACAGCACGCGGCCCACGATCACGGGCATTCTCCGCCACGAGCTAGGCCACACCCTTGGCTTCCGTCACGAGCACACCCGTCCTGAGTCGGGCACCTGCTTCGAGGACGACAACTGGCGTGCCCTCACCGAGTACGACGGCGCGTCCGTCATGCACTATCCCCAGTGCAACGGCACAGGCGACAGCACGCTCGTCCTCACGGAGAGGGACATCGCGGGCGTCCAGTCGCTCTATGGCACGCCGAGCGGAGATGGCGGAGATGGCGGAGGCGGCGGAGGCGGTGGAGGCGGCGGGGAGCCGCCGACCGGGGAGCCGCCGGCCGGGGAGCCGACCACCGAGAACTTCAGCGGCCGCCTCGCCCGGGGAGCCTTCGATGCGGTCGGGCCCGCCGAGGGGTTCGAGGTCGTGGCCGGGACGACCCTCACCGTCGTCATGACCGGGACCGGAGACCCCGATCTCTTCGTGAAGTTCGGTGATGCGCCGACGGCGAGATCGTTCGATTGCCGGCCCTACCTCAGCGACGCCAACGAGACCTGCACGCTCGATGTGCCCGAGGGCCAGACGAGGGCCTTCGTCAAGGTGCACGGCTTCACGGCCTCGACCTACGACATCGAGGTGCGCTACTCCGCGCCGAAGGCGCCCGGAGGCGAGCCCGGAGGTGAGCCCGGAGGCGGCGGCACCGAGACGTCGACGAGCTTCGACGGCAGCGTCTCGCGGCGCGAGACGGCGTCCCACGGGCCGATCTCGGTGGTCCCGGGCACGACCTTCCGGGCCGTGATGAGCGGCACCGGGGATCCCGATCTCTACGTACGGTTCGGCGAGCAGCCCACCCTGAGCGCCTTCGACTGCCGGCCTTACCTCGACGGCGCGGACGAGACGTGCGAGCTGACGGTCCCGGAAGGGCAGTCGGAGGCCTTCCTCCTCGTGCAGGGGTACGCGGAGAGCACGTACACGGTAAAGGTCGACTACACGACGCCGTGACGCGGCGGACCCTCGGCCCGCAAAGGCGGAGAGGGCACCAGACGCAACCTGCGTAGAAGAAGTCGACGCGGCGGAGAGGCACCGAGGTGCACGGGCTCAACCCCACTCTCCGCCGCGCGTCGTTCTTCCATCATGCTCGCTTCGCCTCTCATGGGCCGACCCGCCCGCGCGGGCGGCGCGAACGCCGCCGACGCGGGCGCGGTTGCCCGCGGGCGCGGGCAACCGCGCCCGCGGGGGGAACTGAAGCGGGCGGCGGGCGGCAGCGATGCGAGCCTGCGGCGCGAGGCGCTGCGAGGAAGTCGACCCCCGCGCCCCGGTGAATGATAGGCTGCTGGCCCGGATCCTCTCCTGGCGCCGCCGCTTGCCCATGCCGAACGAGACCCCTCACGCCCTTCGCTTCACCTGGCTGTTGGCCGCGCTGCTCGTGGAGTCCGTCACGCTCGCCGGATGCATCGGAGAGCCCTTTCAGCTCGGCAGCAGCGGCGGCGGCGAACCGATCGGCGGTGGCGGCAGCGAGCCGATCGGCGGCGGCGGCAGCGAGCCGATCGGCGGCGGGGGCGGCGGGGGAGGGACCGGCGGCGGAGGGCCGCCGCCCGTGCCGGTGACATGGCCGGACTCGCCGACCACGCGCTGCTCGAACGGGACCACCGTGCTGGAGGCGTGCCCAGGGCCCTCGGCGCCCTTCTTCGGACAGGACGGGAACTACGAGATCGCCGTCCCCTCCTACACAGAAACCGCCGGCGCGGTAGAAGACTCGGTGACCGGGCTCACCTGGGAAAAGGTGGCGGAGAACGGGATGTTCACGCTGGTCGGCGCGCAGGAGCACTGCGCGGCGCTCAGCGCCCAGGGGATCGGCGGCCTCTCAAACTGGCGCCTGCCGACGCGGATCGAGCTCGTCTCCATCCTGGATTTCGGCCATCCCACGGCGTTTCCCGATATCTTCTTCACGTCCACCCAGGACAGCTTCTACTGGTCCGCGACCGACGTCGCCGCAGACAGCTCGTTCGCCTGGGGGGTGCTGGCCAGCGATGCGTCCCTCGGCTTCTTCGCGAAGGACGACACGGCCGGCGCGCGGGCGCTGTGCGTCGGAGGTGTGAAGGGGATCGCGCCGGCCGATCTCTCGCCCGGCGAGGACTGGGTGCTCGATCGCTCGACGGGGCTCGTCTGGCAGCGCCACGCCTCCCAGACCCGGTTCATCTGGAGCGACGCGCTCGCGCACTGCGAAGACATCGACCTCGCCGGGAAGGGCGACTGGCGGCTGCCGAGCGCGAAGGAGCTGCTCTCGATCGTCGATGATCGGCGGTCCGGGCCGGCGATCGACCTGGAGGCCTTCCCGGGGACGCCGTCCGACGTCTTCTGGTCGTCGACGCCCGCCATCGGCAGCGCGGAGAAGGCCGTCCTCGTCAACTTCACGAACGGCGCATCGCAGGACCACACGGTCCGCGATCGGCGGCTCGTGCGCTGCGTTCGCTCCGACGGGTGAGCGCCGCCCATGCGCCGAGGGGCGGCTCCGATGGCGGATGGCATGCGCCGCCGCCGCTCACCCGCTGCCCGCGATGAGCCCGGGCCGCCACGGCGGCTCAGCCCCCTGGCTTGACGAACTTCAGGACGAAGCGGTCGCTCGTACCCCGCTTGTCGCCCGCCACCATCGGCGAGGCGTTCCAGTCGCGCGTGTCCGCGGGGCTCCGGAGGAAGGTCGCCTCGGCCGCGAGCCGGAAGCCGGCCCGCTCGATCTCCTCGCGCACGATCTTCTCCTCGATGCGGTGGAGCGTCTTCACGTCGGTGACGCCCGTCCCGGCGCGCCCGGCATGATCGACGATCGCGAACACGCCGCCGGGCTTGAGCGCGCGGAAGACCGCGCGGTTCATCGCGGCCCGGTCCGCCTCCATCCACACCGTGTCGTGGTAGAAGAGCACGAGGAACACGGCGTCGAGATCCCGCGCCTCGGGCGGCAACGGGTCGTCGAGCTCGCGATCGACCCGGACCACCGGCTTCATCACGGGCTTCTTGAGCCGCTCGCTCCACGGCTTCTCGGCGAAGCGCTCGAGGACGAAGCGGTTGTTCTGTGCATAGACCACCCCTCCCGGCCCGACCGCCCGCGCCAGGAGCTCGGCCGAGTAGCCGCCCCCCGCCGCGAGCTCCGCGACCTTCATCCCCGGCTGAATGCCGAAGAATGTGAGCGTCTCCGCAGGCTTACGGCCGGCGTCGAGCGCCCGGTCGGCGTCCGCGCGATCGGCGGCGTCGACGACGGCGCGCAGGGCAGCAGGCACCTCGACCGAGGCGACCGATAACGGCGCCGGGGCGACCACGTCGCCCGGGGCGGGGGCCGCCGCAGCGGGCGGCGCGTCGGGCTGAGCCGGGGGCGCAGCCGTCGGAGGCGGCGGAGCTGCGGGCGGCGAGGCGCTACAGCCGGCGAGCGCGGTCAGGGCGAGGGCGAGGAGAACGTGAGGGCGTCGCATGCCGCGCTGCTAACCGAGCGGACCGAGCGCCGCAAGCGATGCGACTCACGGGGTGTCCGCGGCGGGGGCGGTGACCGCGGCCGGCGCAGCGCCCGCCGTGGTGCCCGCGGCCGGCGCGGCACCTGCGGTAGAGCCCGCGGCCGGCGCAGCGCCCTCGGCGGGGCTCGCAGGGGAAGGAGCTCTTCGCAGGGGCAACAGCGCGGCCTGCACGGCGGCGGTGATCTGCGGCTGCACTGCCCGAACGGCGCGCTGCACGGCCGCGGGGGAGGCTGCGCTCGGTCCGCCGCGGCCGACGCGCACGCTGGCGACCGCGATCCCCGCCAGCGCGGCGCAGGCGATCGCCCCCGCGAGCAGGCGCTGCCGCGTCGCCCCGGCCGGCGGAAGGACCGCGCCCGGCGCCGAGGACGGCGGCCGCGCCTCGTCGCGCGGCCTCGGCGTCAAGGAGACCGCCCCCCTCAGGCTCGACGCCTGGAGCGGATCGATCGAGCTCTCCTCGCCGGACGCCGGCGCCACGACGTGGAACCCGCCGCTCACCGGGGCGCTCGACGGCGCCGGGAGCGCCGCGTCGATGCCATCGAGCGCATCGAGCGCCTCGGCCTCGCCGCCGAGCACCTGCGACGATGGGCCGGGGCGCCGCGTCGCGCGCAGGGTGAAGGGGCTGTCCGCGTCGGCGCGCGTCAGCTCGCCCCCCTCCAGGTCGTCTTCGTCCTCGGGGAGCTCGGGCGTGTGAGGGCCCGGCGGACGCGACTCCGGCGACTCCTTCAGCGCCGCGCTCACGAGCGCCCCGAGGTCCTCCGGCGCGCCGATCTCGTGGCCTGCCTCGCGCAGCGCCTCGATCGCCTCCAGCATCGCGCGCGCGTCGGGGAAGCGGTCGTCCCGGCGCGGCGCGAGCGCGCGCGAGAGGATCGCCTCCAGCGCGGGGCTCACCTCGGGGCGCAGCTCGCTCGCCCGCAACATCTGCCCCTCGCGCGCCGCCGCCATCCGCGAGGCGGCGCTGCTCCCGGGGAAGGGCCGCGTCCCGGTGAGCATCTGGAACAGGACCACCCCGAGGGCAAACACGTCGGCGCGCGCGTCGACGCGCTCGCCGTCGAACTGCTCGGGCGGCATGTAGCTCGGCTTCCCGACCAGGTCGCGCCTGGCGGCGTCCCCCACGTCGCCCCGCGTGGCGATCGCCACGCCGAAGTCCGCGATCTTCACGGCGCCGCTCAGCGAGATGAGCACGTTTCCAGGGCTCACGTCGCGGTGCACCATCAGCCGCCCCTCGGCGGCCGAGCGCTCGTGCGCGTAGCCCAGCCCCTCGAGCACCTGGGCGGCGACGAAGAGCGCGATCGGCACCGGGACGGACTCCCCGCGCGCCCAGAGCCCCTTGCAGAGTCGCCCGAGATCCGTCCCGGACACGAGCTCGAGCACGAGGTAGAAGTCGCCCGCTTCGTCGACGCCGAAGTCGAGCACCTCATCGATGTTGGGGTGCTTGAGGCGGGTCATCATGCTCGCCTCGGCGATGAAGAGCTGCCTGAGATCGTCGCTGCCGGCGTGCATCGGGACGATTCGCTTGATGGCGACCGGGACCTCCTCGCCGTCCGGCCCGAGCGCGACCGCGCGAAACACCTCGCCCATCCCGCCGCGCGCCATCCGCGGTCCAATGGCGTAACGCCCCAGAACAACCCCCCTCGATGGCGCGCTCTCCACGGTGCCCCGACTCTAGATTGCACCGAGGGGCGGGGTAAAGGGGCGACAGCGCTCGATCTCCAGAGACGCTGCGGTCGATTGCACAAATCGACTCGTGGTGTTCCCCTCCGCGCCGAAACATGGCTGTCACGATCGCCAGCGCGGGCGGCGGCGACACGTCCACGACGAGCGCCCAGCGCGAGCGTGGTAGGGGCTCAGGGGCGCAGAGCGAGGTGGATGTCGCTGGATCTGCGTGGGTCTGGTCGCCGTCCGCTCGGGACATGATGCGCGGCGCGCCGCGGCGAGCGCCCGGAGGCGCTCGCCGCCGGGCTCACGCCTGGTGGAGCAAGATCGCGAGGAGCCCGAGCGACGCGCGCTTGCGCTTCGCGTCGATGGTCTCCGTGGCGCCGACGCAGAGCGGACAGCCGGCCTCGTCGCAGCGGCAGCCGGCGATGAGCTGCCGCGTGCGCGCGAGGAGCTCGTCGCGCTGCTCGTAGATGCGCTCGGAGAGCCCGACGCCGCCTGGCACGTTGTCGAACAGGAACAGCGTCGGATCGAAGACCCCGGCCGCCTCTCCGCCGGCCGGGACCTCCCGCGCCTCGCTCCCGTCCTCGAGCGTCTGGCCGATGTCGCGCGGATCGCACATGAGCGAGAGCGTCGCGACCGTCTCCAGCGCCCGCGCGATCCCGCGCAGGCCGTCGATGGCGGTCGCGCGGCCGAGGCCGAGCTCCTCGCAGAGCGGCTCGGGCACGGTGAGCCAGAACGAGGTCGTGTGCATCTGGATGTCGGGCAAGCGCACGTCGCCGTATCCCGTGTTCTCGTGCGTGTAGAACTTGATCTTCTTGTACCCGACCACCTTCTCCACGATGCTCACCTCGCCGAAGGCGGCGGTCGCCCGGCCGAGCGGGGCGGCCGCGCTCTCGTCGAGGATGCTCACCTTCCGGTGGGTGAGCGCGGTCGTGAAATAGTCGGGGACGACCTTCGTCACGAAGGCTTTGTGGTTCTCGTAATCGAGCCGCTCGACCTGGTACTGCTCGCCGTCGTGCTGGTAGATGGCCTGCTCGTGGAGCATCGTCGGCGCCGCGCGCCAGTCGAGCTCCGCGAGCGTCTTGCCAAGGGCCTTGTCGATGATGACGAAGTTGTCCCAGCCCACCGAGCGCAGGCTCACGTGGTTCGCCGGATACGCGTCGGACGCCCAGTGGAAGCGATCGTTCGACTCGTGCACGACCCCGTTGTCCTGCAGGAAGCGCAGCGCCGCCACGGTGTCGTCCGGCGGCATCGCCGCGTAGGGCTCCCCCTTGAGGAACGGCAGCTCGAACGCCGCGCACTTGAGGTGCTGCACGAGGATCTCGGTGTTCTGCGGATCGATCCGGGCCGACTCGGCCCCGCGCTCCAGCAGGTAACCCGGGTTCCTCGCGAGGTACTGGTCGAGCGCCGCGCTGGTGGCGCACAGGACCGCGATGCTCGTCTTGCCGCGCCGGCCCGCCCGGCCGAAGCGCTGCCACGTCTCGGCGACCGACCCGGGGTAGCCGGCGCAGATCACCGCGTCGAGCTCGCCGATGTCGATGCCGAGCTCGAGGGCGTTCGTGGCCACGACGCACAGGATCTCGCCCTCGCGCAGCCCCCGCTCGACCCGCCGGCGCGTCTCCGGGAGGTAGCCGCCGCGGTACGCCATGATCGCGTCCTCCGCCCCGATCTCCTTGCCGACGCCCTCGCGCAGGTACTTCAGCATGATCTCGACCGAGTTGCGCGACTGGCCGAACACCAGCGTCGGCACGCGGGCGCGCGCGAGATCCCCGGCGAGGCGCACCGCGCTCTTCAGGGTGCTGGCGCGCACCCCGAGCTCCGCGTTCACCACCGGCGGGTTGTACAGGAAGAAGCGCCGCGGCCCCCGCGGGGCGCCTGACTCGTCGATGAGCTCGAGCTCGTCCTCGGCGACGCCCAGCAGGCGCGCGGCGTGCGCCCGCGGGTTGCCGATCGTCGCCGTCGCGCAGAGGAAGGTCGGGCTCGATCCGTGGAACGCGGCGACACGGCGCAGCCGGGCGAGGACGTGGGCGACGTGCGACCCGAACACGCCGCGGTAGGTGTGGAGCTCGTCCAGCACGACGTAGCGCAGGCGCTGGAACGTCCGCGCCCAGTGCGCGTGGTGCGGCAGGATCCCCGCGTGGAGCATGTCGGGGTTGGTCATCACGATGGGGCTGCGCTCGCGCGCCGCCCGCCGGGCGTCGCCCGGCGTGTCCCCGTCGTACACGATCGCCGGGATCGTGAGCCCCGCCTCGCGGATGAGCGCGTGCAGGCCGGCCTCCTGGTCCCGGGCGAGCGCCTTGGTGGGGTACAGGTAGATCGCGCTGCCGCCCTGGCCCGACGCGGCGCCCTCGGCGAGCGCGTCGAGCACCGGGAGATGGAAGCAGAGGCTCTTGCCGCTGGCGGTGGGCGTCGCGACGACCACGTGCCGCCCCGCCCGCGCCGGCTCCGCCGCGGCGCTCGGGCCCGCCGGCGTCGCGCGGGCCGCCGCGAAGGCCCGCGCCTGGTGGTCGTAGAGCCGATCGATGCCGCGCCGCTCCAGGGCGCCGCGGAGCGCCGGCGAGAGCGCGTCGGGCATCGGTGCGGTGCGCGCGTCGGCCGGCGGAAGCTCGCGATCCGCGGTGAAACAAGGGCGGACGTAGCCGGAGGCAAGCCACGACGAGATGACGGTCTCGACGCCGGTCTCGATCTTCCAGGGGGGCGACGGCATGGCGCAGGTATACTAAACAGATGCGCCGTGTCACTCAACCGGATCGGGCGCGACGCACACGTCGGCCGCCGTGACGCTGCGCTGGCCTGCGCGGCCGGGATCTCGGAGGGCGGCGCGCGGGTGAGGGGAGGGCGGCGCGCGGGTGAGGGGAGGACGGCGCGCGGGTGAAGGGCCGGCGCGGCTGGCGCGGCGGATCGGCGCGGCAGGCGGGCGTGGCGGGCCGGCGCGGAACGCGGTCGCGGCGGGCTGCCGCGGCAGGCGGGCGTACAGCGGAGAGGGGGCCTCTCCCGTCCTCGAACGAGATCCGGTGTCTGCGGCTCTCCTGTGGTCCAGTCGCCGCAAGCGACGCACACGGGGGCTCCGGCGAATGGCTCGTTTGCGCGCAACCGATGGGAAGCGCGGATACGGCGCGTGAGGCGATGTCTCAGCGTCGTCGTGATTCCTTCTGCACCGACGGACGCAGGGCGGCGCTTCTCGTGTGCGCGCTCAGGCGCCGCCCCGAGGTCGTCGGCCCTGGTGTGCTGGTTGCCTGAGGACGAGCCGATCGACGACGGAGATCCGGAGTCGATGATCCCATCCGCTCTCTCACCCGCCTTCTCCGGGCGACATCTCGTCCGGGGCTGGCAACGAGGTGTCGCACATGAAAAACGCAGTGTTCTTGACGCTCTTCGGCGCGTCGATGGCGGGGTGCGCCGCGTACGCTCCAAGCTTCAGCGAGCGGCTCGGCGCTTCGGAGGCGATGATTCGAGCCGCCGAGGAGGTCGGAGCCGACGAGGACCCGCGGGCGGAAGCCCACCTCCGCCTCGCCCGGGAGCAGGTGCAGCGGGCGACGAGGCTGTCGGCCGACGGCGTGCCCGATCGGGCGCAGCGCATGCTCCTGCGCGCGCAGGCGGACGCGGAGCTCGCGCTCGCCCTCACGCGCGAGGCGCAGGCCCAGGCCCGCACGCACGAGGCGCTCGAGGAGGTCGGATCCATCCAGCGGCAGCTCCGCTAGGGCTCGCGGACAGGAGGCGCGGAATCATGCGAACCAATCACGGGACAGTGGCCATTCTGCTCGTCGGCGGTCTCCTGGGGTGCGCGAGCGCCCCGCTCCCGCCGAAGGAGCTCATCGAGGCGAGGAAGAGCTACGAGCGCGCCCGGGCGGGCGCGGCGGCAGAGCTCGCGCCCGCGGACCTGCGCGGCGCCACCGAGGCGATGGAGCGCGCGGAGCAGGCGTTCGCCGGGGGGAGCGAGCTTGCCGAGGCGAGGGATCTCGCGTACCTCGCGGGGCGCCGGGCGCAGCTGGCCGAGTCGCTGGGGCGCGCGGCGGCCACGGAGCGGCAGCGCGGCGCGGCCCTCCAGGCGTACGGCGAGGTGCACCTCGCGCTGCGAAGGAGGGAGGCGCCGGCGGTCGACCCGGCCGGTCCGACCGATCCTCCCGGACGGGAAAAGGCGCCGGTGCGATCGCGCGCCCCGGAGCGTCCGGTGGTGATCCTGAACCAACGGTGAACCGGCGCGGTGATCGGCGGAGGAGGCGCGGGCGAGAGCGGAAGACGGAACCGGAAGGCGCGAGGGGGGCAAACGGACGAACGGACGAACGGACGAACGGAAGAGCAGAAGACGACCGCCGCCGGGCATCGCTCTGCTCGAGGCTGTTTGCTCCGTGCCACGCCATCGCGTAGAAGCGAGGACGATGTCCTCGGACGCACCGCAAGCGTCGCCCGTCGCGCACCTTCCCGACGACCTCCCCAGCGAGGAGCGCGCCTCGCTCCGCTTCTTGGCCGTCGTGGCGCTCGTCTCGTGCGCCGCCGACCTGGTGACGAAGGGGTGGGCGCACGCGCGCCTCACCGGGTTCGACCCGAAGCGGTCGGGCGCGAAGGTCCTCACGATCATCCCGGACCACCTCGATTTCATCTTCGCGCAGAACCCCGGCGGCGCCTGGAGCTTCCTGCGCGGCCTCCCGGACGGTCTGCGGCGGCCGTTTTTCCTGTTCGTCTCCGCCGCGGCGATGGTCTTCATCTTCTCGATCTACCGGCGCGTCCACAGGGACCAGACGGGGATGAAGTGGGGGCTCGCGCTGGCGCTCGGCGGCGCGATGGGCAACCTGGTCGACCGGATCCGCTACGGCTGGGTGATCGACTTCATCGACATGTACGTGATCCGCGGCGGTCGGGAGTATCACTGGCCGACGTTCAACGTGGCGGACATCGCGATCGTCGCGGGGGTCATCCTGATGTCCAAGGACATGATCGTCGCGACCCGCAGCGCGAGCGCGCCGTCTCCAGACGCGCGCGGCGCCTCGGAGGGCCCGGCGGGCGGCGACCCCACCCCTCCGCTATCGACGGAAGCGCCTCCGCCTGTGCCGCCGGCCAGCTGAAGGATGCGAGCGGGCGGCTCGGCCGGAGCAGACGGCGCGTGGGGCGGCGCGGCGCGGCGCGCGCAAGTCACGCACGTCACGTGACACGCGCAAGGCGTGAAAGACGCGCGCGGCGGCGCCTGCGGAGGGAAGCCTTTGCCGGAGCGCTCGGTTTGTCGTAGAGGAACGCGCTCCGCATGACTGAAGACGCGACGCCGCGAGACGCTCCCGTTGAGACCGAAGGTACCCATGCGGAGTCGCATCGCTCCGCGCCCCTGAACGCGCCGGCCGGCGAGCCGCCGGCCTCTGCCGGTGAACGCGACCACGAGGGGCGCGGCTCCTCGCAGGAAGGGGACGCCGACGACGTGGTCGCGCCGACGAAGCCCGCCTACCGGCCGTCGTACGTGTTCCTCATCGTCGTCTCGGCGATCACCCTGGCCGCCGATCTCGGCACGAAGTGGTGGGCCAAGGACCGGCTGGAGCCGCAGGTGCTCACGGACCTCACCGCCGCGCCGCGGCCGCTCTCGTTCCGGAAGATCGAGGTGATCAAGGATCACCTGAACATGATCTTCGCGAAGAACCACGGCGGGGCGTGGGGCATCCTGGGCGACGAGAGCGAGGCGATCCGCCGCCCGTTCTTCCTCCTGGTCTCGTTCGGGGCGATCGTCTTCATCGTCGCGCTGTACCGCAAGCTCCACCCCTCCCAGATCGCGCTCAGGTGGGGGCTGCCGCTCGTGCTCGGCGGTGCGCTCGGGAACCTGGTCGACCGCATCCGTTACGGGTACGTCATCGACTTCATCCAGGTCCGGCTCACCTCGACGTTCGTGTGGCCGACGTTCAACGTGGCCGACATCGCGATCGTCGCGGGCGTCGGGCTGATGGCGATCGACATGTTCTCCCCCCACCGCCCCGAGCTCGCAGGGAAGGCGTCCGGCGCGAAGGCGTCCGCGGGCTGATCATGCGGCCCGAGCTGTTCCGCCTGCTCGACGTCGCGTTCCCTGCCTACTTCCTGCTGCTCCTGACCGGCTTCCTCTTCGCGACGGCCATCGGCGCGCTGTGGGCGCGGCGGATCGGCGAGAACCCGGATGTGATCGTCGACCTGGGGCTCGCCTGCCTGCTCGCGGGCGTCGTCGGCGGCAGGCTCCTCCACGTCGTCGCCGACGGATACTTCTGGGATTACGTGCACCTGTGCACCGACCCGTCGCTTGTCGACTGGAAGGTCGAGCAGGCGCTCTGCGCGTCGCGGTACCACGGCGTGTGGGACGCGGCGAAGGGGGTCTGCCACCCGGTCGAGCGCGATTGCCTGGCGTGGGCGAAGTTCTGGGCGGGCGGCCTGACGTACTACGGCGGCTTCGTGGGCGCGTCGGCGATGGCGTACTGGCTGCTCAAGCGCGATCGGTTCCCGTTCTGGAAGGCGGCGGACATGGCGGGCTTCGCCGTCCCGCTGGGCCTCGGGTTCGGCCGGATGGGCTGCCTGCTCGCCGGCTGCTGCTTCGGCCTGCGCACCGACGGGGCGTTCGGGCTCTCGTTCCCGCCGAACAGCCCCGCGAGCGACGCGCAGTTCAAGCTGCTCGAGCTCACGAGCCCGCGCCTGCCGTCGCACCCGGTGCACCCGACGCAGATCTACGAGTCGGCGATGTCGTTCGCCATCGCGGCGATCTGCCTGCTCTACGTGCACGGGCGGAAGCGGTACGACGGGCAGGTCTTCGCGACGTTCCTCGGCCTCTACGCGCTCGGGCGCTTCGTGCTCGAGTTCGTGCGCGCCGACGATCGCGGGGGCTTCGTTGGCCTGTCCACGTCGCAGCTCATCGGGCTCGCGATGGCCGGCGCCGCGGTCGCGATCCACATGGCGCGGAGCCGGAAGGCCGCGCCCGCGGCGGCCGCGCCCGCCGCCTGACTGCGCCGCCGCGGAGGACGGCGCGCGCGGAAGGAGCAGCGCAGCGGTCTGCCGTGGGCGACGCCGCGCGGAGGACGGCGGGCGGAAGGAGCAGCGCAGCGGTCTGCCGTGCGCGACGCCGCGCGGAGGACGGCGCACGGACGACGCAGCGCAGGCGGCCCGGCCGGCGCTGCGCCGCCCGTCAGCCCTTGGTGACTTCCTTCTCCTTGCGCGCCTTGTACGCCGCGCGCTGGGCGTCGGTCGGCGGCTTGCCGAAGAGGTACGCGAGGCCGATCGAGAGCACGTAGAGCAGGCACATCGGCACGGCCATGACGAGCTGGCTCGTGATGTCCGGCGGCGTCAGGATGGCGGCGAGGATGAAGGCGCCGAACACGAACCAGCGGCCGAACAGGATGAGCTGGATGTAGTTGATGATGCCGGCGATGGAGAGGAAGAGCACGATGAGCGGGATCTCGAAGATGATCCCGAAGCCGAGCAGGAGCTGGGCGACGAAGTCGAGGTAGTCGCCCATCATCACGGTCGGCGTGATCGTCACCCCGTCGCCGCCGACCGTGCCGGCCAGGCTGAGGAAGTAACCGAACGAGATCGGGAAGGCCGCTCGCCAGCCGAACCAGCCGCCGCCGACGAACAGGATCGTCGAGAACAGGACGAACGGGATGACGTAGCGCTTCTCCTTGGCGTAGAGGCCGGGCGCGACGAACGCCCACAGCTGGTAGAAGATGAACGGCGAGGCCATCGCCGCGCCGCCGATCATCGACAGCTTGAAGTAAGCGACGAACGCGGCCGCGGGCGCGCCGAAGTGGAGCGAGGGGTTGCCGGCCAGGCTCTGCTCCCGCCACGCCTGCACGAACGGGACGGTCAGGAAGTGCAAGAGCTCCTCGCGCACCTCCCACCCCACGACGCAGGCCGCGAAGAAGACAAGGAGGCTCCGGACGAGCCGCTTTCTCAGCTCGTCGAGGTGCTCCCAGAACGACATCGGCTTGTCTTCGCCCGGATCCTCCGCGGCGTCGCTCGGCGCGCCCTCCGCCCCCGGGGAGCCGCTCTTCACCGCCGCCTGCTCCTGGCTCATCACGTCGCTCCGTTTCCGGTCGCCACGCCCTGCGTCGCCGCGGCGGTCTCTGCCGCCGCGGGCGCTATCGCCGCGGTGGTCTCTGCGGTCGCGGTTGCTGTCGCCGCGGTGGTCTCTACGGCCACGGGCGCTGTCGCCGCGGCGGTCTCTGCGGCCACGGGCGCTGTCGCCGCGGCGGCCTCGACATCGACCGTGGCGTCCGCCGCGCTAGCCGTGGCATCTGCGCCGACCACACCGGTCGTGGCGTCCGCCGCCTTCGCGGTCTCCGTGGGGGCTGCGCTTTCCGGTGCGACCGGCAGGCCGGCGGCGCCGTCCGGGGCCGCGTCCAGCGTCACTCCGTAGGCGTCGCAGCCGAGGACGGGGTACTCGCGCTCGCGGGGCGGCTGCACGACGGGCGGCGGCGGCGGCTCGGGATCCGGCGGCCTCACGCGCGGCGTGGACGAGGCGATCGCACCGGCGGTCACGGCGCCGACGACGGGGTTCACCAGCGTCTCGATCACGTTGACCCGCGACAGGGCGCGGAGCTCGCGGAGCTCGCGCTCGAGCCCCTCCTGGCGGATCAGATCGTCGATGCCGCTCTGCGTCCGGAGCTCCGTGCTCAAGCGGCGGAGCTTGGCGATCCAGCTCCCCGCCGACCGCATCATCGCAGGCAACCGCCGGGGACCGACCACGATGATGCCCACGATGGCGAGCACCATGATTTCGCCGAAGCTGAAGCCGAACACGCGCGCAAGCTAGCGCGCGTGGGAGCAGGGATCCATAGCGACGCTCATGCTGGCCTGGGCGGCGCGCTCGGCCCGACGTCGGCCGCGCCCACGGTCGCCCCGGCGCGGGGCGGCGCCCGGCGGCCGCCCGGCCGCGGCGCCTCCGCCGAAGGCCGCGCTAGCTGCCCGCACGCCGCGCCGACGTCGCCCCCGCCCGAGTAGCGCACGATCGAGCCGACGCCGGCGGCGGAGAGGACCGCGCGGAAGGCGTCGAGCCGCGCCGAGCGCACGAACGGATCGGCCGACGCGCCGCGTTCATCGCCGCCGTCCGGCGAGGGCAGGGGATCGCCGGGCGCGCCGATCGCGTTGTAGGGGATGAGGCTGAGCCGGGGAGAGATGCCGTGCTGCGCCGCGAAGCCGCGGGCGAGCGCGGCCAGGCACGCGGCGTCCTCGTCCGTGTCGTTCTGGTCCGCGAGGAGCGTGTACGCCCACATCGGCGCGTGCCCGCTCGCGCGCGCGTGCTCGCCCACGGCCGCGAGGACCTCCTCGAGCGGGTGCGCGCCGTCGATCGGCATGAGCAGGCGCCGCTTGCCGGGGCGCACCGAGCCGAGCGACAGGCCGAGCCGGACCGCGGGGACCTCGGCCGCGAGCCGCCGGATGCCGGACGGGAGCCCCGCCGTACAGACGGTGATGTTGCGCATGTCGATGGCCTGCGCGCTCGGCTCGGAGAGCACCCGGATCGCCTGGATGACCCGGTCGGCGTTGGCGAGCGGCTCGCCCATGCCCTGGAACAGCACTCCATGGACGCGCGCGCCGCCGCCTACGGTGGCGTCGAGATCGCGGCGGATGAGCCGCACCTGCTCGACGATCTCCCAGGCCTCCAGGTTGCGCGTGAGGCCCATGCGTCCGGTGGCGCAGAACGCGCACGCGAGCGCGCAGCCGACCTGCGAGCTCACGCACGCCGAGTACCGGCCTGGCCGCTCGAGCGGGATGCGCACCGACTCGACCGTCGCGCCGTCCTCGAGGCGGAAGGCGTACTTCACGAACGGATCCTCGGCGCTCGCGCGCCGCTCGACGAGCGCGAGCGTCCTGATCTCGCCCGCCGAGCGCGCCGCGTCGAGCGCGGCGCGCCGGACGGTCGCGGGCGCGCGGGCGGGCAGCTCGCCGAGGCGGTGCGCCAGGGAGACGATGCGGCGCGCGTCGGTGAGGTCGATGCCGCACGCGCCGGCGAGCTCCTCCGGCAGCACGGCCTGGAGCGCGAGGCGGGGGCGGCGTTCGTCCGGGCTGCTTCGAGGGCTGGGATCCACGACGGATACCGACTAGCGCGCCAGGGCGGCCCAGTCTACGGCCGCGCGCGCATGTTTCGCGGGATCCGCCGGAGGGGGCGCGGGTTCGCACCGCTCCCTTACCGCGGGGCTCGCCTTCGCGCAGGGCGGCGCGGCGCAGGCGTCGCCGGAGGCCGGGCCGACGGGACGATGCTGAACCTGGGAGCGACGGTGACGGCGGCGTTCTGAGGCGGCGATGCGATGCCGTGGTCGCCGCCGGCGTCGCGCCCGCCGACGCCACGCTCCCGCCCCTCTCACGCGGTGAGCGCGAGCGGAGAGCGCCTCTGGCCCGACGCCTTGCCCCTCTCGCGAGCGCCTCGAGCGAGCCGAAAAACTTGCGTCCGGCCGCCCGCGACGAAACATAGGGGAGAGTGCCCGCCAGGACCACGGCGCCTCTTCCCTCAGCCTGACGAGCTCTCGCCAGAGAGGCGGACCATGGCGTTCAAAAGCGCAGTCATCGGACACACGACGCAGACAACCAGCAGGATCTTGGCCGTCTTCGAGAGGCCCAAGGGGAGGGCGAGGCTGGCGTTCGCGGACGACAACGGCGTTCGCACGCTCGACGTGCCGATCAGCAGCGCGCCGCCCTTCGGGCTCGCCACGTTCGAGCTGAGCGGGCTGAGCGGCGAGAGGGTTCGTTATGGCATCGTGGAGCACGACGCAGGAGATCCGCTCCCCACACCCGCGGACAACCTGAGCATCAACGGCTCCGCCTTCCGCACCGTCACGAACGGGCCGATTCGAATCGGCCTCGTGAGCTGCAACGACATCGACAACCACGAGTTTCCCAAGGAGCGGCGCGGGGCGATGTGGCGGGCGCTCAAGGCCCTCGTGGACGAAGGGAAGGTGAACCTTTTGGTTCACGCCGGTGACCAGATCTACGGCGACGGCGATCCCACGGGCTGGTCGGCCTCGGAGGGGCGCACCGCCGCGTACCGCAGGCACTACGTGCACACGTGGTCGCACCCTGACGTGGCGGCGGTCCTCGGGAGCTGTCCGAACGTCATGATGTGGGACGACCACGAGATCTACGATGGGTGGGGGTCGAACAACAACGACGGCTCCCCGCCGGCCGTGGAGCGCTACAGGGCCGCGGAGCAGGCGTTCAAGGAGTTTCAGGCGGCGCTGAGCCCGAGGGACCGCGTGAGCAGCTCGGGGTTCGGCTGGATCGCGAAGCACGGCGACGTCGCCATCCTCGCGGTCGATGGGCGGTCGCAGCGCTCGTGGAAGAACGGGACGATCCTCGGCAAGCAACAGCTCGACGACCTCGAGCTCAGGCTCAACGAGCTCGCGGCGCTCGATCTAAGGCACCTCTTCGTCGTGGTCGGCACGCCCGTCGTCTACCTGCCGCTCGCAGCCGCGGAGGCGCTCACGAACACGTTCAACATGGCCTCCGTCGATGACATCCGGGACGGCTGGGCTGCCTCCAACAACCAGAACGAATGCAGGCGTTTCCTGATGTCTCTCATGAATTTCGCCGGCTTCAGCCCTCGCACCCAGGTGACGCTCATGGGCGGCGACATCCACGTGGGCACGATGGCGCACATCGACACGGTCCTCGGGTTCGGGCAGCCGCGCTCGCGACCGCGCCTCTATCAGGTGACCGCGTCCGGCATCGCGCGCCCTGCCCCCAAGGGGATGTCCCGCATCATCCTCTCGCTGCTGACGAACGGCGGCAGTCAGAACCTGTTCAACGGCGACATCAAGGGGTTCCTCCGGGAGATCTCGGGGTCAGAACACAGGTACTGCGTCACGCATCGCAACTTTGCGATCCTCGATCCGAGCGACGGAGCAGACGACTGGGACAAGAACAACAACCTGGTGGTCCGATTCCACGTGGAGAAGGACAACGGCGGCGTCGGCGTCCTCGAGCAAGTCCTCCCGAGAGTGCACACGTAAGAGCCGAGCGGCCATGCGCCGGCCTTTCGCCGGCGCCGGTACCCTGCTCCCGCAGGCCGGCGCCGGTACCGCGCTCCTGGCGCAGAGGGGGTGAGTCGCCGCTTCAGAGGCTCAGGACCATGACGTCGATCCGGCGGTTCTGCGCGCGTCCGCCGGCGGTGTCGTTCGACGCCACCGGTTGCTCGGCGCCCATCCCGGCCACCTCGATGCGATGGGGAGCGATCTGTCGCGCGGTGAGCTCGTTGCGCACCGCCTGGGCTCGCGCCAGCGACAGCGATCTGTTCCCCTCGGCGCCGCCCACGGCGTCGGTGTGCCCTTCGATGCGCACCCGCGCGGAGGGATAGGCGCTGAGAATGACGGCCAGCGCTTCGAGCTTCGGCCGCGAAGCTTCGGTCAACTCCGTGGTCCCGAAGCGGAAGTTCACGCCTTCCATCGAGAAGCGCTTGGGGCCATCCGCGGCTCCGGCGTCGAGGTACCGCGCGATCTCCGCCTCGGAGCCGTGCTCGTCGACGGAGAGGACCTTGCCGCCCGGGAGCGTCATCTCTCCGGCCGTGATCCTGAGCTGCTCGACGATCTCCGGCGCGCTGGGGGGCGCCTCGCCGGGCATGGCGGCCGTGGGCGCCTCGGCGCGCGGCGGCTCGACCTGCGGCGGCGGCGCGGCGGGCTGAGCGAGATCGTCCCTCGGAGCCGCCGCGATCGGCGCCTCGTGCGTGGGCTCGGCGGCGGTGCGCTCCGGCCTGCGTTCGCGGACGAACGCCCAGAGGCCTCCGAGCACCGCCGCTGCCAGCAAGGTCGGGAGCAGCCATTCTCGCGTCTGACGTTGACGGGCAGGCCCTTCACGCGAGGGAAGCGGGGTTGACGACTCCGTCGTTCGGGACGGGACGGGTGATACCGCATCATGCGGCCGTTCGCGCGCCGCCGCCGCGACGAAAGGAGCGCTCGCCGCCATGGAGGGAGCGAGGAACCCAGCGAGGCCCGCCGGGGCGCGTGGATCGTCCTTGAAGGCTTGCGTGTGATGAGAGAGCAGATCGGCGAGCCCTCGCGCGGTCAGCCCTCTCGACCTCACCTCGCGGCCGAGCACGCACGCGACGATCGGAGCGATCAGGCCGAGCATCGCGGTCGAGCACCGCTGCTCCACGCCGGAGGAGCGGGAGACGAGATCGATCATCCCGCTCGCGCGGTCGCCGAACAGGCGGGCGATCATCGACTGCCCATGGTGCGAGAGCTCCTCGGCCTGCTCGGCGCGGAGGGGCCCTGCTCTCCCGAGCAGACCTTCGTAGTCCCGCTCGGTGATCATCCTGAACAGCTGCGCTGCGCCGCTCTCCGAAGAGGCGACCTGAGCCATCCCGGCGAGCAGCGTCGGCACCGAGCTCTCCGCGGCGCCGCGCACGTTCGTCGGCGATTCATCGCTCAGGCCCAGCCCCTTCGTTGCGGCCGAGATGAGCTCGGGCGTCAAGAAGCCCCTGGTGGTGTCCAGCAACGACATGGTTCCGATCCCTCCGGGAAGTGGTCATCGGCGCGGGCGAAGCAGCGTCATCGCGCACGCGACCCTGCCCGCATGAGCGTCGATCCCGTGTCTGTCTTCCGTTGACTCCGCGCGATGCGAGCGACGTGCCGGCACGCCCGCGCGTCGCGCGCTGTGCCGCGGCTGCACACGGCCTGCCCCTGCCGCGTCCTGCCCCTCGCGCTCGGCGAGGCGAGCCGGCGCGATGGCGCGGGGCGCTCAGCGTCGTGCGAGCGCGGCCGTGCGGGCCTCGGCCGTCAGCGCGGCGAAGGCGTCCGTGCGCGTATAAACGTGGTTGCCAGCCGCGGTGCACCCCGCGCCGCGCGACGTGATGCCCACCACGTCGCCGCGGTCGGCGTCGATCACCGGACCTCCCGAGTCGCCGGCGCAGGTCGCCCCCTCGATCTCGAACTCGCGCGGACCGAGGACCTTGCCGGTCGCCGGATCGGCGCGGGGCCCGACGGCGGCGACGAGGCGCGGACCGCGCGCGGCGCGGACGCCGAGCCGGTTGGACGCTCCGCCGCCGTACCCGACGGCGACCACGCTGTCGCCTGGATCGAGCGCCCCGACCTCGCGCATCCGCAGGAGCGCCACGTCGGTGAGGGGCCGATCGAGCACCAGATAGGCGATGTCCGCGTCGCAGAGGACGCGCTCTTTCCCGTGCAGCGTGGCCACGGCGCGCGCCCGCGCGGCGTCGCGGGAGACATCGATATGGTCCCCGGTGTAAATGGCGATCTCGGAAGGATCGATGTCTCCGCCGACGTGATCGCCGTTGTGCGACCGGCCCGAGCGATCGCAGCGAGGGGCCGCGGTCAGGTTGCGCGAGATGCAGTGACGCGCGGTCAAGACGAGGTTCGGCTCGACGAGCGCGCCGCTGCACAGGCTCACGCGTCGCTCGCCGCCCCGGGGATCGCGATGCGAGACGGCCACGGCGACGACGGAGCGCGCGGCGCAGTCGATGAGGGGCTCGGGCGCGCCCTTCGCGCGGGGCGAGACCTCGGTGATCGGCGCGACGGCCGCGACCGGAGGAGGCGAGGCTTCGGCCGGGATGACGGCGACGACGATGCGCGGGACGAGGGCCGCGGCGAGGCAGCCAAGGCATCCCGCGAGGCGCGGGACGAGAGACGGGGACACCATGGATGAGGTCACCGACAAAGAGCATGTGAGGAGCGGCCGTGCAAGCCGACCCTGGAGCTTTTCTCCAGCATCAGAAGGGGAGGTGCCCCCGATGGGTTGTTGTTCCCACCGAGGGGAATCGGAGATGGAAACCAGGTCAGCCAGGTGAGGGGCGCCCGGATGGAGGCGCGCTCTCTGGACTCCCGCGCTCGTCGACTAGCCCCGGCCCTCCAGCGCGCGCGCAGCGCCGGCGCTGCTCGACGCGCCGAGGGCGAGGTGTCGCTCGATCAGGAAGATCAAGCACGACGACGCGAGCGTGAAGGCGATCGCCAGCGCGGCCACGGCGCCCATGCCGTCGAGGCGCTGGTCGGGGAGCTCGTGCAGCATCCTGGCCGCGAGGAACGCGGCGAGCGCCGACGAGAGGTGATCCACGGCCGACTGGATGGATCCGAAGCGCGCCCGCTCGGAGGGGAGCGGGACCTTCGAGGCGAGCGTGCTGTGGGAGATGTTGCGGATCGCCGTCCCGGTCATGAAGGCGACGAAGACGACGAGCACGGGCAGCCCCGGCACGTACGAGTGGAACCCGCCATAGAGGACGGCCACGAGCATCGCCGCCCCGACCAGGCTCGTGCGGAACGCGCCGACGCGATCGATCAGCGCGCCCGCGGTGCGCATCACGACGAAGGTGAGCGCGCCGCCCACGAGGTAGAGCAGGCCGAGCCGCTCGCGCGGATAGCCGAGGTTGTGCTGCACGTAGGCCGAGATGTTCGGGATGACGAGGAACGACGCCATCGTCATGACTGCCGTCGTCGAGTACGAGAGCAGCACGAGCGGGCGGCCGACGAGCGCGCGGAGCTCGCGCAGGGCGGTCCCGGGCGCCCGCGCCCCGGCGAGGTGGCCGCGCATCGAGGGGAGCAGCAGCAGCGCGAGCCCCGCGACGGTGAGCCCGAGCGCCGCGACGGCAAAGAACGGCGCCTGGAAGCCGCCGCGCCGCGCGAGCTCGAGGCCGGCCGGCACCCCGAGCACCGCGGCCAGGGAGTAGGCGCCCATCACGACGCCCATCGCCTTGCCGCGCCGCTCCGGCGGGATCGCGTCCGCGACGAGGGAGAACGCGATAGAGGTCGCGGGCCCCCCGAAGGCCCCGGCGAGCACGCGCGCCGCGAGGAGGCTCGGCAGGCCGGTAGCGAGGCCGCCAGCGGCCGTGCCGAGGACGAGGCCGAGCATCGCGACGGCGAGCGCGCTGCGCCGGTCGAAGCGGTCCAGGAAGAACGCGCCGGCGACCCCCGAGACCGCCGCCGCCGCGGTGTAGCTGCCGCCGATCAGGCCGATATCGGACATCGGGATGCCGAGCGCGACCGCGAAGTCCGGCCCGAGCGGCATGACGACCATGAAGTCGAGCAGGTTGACGAACTGGACCGCGGCGATGAGGAACAGGAGGATCCGTTCGGAGCGAGCGTTCTGCACGACCGTGGGCTCAGCTCTGGGCCTTCGCGCCCGCGCCGCGCTCGATCACGCCGCGGCTCGCCAGCTCGAGCAGCGCGTCGTGCGCCGCGTCGATCGTGTGATCGATCTGCGCCTCGGTGTGCGCGCCGCAGAGGAAGTTGACGTCGCGCCGCAGCAGGACGCCGCGCCTCGCCATCGCGCCGACGAACGGCTCCATGCGCTTCGTGTGGACGGCCAGATCCTCGGCCATGAGGAAGAAGGGGATCGCGTCGTACCCCACGACGCGCAGCGGGAAGCCGCCCTGCTCCGCGCGCCGGTTGATGCCCTCGCGGAGCCGCTTCCCGAGCGCGGCGACCTTCGCGATGGTGTCGGTCTCGCGGTACTCGCGCAGCGCCGCCCTGCAGACCTCGAGCGAGAGCATCTCGCCGCCGAACGTCGTCGACACCTGGAGCTCCGAGAGCCGGCTCATCACCTGGCGCGGCCCGGCGATCGCCGACAGCGGCATGCCCGCGGCGATGCCCTTCGAGAAGCAGACGAAATCGGCCTCGATCTGGTAGTACTCCTGCGCGCCGCCGCGCGCGAGCCGGAACCCGGTGACGACCTCGTCGAGGACGAACAGCACGCCCTGGGCGCGGCACGCCTCGCGCACCTTGCGCAGGTACTCCGCCGAGACGCACCGCTTGTAGGGCAGCGAGAGCAGCACGAGCGCGAGCTCCGGGCCCTTGCTCGCGGTGAGATCGAGCAGCGGCTGCTCGTCGGCCTCGGCCATGAGCGGCATGCGGTGGGTGTACTCGCGCAGCACCGCCGGGACGCCCGGGGTGTCGAACATGAAGTGGTCGTGCCAGCCGTTGTAGCCGATGGTGACGACCTTCTCCCTGCCGGTCACGTGGCGGGCGAGCCGGATGGCCGCGGACGTCGCGTCCGCGCCGGTCTTGAAGAAGCGGGCCATCTCGGCGCCCGGGGTCATCGCGACGAGGTCCTGCGTGGCGGTGACCTCGACCTCCGTCGGCAGCGAGTGAAGGATGCCCCTGTCGAGCCGCCGCCGGATGGCGTCGACGACCGCCGGGTGGTTGTGCCCCAGCGTGTTCGCCCCGAGCCCGCAGATGTAGTCGATGTACTGGTTCCCATCGACGTCGCGCACCAGCGCGCCCTCGCCGCCCTCGAGGTACACGGGGAACGAGCCGAGCGCGAACATCTCCGGCCGCTTCATGAGCGACTGCGTGACGCCGGGGATGAGCCGGCGCGCCTCGGCGAGCAGCGCGTTCGAGCGGTCGAGCCGGAGCCCCTCCGCGGCGCCTTGCGGCGCGCCGCCTCCCTGCTTCCTGTCCCGTGGGTCGATCGTCTGTGTGGTCATCGTGGTCGTTCTCTCTGGCTAGAGGTTCTCGTCCGTGAGCCGGTGTCATGAGGGGCGCGGCGCTCGCCGCGCCGCGCTGGAAGGGGGCGGCAGGAGGCCTTCCTCGACGCAGCGATCGAGGTAGCGGTAGAGGAGCGCGCGATCGATCGACGGGCACGTGATGCCGGTGCCAGCCAGGCCGCGCTCCAGGTTGTCGCAGCGCACGCGCCCGATGCCGAAGGTCGCCTCTCCGTCGGCCGGGGCCGACTGCAGATCGAAGAACGCGAGCGTGGCGCTGTCCGCGGCGTCGGCGCCGTCCTTCAGCCGCGCGCGCCACGCCGCGACCGGGCGCCGCTCGACCGGGTAGCCGTAGTCGCGCGCCCAGTCGAAGAGCTCCGTCAGCCGGACCTCGGGCGCAGGGGCGACGTTGACCACGGCGCCCGTGGTCTGCGCGGTAAGCGTGGTAAGCGAGAGCCGCACGATCGCGCGCCCGACGTAGTCGACGGGCGTCCACACCTCCCTCACGTCGAGATCGGGCAGGACGCCGGCGGGGATGCCGGCCCGCAGCAGCCGGAAGACCAGATCCTGCTCGTTGACGACGCCCGTGTCGGGCGCGCCGACGACGCGGCCCAGGCGGTACACGGCGACCGGCAGCCCGCGCTCCGCGGCCTGCTGCACCAGGCGCTCGGCCGCCCACTTGCTCTGCTGGTAGCCGTCGCGCAGGCCGGGGTGCGGCGGCACGAACGCCTCCGCGACCTCGGGGCTCGCCGCGATGCCCGGGGCCACGGCGAGCGTCGACACGTGGTGCAGCGGCTTGGGGCGCGCCGCCGCGGCCAGGCGGAGCGCCTCGCGCGTGCCGATCACGTTGGCGGCGCGCAGGCTGCGGTAGTCGCGCACGAGGCTCACCACCGCGGCGTTGTGGTAGATGGCGTCGCACTCCGCGGCGAGCTGGCCGAACCGCGCGGCGCTCAGGCCGAGGCGGGGCTGCGTCAGGTCGGCGGGCACGGCGAGCACCCGCGCGTCGATGCCGTCCACCGGCAGGCGCTGCTTCGAGAGCGCCTGCCGGATCCGCTCCGCTGCGTGCGCCTCGCTCGCGGCGCGCACCAGGCAGACCACGGTCGCGTCCGTCTGCGTCAGGAGCTCGTGGAGCAGGTGCGCGCCGACGAAGCCGCTCGCGCCGGTGAGCACGACCTGCCGCGGGCGACCGCCGCCGCCGGACCACGCGAGCGATCGGGGGACGACGTCCTCGGGGAGCTCGGCGTCGGCCAGCATGGCGCCGGGGGGCTCGCCGCTCGTCTGCGCCGCCGCCGCGCCCTGCGCCTCGTCGAGGGCGCGCGCGAGCGCCGCGACGGTCGGGTGGCGGAAGATCATCGCGACGGGGATCTCCCGCCCGAGATCGACGCTGAGCCGGTTGGCGACCTGGATCGTCTGCAGCGACTGGCCGCCGCGCTCGAAGAAATCGTCGTGCGCCGACAGGCCGCTCACGCCGAGCACCTGCTCCCAGACCTGCAGCAGCTGCCGCTCGAGCGCCGTCGCGGCGGCAGGCGGCTCCGCCGCCGCGGCGATCGGCGCCTCCCGCAGCGCCTTGCGGTCGATCTTGCCGGAGCTCGTCCTCGGCAGCCGATCGGTGAGCACGAAGGCCGAGGGGATGGCGGCCGCGGGGAGCAGCGAGCGCGCGTGCCGGCGGAGCTCGGCCGGCGACGGGGCGGGGTCTCCGGCGACGAGGAACGCGGACAGGCGCTTGCCGCCGCCGGCCGAGGCGTGCCCGATGACGGCCGCCTCCCGCACGGAAGGGTGGCGCAGGAGCGCGGCCTCGATCTCGAGCGGATCGACGCGGTGGCCGCTGATCTTGAGCTCGTCGTCGACGCGCCCGACAAAGACCATCTGCCCGTCGGCCCGCTGGAGGACCAGGTCGCCGGTGCGGTACGCGCGCGGGCGGCCCTCCAGCTGGTCGAGCACGACGAAGCGCGCGGCGTCGAGGTCCGGCCGCCCGAGGTACCCCCTCGCCAGCCCGGGCCCGATGAGGTGGAGCTCGCCCACGGCGCCCTGCGGGACCAGCCGGCCGTGCGCGTGCGTGTCGATGATGGCCGCGCGAACCCCGGGCAGCGGCGTACCGATCGGCGCCTCGTGTCTGTCCTCTTGCGCCTCGTCCGGCGCGTCGCCGCCGCTCAGCGTGGCGGCCGAGGCGACGACGGTCGCCTCGGTGGGGCCGTAGGTGTTGAGCAGCCGCGCGCGCCGACCGACGGCGCGGCGGAAGCGCTCGACGCGCTCGGGCAGCGCCGCCTCGCCGCCGATGATGACGGTGCGGACGCCCTCGGGGAGCGACGCCGCGCCGGTCGAGAGGCCGTAGGCGAGCTCGTGCCAGAACGCGGTGGGCAGATCCAGGACGGTGATCCGGTGCCTTTCGCAGGCGTCGAGCAGCCGCGGCACGGATTGCAGCATCTCGTCCGTGCGCAGCACCAGGGCGGCGCCCGCGCACAGGGTCAGGAAGATCTCCTCGACGCTGGCGTCGAAGTGCAGCGGCGCGAACTGCAGCACCCGGTCGTCGCGGCGCAGATCGTAGCGGTGGGTCGCGGCCGCCACGAAGTGGGCCAGCGCGCCGCGCTCGATCATGACGCCGTTCGGGCGGCCGGTGGAGCCGGACGTGTAGATGACGTACGCCAGGTGCTCCTCCGCGCCCTGGACCAGCGCCCGCTCCGGCGCGCCGTGGATCGCCTCGTCCAGGAGCACGAGGCGCGCCGCGCGATCGCTCCCCACCTTCGCGGCGTGCTGCGACGTCGTGACGACGATCGCCGGCCTGGCGTCGTCGAGGATCGCCGTCGTCCTCGGCTGCGGCCCGTCCGGATCGAGGGGGAGGTAGCCTGCGCCAGCGTAGAGCGCGCCGAGGATCGCGGTGATGGCGCCGACGCTGCGCGGCAGGAGCACCGCGACCAGCGTGTCCGGCCCGGCGCCGAGCGCGGCCAGCCGGGCGGCGAGCCGCCGGGCGGCGAGGTCGAGCTCGCCGTAGGTCACGCGCTCGAGGCCGTGGTGGACGGCGGTAGCGTCCGGCTGCTCGCGCGCGCGCAGGGCGATCTGCTCGACGACGGGGCGCGCCGGCGCGGGCAGCGGGCCCCCGTCGAGCAGCGCGCCGGGCTGCCCGGCCGCCTGCGCGCCGGGCGCGCGCGCCGCGGCCCGGGGGAGGTCGATCTCGGCGCGATCGAGGGCCTGCTCTGGGGCGGCGGCGACCGCCTCCAGGAACGCGAGGAAGCGCCGCTGGTGCGCCGAGAGATCCTCGTCGCCGTAGCAGGCCGGGTTGGCGTCGAGGTCGAGCCGCGGCCCGCGCCCGTCCGACCTCGCGTAGATGCCGAACGACAGATCCTCGACCGGGCCGGCGGAGATGTTGTGCGCGACGCCGCGATGCCCCGCGAAGCGCAGGTCGTAATCGAACGGCATGATGTTGACCACCGGGCCGAACAGCCGGCGGCCGCCGCCGATCAGCTTGAGATCCCGGCGGA
This sequence comes from Sorangium sp. So ce302, assembly GCF_051530145.1. Lineage (GTDB taxonomy): Bacteria > Myxococcota_A > Polyangia > Polyangiales > Polyangiaceae > Sorangium > Sorangium cellulosum_B. The sequence goes on along the minus strand of NZ_CP150326.1, from coordinate 5,798,285 downwards.
GCTGCTCGTAGCGATACCGCAGGTGCGGCCGGATGGCCGCGAGCTCGGCCGCGACCTGCCGGGCGACATCGACCAGGCTCGCGCCCTCCGCGACCGGCACCCGGAGCGGGACGATGTTCATGACCATGCCCGGGATGCGCAGCGACACCGAGCCGAGGCGCCCCATCACGGGCAGCCCCAGGACGATCTCGGGCGCGCCGGTGAGCCGGTGGGCGTACGCCGCGGTCGCGGCGACCACGACGTCAGGCCAGGTCGCCTTCGCCTGGCGCGCCACGTCCTTCAGCCGGTCGACGGTGGACGGCGCGAGCGACGCCGTCCGGCGCAGGCAGGCGCGCGACGCGGGCGCCGGCTCGTCGCCGAGGCTCACCGGCTCGGGCCGGTCGGCGAAGCGCTGCGTCCAGAAGGCGCGATCGCGCTCCAGATCGGGGGAGGCGCGGTAGGCCAGATCCTCGTCGACGACCCGGCGCAGCGACCCGAAGGCGCCGCCTTCGCTCGATCGGCCCTCGACGCGCGCGGTGTAGATCTCGGCCACCCGCCGCGCGATCAGCGAGAAGCCGTAGCCGTCCAGCGCGATGTGGTGCGCGCGCTGGTACCAGAAGAGCCGATCGGGCCCCGCCGTGAACAGCGCCTCCGTGAAGAGGGGCCCGCGCGCGAGATCCACCGGCCTCGCGAGATCCTCGCGCATCCACGCCTCGGCCGCGGCGAACGCGTCCGGCGCCGCGCTGACGTCGACGCGGTGTACAGGGAAGTCAGGGGACGGGTCGAGGCGCTGGCGCGGGCCGTCCGCCTCGCTCGTGAAGCGCACGTGCAGCGCCTCTGCCTCCGAGACGGCAAGGCGTATCGCGGCCTCGAGGATCGCGCGATCGATGGACCCGCAGATCTCGACGCACTCGCCCGCGTTGTACACAGGGCTCGCGGGGTCGAGCTGCTGGCCTAGCCAGATACCGTGCTGCGCGGCCGACAGCGGCCAGCGCGCGTCCTGAGGAGCGACCATGACGACAACCCTCCTGGTTCAACCGGCGCTCGACGGGACAGCCGCCAGAGGCACGCTCGCGGCAGGCGATCCGCGGCCCGCGACGACGGCGCAAAGGCGGCCGTGACGCCCGCGCCAGCGCCGTTGGAACGAGAGCGGAGCCCGCCGGCGCAGCGGGGCCCGAGCCCCGAGAGCACGCAGGGCAGGGGCGCCGGACGTCGTCCCGACAGCGGACCTCGATGACGCCGCGATGGGCGTGGCCACCTAGGCGTCGACGAGCGAATGAAAATGAAAACTACTTTCAAGTTCGTTTATGGTGAGGTAGGGTGGGCATTGTCAAGAGAATTCGTTGGGACCCCCGCCGCGGGCCACCGTCCCGTGGTGGGCCTGTCCGCGCCAGCGAGGCACGGCGCCGGCGACCCGAGCGAGCGCGAGATCGCGCCGGTTTCGGCCGCGATCTCGCGCTGCTCGGACCTGCGGACGTCGCGACGTTTCGCGGACGCTCTCCGACCGCTTTCGCTTGACAACGCTGTTGGTAGCATGGCAGGTTCTCGATTGAAAGTGAAAGTGACTTTCATTATTGAAAGTGGGGTTCCACGATGGACAACCTGATGTCGAAGGCGACGGCTCCGCCCGACAGCCGGTGTGATCACTGCGGCGTTGCTGGACGTGCCGAGCCCAATTCCGTGCGCTGCGGCTGCGGCAGCCTTCTCGCCCGGTATGTGCCCGGCGGCGTCGAGCTGAAGTGCCGGCGGTGCAAGCGCGTCGTCGTCGTCCCGGTCCCGGCGGCGGCGGAGGACGTGAGCGGTTGAATCTCCCAGGGCGCTGACATGACAGCTCGCGGCGGCGACCCCTGGCCAGCGCGGTCTGCGCCATCCGAAGAGGCCTGAAGAGCCGGCGAGCGAGACGCCACGACAACCAGCTTGCGCAGAGCCGGCCAGAGCGCCGCTTCGTCACGCTCCGGTGAGCATGCCCGGTGATCTCATGATTCGATTACAGCCCTTGCGTTGCGCCGCGCTGGCCGGGACTCTGGTCCTCGCCCCCTGCGGTGCCCTGTTGGCCTTCGCAGCGGACGCGCGGGCGAGCGAAGAGGCCCCTGCCGACGAGGGCGACGAGGGAGCGGCACCCGGGGCCGAGACAGCGCCGGCGGCGCGCGCCCCGGGCGATGGCGCCGCGCTCGCGGTGCGCCCGCCCGAGCTCACGGGCGCCGTCGAGGCGGCGTATCCGCAGGCGGCGCGCGAGGCGGGGTTGGAGGGGAGCGTCGTTCTGCGGCTGACGATCGACGCGGAAGGGCGTGTCACCAGCGCAGAGATCGCCGAGCCCGCGGGCCACGGGTTCGACGAGGCCGCGCAGCAAGCGGCGCTGCGCTTCCGCTTCACGCCCGCCCGGCGAGGCGACCGGAGCGTCGCGTCGCGCATCCTCTACCGCCACGACTTCCGGCTGCCTGCGCCGACCCCCGCGGCCGCGCCCGTCGCGGGCGCCGCCGGTGCCGCGCCCGTCACACGACCCGTCGGTGCCGCGCCGGTCGCTGGCGCCGCAGGGCCAGCTCTGCCCGCGATCGAGGTGAGCGTGCGGGGGGCCTCCGAGGCCGAGCGGCTCCGTACCTCCGCGCAGGCGGTCCAGGTGATCGAGACCGTCGAGGCCAAGCGTCAGGCCGCGGATCTCGGCCAGGTGCTGGCGCGCGCCGAGGGCGTGAGCGTGCGCCGCCTCGGCGGGCTCGGCTCCGACGCGCGCTTCTCGCTGAACGGCCTCACCGACGACCGGATCCGCTTCTTCCTCGACGGCGTGCCGCTCGACCTCGCCGGGCACTCCTTCGGGGTCGCCAACGTGCCGGTCAACCTCGTCGAGCGCGCCGAGATCTACCGCGGCGTCGTCCCGCTGCGCTTCGGCACGGACGCGCTCGGCGGCGCGGTGAACCTGGTGACCGATCAAGACACGCGCGGCACGGGCGCGTCGGCGTCCTATCAGGTCGGCTCCTTCGGCACGTACCGGCTGACCCTCGGCGCGCGCCACGCGCACGCGCCGAGCGGCCTCTTCGCCCGCGCGAGCGGGTTCGTCGATCGCGCGCGGAACGACACCCCGATCGACGTCATGGCGTTCGACGAGAGCGGGCGCCTGTCGCCCGCGCGCGCCCGGCGGTTCCACGATGGCTACGTCGCGGCCGGCGGCGCGGCCGAGGTGGGGGTCGCCCGGCGGCCGTGGGCCGACCGCCTGCTCCTTCGCGCCTTCTTCACCTCGCACGACAAGGAGGTGCAGCACGGCCTGCTCGTCGACATGCTCGACGGCAGGGTCAAGTCGCCGCCCTTCGGAGAGGTCACCTTCGGCAGGCAGACCGGCGGCGCGCTGCTGCGGTATGCGCAGCCGTTCTCCGGGAGGGCGCGGCTCGACGCCCTCGCGGGGTACTCGTACGCGCGCACGACCTTCCTCGACGTGGCCACGTGCACCTACGACTGGTCGGGCGGCTGCGTGGAGCGCCCGTATCGGGGGGAGGTCGGGGACGACGCGAACGACCAGCAAGTCCGCCAGCACACCGCCTTCGCTCGCGTCAACCTGGCCTGGCATCCCGCGACCGAGCACCTCCTGCGCTTCGGGCTCTCGCCGAGCCACGTGACGCGCACCGGGAGGAACCTTGTCGTGGCCGAGCCCGAGAAGGACCCGCTGACCGCGGAGCGGGAGCTGTGGAGCGGCGTGGCAGGCGTCGAGTACGAGGCCAGGCCCCTCGAAGGCCGGCTCGCGAACATCGCCTTCGCCAAGCTCTACCTGCACGGCGTCCGCACCCGGGAGCACCTGCCGAGCGGCCGGATCGGCGACGTCGATCGAGCGACGCACCGGGTGGGGGCAGGGGACAGCCTGCGCTTCCGCTTCACCGACGCCCTCTACGCCAAGGCCTCGTACGAGTACGCCACCCGCCTGCCGACGCCGGAGGAGCTGTTCGGCGACGGAGGGCTCATCGTCTGGAATGTCCACTTGGAGCCGGAGGCGAGCCACAACGTCAACCTGGGCGTGACCCTGGAGCGCGCGGAGACCGGCGCGGGACAGCTCCGGTTCAGCGCCAACGGCTTCGGTCGCTTCACCGAGGATCTGATCACGCTGCGAAGGCACCTGGGCTACTCGGAGTACGGAAACACGCTGTCGGCGCGATCCGTCGGTATCGAGTCGACGGCCGGGTGGACCGCTCCGGGCGACTGGCTGTCGGTCGACGGTCACGTCACCTGGCAGGACTTCCGGGACGGCTCGACCGGCGTTCGCATCCAGAACCAGCCGTACCTGTTCGGCGGGGTCGTCGCGCGCGCGCAGTGGCCCGAGATCGCGGCGAGGCGTGATGTCCTGTCCATGACCTGGCACGCCGATTATGTACACGCCTTCTTCGTCGGCCCGGAAGGCCGCGGCGCAGCCGATTCCAAGGCGGAGATCCCGTCGCAGCTCGTGCACACGCTCGCGCTCACGTACCTGGTCGAGCGCGGCGGATGGACGGTGAGCTCGACCGTCGAGGTGCAGAACCTCACCGACGAGAAGGCCTTCAGCTTCTATGGCGTCCAGCGCCCCGGGCGAGCGGCGTACGCCAAGCTCGCCTTGAGCCTGTGAGCCGATGTTCGTGCGACAGCAGTTGAAACCCGACACAAGGAGATCCTTCATGTTATTTCGTGCGCGCTACGCGAATGCCCTCCTCCTGACCCTGCTCCTCCCGTGCTTCGTCGCCTGCGGCGACGACACGAGCGATGGCACGAGCAGCGGCGCGACGAGCGGCGGCACCGGCGGCGCGGGGGGCGCGGGGGGCGCGGGGGGCGCCGGCGGTGAAGGCACCGGCGCCGGCGGAGCCACCAGCGGCACGGGGGGGACGCCCAACGCAGGGCCGGCGTACGCCCTCACGGTCCAGGTGTTCGGGCCGGACGGCGGCGACACGCAGAGCTACGTCATCGTGACGGACGACATCGACTCCGATGAGACGCTGTCGCTGGACGACGCCATCGAGGTGCAGGGGCGCGCCCTCGGCGTCGGGCTGGACGGCGGAGGCGCGGTGTTCGTGGCGAGCGACGCCGCGGCGACCGTGACCCGCTACGACCTGCAGGAGGACGGCAGCCTCGAGGAAGGGGACACCGTCAGCTTCCAGGGCAAGGGCCTCGCGAAGCTCGGCGAGTACGGCACCCAGTTCCACTTCGTCTCGGAGACCAAGGCGTACTTCTTCGATGGTCCCACCGCCCAGGTGGTCGTCTGGAACCCTCAGGAAATGACGGTCACCGGCGACATCCCGCTCGAGGATCTCGTGATCCAGGACGCCACCCTCACGTACTCCTCGTCGTCGCCGCTGGTCCAGGGCGACGACGTGATCACCTTCGGCGGCTGGCGGATCGGCCCGGAGGTCCCGAGCGTGGCCGCGGTCGTCGTCGTGGACAGCGCGACGGACGAGGCGGCCGTCGTCACCGACGATCGCTGCGGTTACGTGCGCGATGGGGTCGAGGGGCCCGACGGCATGATCTACGTGGCCACCGAGGCGTACGGCGCGGCGGTGCACCGGCTCAACCCCGACAACGCGGCCGCCCCGTGCATGCTGCGCTTCGACCCCGAGACGAGGCAGTTCGACCCCGAGTTCCACGTCGAGCTGAGCACGCTGTTCGACGGCGACGCCGCCGGCTCGCTCTTCGGCGGTCCGGACGGGAAGGCGTTCCTGCGCGTGCTCGACGAGAGCCTCTTCGCGATAGCGGACGACACCCACCCGCGCGTGCTGGCGAGCGCCGCGGCGTGGCGGTGGGCCAGCGTGACGCTCGGCGATACGCCGACCGCCACGGTGCTCGACGCCGCGCCCGGCGGCGGCAGCGTCCTGAGCGTCGCGCTCGGCGACCGCACCTTCCTGCTGGAGTTCGAGGGCCAGGAGTCGACGACGCTCCGCGAGATCGGCGAGGACGGGCCGGGCGAGGCGGGCGTGAGCGCGCCTGGGCTCACCTTCTCCGTCGCGAAGATCCGATGACGCTCGCGCCCGATCACGAAGGAGCGATGAGGGACGACGCCGCGCGAGGGCCCCGTTCGCCACGGGGCCCCCGCGGGCGGCCGCGTTACGGCGCGATCATGAAGGTCGTGCGGCGCGTGCACATGTACCTGGGCTTGCTGCTGTTCCCCTGGATACTGCTGTTCGGGATCAGCGGCACGCTGTTCAATCACCCGCAGATCGGGCGAGACATCGACAGCCGGTCGCTCTCGGGAGAGCGGCTGTCGGCGCTCACCGGGTTCCAGCCCTGGGCTCCCGGCGAGCTCGCGCGCCAGGTCGTCGAGCAGCTCAACGCCGGCTCGCCCTCGCGCTACACGCTCGATCCGGGGACCCCGGGCGCGTTCTCCGGGTGGCCCCTGCTCGCGGCGCCGCGCGCCGACGGGGGACGCCAGGTGGTGATCCTGCGCCTCGACGACGGCAGCGCGACGGTCTCCAGCCATCCTCCCGAGCCCGAGGCCCCCGCGCCCCCGTTCGCCGGCGTCGCGATCGACCTGCCTGGACACAGGATGGCGGCGGTGCAGGAGCAGATAAAGGATCTCCTGCCCAAGATCGGCGTCGACGCCGCGGCGCCGCTGCGCGCCCACCCGAAGATCAGCCCGGAGCTGCGCTTCGGCATGCGGGACGCGGACGGCCGCGCCTGGAACGTCACGTACAACCTGGGCACGGGGCGGCTCGACGGGCGGCCAGCCGGCGCGCGGGGGTGGCCTCGCTTCGTCGAGGTGCTCGAGACGCTCCACAAGACGCACCACTTCCCCGTGCACGGCGGCGTGGCGTGGCTCTGGGCGCTCTTCGCGGACATCACCGGGATCACGCTGGTCGTGTGGGCGCTCAGCGGCCTCGCCATGTGGTGGCAGATGAAGCCCTCGCGGGTCCTCGGCGCCCTCGCGATCGCCGCCGCCGTGGCGCTCGCCGCGGTGGTGATGGTCGGCGCGGCGTCGGACGCGCTGTTCGGGAACGTGGGCAAGGAAGGCCCGTGAGCCCGGCGCGCCGGTGTCCGCGCTCGCGGACATCGGCGCTCCCGCCGGGCGGGGATCAGGCGCCCAGCGTGGCGCCGCCGTCGACGCAGAGGTCGTGCATCGTGATGTGCCGCGCCTCGTCCGAGAGCAGGAACAGCACCGCGCTGGCGACGTCGTCCGTCGTGGCGATCCGGCGCAGCGGGATGCCCAGCCGGAACGCCTCTGGAGCGCCGGCGATGACCACCTGAGCGCCGCGATCATCCGCCCAGAGCGCGCGCTGCATCGGCGTGTCCGTCGAGCCAGGGGACACCACGTTGCACCGGATGTCGTGCTGCGCGAGCTCCAGGCCGAGGCACTTCGTCCACTGGGCCGCGGCGGCCTTCGAGGCCGCGTAAGCGCCCATGTTCATCCGCGGCGTGCGCGCGGCGTTGGACCCGACCGTCACGATCGACCCCGATCGGCGCGGCACCATGCGGCGCGCCACCGCCCGGCTCACGTTGAACACCCCCCGGGTGTTGACAGCGAACGTGCGCTCCCAGTCGTCGTCGCTCAGCGAGAGGGCGCCGCCCACGCGCAGCACGCCGGCCACGTTGACCAGCATCTCGAGGGGGCCGAGCTCGCGCTCGATCCGCGCCACCGCGCCGTCGACCGCCTCGCCGTCGGCCACGTCCACCGCGAACGCCGCGGCGCGATGGCCGCTCGCCTGGAGACCGGCGACGACGGCGCCCAGGCGCTCCCGGTTCGCGTCCACCGCCGCCACTGCGGCGCCCCGCGCGGCGAGCCTCCGGGCGACGGCCTCGCCGATCCCCTGGGCCGCGCCGGTGACGAGCGCCGCCTTGTGCTTGAACTCCATCGATCGCTCCCGTCAGGCCCTGTCGAGCCCGTCCATGATCCGGTGCCGCTCCGCGTGGTACGCCTCCTCGGACTGGCTGGCCTTCCAGTAGGGGATCGCGTACAGCGCCTCGCGCCCGAGCCCGCGCTCGTCGAGCAGGTGATCGCGGATCGCGACGACGGACGACGACTCGCCCGCGACCCAGGCGAAGACGCGGCCCGCTGGCCACCCCAGGGCGCGGACGGCCGCCTCGAGCCGGGGGCCCGGGGCGTGCTCGCCCTGCAGGTAGATCCAGGTCAGCGCGACGTGCGGCGGGCGATCGATCTCCTGCACGTCCGCCGCGTCGGGGACCGCGACGATGGCGTGGCCGCGCACCGCCTTCGGCAGGGCCTCGAGCAGCGCGCCGATGGCCGGCAGCGCGGAGAGGTCGCCGGCCAGGAGGTACCAGTCCGCGGGGCCGAGCATCGGATCGGGGCCCCCCGGCCCGGCGATGCCGATGCGATCGCCCGGCCTGGCGCGGTGGGCCCACCGCGACGCGGGGCCGTCGTCCCCGTGCAGGACGAAATCCACGTCCAGCTCGCCGGCCTGCGCGTCGTACCTGCGCACCGAGTACGTGCGCGTGATCGGCCGCCGCGGCATCGGAGGCCAGACGGGGCCGTCCGGGCCCAGCGTGGGCAGCTCCGGCGCCGCCTGGTCGCCGCGCGGGAAGAAGACCTTGATGTGCGCGCCGCCGGAGCGCGCGGGGAACCCCGCGATCGCCTCGCCGCCCAGCGTGATTCGCCGCATGCGGGGGGAGATCGCGGTCGTGCGCAGCACCTCGAGGAGGCGCGGCGGGGTGCGCGCCACCGTCCTGGGTGGGGATGTCGCGACTCGATTCATGGTGACCTGTGCCATGGGGAAGCCGTCGTGGGGCAAGCTCGGCCGGTCAGCGGGCGGCTTCCTGGAGGGGCGCTTCCGCGCGGTGCCGGGGCGCTGGCCTCGCTTCACGCGGCAGCCGGGTCGACAGGAGCTCCCACCAGTGCCCGAGCGTCGGCAGCTCGGCGAGGTCCACGAACGCGACGTCGATCCCCGCGGCGCGCCACTGCTCGACGAGCGTCATGAGCCGTATCGAGTCGAGCCCCAGATCGAGGATGCCATCGCGATCGGAGATCGCCGAGGGGAGCTGGTCGAGGACCTCGGCGACGTCGCCGCGCAGGCGCTCGACCCACGGCGTCCGGTCCTGCGTCGCCCCGAGCTGCGCCGGCGCCGGCGCGTCGCGCTGCGGGGTGCTCGTCCGCTCGCGGGGCGCGAGCGCGGCCAGGACGTCGCTCGTCGGCAGCGCGACGCCGCACCGCTGCGCGACGTAGGCGATGGCCATGTCGTGCTGCTGCCGGGAGAAATCGGCGGTCCCGTCGGTCACGAGGAACGGCTGGACGTCGTTCATGAACGCCTCGCACGCGGTCAGCAGGCACCCGATGTGCGCGTACACGCCGCACACGATCAGCTGATCGCGGCCCCAGCGGCGCAAGAGATCCAGGAGCTCCGTGCGCTGGAAGGCGCTGTACCGCCACTTGGTGAGGACGGTGTCGGCGCTTCCCGGCGCGAGCTCGCGCACGATCTCGTGTTTGTCGGGCTGCTGCGTCAGCCCGGGCCCCCAGAGATCCGTCAGCAGACCGCGCTGGGCCCTCGTCTGCTCGGCGGGCTGCTTCGTGTAGACGACCGGGACCCCGCTCGCCGCGCACCGCTCCCGGAGCAGGCGGGCGTTTTCGATCAGCTCGACCATCGGGGACGCGCTCGCGTCGTAGAAGCCGAGGAAATACTCCTGCATATCGTGGATCAAGAGGACGGAGCGCCCCGGGTCCGGCCGCCATGACGCCCGGCTCTCCGGGAGCTCCTCGGCTCGTGGCATGCGATAGGTCTGGATGCGGGGGATGGCCATGGTCGTTCCTCTCTTCTCTCTCTTCTGGTCGCAGCGCTCCTGTCGATGGAACGGGCCGCGGGCGTCGCTGCGCCGCCTGGGCCCGCGCTGTCCTCTCAGGCGCGCGCGCCCTGCGCGAGCCTGTCGGCGATCCACCGGCGGAGCGCCTTCTTGTCCACCTTGCCGACGCTCGTCGTCGGGAGGGCGTCGAGCCACTCGATGCGATCGGGCACCTTGAACTGGGCGACGCCGCGCTCGCGCAGGAAGGCGTTGATCTCCCTCGCTGGCGGCGGCTGCCCGCGGGCCACGAGGAACGCGCACGATCGCTCGCCGAGGTGCGAGTCCGGCATGGCGACGAGCGCCGCGTCGCGCACCGCCGGGTGGGCGAGGACGTGGTTCTCGACCTCCTCGGCCGCGATCTTCTCGCCGCCGCGGTTGATCTGATCCTTGGCGCGGCCCTCCACGACGAGGTAGCCCTCTCGGGTCCGCCGCACGAGATCGCCCGTGCGGTAGAAGCCGTCGCGCGTGAACGCCTTCTCGTTGTGCGCGTCGGCCCTGTAATACCCGCGGATCGTGTAGGGCCCTCGCGTGAGCAGGTGACCGACCTGTCCGGGCTCGACGTCGCGGTCGTCGTCGTCCACGACGCGGACCTCGTCGTGGGGCGAGATGGGCCGCCCCTGCGTCTCGAGCGCGATCGCGTCGGGGTCCTCGAGGCGGGTGTAGTTGACGAGCCCCTCCGCCATCCCGAACACCTGCTGCACCTTGCAGCCCAGCGTCGGCCCCACGCGGCGCGCGACCTCCGCGGGGAGCCTGGCGCCGCCCACCTGGAGCACCTTCAAGCTCGACAGGTCGTGCCGCGCCGTCCGGGCCGACTCCAGCCAGACCGAGGCCAGCGGCGGCACGAGCGCCGTCAGCGTGACCCGCTCCCGCTCGATCCACGGAAACGCCTCGTCCGGGCTGGGCCGGCGGCAGAGCACCACGCGGCCGCCGGCGTGGAGCACGCCCAGGCTCCCGGGCGAGCTGAGCGTGAAGTTGTGCGCGACGGGGAGGACGGCGAGGTAAACGCTGCCCTCGTCGAGCCCGCAGATCTCCGCGCTGGCCCGCACGCTGTAGAGGTAGTCGTCGTGCGTCCGCGGGATGAGCTTCGGTACGCCGGTGCTCCCGCCGGACAGCTGGAAGAAGGCGACGTCCGCCGCGGCGGGCTCCGGGAGCTCGACGGGCTCCCGGTCCAGGCCGGAGAGCGCGGTGTGCTCGCCCGGATCGCCGGCCACGAGCACGTGCCGCAAGGTCCTGACGTCGCGCCGGATCTGGCTCGCCAGCGCGCGGTAATCGAACCCGCCGTCCCGGTCGGCGATGACGTAGGCGACCGCCTCGGTGTGCTCGCAGAAATACGCGATCTCGGCGCGCCGGTGCGCGGGCAGGGCCAGCACGGGGAGCGCCCCGAGCCGGAACAGCGCGAAGCAGACCTCGAAGAACTCCGCGATGTTCGGGAGCTGGACGACGACGCGATCCCCCGGCCGGAGCCCGAGGTGCAGCAGGCCCGCGGCGAGGCGATCGGCGCGCCGATCGAGCTCACCGTAGCTCAGCCCGCGATCGCCGCTGACGAGCGCGATCCGATCCGGGTGCCGCGCGGCCCGCTCGCGGAGAAGGCGCCCGAAGGTCTCGCCGCGCCAGTAGCCGGCGCGCCGGTAGAGATCGGCCATCTCGGCCGGCCACGGAGTCCAGCCGTCGAGCGCCTGCGGTTGCGCCTGCGCGGGCGCCTGCCGGCTCTCCTCCGGAGCGCTCATGCCCTCTCCGGCGCCTGGTTGAGGCCGAGCGCGTTCAGCATGGTCCCGAGCTTGGCGGTGGTCTCGGCGAGCTCGTGCTCGCCGTTCGAACCGATGACGATCCCGGCCCCGGCATAGAGGCGGAGCGCCCGGCCGGCGACGTCGGCGCAGCGGATGACGACCGCCCACTCGCCGTCGCCGCTCGCGTCGGACCAGCCCACGAGCCCCGTGAAGAACCCGCGATCGAACCGTTCGATCGCCTCGATGGCGTCGCGGGCGCGGTCCGTGGGGTATCCGCACACGGCGGGGGTCGGGTGCAGCGCGGTGGCCAGCTTCATCGAGGAGATCGAGAGATCGCGCAGCTCCCCCGTGAGCCGGCTCGACAGGTGCCACAGCGTCGGGGTCTGCGTGAGCGAAGGCTCGTCGGGGACGCTCAGGCGCCGGCAGAACGGCCGGAGCGCGGCGGCGACGGCGTCGACGACGATCGCGTGCTCGTGCCGGTCTTTCTCGGACGCGAGCAGGGCGATCGCCCGCCGGCGGTCCTCGTCGGGGTCCGGGCTGCGGACCGCGGAGCCGGCGAGCGGGTTGGCGATCACCCGGAGCCCGGAGCGGGACAGGAGCAGCTCCGGGCTCGCGCCGATGAGCGTCCGCGCGCGCGAGGTCGGGACGCCGCGCTCCGCGCTGGAGAGCCCCGCGGTCGGATCCGAGAGGTTGGCGGCGAACGTGTAGCCGTTCCGGTTCTGCTGCGAGAGGCGCTGGAGGACGAGGCGGAGATCGACCGGCTCTCGCAGGACCATCTCCAGCATCCTGGAGAGGACCACCTTGCTCAGCGCCTCGGACCGCATCAGGCCCACCGCCGTCTCGACGCCACGCACGTAGTCGCGGGGCTCGGGGACCTGGCGCAGCTCCTGGACGGTGATCGGCAGGTGCGACCGCGGCGATTCCGACGTGTGGTTGAGCGGGCCCGCGCTCTGGATCGCCCTCGGCACGATGAGGTGCGCCGGCGATGTGCTGTTGAACGGCACCGCGCCGACCACCATGGGCAAGCCCTGGCCGGCCCTCGACGCCGCCGCGAGCACCCTCGTGACGCGGTCCGCGAGGCGATCGCCCTGATCCGCGCCGTTCGGCTCGAGGATCATGTCGTGTACGCCCTGCGCGAGGAGGGTGCGTGTCGGCGACGCGAAGAAGAACGCCGACTCAGGGGTGTATTGCTTCAACAGCTGCCCTGCGTTCACCGCGGGCAGCGCGACAGAGGCCGGTATCGAGATGGAACTCGTCACATTCAGCTCCGATGGGCGTCGAGAGCCACGTGGGCTCGGATCATCGGGCGCTGGACGTCAGGTCTCGGGCCGCTCGTTTCTGATAACTGATAAAGAAAATCAGTTTCAAGTAAGTCATGGCACGCGCGTGCAAGACTGTCAAGGGACTCCCGGTTCTGTCTCGGGTGTGCGTCGCCGGTGGGCCGGTGGACGCGGCGCTCCGGGCCTTCGCTTCTGCGTTGACATCCTGCGTGACGGGTGCGACGAGTCGCCCCGCCATCGGTGCTCGTCCGGCGATCCCTGGCGAGCTGAAAAGGGAACCCGGTGAGAATCCGGGACTGCCCCCGCAGCGGTGAACGGGAACGACCATCACCAAGAAGCACTGGGCACGCACCAGAGCAGCCTGGGAAGCGGTGATGTGTAGGAGAGCGACCGGCGACGGCCGCAGCGCCCGTGAGTCCGAAGACCTGCCGAAGGTGCGCGCGCCGGTGCTCTGGCGCGCGCTGACCTGAGCCTTCGAGGGGAAGGCGCGCAGGCTCTCGACCACCTCGCTCGCGCGCGGTGCCGTGGCCCGTCACGCAGCCTCCTCGCTTCGGCTCTCAGCTCACCCGGAGCAGCGCTGGGTCGACGCGGGCAGGCGGCGCGTGAATGGTTGATTCCTCTGATCGTCGGTCGCGTCGGCGCCGGAGCGCCGGCGTGGCGTGCTGGCTCTGGCTCGCCGCCTGCAGCGCCGTGGCGGCCCTGCCGGCCGCCCGCGCCGACGATCCGCGCAGGCCGGAGGCCGAGCAGGAGGGCGGTCGGGCTGCCGCTCCGCCGGGGACAGACCCGCTGGAGGTGCGCGTCGAGGGGGATCACATGCGCGCGCCCGCGCCGCCCAAGGACAGGTCCGTCGCAGGGTCGGTGCTGGGCCGCGAGCGCCTCACCGGCGCGGGGCTCGGGGCGGCGGACGTGCTCCGCACGCAGCCGGGCGTCCTCATCATCGAGTCGGGCGGCTTCGGCGGGCCGGCGACCGCGGCCCTCCGGGGAGCGACCGCCACGCAGACGCCGGTGTACCTCGCCGGCGTCCGCCTGAACGACGACGTCGTGGGGACGGCGGATCTCTCCCTCGTGCCCCTCTGGCTCATCGAGCGCATCGAGATCTACCGCGGCCACGCGCCCATCGAGGCCGACCGCCTCGGCCCCGGCGGCGCGATCTTCTTCGAGCCGCGGCGGCCTTCCCGGACGACGGCCGGCGCGGGCGCCATGGCGGGCTCGCTCGGCGCGCGGCGCGGGTGGGCGTTCGCCGGCGCCAGCGCGGGCCCGGTGAGCGCGATCGTCGGGGTGAGCGCGGAGGCCGCGGAGAACCGCTACGCGTTCGTCAACGATGGCGGGACGCTCTTCGACGAGAGCGACGACACCCTGGAACGCCGGCAGAACGCCGACGTGCGCACGATCGACGCCTGGGCGCTCGCGCGCGTCGAGCTCGGGGGCGGCGCGATCGTCGACGTGATCGCGAACGGCACCGGCCGCGAGCAGGGCGTGCCGAGGCTCGCGCTCCTGCCGTCCCGCGAGGCGCGGGGGGAGTCGCGGCGCGCGCTGACGTCCGTCGCGGCGCGGGTGCCGTTCGGCGGAGAGGCGCAGCACACGCTCGAGGCGCGCACCTCGTTCATCGAGGCGCGGTCGGAGGTCCATGATCCCCTCTTCGAGCTCGCGCTGCTCACGCCGGAGCTCCGGCTCGCCGGCCGCCGCCTGGAGCAGACGCTCGGGGCGACGCTCTCCTTCGCCGACCGGCTCCGGGTGCGGCCCGTGCTCTCGGTCGCGCGCGAGGGCATCTCACGCGCGCCGGACGACGTGCCGCTCGCGCGGGCGCGGCGCTCGTTCGCGCGCGGCGCCGTCAGCGTGGAGGCGCGCCTCGGCGAGGGGCTCGCGCTGCACGCCCTCGCGAGCGGGGAGTGCCACGCCACCGGGGCGGACCGCGAGCGCCCTTGCGACGTGCTCGTCCCGACCGGGCGGGTCGGCGTGGAGGCGGGGAGCGACCGGCTCCGGCTCCTCGCGACCGTGGGCCGCTACGTCCGCGTCCCGACGCTCGGCGAGGTGTACGGCGTCTCCGGCGTCGTCCACGGCAACGCGGAGCTCGAGCCGGAGTCAGGCGCCACGATCGAGGCCGGGATCCGGGCGCAGACGGGGCGCGGCGCCGTGCTGCGCGGCGCGTTCATCGACGTGTTCGCGTTCGGGAGCGCGGTCTCCGGGCTCGTCGCGTACGAGAAATCCGGCCAGGGCTACGTGAGCCCGTACAACGTCGGCCGCGCCCGTGTCGTGGGCGCGGAGCTCCTGGCCGGGGTCGAGGTGACCCGGTTCCTCCGCGCCGAGATCGCGGCGACGCTCCTCGATCCGCGGGACACGACGCCGGGGCGGACGACGAGGAACGACATCCTCCCGTTCCGCTCGCGCCTCGTCGTCGCGCCGCGCCTGCACGCCGAGTGGAAGCGCCCGGAGAGCGCCGTGTTCTCGGGCGCGTCCGGTGAGCTCCGGGCCGTGTACCAGTCGAGCCGGTACGCCGATCCCGCCGGCCTCGGCGTGATCGCGGAGCAAGCGACCCTCGACCTCGACGCGGAGGCGAGGTGGCTCGGCGGGCACCTCGCGGTGAGGGGTCGCGTCGCGGACCTCCTGGACGCGCGGCGTACGGATGTCGTCGGGTTTCCGCTCCCGGGACGGAGCGTGTTTTTCACACTGGAGTCAACATGGTGAAGATCAGTCTGTTTGCGATCGCGATCTCGATTCCGCTCCTCGGGTGCAACGTGGATTCGCCGCCGCCGTCGACGGGCGGCGTCCACGGCGGCGGCGACGGCGACGCGTGTGAGAGCGGCGTCGTCATCGTGACGAGCGACTACCAGTCGACGAACATCGCTGTGTCGGAGCTCGACGGGACCACCCTGTCGCCCTCCTTCGTGTCGAGCGGCGCGGCGAAGCCGGGGCTGAGCCTCGCGCTGTCCGGCGACGTCGATGTCCCGAGGGCGGCGCCGCCGTCCGGCCGCGTCGTCCTGCTCGATCGGTTCGGCACGAACGTGATCACCTGGATGGATCTCGAGACCGCCGAGGTCCTCGCGCAGCTCCCGGTCGGGCAGGGGTTCGAGTCGAACCCTCAGGACTACATCGAGGTCGGCGCGGACCGCGCGCTCGTGTCGCGCTACGGGAGCAACCCGAGCCCGGGCGTGGAGCCGTTCGACGAGGGCGGCGATCTCCTGATCGTCGACACGAAGGAGTACTCCATCGCGGGGCGCATCGCCCTGCCGGAGGAGGAAGAAGGGCTCCTGCCGCGCCCGTCGGGGATGGCGCGCGTCGGCGACGACGTGGTCGTGGCCCTCGGCCGGCTCGCAGCGGACCTCTCGACCGCGGGCGAAGGGCGCTTCGTGGGCGTCTCGCCGGAGCAGGGCGCTGTCACATGGACGGTCGACGTGCAGGGGCTCTACGGCTGCGGGCGTCTCGCCGTGTCGCCCTCGGGAGAGCGGCTGGCGGTCGCCTGCTCGAGCCGCTTCGACGCCGAGACGATGGAGTACGACCCGGCGACGAGCGACATCGTGATCTACGACGCTCGCACCTCGCCCCCGGAGGAGATCGAGCGGCTCGGCGTGGCCAGGGCGCTCGGCGCCGCGGTCCAGCCCACGCTCGCCTTCGCCTCCGAGGACGTCCTCCTCGGGACCGCCTACGCGGGCAGCGCGTCTGCCGGGGACCGCGCCTTCTCGGTGAGCATCGCCACGGGCGAGGTCACGACGCTCGCCCTGGCGACCCAGTCCTACGCCTTCGGCGGCGTCCACTGCTCGCCCGGCTGCGGCGATGTCTGCCTGCTGAGCGACGCGGAGAGGAGCAAGCTCCGGCGCTGGAAGGTGGCGGCGAACGGCGCGCTCGAGCCGCTGGAGGACGCGACCGTCGACACGGAGATCGGGCTCCCGCCGCGAGGGATCGGCGGGCTCTGATCGGCCCCGCGGGCGGTACGTCGGTTGACAGGCGTCAGAACGCGGCGTCGAGGACGACCTCCCCGGAGACGCCGACCTGATACGCGGAGACGCGGCGCTCGAAGAAGTTCGTGACCTCCTGGACGTCTTGCAGATCCATGAACGAGAACGGGTTCTTCGCCCCGTAGCGCTTCGGCATGCCGAGCGTGGCGAGCCGCTGGTCGGCGCAGAACTCGAGGTAGCTGCGCACGTCGCGCGCCGACATGCCCGCGACGCCGGCGCCGAGGAGATCCTCGGCGAACCGGGCCTCGCAGGCGATCGCCTCATCCATCATGTCGAGGATCGACCGCGAGAGGCCGGCGTCGAAGAGCTCGGGCTCCTCGCGCCGCGCCGTGCCCACGACCTCGAAGGCGAAGCGCATGTGCGCGCTCTCGTCGCGGAAGACCCAGCTCGTCCCCGCGGCGAGCCCGTGGAGCAGGCCGCGTGAGCGCAGGAAGTACACGTACGCGAACGCGCCAAAGAAGAAGAGCCCCTCGACGCACGCGGCGAAGCAGATGAGGTTCAGGAGGAACCGCTGCCGCTCGGCGCGCGACTCCAGCCGCCCGAGCGACTCGATGGAATCGATCCAGCGCATGCAGAAATCGGCCTTCTGGCGGATCGAGGGGATGTTCTCGACCGCCGCGAAGGCGCGGTGACGGTCCTCGGGATCGGGGATGTACGTGTCGAGGAGCGTCAGATAGAACTGGACGTGAAGCGCCTCTTCGTAGAGCTGCCGCGACAGGTACATCCGCGCCTCCGGGGCGTTGATGTGCCTGTACAGGTTGAGGACGAGGTTGTTCGCGACGATCGAGTCCCCCGTGGCGAAGAACGCGACGAGGCGCTGCACGAGGTGCCGCTCCGCGTCGGTCATCTTCCGCAGGTCGCCCACGTCCGTGGAGAAGTCGACCTCCTCCACGGTCCATGTGTTCTTGATGGCGGAGCGGTACATCTCGAAGAAGGCCGGATAGGCCATCGGGCGCAGGGTGAGGCACTGGCCCGGATCCAGGAGGCGCGCGGGGCGGCTGACGCGGCTCACTCGCAGGCCTCGCACGCCTCGGGGTTCTCGAGCGCACACGCCACGTCCGCGGCCGCCTTCGCCGGCGGCGCCTGCCCCCAGCCGCCCTCGCGGCGCGGCGCGGCGCCGCCCTCGGGCGTGCGGTCCGGCGCCGCCTCCACGGTCGCCTTGGCGATGCGCGTCGCGGGGCGCGATCGCAGGTAGTACGTCGTCTTGAGCCCCTTCTTCCATGCGTGGAAGTACATGCTCGAGAGCTGACCGATGGTGGGGTTCTCGATGAAGAGGTTCAGCGACTGGCTCTGATCGATGAAGGCCCCGCGATCCGCGGCCATGTCGATGAGCGAGCGCATCGGGATCTCCCACGCCGTCCGGTACACGGCGCGGAGCTCCTCGGGCAGCTCGTCCATGCCCTGGACCGAGCCCTCCGCGAGCTTGAGCCGGGCGCGCACCGCGTCGTTCCAGGCGCCGAGCCGCTTGAGCTCCGCGACCAGGTAGCGGTTCATCTGCAGGAAGTCCCCGGAGAGCGTCTCGCGCTTGAAGAGGTTGGACACCTGCGGCTCGATGCACTCGTAGCAGCCCGCGATCGACGCGATGGTGGCCGTCGGCGCGATGGCGACGAGCAGCGAGTTCCTGAGCCCCTCGGCGCGGACGCGCGCGCGGAGCGCCTCCCAGCGCGCCGTGTCCTCCGGGACGACGTCCCACGCGTCGAACTGGAGCTCTCCGCGCGCGGCGCGCGTCTCGTCGAACGCCGGGTGTCGCCCCTTCTCCGCCGCGAGGTCCGCGGACGTCGAGAGCGCGTGGTAATACACATCCTCCGAGATCCGCCTCGAGAGCTCACGCGCGGCCGGGGCGTCGAAGGGCAGGCGCATCTGGAAGAACACGTCCTGCAGGCCCATGAGCCCGAGCCCGACAGGCCGCCAGCGGAGGTTCGATCGCCTCGTCGAGGGGATGGGGTAGTAGTTGAGGTCGATGACGCGGTCGAGCTGGCGGACCGCGGTCCGCACCGTGCGCGCGAGCTTCTCGAAGTCGACCGCGACCGCGCCGTCCGCCAGCGTGACCGTGTGGCGAGCGAGGTTGATCGAGCCCAGGTTGCAGACGGCCGACTCCTCGTTCGAGGTCACCTCCAGGATCTCGGTGCAGAGGTTCGAGAGGTGGACGATCCGGCCCGGCAGCGCCGTCTGGTTGCAGGCGCGGTTCGACTTGTCCTTGAACGTCATCCAGCCGTTGCCGGTCTGCGCGAGCGTGCGCATCATCCGCGCGTAGAGCTCGCGGGCCTTCATCGTCTTCTTGGCCAGGCCCGCCCGCTCGGCCTCGACGTAGCGGCGATCGAACTCCTCACCGTAGAGATCGGGGAGATCGCGCACGTCCTTCGGGTCGAACAGGCTCCATTCACCGTCGGCCTCGACCCGCTTCATGAAGAGGTCCGGGACCCAGCTCGCGAGGTTCAGGTTGTGCGTGCGCGCCGCCTCGTCGCCCGTGTTGTCGCGCAGCGAGAGGAACTCCTCGACGTCGGCGTGCCACGGCTCGAGGTAGACGCAGCAGGCGCCCTTGCGCTTGCCGCCCTGGTTCACGGCCGCGACGGACGCGTCGAGCGTCTTGAGCCAAGGCACGATCCCGCTGGAGTGCCCGTTGGTGCTCTCGATGAGCGAGCCGCGCGACCGCACCCGGTGGTAGGCGAGCCCGATGCCGCCCGAGAACTTCGAGAGCATCGCGACGTCGGTGTAGCGCTGGTAGATGGTCTCGAGGTGATCCTCGGGCGAGTCGAGCAGAAAGCAGCTCGAGAGCTGCTCGTGGCTTGTCCCGGAGTTGAACATCGTCGGTGAGCTCGGCAGGTAATCGAGCGACGAGAAGAGCCGGTAGAGCTCGATGGCCTGCGCCGCCGTCTCGGACAGCGCGCACGCGATGCGCAGGAAGAACTGCTGCGGCGTCTCGATGACGAGGCGCGTCTCGGGGTGCTTCAGCAGGTAGCGGTCGTAGAGGGTCCGCAGGCCGAAGTACTCGAGCTCGTGGTCCCGCCCCGGCTCGATGGCGTCGTTCAGCTTGCGGGCGTTCTGCGCCACGAAGCCGTGGAGCCGATCGTTGATGAGGCCCAGCCGCCGCCCCACGGCGATGGACTGCGAGAACGCGTGGATCTCCTGATTGCGGACTTCCTTGTCGATGTACGTGGCGAGCAGGCGCGCCGCGAGCTTCGCGTACTGGGGCTCATCGGCGATGAGCGACGCCGCCGTCTGGATGGAGAGCTGATCGAGCTCGCGCGTCGTCGCGCCGTCGTAGAGGCCGCTGATGGTCTTTGTCGCGACGCGGAGCGCGTCCACGTCGGACAGGGCCGCGCAAGAGCGGCTCACCGCCCGGACGATCTTGTTGACGTCCACGGGCTCGCTCGACCCGTTCCTCTTCTTCACCCGCATCGTCGTGTGCGGGAGCGTCTCCTCCGCGCCGGCGCTCGTCATGGCGGGCGCATGGGGTGCGTGGAGTGCGTGGAGCGCGCGCAACGGCGCCGCGCCGTTGCTCTTCACCAACGGTTCGTTCAGCATGGCATCCTCCTCGTCGTGCTCGTTCCGAGCGGTCCCGGACCGCTCGCGTCGATGCCGCGAGAGCGAAGAAGCCAGCCGATGAGCGCGGGTGCGCCAGGCTCTCTGGAGGAGCCATCGGACCGACCGCTCGCCCCCGCGGGCGAAAGGAAGACAGCGCGGGAGGGGGTCGGAACCGGGACAAGCGCGAGCGTCTGCGCCAGCTCGGACCTACCCGCCTCCCTCGAGGCTTCCAGGTCAAACCGGCGCCGGATGTCTCCCCAGCGCAGGATGTTGGCAGGTCTTCGGGCTCACGAGCGCTCCGGCTCTCGCCGGATTCCTACGGTCCACCGCTTCCCAGCCCGAGGGCCAGTGCGCGTCGTGGAGATCGTTCTCGCTTACCGCTGCGGGGCAGCCCCGGATTCACACCGGGTTCCCTTTTGAGCCCCGGGCCGAAGCCCGAGGCACCAACATGAGGCACTACATATTGCGGTGCCGAGCGCAGGTCAAGCGATATGTTGGGGGTGGCCGGACGAGCGGGGCGATCGACATGCTGTCATTCCATCGGCGTACCATTGGCGTATTTGCCGTGGATGGTCATTGGCAGGATGCGTTCACGATCGCCACGGCGTCGAGATCGAAGGTGCCGTTCGGGCCGGCCATGTCCACGCGATCCGTGATCCGCACATAGCGGACGAAATCGAGGCGGACGCCGGTGAGGTCGAAGGCATCGCCGCCCGCGACGGCGGGATCGGTGGGATCGATGGAGTTCGTTTCGGGGTTCGCCAGCACAGGGTGCCAGCCGGCGCAGTCGTCATAGGGGGCCGCCGTGGCCTTGCACGGGTAAGCTATCCAGTCGACGCCGTCCTGGCTGACCTCGACGGTCGCGAGTTCGGCGAACACGGTGGTCGGGGTGCTCTGGAATGCGTTCTCGAAGACGATGAAATCCGGCCCGGGGCCATCGACGATGAGGTTGCCAGAGAAACCGAAGGTGACGGTGCCGCCGTTGCCGAGGGACACCACGTCGGCCGAGCCGCCGCAACAACCCCCACCCTTGGGAGGACCGAAGGCGATGTCCGGGAACTTGTCCTGTCCGAATGGTTGGCCTGGCCCGAAGCGATAACTGATCACCTCGGAAACAAACACCGTTTCCGTGCCGGTGCAGCCTTCTCCTGCGCCGCCGGCGGCTCCGGAGCCGCCAGCGCCATCTGCGCCCCCGGCGCCGCCGGTGCTGCCGGCGCCGCCAGCGCCATCTGCACCTCCGGAGCCACCAGCGCCGCCAGAGCCATCGGCGCCTCCGGTGCTGGCGGCGCCACCGACGCCTCCGGTGCTGCCAGCGCCTCCGGTGCCGCCAGCGCCGCCAGAGCCGCCAGAGCCGTCGGCGCCTCCGGTGCTGCCGGCACCGCCAGCACCATCGGCGCCTCCGGCACCTCCAGCGCCGCCGGCCTCTCCAGCTCCGGAGGTGGAGCCTGTTCCGCCCGCTCCGCCTTCACCGCCAGCGCCGCCGGACCCCTGCGCGGCTCCACCACCCGTGCCGCCGGTCCCGCTCCCGGACGGGGAGCTCTCGGAGGCGCAGGCGATGAGCGCGAATATCGAAAGGAGCGCGCTCGCGCGCGCCATACGAGACACCATGAGACCTCCGAGGGCGGGGGCGCGCTCCATCGGAGCATGCCCGACGCGGCGCTGCCCGCGCCCACACATCAATAGAACGGCGCCGACGTGTTGTTTCGCGCGAGGTAGATGTTGTAATCGGCCGTGTTGACGTACCCATCGCCGTTGAAGTCGGCGTGCTGGTTGTACCCTGGGTTGCCCAGCTGGGTGTTCATCGCGGCGCTGAGGATGGTGTAGTCGCCCGTGCCCACGTCGCCGTCGTTGTCGAGATCCGCGTCCGCGATGTTCCCGAAGCCGTCGCCGTCGGTGTCGCGCTGGTTCGCGTTCGCCGTGAGGTAGGCGTTGTCCGCGCCGTCGGGCACGCCGTCGCTGTCCGAGTCCGGCGCGCCGTCGGGGAAGTACAGCGTCACCTTCGGCGTCACGCCGACCTCCCAGTAATCCCAGGCGCTCCCGGCCGAGTAGCACTGCCCGGCGGGGGAGGAGTACTCGTCGCCCGATGGGTTCCACACGATTGCCAGGGCGCTCGTGTGGCTTACGAACGCGATGGGCGACGTCGAGCTGTCATCCTCGCAGGGGTCCGGCGTGAACTCGAGGTACTGCGACGAGCTCGCCTCGTTGACCGGCGTCAGGCTGCCCCCGAGGACGGCCGTGACCACGCTGGCGCGGACGAGCGCCGCGTATCCGTTCTCGCTCGCGCCGCCGACGCCGAACGCGTCTCCGCCGCCCACGTGCAGCGTGTCGTCCTCGTCGAAGCCGAGCGCCGCCGCGTTCAGCACGTTGCTCGCCAGGAGCGAGCCCTCGCTGCCGCCGAACGCATACGGGCCCGACGTGCCGTCGATGGCGTCCTCTATGTCGGCCGCCGCCCAGATGCGGATTTCACCGGTCCGGTTGGGCGACGGCTGATAGCCGATCCCGGTGACGAGGTTGCCTCCGGAGTCCACGGCGATCCCCCCGGATGCGCCCGGGATGCTCGTGATCAGCGGGATCTCCACGATGGGCGACGCGGTCAGGTCGAGGGCATAGACGCCGCTCGTGTAGACACCCTGGACGCTGTAGCCGCCGTTGATGACGAGCGCGTCGTTCCCGTACCAGGCCCCGTCGTAGTAGTCGACGTCGAGCTCGATCACCTGCCCGTGGCTGAGCAGGTCAGGCGGCGAGGTGATGCTGAGGATCGAGCTCGGGAACACGAGCAGCGGCGCCCCGTAGCCGACGCCGAGCGCGATCGTGCTGCCGTCCGGCGAGATGGCGAGGAAGCTCGGGTCCATCGGCCCGTCGCTCAGGGTGGCGACGGGCACGTAGACGCTCGACCCATAGTTCTTCTGCAGATACAGGGTCTGATCGTTGGCGACGAGGAGCCGTCCGGCCAGCTCGTAGCCATCGATCTCCTGGGCCGTCGTGGGGAACCCGTCCAGCGCCGTGGACCATCCATCGGCGATGGCGGGCAGATTGAATGTATACGACGTGTTGCCCCCGTACTCGTCGAAGGCGTCTGCGAACGCCGACGGCGAGAGCAGGAGGAGCGTCGCGGCAACCAAAGATGCAGAAATGCGCATAAAGCCTATTCCCTTTCCACCTCTACTGCCAACAGGAGGGGTCGCGAGCCAGCGCACCCACGCCTTGCTCGAGGGCTGAGCCCTCGGCGGAGAGCGGGGGAGCGCGCATGATCAAGACGGATCGCGACCGCGGATGGGGAGAGCGCGTCGTGCCGACCCTCTACCGGAAACGCTCAGCACAACACCACTCCTTGCACGCGTCGTCCGGAGCGGTGCGAGCCCGCTCGGCGCGAGTTCGCGAGGTACGGAGGAGCCGGCCAAGAAGAGGCGCGGACGCGCTGAACCTTCGATAAAGAGCCATCGGACCGACCCCTCGCCCCCGCGGGCGACTGTGTAAGGAAGACGCGGGGGACGGGTCGGAACCGGGACAGGCGCGAGAGTCTGCGCCAGCTCGGACCTACCCGCCTCCCTCGAGGCTTCCAGGTCAAACCGGCGCTGGATGTCTCCCCTGCGCAGGATGTTGGCAGGTCTTCGGGCTCACGAGCGCTCCGGCTCTCGCCGGGTTCCTACGGTCCACCGCTTCCCAGCCCGAGGGCCAGTGCTCGTCGTGGAGGTCGTTCTCGCTTACCGCTGCGGGGCAGCCCCGGACTCACACCGGGTTCCCTTTTGAGCCCCGGGCGAAGCCAGGGGCACCAACACGGGTGCTTACATATGGCCGCGCGGCCGACCGGTCAAGCGAGATGTTCCGCGGAGCTCGGACCGCGCGGTCGACACACGCTGGCCTGGCGGTGCGCGTCGTGGCGGGCCACAACCCGGGCATATGCCGCTCAGCGAAGCGCGTCCGGCCGATCCGCTCGACGACCTCATCGCGCTCCTGCGCGGCAAGCGGATCGTGGCGCTGACGGGCGCGGGGTGCAGCACCGAGTCCGGCATCCCCGATTATCGAGGGCCCGAGACGCGGCGCCGCGCGCGGAACCCGATCCAGGGGCGGGAGTTCTCCCGCTCGGCCGAGATCCGGCAGCGCTACTGGGCGCGCGCCGTGATCGGTTGGGAGCGGTTCTCCAGGGCCGAGCCGAACCCCGCCCACCGCGCCCTCGCGCGGCTCGAGCAGGCGGGGCAGCTCGAGGGCCTCATCACGCAGAACGTCGACGGCCTCCACCAGGCCGCGGGCAGCCGCTGCGTGATCGAGCTGCACGGGACGCTCTCCGAGGTCGCCTGCCTCGCGTGCGGCGCGATGGAGCGGCGCGCCGCCCTCCAGGAGCGGCTCCTCGCGCAGAACCCCGGCTGGCTGCGCCTCGCGGCCGACCTCGCCCCCGACGGCGACGCCGACCTGCCCGCCGAGCACGTGGCGGGCTTCCGTGCGCCGCCGTGCCTCCGCTGCGATGGGCCGCTCAAGCCGCGCGTCGTCTTCTTCGGCGAGAACGTGGCCCGGCCGATCGTCGACGCGGCGTTCGCGCTCGTGGACGCGGCGGACGCGCTCCTCGTCGTCGGCTCGTCGCTGGCGGTCTTCTCGGGCTACCGCTTCGTGCTGCGCGCCGCGCAGCGAGGCACCCCGATCGCCATGATCAACCTCGGCTCCGCGCGCGGCGAGGAGCTCGGCGCGCTGAAGATCGAGGCCCGGGCCGGCGAGGTGCTGCCGCGCCTCGCCGAGGCGCTCGGCGCCGGCGCCACCGCGGCGCCCCGCTGACGCGCCGAGCGCCGGCGCGCGCGTGGCGCTGGCATCACCCGCGCCGGTACATCACGTCGCTGCGGAGGACGTACTTGCTCCCCCGTGTCACGGCGGCGCCGCGGTGGAGCCGGCGGTGCTCGAACAGGAGCGCCATCCCGCGCCGCGGGGCGATGCTCCGGCCGCCCCAGAAATCGGTCGTGCCGCCCTCGAAATCGTCGTTCAGGTAGATCATCGCGGTGAACAGGCTCCGCTCGCCGCCGGGTCGCACGAACGACCCGTCGCCGTGCCAGTTGAAATATTCGCCCTCGATGTAGCGATAGTAGCGGAAGCGCTCGTTCAGCCCGACGGCGCGGTGGAGGCCGAAGCTCGGCGGCGTCCACCGCGCGAGCCGCTCCCAGAGGCTCGCGGCGAGGTCCGGATCGTCGATCATGACGCGGCCGTTCTTGCGCACCTCGAGGTTGATCACCTCGCTGCCCCCGATCGGCGCCTGCTCGAAGCCTCGCGCCTCGGCGAGCGCGATGAAGCCCTCGCACTCCTCGGGCGACAGGACGTTCGTCACCGTGAAGATGCGGAGATCGTCGGTGTAGTCGGTGCACTGGGCGGTCCGTTCGGCGTGCAAGGTGCTCATGCGTGAAGCGTGGGCCCGGGCGGACCGGATCCGGAAGGGCGGGACCCGGGCAGGACCGGGCAGGACCGGGCAGCGCGGTGGACAGGAGAGCGCCGCATCGCCGATGATCGAGCGCTCGCACCGATGGCACGGGTCTCCAGGGCGGGCCGCGGCGCGGAGCCCGCGGTCCGCTTCAACCACACGCTCCTCCAGCGGGCGCGGCTCGATCTCGACCTGACGCAGGAGCAGGTCGCCGCGTCGATCGGCGTCGACGTGCGGACCTACCGCCGCTACGAGTCGGGCGCCGTCAACGATCCGCGGCTCGGCTTCTCGGTCCGGAGCCCGTCCCGGCGGCGCATCATCGAGCGGCTCGGCGCCGAGCTCGGCCTCGCCGAGGCGGAGCTGCTCGTCGTCGAGGCCGAGGCCGAGGCCGAAGCCGCGCTGGCGGCGGATCCCGCCGCAGAGGAAGCGGGTGCGGCGAGCCAGGCCGCGGAGGCGCCCGCCCCGGCGTGGCGCCCGCTGCACGCGCACACGCTCCAGCGAGCGCGGCACTTCGTCGGGCGCGCGGAGATCCTCGATCGGCTCGCCGCGTGGGCCGACGGCTCGCCGCCGCGCCCCCGGGTGATCGCGCTCCTCGGCATCGGCGGGGCGGGCAAGACCGCGATCGCCGAGCGCTTCCTCCAGGGGCTCGGCGACGCCCCGCGGCCCGGCGGGGTGCTCGTCTGGAGCTTCTACGACGACCCCAGGACCGAGGCGTTCCTCGACCAGGCGGCGGCCTACTTCGCGCCGGGCGCGGGCGCCTCGGGCCCGGCGGCGCCGCGGCCTCAGGCGGCGCCCGGAGAGCAGCTCGCGCGGCTGAAGGAGGCGCTGGGGCAGGGGCCGCCGCACCTGCTCGTGCTCGACGGGCTCGAGACCGTGCAGGCCGAGGGGGGCGCAGGGCGCGCGCACGGCGAGCTCCACGACGCGCTCCTCCGGCGGCTGCTCTGCGCGATCGCGTCCGGGCTCGGCGGCGCGCGGGCGCTCGTCACGTCGCGCTTCGAGCTCGCGGATCTGTCCGCCTGGGCCGAGGGCGGGCTCGCGACGATCCGGCCCGAGCCGCTCTGCGAGGGCGACGCGGCGTCGCTCCTGCGCCGCTGGGGCATCCGCGGCGACGACGGCGCCCTCGGCGCGCTGCTCGAGACGACGGGCGGCCACGCGCTGTCGGTCGCCGTCGTCGGCTCCTACGTGGGCGCGTTCCTCGGCGGCGACGCGGGGCGGCTCTCCGCGGCGCAGGCGGCGCACCTCGCCGAGGCCGAGCAGGACGACGTCCTCGCCCGCCGCCTGAGCTCGGTGCTGTCGGCCTACGCGCGCGCGCTGCCGCCGGGCGAGCGGGATCTGCTCGCGCGCCTCTCGGTGTTCCCCGGCGGCGCGGGCGAGGAGGCGCTGCTCCAGCTGGTCCGGGCCGGCGGCGAGATCGCGGGCGCCATGGCGGGGTGGGGCGCCGCGGAGCTCGCGCGCGGGCTCGCCCGGCTGGAGCGGCTGGGGCTCGTGTTCGCGGCGCGTCCGGGCGAGCGCTGCTACTCGACGCACCCCTTCGTGCGGCAGCACTTCAAGTCGCTGCTCGGCGTGCCGCCGGAGCGCGTCCACGCCGCGGGGAGCGCCGCGCCGCCGCCGCGCCTCGACGAGGCGCCGCGCCGGGCGCCGCGGGAACGCGAGGCGGTCGACGCGTACGAGGCCATCCTCACCGAGCTGCTCGGCGCCGGGCGGGCGGGCGAGGCGTACGACATCTACGCGCTCGCCCTCGGCGGCTTCGCGCACCTCGGGCTCAAGCTCGGCGACATGGCCCGCGGCGCCCGCATCCTGCGCGCGTTCGCCGGCGGCGACGACCCCCGCGGCATGCCGGCCTCGCTGCCCGCGCGGGTGCGCGCGTCGCTCGCGTACGACGCGGGGCTCTATGCGGGCGCGCTCGGGGATCTCGCGTTCGCCTGCGCCTGCTACGAGGCGCACAACGAGATCGCCGGGGCGCTCGCCGACCCGGCGCCGATCGCGACCGGCCTGCGCACGCTGGCGTATACGGAGCGGCTGCGGGGCGACCTGACCGGCGCGCGCCGCCTGCTCGAGCGGTCGGCGGAGATCGCAGGCGGCGCCGCGGGGAGCGCCCGCCGCGCCGCGGACCAGGTCCACGCCGTGCGCGCGCTGGCGCTGCTCGCCGCGGTGCTGCACGACCTCGGCGAGGTCGACGCGGCGGGCGAGCGCTTCGCGCGCCTGCGGGAGCTGGGCGACGCGCCGGTGGCGCGCCGCGCGCTCTGGGAGGCGGAGCACGCGCTCGCGCTCGGGCGCCGCGACGAGGCGCGCGAGGCCACGGAGCGGAACATCGCCGAGTGCAGGCGGAGGGGATGGGAGGGGCACGTCGCGCACGGCCACACGCTGCTCGGCCTCGCGCTGCTGGACGGAGGCGAGGGCGGCGACGGCGACGTCGCGTCGGCCGAGGCGCACCTCGTCGAGGCGCGCCGCTGGGCTGCCGCGACGGGCGAGGTGGAGGTCGCGCTGCGGTGCCACGAGCTCGCGGCGCGGATCGCGCTCGCCGCCGGCCGGCTCGACGACGGCGCGCGGCAGGCGCT
Organism: Sorangium sp. So ce302; assembly: GCF_051530145.1. Taxonomy (GTDB): domain Bacteria; phylum Myxococcota_A; class Polyangia; order Polyangiales; family Polyangiaceae; genus Sorangium; species Sorangium cellulosum_B. The sequence goes on along the minus strand of NZ_CP150326.1, from coordinate 5,770,142 downwards.
GGAGGGGCTGCATGTCGCGGAGGCGTGCGGGTTCGGCCCGTTCCGCGCCCGGCTCGCGGTCGTCGCCGCGCGGTGCGCGCTCGCGCGCGGCGCGGGGGCGGCGGCGTCCGCGACGGCGCTCGCCGACTCGTCGGTGGCGTGGGCGGGTGAGGACGCGTGGGCGAGGGCGGACGCGCTGCACTGGGCGGGCGTGGCGCGCGCGGCGGCGGCGCGCGGCGAGGAGCGCGCGCGAGGGCGGGAGCTGCTCGCCGAGGCGGCGGCGCTGCGGGCGCGCCTGCGCCACCCCGGGGCCGGAGCGTCGCGGGAGGCGCTCGCGCGGCTAGGCGGATGAGGGCGCGCCCCGCGCGCGCCGGCGACGAACGGAGCGCCGCGGGCGGACACTCCGCTGCTCGCTGTCAGGATCGTGCCCGCGAAGGGGATTTCTGGGCTCCGCGTTGCGAGCGCGGGATAACGTGACGTGCCGTGAATCGCGGGTCGCATGCGAGCGGCCGCGTAGTTGCGCCGTTTTCCTTGCCAGGAGCGACCATGTTCCACCGACGTCCCAAGCTGACGATCTCTTTCGTGCTCGCCCTCTCCACGGCGCTGGGAGCACCGGGCTCCGCGAACGCCGAGCCAGTGATCATCGAAGGAGGTCCTGTAGCTCCGCTCCCCGCCGAGGCAGGTACGGGCCTGTGCGGCGCGCAAAGGCCATCGTCCGCGCCAGATGTCGACTTCTGGGTTCCGACGAGCGACACGGCGGGATTCATCGAGAAGATGAGCACGTTCTTCGACGCGGGGCAGGAAGAACTCGTGAGCTCCGTGGTGCGCACACCGCTCGATCTCTCGAACAAGTACGACGCCGGGAGCGAGGCGAGCTTCGGCGATTTTCTGGACGCTGTCTCCGACTGCCCGGCAGGAGGGTGCGACTTCGTCGCGAACGAGCCCGACGTGGCGTTCGGCATGCGCCTGCGCGGGTACCTGGCCGTGCCGCCCGGCTACGTCGAGCAGCCTGTCCACTTTGGCATTTACGCCGACGACGCCGTGGCCCTCGTGATCTACGACTCGGCGCAGGCCGCCTATCCGGTGCTGGTGCAGCCACCCGCGCTCGGCGCACCCAGCTGGCGAATGTCGAATACCGTCACATTCGCCGAGCAGGGCCTGTACCCCGTCGAGATCCTCTATGCCGCGATCGTCGAGCATTCAGAGCTCGAGGTGTCGCTTCTGGTAGGCGAGTTCCAGGATTTTCAGCTCAAGGCCGGCCAGGTCGGCAGCCCGAACCTCGCCGAGTCCGGCTTCACGCTCCTCGAGCCGGCGGCGTTCCATCGGAGCGTGGCGGGCGACGCCTCCGCGTCGGACGAGGACGCCTGTGCGCAGTGCGGCCGCGAGTTCATCGGCCAGAGCGGAAACACCGGCTGCGAGGCGGGCTCCTACTGCAACGACGCCGCGCTGTGTGCGCCGTGCGTCGTCGACGCCTTCTGCGGGCCTTCGTGCAGCCCGTGCAGCGCGCAGGCGCCGCGCTGCGCCCTCGTGGAGGGGACGCCGGCGTGCGTCGCGTGCGTGAGCGATGCGGACTGCGATGACGGCGAGGCCTGCGACCTCGAGGCACACGCCTGCGCGGTGCCGCCCGGCCCCGACGCGGGCGGCGCGGGTGGGGGCGGCGCGGGTGGGGGCGGCGCGGGTGGGGGCGGCGGCGGCGCGGCGTCCGCGCCAGACGCAGAGGACGACAGCGGCAGCGGGTGCCGGATCGGCGGCGAGGGGCGGCAGGGCGGCGGACTCGCCTTCGCGCTCGCGGGGCTCGGGCTCGCGCTCGCGGGCGCTCGTCGCCGGACGCGCGCGGCCTCGCGGTGAGCGGGTCCACGGAGCGCGGCTCGCGCTGAGCTCCTGCGGCGCGGCCTTGCCGCGCGTCAGACGGCTGCCGGGTCGCGCCTCGGCAGCCGCTGAAGGATGTCCGTCGTCTCGGCGCTCTGCTTGAGCCCGGCGAGGCGCTGCACGATGTCGCGCCTCAGCACGGCCGCCATCACCGGCTCCAGCACCGGGGCGAGGGCCTGCGGGCGCGCGGTGAAGTTGTAGCGGAACGTGACGCGGGTCTGCTGCGGCGACAGCGCCTTGAAGAGCCATGCGCCAGAGAACTGGCGGAAGATCCGCGGCCCATCGACCATGGTGATCGCCACCTGCTCCGGCGGGTTCAGGGTGATGTAACGGGCCTCCATGGACAGCCCGTTCTTCGCCCGCACCCACACCCGCACGCCGACGGCGGGCTCGGTCGCGCCGTCGCGGTAGCGCATCTCGCGGAGGAACGGGTCCCACTCGAGCCGGAGAGCGTAGTCCTGGGACAGCGCGAAGAGCTCGTCGGAGGCGGCGTCGATCTCGGCGGTGCTCTGGATCGTGGGCATGGCGCCGAGGATAGGGCCGCGGGGATCGCGATGAGGAGAGCGATAGCGAGGGCCCGTCGCGATGGCCGGTCCGGCGGCGGGCCGTGCGGCCGAGGTGAGCTGCGTAGTCCCGAGGGGGAGCTCGCGCGTCCGGCGGCGCGCCTAGGCCGCGAGCGCGAGCTCCGAGAGCTCCGCGAGCTCTGCGCTCGGCGTCAGCCACCGCGAGGCCTGTGAGATGACCCCTTGGATCAGGCTGGCCCCCTTCGGCTGCTGAAGGCTTTGGCCCGACGCTCGGCCGATGTCGCTGTTCAGGAGGGCTTCGCGGAGAGTGCTCTCGATGATGGCCGTCAGCATCTGCGGCTGTGTTGTCAGGAGCTCGATGAGGGGCCTTGCCGCCTCGATGTGCTTGCCGATGTCCTCGGAGATGATCGAGCGCCGCTGCGCTCCGGTCTCCGCGGCCCAGCGAGCTCGCTCGCCGTGAACCTCGGCGGCATCCTCACCCGCGTAGAATGCGGCCAGGAACGCAGCCAGGGACGCCGTCATGAAGCCTAGATAGACGACGCCGTCCGCGGCCTCGCGGTTCAGCTCCTGATAGGTCCTGTCCAGCTCGGCCTCGGCCTCCTCGCGCGTCGTCGCGGAGCCGGGGTAGGCGATGGACTGGGCGGTCACGAGGAGCAGGTAAGCCCGGAGGAGCGGGTTGTCCGGGCACAGCCGGTGTGCCCGTCGCACGGCCTGGCCGAGATCGTCGAAGCGGCGCTCGTCGAGCGCTGCCCTGGCATCGACGAGATGAAACGTCGACTCGCCGGGGAAGCGTTGAAGGAGCGTATCGAGCTCGGCGCGCGCGCGCGGCCGGTCCGTTTCGGCGATCTCCTCCCATCGGAAACGGGATGAGGTCAGTACGGGCGCTCGTCTCAGGACCTCCGTGAGATCCTGCCGCGCGGCGAAGTACAGACGATCGAGCCGATCCCGGTGCGCGTCTGCGGTCTCCTGAGGCACGGCCGCGCTGGCCTCCTCCACCTCGCGGAAGGCGCGCGCTGCCTCCACGACGTCGAAGCCCATGACCAGGCATGCGCACCGTTCGACCGCTGCCCTCAGGCGGGTCTCGGGCTCGACATCCTCCAGGAGCGAGAGCGCGCGTCTCTCGATGTCGGCCGCCTCGTGAAACAGCACGGCTGCCTCGAAGCGGCTCTCTTCGTCTCCGTAGGCCAGCAGCGAGTTGGCCCTGAGCTTCCGCTTACCCCCGGAGGCCAGCAAGGCGAGGTACCCATCGTGCATTTTCATGGCTTCACCTGGTAGAGCTCGCTGACGCGCGGGAGCGCGCACCAGAGCGAGAGGTGGACCTCGGCGATGTCGTTTCTGGCATTCAACCGGGCGCCCTTCTCCACGCGGACCGCACGGAGCGCCGAAAGGCCGCCTGACGACCGCCCCGCGACCTCGACGCCGCGGAGCGCCCCCGGGGTCGCGTCGAGCACGAAGTCCGGCGCCTCCCCTTTGCACATGGTGATCACCCGCCTTCCTGGCATCAGCGCCGAGATGGCGACGAGCGCGAGCCCATAGGCCGCGTTCTCCGTGATGCGCTCGCGGTCCACGGTGCGGCCCGAGCGCAGCCGCGCGATCTTGGAGCTCAGAGCGATGTCACGCCTCTCCAGGGCTTCCATGCTCCAACCGAGCATGAGCTCCATGGACCTGGGCTCGGCGCCGCTCGGGCGGACGACACCCATCTGGAACAGGAACGGCTGCTGATCCTGCGGCTCGCCGCGGTCGGGCAACCAGGCGATCACGTGCGGGACCGTGTCGATGACGAAATCATGATCCTGGTGCTCGTAGAGGGTCTCCAGGGCCTAGGTAGACCGCTCGATCTCGGTACCGGCCGTATCAGACACGGCGACAGGGTAACACGGCGGCACGCCCTCGGGCAGGACGGCCCATGAAGCCCCCGAGCTCGCGGGGATTCGAGCTCGTATCCGCGGAGCGCGGGCCGACCCACTGCGCCAGCTCCTGTTACGCGCTCGGGATGCGGATGTCCGCCTTCGTGCTCGTGGACCGCGCCGTGGCGGGCTGCATGTGCGAGCCGGTCCAGGCGCCGGCCGGCTCTTACGTCGCGCCGCACCCGGCCGCCGCGCCACCCCGCGGTCGCCGCGCCCCCGGCTCCGCAGCAGCCCCAGGCCGCGCGTCGGCGGCGGCCGCGGCGGCTTACGCCGTGATCGAGGCGTACCGGAATCCCGAGGAGCAGCAGTCGCTGCGGATCACGCAGCCGAAGTGAGCGGGCGGGAGGCGACGACCTGCCCTCGGAGGAGGCTCACAGCTCCGTTGTCTCGTGGAGGAGCCCGCGTGGCATACTCGCCTCGACCATGAACGAGCCGGCTCGCAAGCTTGTCTGGACATACGCCGAGTATCTCGATCAGGAGCGGGCGAGCCCGACGAAGCACCAGTTCCTGAACGGCAAGATCTTCGCGATGGCTGGCGGGACGCCGGAGCACGCGTACCTGTGCGCGAGCGTTGGCGCCGAACTCGGGGCGCAGCTCCGCGGGCGGCCCTGCGCGGTCTACTCCTCCGATCTGCGCGTCCGGGTCCAGGCGACCGGGCTCTCCACGTACGCTGACGTCAGCGTCGTTTGCGGGAGGCTCGAGCGCGATCTCGAGGACAAGGACGCAGCGCTCAACCCGATCGTCCTGGTCGAGGTCCTCTCCGACAGCACGGAGGCGTACGACCGAGGCGAGAAGTTCGCGCACTACCGGCGGATCCCCTCGCTCAGGGAGTACGTGCTCGTCTCGCAGCACGAGCAGCGCATCGAGGTATTTCATCGCAACGAGGACGACTCCTGGACGCTCCGGGAGGCCCGCGCTGGAGAGGGCGCGCACCTCGAGGCGATCGGGTGCGTGCTGTCGGTGGACGAGGTGTACCGGGATCCGCTCACCCAGGTCGCGACGGAGGCAGAGGGGTGACTCGGTTGTAGTGGTGATGAGCTCCCAGCGATCGGCTGGATGAGCGGCTTGCTCCGAACGTCGTTGCCTTGCGGGCCGATGGTGAGGTCGGCGTCGAGGACCTGAGCCCTCGTCGCGGGCGCGGGGCCATCCGCAGGTACGCCCGCGTCCAGGAGCGGGGAGCCACGGCGCTCGATCCAGAAACGCGCGGGCGGCTGTAACGCCCGCGCCTGCTCGCGGGATGAGCAGGTGGACCCGATGAAAGGACCCTCATGACCGCGCCCTTGGCCCCTCGATTCTCGTCACGTACGGTGCCCCACATGGCTGCGCTGCTGCCCGCGATGGTCGACCTTCAGCTGGATTCGGGTGGCGACTTGATCCTGAGCTGGACCGAGGTGCCTGGTGCCAGGAACAAGATCCTCCGCCGCGACGAGATCGAGCGCCTCCTACGTCTGGCCGACGCGGTGAGTCGCGCGGAGAGCGCGGGGCAGAGCGCCGCGATCGTCAGCACCCGCACCGCGCTGAGCGCCGCCCTCTTCGAGCTGCTCGACGGCCCCGAGCGCGCCCTCGCGCAGCGCATGGCGAGGGCGGAGGCCGAGCGCCGCCGGCTCGATCTCGTCGTGCGCGCGCGGAGCGACGACCGCGGCGCGCTGCGCGCGCACCCCGCCACGTGGATGCGGTGGGAGCTCCTGCCGTTCGCGGAGACGCGCCGCCGTGGCGCGCCGCCGCTCACGGTCGTGCTGCAGCTCGGGCCCCAGGATCTCGCCGCGCCGCGCGTGCTGGACAGCGGCGGCCTGCGCATCCTGTTCATGGCGTTCTCTCCCCACGACGCGCCGCCCGAGCTCGACTTCGAGCGGGAAGAAGAGGAGCTGCTCGCCGCGATCGCGCCCTTGGCCGAGCGCCGCCGCGCCCGCCTGCGCGTCGTCGAGGAGGGCACGTTGGAGGACCTCCGCGCCGCGCTACTCGTCGAGCGCTTCGACGTTGTGCACCTGAGCGGCCACGGGGTGCTGACGCACGACGGACCGCGGCTCGTCATGGAGGACGCGTTCGGCGGCAAGCGCCTCGTCTCGCCTGCGGTGCGGAGCTCCTCGACGCGCTGGAGCGCGCGAAGGTCGTGCCGGAGCTCGTGATGGTGTCGTGTTGCCACAGCGCCGAGGTCCGCGGCTCGGTCGCGAGCTTCGCGGCGGAGCTCGTGTCAGGGGGCGCTCCCAACGTGCTCGGCTGGACGCGTCCGGTCCGCGACGATCTCGCCACGCTGGCGGCGTCGGCTGTGTACGAGCAGATCGGCACCGGCAAGACCCCGGTCGAGGCCGCGCAGGTCGCGCGCGAGCGGATGCGACGCACCGAGGAGGGCGCGTCCGCGCCGTCCCATGCCTGGGGGACGCTGCACCTCGTCAGCGGCTCGGCGGCTGGGTTCCGCATCGACGATGGCGCCGAGCCACTCAGCGAGCGCGTTGATCGCGACGAGATCTACAAGTTCCTGGGCAGCCACATGCGCGTGCTCAAGATGGGCTTCGTGGGCCGGCGGCGGCTCGTGCAGCGGCTGCTTCGCGTGCTCCTGCGCGGGCAAGACCTGCAGAAGGGCGGGGCGCGCGACGTGGCGGGCGCGTGTGTCTTCGGGATGAAGGGCGTCGGCAAGTCGTGCGCGGTGGGCCGGACGATCGAGCGCGCCAAGCAGCACACGCCGGAGCTCGGTGTGCTGGTCCTGCATGGCGCGATCGACGAGCGCGGTGTGCTCGAGGCGTTCCAGCAGGCCGCCCGAGCTGGCGGAGCAGACCAGGCCGCCGAGGACATGCTCGCGCGCGCCGAGGAGAGCGTGCTCCAGCGCGTGCGGCGCGTGATGGAGCACTGGCGCAGGCGACGTGTGGTCATCGTGCTCGACGACTTCGAGCAGAACCTCGATCCAAGCACGGGCGGCCCCTGGCTCGTGAAGCCCGAGGCGGCCGCGCTGCTCGAGGCGCTCCTGCCCACCTGCACGACCGGCAAGCCGAAGCTCTTGATCACGTCGACAGCCGAGTTCCGGGTCCCGGGGGCGAACGACAGGGCGCTCGCCTGCGTGCCGCTCGGCGCGCTCGACAGCGCTGCGGTGAGAAAGCTCTGGATGCGGGGGCAGGCGTCGAACGAGCTCGCGAGCGTGTCGCTCAAGAGCTGGCACGACCTCGCCGAGCGGCTGGGGCGCAATGCGCGTGTCCTCGCGTGGGCGCGCGCGCTGCTTGCGGGCAAGCCGGACGAGGAGCTCGCCGCCGTCGCTGCTAGCGCGTCGGCGGCGCTGCCGGTCTGGGCGCCGGGCGACGAGGCGAGCGAGGAGAAGCACACCGAGCTCGCGCGTCTGTTCTTGCGCCATATGGCCTGCGAGCAGGCCCGCGCCGCCTGCGGTGAGCCGGCGCTCGAGTTCGTGAAGCGGGCGCGCGTCTTCGAGGCCGCGGTGCCGAGGGAAGCCTTCGTAACGCTCGCTGAGGGGCTCGCGGTCGACGTCGACCGGGACCTGGACGTGCTGGCGAGCTGGGGGCTGCTGGAGGTGGGTGAGCTCGACGGCGCGCGCGTACCGGGTGAGCCCGCTCGTGGAGCCTAGGTTCGATGTGGCCGATGCGGCGCGGTGGCATGAAGCGGCGGCGGAGGTCTGGGAGGTGCTGGCCGCGAAGGCGGCTTCGGGCATCGTCTGGATCGAGCGCACCGAGGCGGCGTGGGAGCATGCGCTGCGGGGCAGGCATGTGGCGCGCGCGGAGCTCCTCGCGCGCCGCATCGACGCAGCGCTCTACAATGCGGGCCTCTACGCCCATAACCTCCGGCTGGCCGAGCGCCATGTGGCGGCGTTACCGGAGTCGCCGTTCGGGCTTCAATGGCTCGGCTACGCCGAGTTCACAGCGGGGCGGCCTCCATCTCGCGCTGCGGATCGCATTCGGCAGGGCCATGTCCTTCTAGTCCGTGCGCACGGCACGGAGGAGCACCCCTCCGTGGCGGCGTCGCTGCACGCGCTGGGTGGCGTGCTGATGGCGCAGGGCGACCTTGCGGGAGCGCGAAAGGCGCTCGAGCGCTCACTGGCGATCGATGCCAAGGTGCAAGGCACGGAGGAGCACCCCGACGTGGCTGCGTCACTGTACGAGCTGGGCGGCGTGCTGAGGGCGCAGGGCGACCTTGCGGGAGCGCGAAAGGCGCTCGAGCACTCACTGGCGATCGATGCCAAGGTGCACGGTACCGAGGAGCACCCCGACGGAGGAGCACCCCTCCGTGGCGGCGTCGCTGCACGCGCTTGGGGGCGTGCTGAGGGCGCAGGGCGACCTTGCGGGAGCGCGAAAGGCGCTCGAGCACTCGCTGACGATCCAGGCCAAGGTGCACGGCACGGAGGAGCACCCGGAGGTGGCGGCGTCGCTGCACGAGCTGGGCTGCGTGCTGGAGGCTGAGGGGGAGCTCGAGCAAGCAGCGGCGCACCATCGCCGCGTTCTGGCCATCGAGACGAAGTGCTTCGGTACGCTCGACCAGTACCACTCGGCCGAGACCGAGGTGGCGCTCGCAATGTTGCTGTTCCGCCTCGGCCAGCGGGATGAGGCCGGCGGCCTCCTCCGACATGCCCTTCAGGTCCTCGCCGAGCAGGTACCGAGCCACCCGATTCTGCAGCAGTTCCGCGCCCTGATGCAGGGCCCACCAGGCTAACTTCTTTCCACCCGTGCCCCTCACCGACCTCCTCGCCCGCGCTGCCATGCGCTCGGCTCCTGCCGACGTGACCGATCTCGCACCGCTCTGCTCGCTCATCTTCGGGCGCCTGCGCGCGTTGGGCTGGGCGCCCTCAGGCGACCTGCGCGGCCGTCCTCCGAGCCTCGCCGACAGCGACGAGGCCCTGCTCGCCGCCCTCGTCCGGGGCGACGCCGCGGCCTTCGACGCTCTCTTCGATCGCCACGCCGCCAAGCTCAACGGCTATGCGCGACGACGGCTGCAACTCCAGCCCGCCGACGCCGCCGACGCCGTGCAGGAAGCCTTCCTCGTCCTGTTCCAGAAGGCAGAGGCCGTGCTCGCCCACGAGCCCGTGAACGTCCCCGGCTTCCTCTTCGGCACCTTGCGCAACAAGGCTGCGCACCTCCTGGCCGCAGGCTCGCGCGAGGCAGCCGCCGGTCCGCCAGACGACCGTGAGCTCTCCCTCGACGAGGGCGCCCTCGCCGCGCTGCTTCAGCGCGAAACCGCCGAGAGGCTCGCCTCGCTCCTGGAGCGCGCTTGCAATCCGCTGGAGCAGGAGGTCGTTTCCATGGATCTCGACGATCGTGACGGCCCCGAGATCGCTCTCGCTCTCGGCATCACCCCGAACTACGTGCGCCAGCTCCGCCACCGCGCCCTCGCCAAGCTGCGCGAGGCGCTCGCCGAGGAGGCGCCGTCATGAACCCGTCGCCCTATCCGGCGCCGCCCGCCTGCACCGATCCGCTCCTCGGCGCGCAGGCGACGCAGGCCCTCGGCCTGCCCCCGCCGGCCGCCATCGCCGCGCACCTCGCGCTCTGCGCCTCCTGCCGCCTCCAGCGCGCCGCCTTCACCGGCCTCGACGCCCACGCCGTCCCGCCCTCGCCGGCTCTCCGCGCTCACCTGCGCCGGCTCGCGCTGCGCCGGCTCCCTGCGCCGTAGCGCCACCCGCTGCTCATCTCGGATGCCGGACGGCGCGCCAGCGGAGGCGACATGGACGATTCCGCCTCAGCAGCCTCGTACCGGCCGACGCTACGCATGTCCGATGGTAGGCCGCAGGGCCTGCCGCGTGACACTACGTGTGTCCCGCCGTTTACAGATCGGCCTGCGAAATGACACTACGTGTGTCCAACCGTTTACAGATCGGCCTGCGAAATGACACTACGTGACCCCATCCACACCCGCGCCGGGCTCCGCGGCCACGGGTTGCGCCTCGCCTCGCAGCCCCATCCCCCTAACGTCGAGATCCTGCGCTCCTCCGAGCACACATCCGGCGCTGCTGTGGCCTACCGTCGCGCTCGCCTGGACGTAGGTTCCCAAGATGGCCAAAGCCAAGACCCAACAAGCACACACCGGGAAGGCGCCGACGGCGACTCCCACGGCAAAGACAACCTACCACGCCTGCTACAAGCGCTTTGCCCCGCAGGCCATGGCGCTCCCGGACCGCGACGTCGAGGTCTGTCGGGCGGATGTGCGGATCGCCTTCGCCAACGTGAAGCGCGGCGTCCAGGCCGCCTGCGCGGATCCCGCGCGGATCCGGCGAGCGCTGCCCGAGCTGCCGCTCGACGACGTGCTCGCGCTGCCGGACCTCGGCCGGGCCCTGGTCTTCGCCGCCACGCGCGTCACGGCGAAGCCGGCCAGCTCCGGTGAGATCGAGGCCAAGCTGAAGGTCGTGATCGAGCTGCGCGAGCCGATGCTCACGCTCGCCGAGACCCTGGCCAAGCGGGGGCTCTTGCCGAAGGACGTCGTGGCCGAGATCCGCGCCGGCAGCGGCAAGTACGATCTCGCCAGCGACGGGATGGCGCTGGCCCATCTCTACGAGGAGCACGCGGTCGCGCTCCGCGGAAAGCACCCTTTCAGCCAGGAGGAGTTCGAGCAGCTGCGGGAAGCGAGCGAGTGGCTGCTCGACACCCTCACCCCCGAGGGGGCCCGCCGGCCCGCGGCAAAGCAGCGCGGCGAGGCCGAGACGATGCGCGACCGGCTCTGGACCCTCCTGGTCCGTCGCTACGCCGACCTCCGGAAGATCGGGTATTACTTCCACGGCGATGCGTTCGAGGAGGTGACCCCGAAGCTCCTGTCGCGCGTGTCGAGCACCGCTGTCGACGACGTGAGCGAAGAGGTCGAGGCAGAAGCGGGCGGCGGCGAGGACGCGGGCGAGGACGGCAACCACGGCGCCGTCTCGCAACCCGCCGTCGCGTTGCCGCCGTGAGCGGCGCGTAGCCTACCGCGCCGCGCGCGGCCGAAAGCGCCCGTGCGGCGCGGCGCGGAACACCAGAACGGGTCCTGACAGCCCGCCTCACGAACAGAAGTCGACGTCCTCGTCGTTACCGCCCTGTGCGAGTGACCGCCCGGGGGCGCTCGCGCACGCCGAGCGGCGGCGAGCCGGCGGGCGCGTCGATGCCGGCCGAGCCGTCCGCTCGCCCGGCGCTCGCCCTCCTGCGAATCGTCGCGGCACGCGGCTTGCGACGCGCGCGGGGTGGGGGACGCGGCCGCTGCTCATGGCGAGATCGCTCCACCCTGGAGCAGGGCAATGGATGGCGCAGCCAGGGATATCTTCGTCATCAGCGATCTGCACATCGGTGACGGCGGCGCGCGCGACAACTTCGAGGCTGGCAAGAAGACGTCGCAGCTGCGTGCATTCCTCGACCACGTGGGCAGCGAGGGGGGCGAGCTCTTCATCCTCGGCGACCTCTTCGAGCTCTGGCAGATGAACCTCAGCCTCCTGTTCGTGAAGCGGCGGGCGCTCCTCGACCAGCTCGCCGCGCTGAGGCTCGTCTACGTGCCCGGCAACCATGACGTCGATCTCGTGCACTTCATCGAGACGGACCTCCTCAAGCACCCCTTCTTCGCGTGCATGCGCGCGCCGTTCACCCGGGAGCTCGGCGGCAAGCGGTTCCACTTCTGCCACGGGCACGAGACCGATCCGTTCAACGCCGGGGACGAGCCTGGCTTCGGCCGCATGTTCTCCATCCTCGCCGGCGTCGCCGAGGACGAGAACGGCTCTCCTCTCCTCAAGGGCGGCGAGAGCGTGGAGGACGTCCTCGAGCGATTCGGCGACTCGATACTGACGATCTGGAAACGCACCCTGGCGACGATGAGCCAGCGCGTGACCGAGGGGGACCCGTCCCCCAGCGGGGCATTGACGCCGGCGCAGAACCCGGACCGGCTCGGCGAGCACGTGGTCGGGGTCCGCGCGGAGCTCGACACGGGCGCATACGACGTGGCTGTCCTCGGGCACACCCACAAGGCAGGCTCTATCGGTGACTGGTATTTCAACAGCGGTTCATGGGCCGGGCCTCTCAACTCGTTCCTTCGCATCTCTCCGGACGGACATGTCCGCTATCTGGAGTGGAAAGACGGTCGCGCCGTCGAGCGCGGGATGCCCCTCGTGCTCCCGGATGCGAAGCCCGATCGCGCACGTTCGGCGACGAAGAGCCCGGTCGCCGCGGCCCTCTCCGCCGCGAGGACGATCTTCCCAAAGCCGACGCGCCCGGAGCGCTCCCGATGGATCCTCATCGCGCAAGGCGCCCTCGCGCTCTCCGTGGGCGCCGGCGCACTGACGATCTCCGTCGGTCAGGGGTCCTCCGCGGGGTGGCGCCTGCTCGTCCTGGCCTTCGCTGCCTACGCGCTCGTCGATGGCGCCCTGTCGCTCGTCGGTGCGTTGCGGGAGCCGCCCATCCGACGCCTCCTCTCCCGCGTGCGCGGCGTGGCGAGCCTCCTTCTAGGCCTCGTCGTGCTTCGTCGCGGTCACGTGGTCGAGATGTTCGTGGTCCTCGTGGGGTTCTTTGCGTTCATCTCCGGCGCGCTGCGCGTCGCGGCGTCGATCGTGCTCAAGGGAATGGTGGAGTCGAGGTGGCTTTTCGTCGTGGGCGCTGGCTCGACGCTCGCCGGCCTCGTCCTGCTGTTCTTGCCCGCGTCGGCGGTGCCTCTCAAGTTCGTGCTGGCCGGCTATCTCTGTTACTACGGGGCAGGGGAGCTCCTGGCAGGCGTCTTCGGGCAGCGGCTGCCCAGGGCGGCGGGCGTCCGTCCCTCCGCATGAGGCCGCTCCCGCGCCGCCGGACAACGCTCCTTCCTACCCGCGCGTAGAAACACCCCCTCTCCGGGCGCCATTGATCTACGCTCCTGCGCGTCTGGCAGTCCGGCGGCCGATCGCGCGGGGAGGCGTTCTCGCGGCGCGACCACGGCGCCGGGCGCTCTCGCGGCGCGCCTCCTCGCTCTCGCTGGCCTCCCGGCCGCCCCGCGCGCCTCGCAGGTCAAAGGCCCCTCGGAGCTGCAGCCATGAAGATCTCCCTCCCGATCCCGCCGTCCCGCCGCGCCCCGCTCGGCGCCCTCGCCGGGCTCGCCGGGCTCGCCGCCCTCGCCGCGGGCGCCGCCTGCTCGGCTCCGCACCCCCCTCTGCCGGCCGAGCCGCCGCCGGCCGCGCCACCTGCGCCCACGCCCACCCAGGTCGCGCCCCAGGCCCCGCGCTTCGATCAGATCCCCCGGCTCGAGCTCAACCGCATCGCCGTGGAGCTCGATCTCCCGCTGTTCTGGATCGCCGACCGCAACGGCTCGGGCGCCGTCGACCCCGACGAGGTCTCCGCCCTCTGGCGCCACACCCCGGCGCCGACCTGGGTCGCCTCCGGGGCCTTCACCCCGGCGTTCACGTCGGCGTATGCCGCGATGACCAAGGTCAAGGCCGAGGGCCACCTGCGCGCTGGCCTCGACGAGGCCGAGGTGCGCCGCCGCGATGCCGTCCTCGCGGAGCTCGCGGCCGGGCGCCCCTCGCTCCTCCGGTCCGACTTCCGCGGCGCGCCCGCCGAGGACCGCGCCATCGTCGGCCACCTGCTCAAGGTGGCCGAGCTCATCGAGCAGATCCACGCGAAGCAGCTCGGCTCCGCCGGCATGGCCGACAAGATCCCGGCCGACGACCCCGCCAGCCGGGCGTTGTTCTGGCGCAACCAGGGGCCCTGGTGCCAGCAACCCAGGACGCGCGACGATCCGAGCTGCAGCGCGCTGCCGAGCAGGCCGCCCCGCGTCACCGGCGTCTATCCGGCGCGCCTCCAGCAGGACAAGAAGTTCTGCGCCGCGCTCGAGGCGCGCCCGGATCAGAAGGCGCTCCTCTCTCCCTTCACCGTGGTGGTCGAGGAGCGCGGCGCCCTCAAGGCCGTGCCTTACAGCGAGGCCTACAAGCCCGAGATGGAGGCGGTGAGCCGGGAGCTCAAGGCGGCGGCCGAGGCGATCCAGAGCCCGAGCGAGGCCGCCTTCAAGGCCTACCTGCTCGCGGCGTCGCAGGCGTTCCTCGACAACCGCTGGGAGGTCGCGGACGAGCCCTGGGCGAAGATGAACGCCGAGAACTCGGCGTGGTACCTGCGCGTGGGGCCGGACGAGACCTACTGGGAGCCGTGCAGCCGCAAGGCGGGCTTCCACGTGAGCTTCGCGCGGATCAACCAGGAGTCGCTGACCTGGCAGAAGAAGCTCGATCCGGTGAAGTCCGACATGGAGACGGCCTTCGCGAGCCTCGCGGGCGCGCCGTACAGGGCGCGCAGGGTCGCTTTCCACCTGCCCGACTTCATCGACGTCCTCTTGAACGCCGGCGAGTCGCGCGCCGCGACCGGCGGGACGTCAGGGCAGAGCCTGCCGAACTGGGGACCGGTCGCGACCGAAGGCCGCGGCCGCACCGTGGTCATGGTGAACCTCCTGCAGGACGACGACAGCCGCGCCGCGCTCCGGGAGGCCGCCGCCTCGCTCCTCTGCAAGACCACGATGGAGAGCGTCTCCCTCGAGCGCCCCGTGGCCGCGCTCGGGACGGTGCTGCACGAGGCGGCCCACAACCTGGGCCCGGCGCAGGGCTACAAGGTGCAGGGCAAGACCGACGACGAGCTCTTCGGCGGGCCGCTCGCCGTGATGCTCGAGGAGCTCAAGGCCCAGACGGGCGCGCTCTTCTTCACCAGCTGGCTCGCGCAGAAGGGTGTCCTCGATCCGGCGCTCGCCCGCATGTCCGAGGTGAGGGACGTGATCTGGGCGCTCGGGCAGGCGGGGCAGGGCATGTACACAGCGGGCGGCGAGCCGCGGCCGTATGGTCACCTCGCCGCGATCCAGCTCGGCAGCCTGCTCGACGCAGGAGCGATCGGCTTCCACTGCGGCGAGACCGCGGCGAACGGCGCGGACAAGGGGTGCTTCTCCATCCAGTCGGACAAGCTGCCCGCCGCGGCGGAGGCGCTCGCGAGGACGGTGCTCGGGATCAAGGCGCGCGGCGACAAGGCCGGCGCGCTGCGCCTCCGCGAGACGTACGTCGAGAAGGCCGGCGCCTGGAAGGCGCTCCGCAGCGTGATCGAGGAGCGCATGCAGCGCATGCCGCTCGGCAGCGTCGTCTACGCGATCGAGCTGTAGCGGGTCGTCCCCCTGGGCTCCGCGCTGGCATCCATGCCGAGCCGCGCGCTGCCTGCCGCGCGCGCTCAGCGGACCGCAGCCCTGACCAGCCGCAGCAGATCCTCGAGATCGACGGGCTTGCGGACGATCCAGAGCGCTCCCTCCTTCGAGCAGCGCGCGGCGGCCGCGTCGGAAGCGTGCGCCGTCACCACGATGACCGGCAGGTTCGGGTGGAGCCGTTTCAGGGCGGCCAGGGTCTCATCGCCGCCCATGCCTGGCATCCGCAGGTCGGTGATCACCAGATCGAACGGCTCGCCCTTGACCTGCTCGAGCGCCGCTTCGCCTGTCGCCGCGGTAGCGACGTCGTACCCCTCGAAGGACAGGACCGTATCCAGTGCCTCTCGGATCGCCGGCTCATCGTCGATCACCAGGACCCGCGGCCTGCTGCCCGGGGGCTCGCTCGGCTGGTCGTTCACGTCGTGTCCCCATCGGGGCCTCGCGCGTGAGACGCGGGCAGCCACATGCGGATCGTCGTCCCCGCGCCGAGCTCGCTCTCGACGCGGATGTCGCCGCCGTTTTCCTGGATGAACCGATGCGTCAGCGAGAGCCCGAGGCCGGTCCCCTTTCCCGGCGGCTTGGTGGTGAAGAAGGGCTCGAACAGGCGGTCCAGGTGTTCGGGGAGGATACCGCAGCCGGTGTCGTGCACCTCGATCTGCACGCCCTCGATGTCCCTGCAGGGGAGGGGGTGAGCCTCGACCTCGACGGTGCCGCCGCGCGGGGTCGCATCGATCGCATTGCCGATCACGTTGAGCAAGGCGGAGTCCAGCTGCGCCGGATTCACGAGCACGGTGGGCAGCGGCGCCGCGGTGGAGCTGTTCACCTTGAGGTGGACGGCGCGCTCGCGCGCCCGCGGCGTGGAGAGCTCGTACGCGCGGCGGAGCGCGGTGGACATGTCGCACGTCTCCCGGCCGATCGTCTTGCCGCGCGAGTAATCGAGCAGCGCTCGCGTGAGGTCTGAACAGCGGTGGGCCTGCTGCTCGATGGTGCGCAGGACCTTGAGCAGCAGGCGCTCATCGGGCATCCCGTGGCCGTCGCGCTGCCGCTTGAGGACGAGCTGGGCGTTCATCAGGATGATGGCGACCGGGTTGTTCAGCTCGTGCGACAGCCCCGCGACCAGGGTTCCGATCGCCGCCATCTTGCCGGCCTGGACGAGCTCTTCCTGCGTCTCCGAGAGCCTCTTCAGGGCCGTCGCGAGCTCGCCGTTCTTCGCCTCGAGCTCCTGGTAGGCGCGGTGCAGGCGCTCGGCCGCGCGGACCCGCGCCTTGAGCTCCAGCGGATCGAACGGCTTGACCAGGTAGTCATCGGCGCCGACCTCCAGCCCCCCCACCGTCTCGGCGCGGCTCGCCCTGGCCGTCAGGAGAATGATCGGGATAGAGCGGAGGTCGGGCTCCCGCTTGAGCTGCCGGACCAGCTCGAAGCCGTCCATTTCCGGCATCATCACGTCCGATACGATGACGTCGGGCCGGCTTGCTTTGACCGATTCGAGCGCCTCGCGGCCGTTGGTCGCGAGCGCGATCTCGTACTCGGCCAGCAAGATGTCCTCGATGTAGGACCGCATGTCCGGGTTGTCTTCCACCACGAGCAGGCGCGGCGCGGGCTCGGTCCGCCGCACCCCGGCGCCGCTCGCGCTCGTGGTGCGCAGCTCGGACTGGGCGAAATCGCCCGCGCCGGCGCGCGTTCCATTCGCGCTCGTCCGCACCGGCGAGCCAAGGGGCGGCGGCGCGATCCGAGGGGCCGCAGCGCGCGGCAGCCGCACGAAGAAGCGAGAGCCAGCGCCGGGCTCGCTCTCCACGCCGAGGGTGCCGCCCATCAGCTCCGTGAGCTCTTTGACCAGCGACAGCCCGATCCCGGTCCCTTCGTGTTTGCGCGTCATCGACGCGTCGATCTGCTGAAACCTCTGGAACAAGAGGTGCATCTTGTCCGACGGGATGCCAGGACCGGTGTCCTCGACGCAGAGCTCGAAGACGCCGTCGCGCGGCCGCAACCCGACCGCAATCCGACCCCCCGGCGGGGTGAACTTGAGCGCGTTGCCCAGCAGGTTGAGCGCGATCTTCTCGAATTTGCGCCGATCGAGGGGGACCGTGTCCAGCGCGGGGTCGACCTCTAGCGCGAGCTGCAGGCGGCCCCGCTCCGCCGCTGGCCGAGCTTCTTCCACCAGGTCGGCGACGAGCGTCGTCACGTCGACCGCCTCCCAGTCGAGCACCATCTTGCCGGCCTCGATCTTCTGGTAGTCGAGCACGTCGTCGACAAGCCGGTGCAGCCGCCGCCCGCTGCGCTGAATGCGCTCCAGGTGCGTCCGCACCTTCGGCGACAGCGGCTCGTCCGGGCTCGACAGCAGCGACTCGAGCGGCCCGAGGATCAGCGACAGCGGCGTCCGCAGCTCGTGGCTCATCATCGTGAGGAACTCTCCCTTGGCGCTGGCAGCGGCGTCCGCGGCCTCCTTGGCCTTGTGCAGGTCGAGCTCCATCTGCTTGCGCTCGGTGATGTCGGCGTAGATCCCGAGCAGCCCCGTCACCTCGCCGCTCTCGTCGCGGATGGGCACCTTGCTGGTGAGCAGGACCCGCCGCTGGCCGTCCGGGCGGAGCAGGGGCTCCTCGATGTCGAGCATCGGGACGCCTCGCTCCATGACCTCGCGGTCGATCTTCACGAAAGCGGCCGCGTCCTCCCCCATGCCCCAGACGTCGAAATCGGTCTTGCCCACCAGGTTCTCCAGGACCCTTGTGTGGGTGTCGTTGAGGAAGTTCTGGTTTCCTCCGAGAAAGCGGCCCTGGCGATCTTTCCAGAAGATGGCGTGTGGCACATTGGCGATGACGTATTTCAGCACCGCTTGCTGCTGGTCGAGCGCGTCCAGCGCCCGCTGTCGTGCGGTGATATCGATGCACGTGGCGAGGGCGCCAGTGACCTTGCCGGCCGGGTCCCGCAGCGGGATGTAGCGAGCCTCCAACCAGCCTTCCGGCATCTGCCCGACGGTCGTCACCGCTCGTCCCTCGAGGGCATGGCGCGCGTTCTCGGTGACGCACGGGTAGGCGGCGAACACGTGGAACACGGAGCGGCCCACGCGCTCGCCAGGCTTCAGCCCCAGGGCTTCGAGCCCGCGCCCCTCGAAGAGGGTGATGATCCCGCGCTCGTCGAAGGAGAAGAGCGCGAGCGGCGCATGGGTGAGCACAGTGCGCAGTCGCGCCTGGACATCCACCGGCGTCGGGGCTCGGGAGTTCGATCCACGGGCGGCGCGCGTGCGGGGGAGGTCGACATGGCCGACCTCGGCGGGCTGGCGGGAACGGTACGACATGGTTTTGTGGGGTAACCAACATAACGCCGGCGCCAGGGACGTTTAAGCTCCACACCGCCAGAAAACCGGCCGCGGGGCAGGAGCCATCCGTCGCATTTCCTCCGCGATTTCCATCGTGTAGGGCTACCGACGTGATGGACCTCATCCGCCGCGCCGCGCTCGCACCGTCGTGCTACAGGCCCGAGCCGGTGATCGCCGTCTCCGCGCTGCTCTTGCCGGCGGCACGCGCCGATCGGCTCGCCCGGAGGACGGCGTGACCTCGGCGCAGCTCCATGAGACGGCCCCGCCCGCGGGCGAGGCGGCGAGCGCGCGCGGCCGGCGCCGCGCCCTCGGCCTGCTCGCCCTCCTCGGCCTGCCGGCGCTCGGCCTCGGAGAGCTCGTGGCGCACGTGTACTTCAGCGAAAGCGCTCCTGATTTCGACGCCTGGCGCGAGGTGGGGGCGCCCCTCGCGGCGATGAAGCAGCCGGGGGACCTCGTGGTCGTCGCGCCTGGATGGGCCGATCCGGCCGCGCGCCGCGCGCTCGGGGACGAGCTGATGCCTTTGCGCGACGCCGCCCGGCCCGACGAGAGCCGCTACGCGGCCGCGGTCGAGATCAGCGTCCTCGGCCAGCGCGCCGAGGAGCTCGCGGGCTTCCGCGAGGAGGCGCGGCAGGAGCGCGGCCCCTTCGTGCTCCGGCGCCTCGTGAACCCGTCGCCCGCGCGCGTCGTCTACGACTTCGTCGACAACGTCGCGCCGGCGTCGGCCGACGTGCGCGTCACGGATCCTCCGGCCGCGTGCCGCTGGAACCCGCGCGCGCGGATCGTCGCCGGCGGGCTTGGCGGGAACCCGACGTTCTCCGCCGAGCGCTTCGAGTGCCCCGGCGGCCCGTTCTTCAACGTGGGCGTCACGGTGATCGCGGACGAGGAGTTCCGCCCTCGCCGGTGCATCTGGTCCCACCCGCCGAGGGACGGCGAGATCGTCACGCGCTTCCGTGGCGTCCCGCTCGGCTCGGTGATCCGAGGGCACGCGGGCATGTACTGGATGATCGAGCGGGAGCGGCGGGGCGCGCCGGTCACGCTGTCCGTGCGCGTGAACGGCGAGACCGTGGGCGAGGCGACGCACGCCGACGGCGACGGGTGGGCGGCGTTCGAGCTCCCGCTCGCCGCCCACGCGGGCGCGGCCGAGGCGGAGGTGGAGTTCGCCGTGAGATCCGCCGACTTCACGCACCGCCACTACTGCTTCGAGGCGGACACCCGATGAAGCGCTCGGCACCCCTCGCGCCCGCCGACGGCCTGATCGCGCTCGCGTTCGCGGCGGCGTACGTCGCCCTGCTGCTCGCGACCGCGGGTGATCTCGGCTATGCGCGCGACGAGGGCTTCTACTTCTTCGCCGCGAACCGCTACGGCGCGTGGTTCCAGGCGCTCCTCGAGGCGCCGCGCGCGGCGCTCGATCCGCGGAGCGTCGACGCCGCCTGGTCGGTGAACCACGAGCACCCCGGCCTCATCAAGTCGCTCTTCGCGCTCTCCAACCTCGTCCTGCAGAAGCGGCTCGGGCTCTTCGCCATGGAGGGCACGAGCTACAGGTTCCCCGCGATGGTCCTGTCGGGCGTGGGGGTGGCGCTCGTGTACCTCTGGGGCACACAGGCGCGCGATCGGCTCGCCGGCGCGTCCGCGGCCGTGCTCTTCGCGATGCTGCCGCGGTACTTCTACCAGGCGCACCTCGCGTGCTTCGACGCGCCGATCGTGACGGTCTGGGCCCTGTGCGCCTACGCCTACTGGCGCTCGCTGCGGGACGGCGGGGCGCTGTGGCCCGTGCTCACCGGGGTCGCCTTCGGCCTCGCGCTCGACACGAAGCACAACTCCTGGTTCTTGCCGATCGTCTGCGTCTCGCACGCCGTCGGCATGGCGCTCAGGGACCGGATCGTCGCGCGCGCGATCGCGGCGAGGGCGGCGCCCGCGGCCGCCGCCGCGGCGTCGCCTGCGCGGCCCGGAGGCGTCCGGCGACCTCTGGCCGCGCTCGCCGCGATGGCGACGATCGGCCCTCTCGTCTTCTACGCGCTCTGGCCGTGGATCTGGCGCGACACGCTCCCGCGCCTCCGCGAGTACGCGTCGTTTCACCTGAACCACGAGTACTACAACATGGAGTTCCTCGGCCGGAACTACTGGACGCCTCCGATGCCGAGGGCCTACGCGCCCGTGATGACGGCGGCGACGGTCCCCGTCGTGACGCTGGGCCTCTTCGCCGCGGGGCTCTGCGCGGCAGCGCGCGAGCGCCTCCTCTATCCGCTCGCGTGCGCGGCGGCGCGGCTCGCCCCCGAAGGCGGGAGGCTCGCGCTCGCCGCGGAGCGGGCGCTCGCCGCGCGGCTCCGCCCGCCCGCGGACGATCCTGGCGGCACGGCGCTCCTCTGGTTCCTCGCCATCGCCGCGGTGTACGGCGCCTGGCTCTCCCCGAGCACGCCGATCTTCGGCGGCACGAAGCACTGGATGACGGCCTACCCGTTCATCGCCCTGTTCGCCGGCGCCGCGTTCTCCGCCGCCGTGCGGCGCGCGCGCGTCGGTCTACGCGCGCTGCTGCTCGCCCGGCGCGGATCCGGCGCGCGGACCAGCTTCGCCGCGCGCGGCCCGCTGGTCCCGGCGCTGCTCGGGGCGGCGGTGGTCGCGGCGCCCATCGCCGAGACGCTGCACGCGCACCCGTGGGCGCTCTCGAGCTACACGCCGCTGGTCGGCGGCGCGCCCGGCGCGGCGAACCTCGGGCTGAACCGCACGTTCTGGGGGTACACCACGGGCGCGGTCGTCGCGTACCTCAACGAGCACGTCCCACCCCGAGGGACGGTGTACATCCACGACACCGCTGGCCCGGCGTGGGAGATGTTGCTGCGCGACGGGCGCCTGCGAGAGGACATCCGTGGCGTGGGGGCGGTCGCGGGCGCGGACTTCGCCCTCTACCACCACGAGAAGCACATGCTGGGGCAGGCGTATCAGGCGTGGGTCGCGTTCGGGACCACGAGCCCGGATCACATCGCCGGACCCGATGGCGTGCCGGTGATCCTGGTCTACCGCAACCGCGCCCGCTGAGCGCGATCAGCGCTTCTTCGCCGCCGCCTTCTTGGCGGGTGCCTTCGCCGCCTTCTTGGCGGGCGCCTTCGCCGCCTTCTTGGCGGGCGCCTTCGCCGCCTTCTTCACGGAGGCCGGCGCCGCGGCCTTCCCGGTCGCCGCCTTCTCCGCCGGCGCGCTCGCCTTCTTGGTCGCGGCCGCCGGCTTCTTCGCCGGCTCCTTCTTCGCGCCTCGGACCGCCACGGCCCTGGGCTTGCTCGCCGCGGGCTGCTCCGTCGCCGGCTCGGCCGGCTTGCGGGGCTTCTCCCGCGGAGCGGCCTTCTTGGAGGGCGCCTCCTCCTCGTCGAGGTCCTCGTCCTCGTCGTCGAGGTCTTCTTCCTCCTCCTCGTCGAGGTCTTCGTCCTCCTCGTCGTCGAGGTCTTCGTCCTCCTCGTCGAGCGCCTCGCTCTCGTCCTCGTCGTCGAGGTCTTCGTCCTCGTCCTCGTCCTCGTCCTCGTCCTCGCTCTCGTCGTCGAGGTCTTCGCTCGCTTCCTCCACCGCCACCGGAGCAGGCTCGCGGCGTCGCGACGGCGGGGCGTCGTTGCGCAGGGGAGCGGCGGCCGGCTTCCGGGCAACGTCGAGCTCGTCGAGCGGTTCGCCGAGCACCACCGCTATCTCACGCTTGAAGTCGGTCATGTGACTGTCGACCTCGAGCGCATCTTGCTCGGACAGCGGCGTGAGCTTGAGCTTGAGGACCCGATCGCCCGCGAGCTCCCATGACGCGGCACAGCCGCCCTCGCGCAGCATCCTCGAGGCGATGGAGTCGATCCGCTGGCGCAGACCGCCGCGCGCGCCGGCCTCGATCTTGCGCTGCAGCTCGAAGCGGCGCTCCATCACCGGGAGCGTCACCACCTTCGCCTCGACGAGATCGGAGAGCTCGTCGGCCACCGCCTCCTCGATCTCGAGCCGCGCGTCGGGGTCGCTGCTCTCGAGCGAGAATGTCGCCTCGCGGAGCTCGGGATCGTAGCCCGTCAGCTTGCCGCCGGCGCTCTGGGCCGCGCGCGTCAGCGACTCGCGCAGCACCTGCGCCGGCGCGCGCTTGCCGACCGTCGAGGCGACGTACCCGAGCGTGTCCAGGCGCACGTGCACAGGGCCGTCGTCCTCGAGGCCGAGCTCGGGACGCGGCCCGAGCAGCGCGTCGCGCATCACGCGGAAGACATCCCGCTTGATCACGTTGTCCTCGGTGAAGATGTCCTCGACGTGCTCGGACTCCATCAACGTGCTCGTGAGGCTCGCCACGAGCTCCTCGACCTGGTCGTCGATCTCGTCGGTGCCGAACGTGGTCGTGGGCTCTCCGTCGACGAGGGCCCACGGCTCGAGCCGGGGCGTGATGGCCGCGATGTCCGCAGCCATCTTGTCCTCCAGCTCGCGCGCGAGCGCCGTCGCGCCGCCCCTGGCCACGAGGATGTGCCCGTGCGCCTTCAACGCATCAACGATGCTCGTGGAAAGTCGGCGGGAGAGATTGCGCTCGTTCACGAGGCGCGCAGCTTACACGGTTTGCGCGGCCTGGCGATATTTGAAGACCGCGGATCGGCCGTGCTCAGGGGTCGTTCTCGATCACCTTGATCAGCACGCCGCCGATGCGCTCCGGGATGACCGCGCGCGCCGCGTCGGCTCCTCCGGACCGGATGCTGACGCGGACGATGAAGCCCACCCCGTCCTCCCGCTCGACCCCGATGCCGACACACCACGGCTCGCCGCTGATCTTGGCCTTGAGCTCGTCCTTGGCCCGCCGGGCCGATCCCACGTCGCTCATCTCGTTCACCTCTCCTGAATTGGAGCGCGCTCTAGCAACCTCTCGCGCTCACTCGCTGGTTCCGACCGCCAAGACCTGCCACGTCGCGGGCGCGTCGGCGACGCCCGCGGCGCCCGCCTCAGAGGTGCCTGCGCGCGATCTCGGCCCACGTGCCGGTCGGCTCGATCTCGAGGTACCTGCGCCAGCACGGGCGCGCCTTCGTCGGATCGCCGATCTGCTCGTAGGCCATCGCGAGGTTGTAATAGGCGTCCGCGAAGCGCGGATCGCTCCCGATCGCGCCCTGGAAATAGCGGATTGCATCGGCCGCCTGGCCGCGCTCGAGCATCACGTAGCCGAGGTTGTACTGCGCCTCCGGCTGGGCCGCGTCGAGATCGAGCGCCTTCATGTAGAGCGCCTCCGCCTGCTCCTCGGCGTTGCGCCGGAAGCAGATGTTGCCGAGGTTCGTGTAGGCGATGGCCAGCCACGGGTCGATCTCGAGCGCGCGACGGTAGAGCGCCTCGGCCTCGTCCATCGTCGCCGGATCCTCATCGAGCTGGCTGGCCTGCATGTAGAGCTCGTAGGCCGTGCGCGCGCGCTCCCGAGCCACCTTCGGGCGGAGCACCCGCACGACGTCGTCGCGCAGCTCCTTCACCTCGAAGTCGAGCACCATCTGCCCCGTGAGCGGCTCGAACGCGCCCGACGCGCCCCGGACCACGACCGCCTTGCCGTCGAAGGCGACGCGGAGCTCGGCGAGGGGGCGCGTCACCTTGGGGAGCGCGGTTCGGATGTTGTCGATCGCCCGCGCGACGTCGCGCAGGCGCACCTTGCGGGCGATCAGGTCGCGCGCGGCGCGCAGCGCGATCAGGTCCGAGAAGGTGTACGCGCGCCGCCCCCGCCGCCGGCCGCTCGGCGCCGCGATGCCGGCGCGATCGAGCGAGCGCAGTCGCCCGGGCGAGATGCCGAGCAGCCGCGCGACCTCGGTGCCGGTGAACATGTCGGTGACCGGCTCGCGGGCGCCCGGCGCAGGGAGCGGCGCCTCTGTCGCGTCCGCCCGCGGCGCAGGCGGGGGCTGCGACACCCGCCCGCCACCAGGGCCGAACACGACGTGGATCACCTTGTCGGAATTTCCGGAGGCGGAACGGTCCTTCTTGCTCATCGCAGCGTCACCGGCTCCGCGCCGAGGATCGGCGGAGGCAGAGCGCGTCGTGGGGAGCGTACCCCGCCTCGCGCCGGAGTGCTCCCGTTCTCCACGTGGACACGCGCGTCAAGGGGGCACGGCCCGCGGTCGCGGTCTCGTCGGGAAGGTCCTTGCATCGCCGTCACGCGCGCGCCGTCCTGTCCGTCGTTATCAGCACGCGCGCCGTGACGTCCACGGTCAGCGCGAACGAGACCGCCGCGGCGTGCGGCGCGAAGCCGCAGCGGATCTCGGCCTGCATCGGCCCGAGCGGGCCCCCCGCGCGCGCGGCGGCTTCTCGGTGCGCCACGCGGAGCGCCCGCAGCCTGAGGTGAGGGTCGAGCGCGAGCGCCCGATCGAGCCGCGCCGCCAGCGGCGCGTCCGGCGGCAGCGCGACGTGCAGGCTGGTCGACCCGTAGTAGACGAGCGCGCCCCCCTCGTCGCGGGTGCTGCCCTCGCTCAGCACGTCGGCGCTGTCGAACAGCGCGTGGAGGCGCCCCGCCGAGCAGGTCACGAGCTCGATGTGCCTCCGCTGGAGGAGCGGTGGACGCTGGACCTTCGCCAGACCGGGACCGGGTAGACGCTCGCTGCGCGACATGGCGATCGCGATCGTGGCACCGCTGCGCGCTGCGTCCCAAAAGCGCGCGGAGATTCGCACAAAGTTGCTGCGGCACCTGATTTCGTGCGGGACGCCGGGGGCCGCGCGGCCGCGACGAATTTGGCCACGCGCGGCGCGCCTTGCCACGATGGGCGCCGCGCCGAAGGGCGCGAAGGAGCGAGTATGGACTACACCGGCACGGACCGCCGCAAGCACCGGGTCTTCATCACCCGCAACACGGAGTATCACGTCCGCGACGACATCTGCGTCGCGGTCCGCGATCGGGCCGCGCGCAAGTTCAGGCCAGCCCACCTCGCGCTGCACCTGAAGCTCCAGGGCGCGGTTCGGATCAACCCGAACGGCGTCGTGATCCCGGAGCCGCAGAACGCGCGCGTCGGCAGCCCCATCTATTTCACCCAGATGGATCACGACGGAATGGAGCGGCAGATCGTGACGAGCCGCGTGGAGGCGATCGAGCGGCCCGAGAAGGCCACGGTGCTCCAGTACCCCTCGTGACACAGCGGAGCGCCCGGCCGCGCGGCGCGGGCGCTCGTCGTCGTGGACGTGGTCCTGGTCGTCGTCGTGCACGCCCCGCCGCGCGGGCGCTCGTCGTCGAGCGCGCCGCGCGTGGCGCGTCCGCTCAGCCGAGCGCGCAGAAGCCTTCGTAGTCGATGTAGCTCGTGATGGTCGGCGACTCGCCGCAGACGGGGCAGTTCTTGTCGCGGCGCAGCTTGAGCTCGCCGAACTTCATCCGCAGCGAGTCGTAGGTGAGGAGCCGGCCGATGAGGGGCGCCCCCTTGCCGAGGATCAGCTTGACCGCCTCGGTCGCCTGGATGATGCCGATGATCCCCGGCAGGATCCCGAGCACGCCCGCTTCCTGGCAGCTCGGCGCGAGGTGGGCGGGCGGCGGCTCGGGGTAGAGGCACCGGTAGCAGGGGCCGACGCCCGGCATGAACGTCGTCACCTGGCCCTCGAAGCGGAAGATCGAGCCGTGCACGACCGGCTTCTTCTTGAAGACCGAGGCGTCGTTCACGAGGTAGCGCGTCGGGAAATTGTCGCACCCGTCGACGATGATGTCGAACTGCTCGAAGATGCGGTCGACGTTGCCGCTGTCGACGCGCTCCTGGAACTTCACGACCTTCACGTCGGGGTTCAGGTCGCGGATCGCGGTCTCGGCGCTGTCGACCTTGGGCTGGCCCACGCGCGAGGTCGCGTGGAGGATCTGCCGCTGGAGGTTCGAGTGGTCGACGACGTCGGCGTCGACGAGGCCGAGCGTCCCCACGCCGGCGGCGGCCAGGTA
Source organism: Sorangium sp. So ce302 (assembly GCF_051530145.1). Classification (GTDB taxonomy): domain Bacteria; phylum Myxococcota_A; class Polyangia; order Polyangiales; family Polyangiaceae; genus Sorangium; species Sorangium cellulosum_B. The sequence goes on along the minus strand of NZ_CP150326.1, from coordinate 5,743,625 downwards.
GAGGGCCGCCGGGCTACCGAGGCCGCCGGCGCCCAGCAGGAGCACCTTGGAGGCGAGCAGCTTGGCCTGCCCCGCCTCGCCGACCTCGGGCAGGAGCAGGTGCCGGGAGTACCGATCCCGTTGCGCGTCCGTGAGGTTGGGCGGCATCTCGACCGGGTAGGCCATGTCCTTCCAGCGGGAGAAGCCCGGGTTGGCGCTCTCCACGTTGGTGTAGCCGAGCTCCTGGAGCGTCTTCGCGGCGAGCGCCGAGCGCGTGCCGCCGGCGCAATAGGCCACGATGTGGGCCGACTTGTCCGGCAGCTTCTGCTCGACTTGGATCTCCAGAAAGCCTCGCGGGATCGAGATCGCGCCCGGGATGAAGCCGGCGCGGTACTCCTCCTTCTCACGCACATCCAGGAGCACCATCGGGACCTTGTCGTCGAGGCGGCGCTTGAGCTCAGTCAGCGAGAGCTCGCGGATGGACTTGCGGACGTCGGAGATGAGGTCGCTATAGGTCGTAGGCATCGTGGCTCCTCAGGGATGGAGAGACTTAGGTGCCCGGCGCTACGAGTCAACGACGGACGGCCGGCGGTCGAGAATTGTGGCCACGCGGGCAGAGCGAGCGCCGCGCCTGTCGGCAGGGGCGAGGCGCGTCGGCTCGGCCTGCCGGCGCGGCGCAGCCAGCCGCTCGGCGGCGGCCGGAGGGCTGGGCTCCGCCGGGGCGGAGCTAGCGGCTGCGGGGCAAGAGATCGGGCCGCGATCGGAGCGAGGCGAGGGGCTCCTCCTTCTGCATGCCCCCCTCGCACTCGATGCGCGCGACGCGACCTGCGGGCGGCACGTCGATGATCGTCGCTGGCTCGTTCTCCGACTTGCAGAGCGCGAGCACCTTGGTGCCCGGGGCGAGGCGCCCGCTGCGGAGCTGCTTGCGCGGCAGCTTGATCTCGGCGTCGTCGGCGAGCCGCCGGACGGTGATATCGGCTCCCTGGACGTCGCTCACCACGCCGAGCTCGAGCGTCGGCTGCTTCTCGCGGAGCGGGCCCCACACGCGCTCGCCCTTCAGCTGGTCGTTCGGCGGCAGCCAGTCGACGGTCGGCTCCTGGGCGAGGCGCGGCAGCGGCACCCACCCGATCGCGACGTCGAACGCCGCCGTGACCACGGCCGTGCCGGGGTCGACCTCGGTCACCAGCGCGCGATCCTTGGTCTGGCCGATGACCCACACGGGCGTCGAGGGCAGGAGGCTGCGCGTCGGCTCGCCGTCGCTGTCCGACGCGGGCGAGACCGCGACGGTGCCGTGAGACCAGCGCTTTTCCGGCTTCTTCATGGGCTTCATCCGGACCTTCCGCGCCTCGACCCACGCCGCGAGGGCGGCGCGCTTCCGCGCGAGCAGCTCGGGCAGCGCGCCGCTCCCTGGCAGCTCGGCCGCGTCGGGCGCGGGCGCCTCCCAGCGCAGGAGCGCGATGGTGGCGTCGAGCTGTTCGAGCGTGGCTGCCGCGTCCTGGGTGCCGAGCGCCCTGCCGGCGAGCTCGGCCAGCCGTGGCGCCGCGGCCGCGCGGACCCGCCCGAGGATCGCGCGCCCTTGCTCCTCGGAGGTGTCTCCACGCTTCACGGCGGCGTCGATCTTCTCGACCACGCTCGCCCAGCGTCCGGCCGAGACGTCCGCCTCGACCTGCCCATAGAGGACCTCGGCGATGGTGGCGTCGAGCTCCGCGGTGAGCCGGTCCGTGGCGGCGTCGCCGAGGACCGCCCTCGTCGGCGGGGCCGCGAGGAACGCGCGCGCCTCCGCGAGCTTGCCGGCGATGGTCGCGTCGTCGACCTTCCTGCTCGCGCACGCCGCGGCCTGCGACGCCACGAGCCGCCGGACCTCGTGGGTGAACGCCTCGCTCTTCAGCTCGTCGATCCGCGCCGACAGCTCGTGGAACGCGGCCTCGCACTCCTTCTGGTCGAGCAGCTCGGCGGCGTCGTTGGCCCAGACCTTCGCCTCGCGCCTGTCGACCTTCTCGCGCAGCTCGCCGATCTGGAACCGGTGCGAGTCGACGCCGAGCCCGCTCGCCTTGTCGAGCAGCCCGCGGGCGTCGGCGTACCGCTTGTCGGACAGCGCGCGGCTCGCCTCGTCGACGCGGCGCTGGCTCTCCGCGATGCGCGCCATCTCCGCCGTGACGGCGGGCTTCGGCGCCGGTCGCGCGGCCGGCTCGGCGGCGCAGCCGGCCGCGACGGGGATCGCGGCGAGGACGAGGGCGATGGAGACGGGATGACGGAGCAGCGGCCCTGCTGAGCGCATAGGGACAGGACTGTTCCACTTCCCCCGGAGGATCGTCAACATCGCCTCCGGCGGCGTTTCTTGACCCTCGTGCGCTGAGGCCTTACGTGAGCTCCCCGTGAGCGACGACGATACGCGCGGGACGGGTGCCCAGGCGCCGGACGCCGGGGAGAGCGGCGGCGCGCGCGTCTTCAAGGCGCCGAAGATCACGATCAACCGCGTCTACACGCGGCAGGGGGACGGCGGGCTGACCCGGCTCGTCGGCGGGCAGCTCGTCCCGAAGGACGACGAGCGGATCGAGACCTACGGCACCGTCGACGAGCTCAACGCGCTCGTAGGCGCCGCCCGGCAGACGTTGATCGAGCTGCTCCCGGGGGCGCCGAGCGAGGGCGCCCAGCGCCTCGTGGAGCTCGGGCGCACGCTGCTCCGCGTCCAGCACGAGCTCTTCAACCTCGGGTCGATCCTCGCGACGCTCCCGGAGGACGTCCACCCGAAGCAGCCGCGCGTGACGCAGGCCGAGATCGATCTCCTCGAGGCCGAGATGGACCGCTGCCAGGTCGAGCTGCCGCCGCTGCGCTCGTTCGTCCTCCCCGGCGGCTCGCGGCTCAACACGGACCTCCACGTGGCGCGGACGGTGTGCCGCCGGGCGGAGCGCTGCTGCGTGCGCCTCGCCCAGGCCGGCCACGCCGATCCGCACGCGGTCCGCTACCTGAACCGCCTGAGCGACGCGCTCTTCGTCTGGAGCCGCTGGGCGGCCGCGCTCCTCGGCACGCCGGAGCTCCTCTGGGAGCCCGACGCCTCGGCGAGCGGCGGCAAGGCGCCGCCCGCCTGAGCCGCGCCGGCCTGGCCGGCATCACAGCGGCGCGCTCGTGGCCTTTCCGCCGCGGAGCAGGCGCGGGTGCTCTCCACCGGAGCGCGCGGTCGTCCTCGGCTCGCGCGGCGCCGCCGCGTCGGCCGCCGCGAGGGCGGCGCGCGTGCGCTGCACGAGCCGCAGCCCCGCGGCGAGGCCGACGCCTCCCACGAGGGCGAGACAGGCGAGCGTGATCGGGAAGGGGAGGGCGCCGGTCAGCCGCGTGGTCGGCACGGCCGGACCGAAGACGAGCGCCGCGACGAGGTAGGCGAGCCGCTCGTGCCGGCGCATCAGCCCGTCGGGCAGCGAGACCCGGTAGGCGTCGGCCTTGGCACGCGCGTAGCTCACGAGCGACGAGGCGACCATCGCGACGAGCGGGATCGCCAGCGCCGCGGGGTGCTCTCGGTAGAAGACGGCGAGGCCGATGAGCGGCGCGGCGTCGGACAGGCGGTCGAGGCACGAGTCGAGCACCGCGCCGGCGCGCGACGCCCTGCCGCCTTCGCGCGCCACCATGCCGTCGAGCGCGTCGAGGACGGCGCCGGCGATGAGCAGCGCGGCGCCGGACCGGAAGCGGCCGGCCGCGAGCAGCGGCGCGCAGGCGAGCGACAGGCCGAGCGAGAGGTAGGTGAGCGCGTCCGGCGAGACGCCGAGGCGCACGAGCGCGCGTGCCGGGGCGTGGAACGACCAGTAGAAGGCCTCGACCACCGGCCTGGGGAGCAGCGCGCTCCCAGGAGAGGCGCCGAGCCGCGGCATCGCGGGTCGGCCGCGGCGCGCGACGCGCACGGCGTAGGCGCCGAGCACGGCTGTGCAGATTAGGATCGCAAAGGCGCAGGGGAGGACGGCCACGCCGAGGGCGGTTGCAGGGTTCGATCCGGGGCCGCGTCAGGCGACGCGGGCGCATCGCCGCGGGCGATCGGGCTGCGCTGCTGCGAGCGACGACCTCGCGCCGTCGCGGGCGGCCTGGCCGCGTCCCCGCGCGCCGCCCGTGCGGGCGGAGCTAGGGGCAACTGGCGCGGAGGATCGCGCCGCGTGGGCGGGCGGAGCTAGGGGCAACTGGCGCGCGAGAGCCGGATGCCCTGGTCTTGCTCCGTGTAGGCGATACCGAGCTCCTGGCCTGTCCAGGCCAGCGCCGGGTACCGGGCGGTCGCGCCGCCGCTCGCCTCGATCTCGTCGCCCATGGGATCGAGGTCCCGGCTCAGCAGCGTGACGAAGACCCCCGGGGGACCGTCGCGGAACTGGTAGTACGCGACGGCAAGGCCGTGCCCTGTCCACGCGAGCGCCGGCCAGTTGGCGCTGTCTTCGCCGTGCGAGACGATGGCCTCGGGCGACACCTCGTCCTGCGCGGAGATCCGGAGCGCGCGGATCTGCTCCGCGCCGCTGCGGGTGTCCTCCCAGACGAGGAAGGCGTCGTCTCCGCCGAGCACGACGCGCGGCACCTTGGCGGTGACGCCCTGGTGCGCGATCGGATCGAGCGGAGCGCTCTCCTGGCCCGGCCTGGCGAAGCCGAGCGCGTCGCCCTGGCTCCAGACCAGCGCGGTCCTCTCACCGTCCGAAGCGACGGCCGGAAATTGCGCCTGATCCAGCGGCATCGAGCTGCTCAGCGCGCCGCTGTCGAGGTGGCCGAGCTGCGACCCGCCCGCATCCATCCACGCGATGAGCGTCCCGTCCTGGCTCGCCGCCGCGGTGGGCCAGGACTCGGCCGCTCCGCTCCTGGCCAGATCGAAGGCCGCGCCTTCGGCGACGCCTTCCAGCGTCGCGCGGCGGCCGCGCACGACGCTGCCCGCGCCGTCCTGATCCTGCCAGAGGACGAGCAGGCCCTGCCCGTCGCGGTGAACGCTCGGGTGGCTGGAGACGCCCGGCCCGTCGTCGATCACCTCTTCCCGCAGCTTGTTGCCCTCCGCGTCGACCGTGGCGAGGAGGATGTCGCCCTCGTCGGCCGCGCGCTCGTGCCACGCGATGGCGAAGCCCGCCCCGGTCCACGCGATCGAGGGCGTGATCCCGCGGCCGCTGCTCACCTTCAGGCCCTCGGCCGCGATCGTGCAGGCTGCGGCATGGCTCCCGGTCCCTCCGCCTCCCGCCGCGTGCCCGCCGCCTCCCGTCTCCGCTTGCCCGCCTCGTTCTCCGGAGCCGCAGCCCCATGACACCGCGATGATCGCCGCGCTGATCGAGCCAAGAACCCAGTGCCTCATTGTTCCCCCGTCGTGGTGATGGGAGGCGCTCGGCGCGGCGCGCGCCGCGCGGAGATCGCACCGAATGCCTCGATTCACGGGTCCGGCGCGGCGACGTCCTCCGTCTCGGAGACGGCGAGGCGCAGATCGCCGTGCGGGACGACCGCCGTTTCTCTGTTCGATGTCCGGAGGGGCTGCGGGTCGCGGCCCAGCCCTGCGCTTCACGCAGATCACGCAGCGTGCGCCGAGCTTCAGGCCGCGAAGCGCCGTTCGCTCAGCGCGTCGCGGCTCCAGCGCCGTGCGCGCCTGCAGGCATTCTCCGATCGGCGCTGCCCTGACTGGATCGCGCGCCGCGCGCGCGGATCCGACCGGCGGCGCTACTCGTCGCCCTGCTGCGGTTGCAGCGCCTCGGCGACGGCCGCGAGCACGTCCTGCGCGGCGTCGAGCTTGCGTCGCGGCACCGACTTCAGCGCCTGTCGCACGGCCGCCTCCACCGTGCCGGTGCGGAGGCTGTCGAGCTCGCGTCCGCGCGCGGTGAGGCCCAGGAGCGCGCGGCGCCCGTCCTTCGGGTCGACCCGGCGCTCGATGATCCCGCGCTCTTGCAGCCGCTTCAGCACCCCCGTGAGGGTGCTCGGGTGCAGCTGCATGATCTCGGCCAGCTGACCGGCGGAGATCCCCGGGTAGCGCCCGACGATGCGGATGACGAGCCGCTGCGGGCCCGTCACGCCCATCTTCGCCTCCATGCGCTTCGACGTCGACTGCAGGCCGTGATCGACGGCCCACAGGAGCTTCATGAAGTCGAGCACCTCGCCCAGCCGAGAGCTCTTCTCTGAAGGGGGTCCGGCTGGAGACGAGCGCATCGCCGGTGCTTGCTAGCTCGCCCGGACGCGGGCGGCTAGTGCTGGTCGCAGCGAGGGCCGTCGGCCCCGGGCAGGCGCGGGGCGCGGCGCCGGTGCAGAACGCCGAGGAATTCGGGCTGGAACATCGCGGGAAGCCGCGGGCGCACCGGGACGCACCGGGAAGCGCGGCGATGTCGAGCAACCCACGGCGCCGCCGTTGTCTCCGCGCTTTGCCGTAGCGCTGGCGGGCGGTTTCGGAGCAAGATCCACGTCGATGAGCTGGGCACGGCGAGCCGCTCTGTGGACCGGGCTCGGCGCGCTGCTCTGCATCTCGGGCGCGGCCGTCGGCCAGGCGCCATCGGTGCGCGCGTCCTTCTCGGCGGCGTACCGCGCCTTCCGTGATCCCGGCCTGCTCGATCGCGCGCCCGCCCTCGCGGCGACGGCCGACGCCTGCCCTCCGCCCGCTGGCGACGCGCCGCCCGCCCTCACGGCGCTCCTCGTGCACGAGTTCCAGCCCGCGGCGGACGACGATCTCGAGGACCCCGACGGGGCGGTGCTGGCCACGCTGGCGATGCCGGACCTCGACGTGCCCCTCACGCGCCGCACGATGCGGTTCGTCCGCTTCTTCGCCCAGTCCGACGAGGGGCGCGCCCTCTTCCAGCGGCGCTTCCGGCGCGCCGGCGCGTACCGCGAGATCATCGAGCGCTCGCTCCGCGAGGCGGGCCTCCCGGAGGATCTGCTCTGGGTCGCGGCGATCGAGAGCGGCTTCGACCCGCGGGCGGTCTCGCCGGCCGGCGCGGCGGGGCTCTGGCAGTTCATGCCGAGGACGGGCGAGGCCTACGGCCTGGAGCAGTCCGAGTGGATCGACGCCCGCATGGGCATCACGCGGGCCACGGACGCCGCGACCGCGCACCTGCGCGACCTGTACGAGCGATTCGGCCGCTGGGACCTCGCGCTGGCGGCGTACAACCTCGGCCACGAGGGCGTCCTCCGCGCGCTGTCGAAGGTCGCGGCGGCGCGCGATCCCGAGGCCCGCGGGCCCGTCGGGCTCGCTGAGCTCTCGCAGGCCGGCGCCATCCCCAAGGAGACCGCGGACTACGTGCCGCAGATCATCGCCTTCGCGATCGTCGCGGCGAACCGCGGGCGCTTCGGGCTGGACCTGCCCGACGTCGCGCCTCTCCCGCCGCTCGACCTCGGCGAGGTCGCGGTGCCGCCGGGGACGCGGCTCCGCACGATCGCGCGCGCCGCGGGCATCTCGACGGCCGTGCTGCGCGAGCACAACCCCGAGCTCCTGCGCGACCGTGTCCCGCCCGGCCGTGTCGACCACCTGATCTCGCTGCCCGCCGATCGCGTCGCGCGCGCCATGGCCCTCTTCCCCGCCTACCTCGACCACGAGGAGCTCGACGAGGACGAGGGCGACGGCGCGAGCGCTGGGCTGCCGCAGCGCGCTGCGATCGGCGAGCTCGCGCTGGACGGCGCGTCGCTGCCGCCCCGCCCCGTGTCGCTCGGTCGGAACCGGCTCCCCCTCTTCACCCCGCCCGGCCAGGCGCCGGCGCCCATGCCGCTCCTCGGCAACCCGGAGGCGCTCGATGCGAGGCTCCCGATCGTGATGGTCGGCGGCGGCGTCGGCTTTCGCCCTGCCTTCGAGGACGACCCGCTCGGCGTCCGGAGCGGGCGCCTCGTCCCGGTGTCGCCTTTCGACGACGTCGGAGGCCCGAGCGCGCGCCGCGCCCTCAAGGGGCGCGAGGCGGCGATCGAGAAGCAGATCGGGCTCCTCGCGGGCCTCGGCCAGGAGCAGGTGCAGCGCTTCCGCCTCCCGAACGGCATCGCGGTCGACTTCCGGGAAGATCCCGCGGCGCCGCTCGTCTCGATCAGCGCGGTCGTCGCCGTCCCGGCGCGGTCCGCCGGCGACGCCGGCGCGGCGGGGCCCGCGCTCGCCAGCGAGGCGCGCGTCGCGATCACCGTGCCTCCGCGGGATCTCGACGTCGGCATCGACCTGGTCGCCGCGCGGCTCAGGATGCTGCTCGGCGAGGCGAGCGACGCGCGCGTGGCCGAGCTCAGGCGGCAGGCCAGCGCGGCCTCGCGGCGCGCGCTCGAGCGGGCGCCGTACGGCCCCTCGTGGCTGGCGCTCGGGGACGCGCTGTTCCCCGCCGGCCACCCGCTGGAGGGCACCTTGATAGGGGCGCGCGGCGACGCAGGCGCGGCGAGCGATCTCCTGCTCACCGAGTCGCTCCGGCGCGAGCGCGCCGCGGCCCAGGCGACGATCGCGCTCTCGGGCGACGTCTCCCGCGCGGCGGTCGAGCAGGCGCTCGCGCGCTCGCTCCAGCGCGCCGTCGAGGAGCCGGAGCGGCCCATCGGGCCGCATCCGCGCGAGGAGCGGATCGTCATCGAGGACGCGGTGCCGGCGCCGCGGCTGCTCTATGGCTGGATCGCGCCGCCGGAGGGAGGCACGGACGAGGCGCCGCTCCGGGTGGCGATGGAGATCCTCGTCAGCCCGCGCGTCGCGCGGCTCGCGAAGGCGCTCGTGGCCGAGGGGCAGCTCGCGTCGGAGGTGACGGGGCGCCTGTCGCTCGGCGCGCAGGCGAGCGTCGCGGCGGTGGAGCTCACGCCCGCGCCGTCGCGCAGCGCCGCCGAGCTGGAGCAGCGCCTCGACGCCGAGCTCGCGTCGCTCGCGACGTCCGGGCCTACCTGGAAGGAGCTGGCCCTCGCGAAGGCCTTGCTCAAGCTGGATCTCGAGAGAGAGCTCACCCGGCGCGCGACGGTCGCGCCGCCGCCGGCGTCTCCTCGGCCGATCACCGATCTGCGGCTGCGCGCTGCGCTCGACCCGGGCAGCCTGCCGAGGCTGCTCCGCGCGCTCGAGGAGGTCGAGCCGGCCGATGTGCGCGCCGTGGTCGCGCGGACCTTCGGCCGAGAGCGTCGGGTGAGCGTCACGACCTGGCCGCGCGGCGGAAGCGGCGGAAGCGCCGTGGCGACCGCGGCACCCTCGACGCTCCCGCCGCTCGCTCCACCGCAGCAGCGGTGAGGCCGCTGGCGCTTGTTCAATCGGACGAACGCGGCCGAGCGTGCCCAAACGTGCCCGAACGCCCCTGAACAGGTCGGCGTGTAACCGGCGTCACATGTTCAGCACCCCCCCGCGCCAGCCGGCTTTTTTACCATGAACTTATGGACAGGTATGGACAGCTGGTAACGATTGGAGGTAGCACGGGAGAATGACGACCCCTGTGAAGCCGCTGATGGCTGCGGCACCGGCGAGCGAGCACTCCGGCCATTTCCAGGACGGTGTCTATCGGCCCTCTCTCTCGTCGCCCGCGGAGGCGCAGGCGCTGCGGGTGACGCGAAGCGGCGTCGTGGAGCGCGCGACGCGGACCACCGCGAGGACGCACTCCGGCGTGCGGTTCTCGGAGGTGTCCGAGCTGCCTTCGCTGCTCGGCCACGTGCCTGCGGTCATCGCGCTGGAGCGGCAGCCGGTGCTGCGCAACCTGCTCATCACCCAGTGCTACTACGAGATCTCCGCGGAGCTCGTGAAGCTGCTCGGCGGACGCAACGCTCACTGGTGCACCTTCGCCACGTGGGCCTCGAAGACCGCGGGGCGGTTCATCCGCAACGAGGAGGTGCCGGCGGCGCTCCGGCAGCTGATCCTCTCGGACGAGGACGAGCGGGAGGTGATCTCGCAGCGCGCCGGCATCGCGACGGGGCGCGGCAAGGGCGAGCCCGAGCGCTCGCCGCTCGCCAGCGGCGTCAACCTGCTCACGCCCTGGTGGGGTCATGGACTCGATCTGATGGAGATCCCAGAGCGGATCTTGCGCGAGCTGAGCTCGGACATCGCCCTCGGCAATCTCAAGGTCTTCGAGGAGCTCGGACCCCTGTTCGTCCGCATGATCCACCTCTATCGAGAGTGCCCGCGGCCCGGCGACGCGCAGCTCGCCGCGCTGCTCGACGGGCTGCAGACAGGGCAATCTCGTGAGGGCGGACAGGGGCTGCTCCGCAGCGCCATGGCGCGCTACCACGAGGCGATGCTCACGGAGGAGAAGGACAGGAAAGCGGAGCTGGTCCTCCTCGCCAACGCGCTCGTCGGGCTGCACGAGCAGGTGCGGCTCCAGCCGTACATCGCGAGGGCGCTCAACGCGCCCGTCCGCTGCCTCCGCGACTCGATCGGCGTTCCCGGACGGCACCTGCCCGACGCGCTCAGGTCCGTGATCCGCGAGCAGGCCGAGAAGGTGCAGGAGATTTGGCGTCTGCTGGCCACGAAGGAAATGATGACCATGCGCCTGCCGGACGAGCTCCTCGATCTCGGTCACGACCTGCCCGCGCCGCCCGGCTTGCCGCTCCACTGCGCTGAGCTCGCGACCATCGAAGATCGCGAGCTCTTCGACCTCTTGAGCGAGTACAACGCGCACGATCAGACGACGCACGGCTGCGGCGCAGAGGACTGGGCGTCGCTGCCCGAGCGCATGGGCTACATCCTCGAGCTGTTCCGCTCACGGCAGTCCTGCACGCGGCTCCTCGAGCGGCCCTTCAGCCGCGAGCAGCACGCCGAGATCGTCGCCTGGCGGGTGCCGATGCACGGCGAGCTCTAGCGCCGCGCTCCGGAGCTCCTGCGGCGTCTCCCGCGGTCGCCTCGCGGCGGGACGCGCCTCGCGCGCCGCCGAGGCGCGCTGCTCCTTCTCTTCCAGCGCGCCGCCCTCCGCTCAGGGGCGGGCCGCGCGGCGCTCTGAGAGCTGCGCCAGAAGGCCGAGCGCGCCCTGACCCTCCGCGATCTCGCGCCCGCGCCGGAAGGCCGCCTCGGCCCGATCCCGCGCCTCCGCGGCCGTCGGCGCGCCGCGCACGAGGGCGATCTCGCCCTCGAGACGGTAGAGCTCTGGCTCGAAGTAGCGTTCGTCGCTCTTCTCGACGAAGGCCAGCGTGTCGGCGAGCAGCGCGCTCGCCTCGTCGACGTTGCCCGCGCCGAGCTCCGCCTCGATGAGCGCTGACCGCCAGTAGGTGAGCGACACGCGGCTGCCGACGCCCGTCAGCATCGCCAGGCCTCCGCGGATGCGCGCGGCGCCCTCGGCATACCGCGCGCGCGCCGCCTCGCCGGCCGGCCCCTCGGCCGCGCGCGCCGCCGTCGCCCAGCCGAGGTCGATCTGGCTGAGCGCCGCCCAGTGGGGCATGCCCACCTCCTCGGAGAGCTTGCTGAGCGCGTGCGCGTGCGCCTCCGCGCCCGCGAGATCGCCGAGCAGGCAGCACAGCACGGCCGCGAAGTGCTCGACGAAGCCGCGGCTCACGGGCTGGTTCAGCTCCTCGCACAGCGCGATCGCCTCGTCGACCGAGGCCCTGGCGCGCTCCGGCTCGCCGAGATGGAACGCGATCCAGGCGAGGTGAGACAGGGAGAACGCCGCGGCGTCCTGGCCGAAGAGGAAGGCGAGCGGGAGGTGACGCGCGGGATCGTAGAGTGCGAGCACCTTGTTGAAGTGCTCGCGGGCCTCGCGGAGGTGCCCTCGGAGGAAGCGCGTCGCGCCGAGCGCCTGGTGGGCGCCCAGCGTGATGCCGGCGTCGCCCGTGCTCTCGGCGAGCGCGAGCAGCTGCTCGCCGTGCTGCTCCGCCAGCGCGTAGTCTCCGCGGACGTGGAAGAAGATCCAGAGCCCCCACAGCGCGGGGAAGAGCTGCGGCGAGGAGCCCGCCTCGCGGCAGAGCGCGTGCGCGCGCGCGTACGTCGCCTCGACCTCCGGGGCGGCGTAGCCGCGCGTGATCATCAGCGGGACGCCGAGCGTGGTCTGCAGCGTGATCTCGTCGCGCGTCCGCTCCTTGGTCTCCGGGAGCTGCTTGAGGAGCTCTAGCCCGCGGCTGAGCTGGCTGATCGCCTCGGCGTGCGCGGACGAGAACAGCGAGGCCTCACCCGCGCGCTGCCACGCCGCGATCGCGGGGCCGAGCAGCGCGGCCTCGGTGTAATGCCGCGCGAGCAGCTCGGGCGGCGTATCCGTGGAGCGCTCGGCGAGGACGGCGGCGATGCGCGCGTGGTACACCTGCCGGGTGCTGCGGAGCAGCGACTGGTAGGCGGCGTCCTGCACCAGCGCGTGCTTGAACGTGTACGTCGAGCGCGGGGGGCGCCCCCGCTGGAAGAGCAGCTCGGCGTCGACGAGCTGCGCGAGCGCCTCGCGCAGCAGCTCGGGGCTCGACGCCATGAGCAGCGGCTCCGCGCCCGCGCTGCCCGCCGCGCACAGCTCGAGCGCCTCGTAGCCGAACGATCGGCCGAACACCGCGGCGAGCTGCGCGACCTCCTTGGCAGGGCCCAGGCGATCGAGGCGCGACATCAGCGAGTGCTGGAGGGTGGTCGGGATCTCGGGCGCGCCCACCCCCTGGCGCGCGGCGCTCGGCGCGCCGGTCGACTCCTCTGCGGCGGCTTGCGCGGCGGCTGACTCGACCACCATGCGCGTGAGCTCCTCGGCGAACAGCGGGACGCCATCGCTGCGCTCCGCGAGCGTCCGGATCATCTCGTCTGGCAGCGACGCCTTCATGCCCGGCGCGCCGCTCGTCGCGTATTTGCCGGCCAGCTGCTGGACGAGCGCCCGCATTCGCTCGGCGCTGAGCGGGGCGAGGTAGATCTGGGTGAAGTGCGAACGCACCGGCCACGGCGGCGCGAACGTCGGGCGCGCGGTCAGGAGCAGCAGCAGCGGAGACGGCCGCCCCTCGTCGATGAGCCGGCCGAGCAGCTCCAGGGTCGACGGGTCGGCCCAGTGCAGGTCCTCGGCCGTGAGCACGAGCGGCTGCCGATCGGCGAGCCCGAGGAAGAGCTGCAGGAGCGAGGAGATGGTCTCCTGCCGCTGGCGCTGCGGGGTGAGCGCCGGCACGGGGTGACGTCCCTCGGTCGGGATCGACAGCAGCGCGGCGAGCAGCGGCACGGCGAGCGGCCCCGCCTCCGCCTCGGCGAGCAGCGTCTCCAGCCGCGCGAGCCGGTCTTCGCGCGGCTCGAGCGCTGCGCCGCGCTCCGTCGGCGGCGCGGCGCCGCTCAGCGTGCTCGCGCGCTCGCGATCGCCCGCGAGCAGCGCGTTGAGCAGCTCGATCACCGGATAGAAGGCGCTGTTCTGGAGCTGCGGCGAGCAGCGCGCCTCGAGCCACAGGTGCGGCGTCCCGGCCAGCCGATCGCGGAAGGCGCGCACGCTCCGCGACTTGCCGATCCCCGCCTCGCCGGTCATCAGCACGACCTGGCCCGCGCCCCCCGCGGCCCGCGTCCACCGGGCCGCGATCTCGTCGAGCTCGCTGTCTCTCCCGACGAGCGGCGTGAGCCCGTGCTGCATCCTCGCGTCCAGCCGGTCCCGCGCGGTCGTGCGCCCGTGCACCGCGAAGACCTCGATCGGCTGGCGCGCCTCCTTCGGGCTGATCTCGCCGAGCGCGTCCACGTGGTAATAGCCCTCGACGAGCTTCAGCGTCGCGCGGCTCACGAGCACCGTGCCCGGCTCCGCGTGGGCCTTCAGCTGCGTCGCGGCGTTCAAGGTCGGGCCTGCGAGCGATGGCGCGGCGTCGCTGTCCGCCACGACGACCATCCCGGTGTGCACGCCAACCTGCACGGACAGCGGCGTGGACACGAGCTCGCGCGCGTTCAGGCGGGACATGTGCTCGACCAGATCGAGCGCCGCCTGCACGGCGCGGAGGGCGTCGTCCTCCCTCGCGACGGGGTGGCCGAAATACGCGATCGTCTCCTCGCCTGGGGAGCGGAGGAAGACCCCCTCTTGCGCCCCGATCACCTGGGCGCACACCGCCTGATACATCTGGACGAGCTCGTGGAACGCCTCGCTGTCGACCGTGTCCGCGATGCGCTCGGCGCCGGCGAGCCCGCAGACCAGCACGGTGAGCTGGCGGCGCTCGCCGCGGCCGGTGGTGGACATCGGCCGCGTGCCGGGCGCGACGCTGGGGCGGGACGTGAAGCTCGTCGCCGGCGCCGTCTGCGGGCTCCCCGAGGCGCCGAGGTGGATCGACGCGTTGCGGATCGGCCTCGCCGGCGCCGCGGCGGGCGCGACATTGCGGCCTGGGATCGCGAGCGTCGGCGCGGCGCCGAGCCGCTCGTCCTGCCGCTGCTGCTCGGGGGATTTGCGCACCGTGCCCGGCGGCGGCTCGGGTTGCTCGGACGGCACGAGCTGGGTCTCCTGCTCGGCCTCGACCTGCCGCGCCGGTCGCGTCGCGATCGCCCGCTGCTCCAGGGCGCCGCCGCGCTCCTTCAGCGAGGCGGAGTGTCCAGGATCGGGCGGAAGCGGCCACGGGATCCCCGACACGTCGCACTCCTCCAGCAGTTCGTAGGCGTCGCGGGCGGACCGGAAGCGATGCGCCGGCGACTTGGCGGTCGCTTGCTCGAGCAGCACGCCGAGGGGGTGGCCGCGGAGGGCGCGGGGGATCGGCACCGGCTCGGGGCTCAGCTGGCGGAAGATGACCTCGGCGATCGTCGCCTCGTGCATCACGGGCGCGCCGATCAGGCACTCGAGAAAGGTGAGCCCCCATGCATAGATGTCCGCCGCTGTGGTCGGGGTGGACTGCACGAGCTGCTCCGGGGCCATGTAGGCCGGGGTCCCGTTGAACTCCCCGGTGGGGGTGAGCGCGCGGTAGTCGGCGGAGCGGGCCTCGCCGATGAGCGCGGCGATGCCGAAATCGAGCACCTTGGCGTGCGTCCGCTTGCCCGACCCGGCGACCATGATGTTGTGCGGCTTGAGGTCGCGGTGCACGACGCCGCGCTCGTGGGCGAAGCCGATGGCGTCGAGCACCTGCAGCATCAGCCGCTTCGCCTCGTTCGGCTCGACCCCCCTCGTGCGCTGGCAGCGCGCGGTCAGCGTCTCGCCGTCGACGTACTCGAGCGCCAGGTAGAGCTCGCCTTCGGGCAGGCGCCCGGCGTCGAGCAGGCGAACGATGTTCGGGTGGCTCAGCTGGGCGATGACCTGCATCTCCCGCTCGAAGCGCGCTTCCTGGGAGCTCGACTCGCGCGAGCGCCGCAGCACCTCGGGCCGAAGCAGCTTGAGCGCCACGCGCTGGGTGGTCACGATCTGGCGCGCATCGTAGACGACGCTATGGCCGCCGCTCCCGAGGTGGCCGAGCACCTGATACCGGCCGTCCACGAGCGCGCCGACCTCGAGCAATCCATCGCGAGCGGGCATCCCCTGATCTCTTACCGCCGAACGCCGCCGGAGTGGATCGTGAACGCCGCTGCCGGTCCAGGTTGATCGCTCGCGGCGCATCGCGAGGCCCGCTGAAGCGACGCGAGACAGGGTGCCGGGGCGAAGCGGCGCCCACCTCTGCCGGCCCTCCCGCTGTGTCGCGTGCCTGGCTGTCCTTCGCTGGGCGTGATGCAGGCAACCAGATTGCCTCGGCTTGAGCGCGTGGTGCAGGAGAACGAGGTCTGATACCCTCGCGCTTGATGGGCAATGCCCCGCACTCCGGCAGCATGCCGCCACCTTCGAGTGGTCGGGGCCAAGGAGCCCTCCTCTACGCCGTCGACGATGAGGAGCTCAACCTGGACCTCATGGATCGGGCGCTCCGCTCCGGCTACCAGGTCCGCACCTTCGGGGACCCTCGCCGCGCGCTGGCGGCCGCGGTAAAGGAGCCGCCCGCCGTGGTCGTCGCCGACTACCGGATGCCTCATTTCAGCGGGCTCGCGCTGCTGCGCGAGCTGCGCCGGCAGGGGCTGAGCTACGTCCCGGTGCTGGTCTGCGCCCCGACCGACGTCGAGCAGATCCAGAAGATCTCCCGGGAGAGCGCGGCCTTCCGGATCATCACGAAGCCCTGGATCGCCTCGGATCTTCGCCGCCAGGTCGACCTGGCGGTGAGCCTCCACCAGCTCCAGGTCGCGCGGAACCACCGCTGAGCCGAAGGCGCCCCGTGGCTTCGCCGTGCGCTGTCCGGGGCGATGCGACCGGATCGCCGGCGGGCGGCGCGGGAGCGTGCTCGCGGTGGGGGGGCGTCCGGTGGTGTCCTTGAGCGATCGCTCCCTCGACGTGGTTGCGCTCGAGCTGCCGCAGCGCTTCGGCGACCGAGGGGGCGCGCTTGCCGAGATCGACGGTCTCCTCGGCTCGCCAGCGCTTGCGGGGGCAGACCTGGTGCTGCTGTCCGAGCTCATCCTCACGGGATATGTCTCGCCGCGGGGCGACAGCGATCTGCGCCGCTTCGCGGAGCCGATCGACGGGGAGTCGGCGGAGCGTCTCGCCGAGCTCGCGCGAAGGCACGGGATCGCGCTGGCCGGCCCCCTCGTCGAGGCGAGCGGGGGCCGCTTTTACAACAGCTTGCTCGTCTTCGACGCCGACGGACGGCGCGTGGGCCATTACCGCAAGCGTCATCCGTGGTTCCCGGAGCGCTGGGCGGCGCCGGGGGATCTCGGGACGCCGGTCCTCGAGCTGCGCGGCGTCAAGCTCACCGTCGCGATCTGCTTCGATGTTCACTTCGTCTCCGAAGACGCGGGCGACGCGCTCGATGAGGCCGATCTGCTGCTCTTTCCTACGGCGTGGGTCGACTCGCCCGGGGAAGGGGACATGCGCGCCGATCTCCTGCCCGTGCTCGCCCGGCGCCATCGCATCTCGATCGTGAACGCCAACTGGGGGCCCTCCCGCCCTGCGATCGACGGCCAGGGCGGCTCGCGCATCCTCGACGCGCAAGGGCGGTCGGTCGCAGCGGCGCCGCCCGGCCCAGGGCCGAGCGCTGTACGCGCCGCCTTGCGCTTCGCGCGAGAGCGGCGCGGCACGTGAGCGTGGGCGCGGGGAGCGCCAGCGCGCCCTCGCGCGTAGGCTCGAACGCCTGAGCGCGCTCAGGTGAAGGTCGAGCTTCCCCGCGCGGGCGCGGCGAAGCTGGGAGCGGGCGTGGCTCCCGCGATCGCGCTCAGGTGAACGGGAGCCGGGTCAAATCGACGTTGCCTCCGCTCACGATGACGCCGATCCGCGCCCCGTGGACCAAGCGCCGCAGGACCGCCGCCACCGGGACGGCCGCGCTCGGCTCGATGACGAGCTTCATCCGCTCCCAGACGACGCGCATCGCCTTGACGATGTCCTCTTCGCTCACGGTGACGATCTCGACCCCGCGCTCGCGCAGGACCGCGAAGGTGAGCTCGCCGAGCGAAGTGCGGAGGCCGTCGGCGATCGTGACCGGGTCGTTCGAGGGGATGATCCTCCCCTCGCGCATCGATCGCGCCGCGTCGTCCGCGGCCTCGGGCTCGGCGCCGATCGTGCGCGCGCGCGACAGCGAGCCGGTGGCGATGGCGGTCCCGGAGAGCAGCCCGCCGCCGCCCACGGGCGCGACCACGGCGTCGAGATCGTCCACCTGGGCCGCGAGCTCCAGCGCGGCCGTGCCCTGGCCGGCGATGATGCGCGGGTCGTTGTAAGGATGGACGAAGATCGCGCCCGTCTCGGAGATCACGCGGGCGATCGTCTCCTCGCGCGACCGGAGCGTGGGGGCGCAGCTCACGACCCGGGCGCCATAGCCCTCCACGGCGGCGCGCTTCACCGCGGGCGCGTTCTCGGGCATGACGATGTACGCGGCGACGCCGCGGATTCGGGCCGCGAGCGCGAGCGCGGCGGCGTGGTTGCCCGAGGAGTGGGTCGCGACGCCGCGCCGCGCCTCCTCGTCCGAGAGGGACAGGACCGCGTTGCACGCGCCGCGGAATTTGAACGCCCCGACCCGCTGCAGGTTCTCGCACTTGAAGAAGACGCGCGCCCCCGCGATGCCGTCGATCGTGCGGCTGGTCATCACGGGCGTCACGTGGGCGTGGGGCGCGATGCGCACGGCGGCGCCGCGGATGTCCTCGACGGTAGGCAAACGGCTCATGGGACGCTCATCGGAGCGCGGTCCCGGCCCGGCGTCCACCGCGAGCCCACGTGACGCCCTCGCGGCGCTGCTTCAGAACAGGTCGGCCGCGATGCCGTCGGCGAAGACCCAGGCTGCTCGCGGGACGCGGACCCGCCCGCCGGCCATCTCCAGGCGGCCGGCGCGCTCGATCCGCTCCGCGGCCCGCCTCCGCGAGGGCGGCCACGCCGGCACCCCGAGCGCCGCCGCGGCGGCCTCGAGATCGAGCCCCTCGCGCAGCCGCAGCCCGAGCATGATCCGCTCGGACAGCCGCGTCTCCGGGTCGAGCCGCTCCTCGCTCTCCACGGCGATCGCCTCGCCGCCCTCGGCCATCGCAGCCATGTACCGTTCTGGACTCACGATGTTCCGGTACCGGACCGCGAACGCTTCTCCATGCCCCTCCGCGCCGGCCGAGCGCAGGCCCCAGCGCGGGTCCGGGCGAGACACCGTCCCGTAGGCGGCGCACCCGAGCCCTATGTAGTCGATGCCTTGCCAGTAACCCAGGTTGTGGCGCGCCTCGTGACCCGGCCTCGCGTAGTTCGACACCTCGTAATGGGCGAGCCCCTCGGCCTCGAGGGCCTCGTCGATGGCGAAGAACGTGTCCGCAACGCCATCGTCTCCGGCGAGCGGCAGGCGACCGCGCCGCGCGAGCTCTCCGAACGAGGTGCCGGGCTCGACCGTCAGGCTGTACGCCGAGATATGGGTCACCCCCGTCGAGGCCACGGCGCGCGCCTCGGCGGCGGCGTGCTCGGGGCGTTGCTCCCGCGCCGCCTCGACCGTTCCGACCGCGACACCGTAGATGAGATCGCCGCTCACGCGCGGCATCCCGGACCGGAGCGCCGCCGAGAGCGCGCCGAGCCCGCCGTCTGGGTCGTGCAGGCGCCCGAGGAACCGGAGGCGATCGACGTCGAGGCCCTGAACTCCGATGCTGAGCCGGTTCACTCCGATCGCTCGGAACGCTCGGGCCCGCTGCTCATCGAGCGAGGTGGGGTTGCACTCCACGGTCACCTCGAGGTCCGGCGAGAGCCGGCCGGCGGCCGCGGTGATGGCCGACAGCACCTTGCCCATCTCGTCCGGCTCCCACAGGGACGGCGTCCCGCCGCCGAAGAAGATGCTCCGGAGCTCGCGCTCGCCCAGCACATCCTCCCGCTTCCGGAGCTCGGCCAGCACGGCGTCGGCATAGCCGCGGTGGTCGATCGCCTCCCGCGCCTTCGCGAAAGACACGAAGTCGCAGTAGGGACACTTCTTGAGGCACCAGGGGAAGTGGACGTAGACGGTGATCGGCTCCATGGTTTTCATGAATCCGCGACAACATTCGACCCGACGCAAGCGGGCGAAGCGGAAACTCCGAGATGAACCGAGATGAGGACGACGTGGATGGCGACGAGGACGCGCGGCGGAGCGCGCGTGCCCTGCGCCGGGCAACGCGCCTGGGCACCTTACTCTGCGCGCGCGCGCCGCGCATGGTGACACAATTGCGGGGTCTAGATCGCGGTGTTAGCGTGCGAAAGGGAGGGGGCGCATTGCGCCCACCGAACTCTTCATGCTGACGTTGACGGAGCTTGTCGATCGCGTCCGGACCTATCAGCCCGCTGCAGACGTCGATCTCATCGCCCGGGCCTACGCCTACAGCTCTGATGCTCACAAGGGGCAGACCCGCAAGAGCGGCGACCCTTACTTTTCCCACCCGGCGAGCGTCGCCGCGATCATCACCGAGCTCAAGCTGGACACGGCGAGCGTCTGCGCCGGGCTCTTGCACGATGTCGTCGAGGACACGCTCGCGACGACCACCGACATCGAGAACAGCTTCGGCCAGGAGGTGGCGTTCCTCGTCGACGGCGTGACGAAGCTCTCGAAGATCAACTTCGCTTCCAAGGAAGATCGGCAAGCCGAGAACTTCCGCAAGATGCTGGTGGCGATGGCGCGGGACATCCGCGTGCTCCTCGTGAAGCTGTGCGACCGCCTCGACAACATGCGGACGCTCGAGTTCATGAAGCCCGAGGCGCAGGACCGGATCGCCCGGGAGACGATGGAGATCTACGCGCCGCTCGCCAACCGCCTCGGCATCGCGCGCTTCAAGAGCGAGCTCGAGGACCTATCGTTCAGGTACATCGAGCCGGAAGCCTGGTCGGACCTCTCGCAGAAGGTCAAGACGACCGCGAAGGAGCGGGACAAGTACATCCACGAGGTCTCGAAGGTGCTCGCGGGCAAGCTCGCGGAGCAGGGCTTCGCGGTCGACGTCACCGGCCGAGCGAAGCACCTCTACTCGATCTGGCGCAAGATGCAGGCGCAGCAGTGCGATTTCGATCAGGTCTATGACGTCATCGCGTTCCGGGTCCTCGTCGAGTCGGTGGCGGACTGCTACGCGACGCTCGGCGTGATCCACTCGCAGTGGACCCCGGTCCCCGGCCGCTTCAAGGACTACGTCGCGCTGCCCAAGCCGAACATGTACCAGTCGCTGCACACGACGGTCATCGGACCCGGGCGCGAGCGGATCGAGATCCAGATCCGCACCCACGAGATGCACCGCGTCGCGGAGCAGGGCATCGCGGCGCACTGGAAGTACAAGGAGAACAACTCCGGCGGCATCGACCCGAAGGACGCCGCGCGGTTCGGCTGGCTCCGCCAGCTGATGGAGTTCCAGAAGGAGCTCAAGGATCCGGCCGAGTTCCTGGAGAGCGTTAAGGTCGACCTGTTCCAGGACGAAGTGTACGTCTTCACCCCGAAGGGCGACGTGCGCGTCTTCCCCCGCGGCTCGACGCCCATCGACTTCGCGTACGCGATCCACACGCAGGTCGGCGAGCACTGCTCGGGGGCACGGGTCAACGGCGCCATCGTCCCGCTCCGATCGAAGCTCCGGAACGGCGACGTGGTCGAGGTGATGACCAACCCGAGCCAGCACCCCTCGAAGGACTGGCTCGATTACGTCTCGACCAGCCGCGCGCGCTCGAAGATCCGCAACTTCCTGCGCACGGAGCAAAGGGAGAAGTCGCTCAAGCTCGGTCGTGAGCTCCTCGAGAAGGAGATGCACCAGCGCAGCATGAGCCTGAGTCGCCTCACGAAGCACGAGGGCGAGCTGCGCAAGGTCATGGAGCGCTTCGGGGTCACCTCGGCCGACGAGCTCTTCATCTCGGTCGGGTATGGCAAGGTGAGCGTCCGCGCGGTGTGCGAGTTTCTCGCGCCCACGCCCAAGGAGAACGAGAAGGGCACGCCGACCCCGCCGCCCGAGTCGAT
Organism: Sorangium sp. So ce302; assembly: GCF_051530145.1. GTDB lineage: Bacteria > Myxococcota_A > Polyangia > Polyangiales > Polyangiaceae > Sorangium > Sorangium cellulosum_B. The sequence continues at coordinate 5,722,511 of NZ_CP150326.1, read as the reverse complement.
CAAGGAGGGGCGCATCGAGTCGCTCGTCCGCAAGGTCACCGGGCGCGACAGCCACGGCATCCGGCTGAACGGCATCGACGACGTCCTCGTCCGCTACACGAAGTGCTGTAACCCGCTGCCAGGCGACGAGATCGTCGGCTTCATCACGCGCGGCCGCGGCATCACCGTCCACCGCCGCAACTGCGCCAAGGCGTTCGACACGGACCCGGAGCGCCGCGTGGAGATCTCCTGGGACTCGCGCGCGAAGATCAACCGCCCCGTGCAGATCAAGGTGATGACGGCGAACCGGCCGGGCATCCTCGCGACGGTCGGCCACACGTTCCACGAGCAGGGCATCAACATCAGCGAGGCGACCTGTCGCGCGGGCGACGACGGTCGGGCGATGAACACGTTCACGTTCCTGTGCTCCGACCTCGCGCAGCTGAAGAGCGTGATCCGGCGGCTGCAGCGGATCCCCGGCGTGATGGCCGTCGAGCGGACCTGAGCGGCGGGCCTCAGCTGCCACGGCGAGCGCGCGCCGAGCTGCTCGTCCTGGGCGGCGCGCCCGCGGCGCTCGGTCCAGCCTCCGCCAGGGCGCGGGTGAGCGGACGGCCGAGGTCGCCGCCCGGCTCGTGTCGTGCGGCGATCTCCTGCACCTTGCGGACGAGCCGGGTCACGTCGTGGTGGCGGACCGGGGATCCAGCGGAGGCGCGATCACAAAAGAACGTGCGGCACCCGAGGGGCCTCGCGGCGTAGATCGCGCAGCGGCCGGCGTCGGTGAGCATCGGGCACCGCCGCTCCGACGCCTGCGGCAGCGCGCGTCGCCGGCTCGGGCCGCCGGCGGACGCCCCCGGCTCGGGCGCTCCCGCCCCGTCCGCTCGCACGATCCCCTCGAGCGCTCGGCGGCCCCCGCGAGCCGCGATCGCGCGCCGGACGGCAGCGAGCTCGACGGACGTCACGTACGGTTCGCGGCCTGTGATCCCGAACCGACAGCACTCGGTCGAGGCCTCGCACGTCCAGCCACTGAAGACCTCTTCCGCCTCGCGGTACACGGCCGAGAGCTCGGTGAGCAGATCGGCTTCACGGACGGGTGGATCGAGGGTCGTGATTCGACGCATTCGTTCGGAGGCGCTCTCGTGGTGATCGGACGTACTGCCAGCCCGAAGCGGTCGCGATGCAAGGGGAGGGGTGCGGAGCCGGGCGGAGCTTCAAGCAGCGACCCTAGTGCCACGCAGCGCCGCTGCGAAGCAGCAATCCGCCATCCTGACGGGGGCTCTGACGCAGGGCACCAGCGCTGCGCTGTCCATTCTGGAGCGAGCTGCCGCTGCGACCGCGGGGGCGTCGGCGCTGTTCCCGGATGCGCGAGGCCGCGCGCTGGGCGGCGAGCGCGCACGCGCTATTCTCGCGCTGGATGCCGGTGCTGCGCCCGAAGCTTCGAGCCCTTGAGATCGTGGTCATCCAGGATGAGCGCCATGGCCGCGCGTTGATGCTGCGCGACACCGAGGGTATCGCGCCGTCTCCGGTCGTCGTTCCCGCCGCGAGCGCCGCCGTGCTCGCGCGCTTCGACGGGAGGCGACCGATCGACGAGATCGCGCGTGACGTCGCCCGGTCGACGGGCCAGCACGTGGACGCCGCCCACGTGTCGCAGCTGGCCGACGAGCTGGAACGCGCGTGGATGCTCGACAGCCCGCGATTCCAAGCGCGCCGGCGGAGCGTCGTGCAATCGTTCGACGCGGCGCCGATCCGGATGGCCGCGCACGCGGGCGGCGCGTACCACGGCGATCGGCGGAAGCTCGCCGACTTCATCGAGCGAAAGTGCCTCCAGGTCGCGCGGCCGCAGGGCGGAGCGACGCGCGCTGTAGCGCCGCAAAGCGCGCCAACGCGCATGGTCGGGCTCTGCGCGCCGCACATGGATCTCTGGCGCGCGGCGGCGGGCTACGGGCATGCCTATGCTGCGTTGGAGCAGGCGCTGGCGGGTCCAGGGCTCGAGCAGGTCGACACGTTCGTTCTGCTCGGGACGTCGCACGCCGCGATGCGCCGTCCGTACGCCGTCTGCGAGAAGACGTTCGCGACGCCGCTCGGTCCTCTCGAGCCGGATCGAGAGATGATCGCGGAGCTCGCGGCGGCGAGCCGCTTCGACGTGCGCGAGGACCAGTACCTGCACAAGAACGAGCACTCGATCGAGTTTCAGGCCGTGTTTGTGCGGCACCTCCTTGGCGGCCGCGCGGCGTCGATCGTACCCATCCTCTGCGGCCTCTCGGAGTGTCAGGCGCGGCGTCGCGACCCCGCGCAAGACGATGGCGCCGAGTCGTTTCTGAGGGCGCTCCGCGACGCCCTGGCGAAGCGCCCCGGTCGCGTCCTCGTCATCGCAGGAGCGGACCTCGCCCACGTCGGCCCGCGCTTCGGTGATCCCGCGCCCCTGGACGAGCGGCAGCGGACGGCGCTGCGCGACCGCGATCTCGCATCGATCGAGCGCGCGACGTCGATCGATGCGCCGGGCTTCTTCGTCGACGTCGCACGTGACCTCGCCAGCCGTCGCGTCTGCGGCCTCGGCCCCATCTACACGCTGCTCCGCGCGCTCCCGCCGTCGTCACGCGGCGAGATGCTGCACTACGAGCAGTGCGTCGACCCCGAGGAGGGATCGATCGTCAGCCATACGTCTCTCGGATTTTATGGTTGAAGATCCGCGCCTGGGCGTCCGCCCGGCGCGCGCTGGCGCTTCGTCATCGAGCGCGCCGAGAGCCCCCCCGCGCTGGCGCGACGCGAGGCTCCCGCAGATGAAACGGGCGTCACTCAGCCGCGCGGGACCCTGCGGCGCGCGATGTCGAGGCCGAGCCGGTCGGCCTCGCGGTAGATGGCCTGTCGCGACATGCCCAGGGCACGCGCAGCCGACGCGACGGAGCCGTTGGCCCGGGCGAGGGCGTCCTCGAGGCGGGCGCGCGCGAGCGAAGGATCCGTCGCGGGCGGGAGGTTCGGCTTCACCCGCGGGCCGCGCGCGAGCGATCCCGCGATCGGCGTGACGGAGAGCGGACCGTCCGGCGCAGCCTGGGCTGCGGTCACGATCGCGGACTCGAGCTGCGGGACGCCGCCCGGCCAGCCGGCGCGGACGAGCGCCTCCAGGAGCTGCGGAGTGAAGCGGTCGAGGCCGATCGCGTTGCGCTCCGCGATGTCGCGCACGATGAGCGGCACGTCCTCGCGCCGCATCTCGAGCGTCGGGATCGTGATCCGCTTGCCGGAGAAGAGCGAAGCGAACCACGGCGCCACGCGCCCGTCGCCGGCGGCACGGTCGAGCGGCTGTCCGGTCGTCGCGATGATGCTGACGCCGTTCGAGCGACCGACCGAGTGCGCGATCTCCAGCTGCTGCGGGCGCGGCAGGCGATCGGCGTCGAGGACGAGCCATGTCATCGGTCGTGCGCCCGGCGGAATGGCCGGCTTCGTCTCGGCGCTGCCGTCGACCACCAGCGTCTCACCCAGGCCCTCGCGCACCGCTGCGGCGAGGCGAGCCAGCGTCCGCTTCCCGACCCCGGGCGCACCCTCGATGCAGACGCTGGAGCCCGACTGCACGAGCTTCATCACCGGGTCGATCCAGTCCTTGCGCTGCTTCGAGCCGAACACCAGCGGCCCGAGCCGAGACGGCGCGCCGTCATACAGCGCGAGGTGCCGCTCGACGAAGACCCCGAGCTGATGCCCGAGGCGCACCACGTCGCCGTGCATCACGCCGATGCGCCGGGCGCGGACGCCGTTCACCCACGTGCCGTCGTGGGTGTCCATGTCCTCGATGTAGCAACCGTCGGAACGGACGCTGATCTTCGCGTGCTCCGGCGCGATCCCGTGGCCCTCAATGCGCCCGTCGCGCGCGGCGCTGCCGATCACGGCGCCGTCCATGAGGCTCACGATCCGCGGCGGAGCGTCGAGCCCGATCAGGACGAGCCCCCACCCGCCGTCGTCATCCTGTCGTTTGGCGTGGACTCCGGACCGGTACTCTTTCTGAAGGACCGGCGCCGTTGTCTCCGCAACGTCCACTCGCAAAGCAGTCTGTTCGTTCATGCTCCCCCCAAGTCCAAAGGACCTGCCTGGTCGACCCAGGCCAACCAAGAGCGCGCCGAGTGGCGGGCACCCCTTATGATGTAAGAGCCCCCCACACGGTGCCGCTGTCGCGAACGCGAAGGCTTTTGTGAGCGGCACCGTTCGTGGTGCTGCTTGGCGAGCCCCCTCGCTCGCAATGGCCACACAATACTCGACCAGAGCGGCCGTGCAACCTGCCGGCGACGGAAGTTTTGAGGTTTTGTTGTTGAGAGCTTGACTCCCACCACGCCGATTGGTACTCATCCGCCACGCATCGACGGAGCGAACCTCCGGTGATGACCCGGCGCGAATCAGGATTTTTCTGACAAACGCCTTTAGAAGTGGTTTCCTGAATTAAGTGATTGACATCTGCGGGAGTAACTCAGTGGTAGAGTGCAACCTTGCCAAGGTTGACGTCGCGGGTTCAAATCCCGTCTCCCGCTCCACAACATAGGCTCTGCGGCAGCGAGCAGACCCTGCGAGGCCGGTGTGACCCACCGGCCTCTGTGTTTTGTTCAACATTTTGCTCAACCGCTCGGCGCGCTGGCGTCGTGGGAACCCACGGGGCGATGCGCCGAACGGTGCGCCAGGCGGCGGGCCTGTGATACGAGGATTCGCCTCATGTCCGCTCCGCTCCACGAGCGCCTGCGCCTGCTTGCCCATAGCCTCGAGCGGCAGTTCCTAGGCAAGGACGAGATCATCCGCCTGCTCATGATCGCGGTCGTCGCGGGCGAGCACTGCGTGCTCCTCGGCCCGCCGGGGACCGCGAAGAGCGCGCTCATCCGCACGCTCGCCGAGCTGATGCAGGCGCGGTACTTCGAGTACCTGCTCACGCGCTTCACCGAGCCGAACGAGATCTTCGGCCCGGTCGACATCGGTGCTTTTCGCGAGGGCGTCTACCGCCGGAACACCTCGGGGATGCTCCCCGAGGCGGAGATCGTCTTCCTCGACGAGGTCTTCAAGTCGAACAGCGCCATCCTGAACGCGCTGCTCACGCTGCTGAACGAGCGCAAGTTCGCGAGCGGCGGCCAGGTGCTCCGCTGCCCGCTCATCAGCGTCTTCGCTGCCTCGAACGAGGTGCCCGGCGACGAGACGCTGACCGCGATCTTCGACCGCTTCCTCCTGCGGGTGCAGTCCGACAACCTCGACGCCTACCACTTCAGCGAGCTGCTCCAGCGCGGCATCCAGCAGGAGATCCGGCATATGGCCGGCGAGCCGCTTCGCCCGCTCGTCGCGGCGCGCGAGCTCGCCGAGCTCGGCCGAGGGTTCGGCGCGCGGATGAACTTCGGCGATGCGTTCCTGTCGGCCTACAAGGGGCTGGTGTTCCAGATCCGCGCCGAGGGGATATCGCTCTCGGATCGTCGTGTCGTGAAGATGCTCAAGCTCTTCGCGGCGAGCGCTTACCTCGATGGCCGCCAGACGACCGACGCGAGCGACTTCTTCGTGCTCAAGCACATCTGGAACAACCAGGATCAGGCGGCGATCCTCGAGGGCATCGTGCAGCCGGTGCTCGAGGCCTTCTTTCGCGAGCACCCGGATCGCCGCCGCGTCGGCGCGCTCGGCGTCGGCGTGGAGGCGCTCGCCGCGGAGATCGATCGGATCCGGCAGATCCTCACGGGCGGCGCCTCGCTCGGCGACGTCCAGCTGTTCAGTCAGCTGAAGGCGCTCGGCGAGATCAAACAGGCGCTCGCCGGCATCAACGACGCTCGCGCCCGCGAGCTCGAGGCGCGCGTGTCTCAGCTGCTCGAGGCTTCGTTTCGGAGCGGACGCTTCGCGCAGATCTAGCGGCGCCCGGTCCGGGCGTCGCCGGCGCGGCGGCGTCGGTCCTGGAGCGAGCCGTCCTCCCTGCCGGGCTCCGGGCGGGCGTGCTCGGGGCGGCGTCGGTCCTGGAGCGAGCCATCCGCCCGGCCGGGCTCCGGGCGGGCGTGATCGGGGTGGTGTCGGTCCTGGAGCGAGCCATCCGCCCGGCCGGGCCCTGACCAGGTGCGCTCGGGGCGTCGGCGTTGGTTCTGGAGCGAACCCTCGGCTGTGCCGGTCCCCGGCCGCGCGCGGCAGCACCAGCGGCTTCCTGTGTAGGCCGAGGTGACGCCTTCGCGCCTGACCGGGCCGAGCTGGCCGTGCGGCGGTGGTCGACCGGACCCGACGACGCGCCCATCACCGCGCCGCGGATCCGCTTGGGCACGCCGAACGCCTCGCGGATGTGGAGGAGCTCATCCACCGTCAAGGCGCGCCACTCTCCCGGCCGGAGGCCTTCCGAGCTCACGCCGGCGAACGTCGTCCGGGCCAGGCGCATCACGGGCCAGCCGGTCGCCTCGCCCATGCGACGGATCTGCTGGTTGCGGCCCTCGCGGAGGGTCACCTCGAGCCACGTCTTGTCGCCCTCGCGGCGGAGCAGCCGCGCCTCGGCCGGCAGCGTGACGCCATCCTCGAGGCGGATCCCCTCGCGCCACGGCGTGAGATCGTCCTCGCTCATGACGCCCTGGACCTTCAGGACGTAGGTCTTCGGCACGCCGCCGCGCGGATGGAGCAGCGCGTTGGCGAAGTCGCCGTCGTTCGTCATGAGGAGGATGCCGCTCGTCGCGAAGTCGAGCCGACCCACGGGGTAGAGCCGCGCGCCCGTGCCACGCACGTGGTCGGCGACCGTCGGGCGCCCCTCGGGATCGCGCAGCGTCGAGACGACGTTCCGCGGCTTGTGCAGCGCGACATAGACCGGCGCCTCGGAGACGAGGCGCTTGCCGTCGACCTCGATGCGGTCCTTTTGCCGGTCGGCCTTCAAGCCGAGCTCGGTCACGACGCGCCCGTTCACGCGCACCCGCCCGGCGAGGATGAGCTCCTCCGATGCGCGACGCGAGGCGACGCCGGCGCGCGCGATGATCTTCTGCAGACGTTCTTCCATGGTGTGCTCGGGACCTACGCCGACGCGATGGTGTCGGCCGACGGCACTGATAAGCACGCTCCTCGCGCCGCGTCGACCGACCTGGGCGGTACGCTGCTGGGATCCGAGGCCGACGGCCGGCGCGCCTGCGCTGGCGAACGCCTGCGGCGGCAGGAGCACCTGTGCGCGCCTGCGCGGTCAGGGCAGGGGGCGAGGTTGACCCCACCTCGGCTCGAAGGAGGCGCGCTCTATTTCTTCTTGTCGCTGGGGGGCGCCGCGCTCCCGCTCTCGCCCACGGCCTCGTTTGCCTTGTCCGCGGCCGCTTGATCTTCCGCAGCCTTCTTCGCGGCTGCAGCGGTGGCCTCCTCTTCTTTCTTTCGCTCGTCGTCCTCGAGGCGGCGCTTCAGCTCGTTGTCGTGATCCCACCGATCGACCCGCTCGTCGGCGTCGATGTCCACGCCCATCCGCTCGAGCCGCCCCATGCGGTAGATCTCCCAGACGTCCGGCTTGCCGTCGCGGTTCGTGTCGCGCTTGATGCGCGCGAGCTTGCCGCCGCTGTAGTACTTCCACTCGTCGGGGTTGCCGTCGCGATCGGAGTCGACCTTCACCTCGGCCAGCCTTCCGCCGGCGAACGTGAGCCATGTGTCGATCCGGCCGTCGTAGTTCGAGTCGGACTCCTCGTGAAGGCTCTCGCCCTTGTCGTTGTACTTGCGGACGACGTCCTTCACCCCGTCGAAGTTGGTGTCGATCTCGCGGCAGACGAGCGCCCTCTGGCGGTCTTCGCCGGTGCCCACGATCTGCCAGACGCGCCTCACGTTGGGCTGGATCGCGCCTGGCCCGGCGGTCTCACTCGTCTCGCGATCTTCTTTGCCCTTCCAGTCGCACATCGAGCGATCGTCGATGCTGCCGTCGGCGTTGCGAGCCGCCTCGACCCTCGGCGCCTTCGCGCCTTCGAACCCTGGATCCGAGCCGCACGCCGCGCCGAGCAGGCTGAGCGTGGCCAGCGCGATGAGCGCTTGTCTCCTCATGTCACGGTCCCTTCTTGGCGGCCGGCTGGCCGGGCGCGGAGCCCGCGGGCGCGGTGCTCGCCGATGCAGCCGCGCCGGCGGGGGCAGCGGTGGGCACGACGGTCGTCGATGCAGCCGCGCCCGCGGCGGGGGCAGCTGTGGGCGCGGCGCCCGGCGCCCCGGCGGCCGCAGGCTGCCCTGCGCCCGCCCCTCCCTCCACGGGCGCGGCGCCGCCCGGCGGGGGCACGGGCGCTTTCGGCGCGCCGTACGACTCGGCGCAGAGATCCACCACGCTTCCGGGATCGGCCTTGCCATCGGCGTTCTGATCGCTCGCCACGACCGCGCACTTCGCGTCGTTCGGGTTGTTGAACTGCCACCACTGGTCGACGATCCCATCGCCGTCGGAGTCGCGCTCGCGGCGCGCGAGGCGCGGACCCTCGTAGTAGTCCCAGGTGTCGAGCTTGTCGTCGAAGTTGGTCTCGCGCTCCTTCAACACGATGGCGCCGCGCTCGTAGTGAGCGATCTCGTCGGCCCGCCCGTCGCGGTCGAAGTCCGATTCGCGCCGCCGTTCCACCCCCTTGCCGTCGTAGTAGATGAAGGCGTCGATCGCGCCGTCCAGGTTCAGGTCGACGACCCGACAGACCTCCCGGCCGTCTTGCTTCACGTGGATGATGTCGGGTATCCGGTCGCCGTTCACATCGACCTTCTCCGCAGAGGCGGAGTCCTTGTCGCAGGGCTCGTGGACGACCGCCGTGTCCCGTTCGCTGGTGGAGCCCTTCGCGCTCGAGGGTTCCGGCGTCGAGGACGCGCAGGAGGCGGCCGAAATGGTGATCAGGGCCACAAGCGAGCACCTGGACGACCGCCAGGTGAGCGGGAATCGCGTCATCAAGAGATTCCTCCGGCCAGCCCGGAACCCTCGGGACAGAAGCTCGACGCGCCGGGCGAGCCGTCCCGACGCGGACCAGCTTCAAGCCGCAGTCTAGACCGCGGCCCGCGCGCACATCAAGAAGCCCACCAAACGCGACGGACGCGACGGACGCGACCCGCGGCTCAGCCCGGCCGATCCCCGAACCCCGGCGAGCGGGGTGGCGCCATTCCGATTGACATCATACGTACCGGCATCTAGGGTAACGTCTTGTCAGTCGTACCCTTCGAGACTGGCGGGTTACCCTCCCGGGCGTGACATGTCGCGGAAGAAAGTCTCGACGACCATCTACATCACGCCCGAGCAGGCCGAGCGGCTGAAGATCCTGCACGAACGCACCAAGGTCCCGATCGCGGTCTACATCCGCGAAGGGATAGATATGGTCCTCAAGCACTACGAGCACGTGCTGCCAGGGCAGATGTCCCTTGAGAGCCCGCCGGTCGCCGCGCCGCCGATCCCGAAGAAATGACCGGCGCCGGGGGCCGCAAGGCTCTGGGCCCGGGGTGCCGGACGCCTGGGCGCCGGTCGTTCGGGGTGGATAGCTTCGCGGCGCGGGTCGCGCTAGGAGCAGGCACGCCGCGGTCCTCCATTTTTCGCGGCGCTCGTAGAGCCGCGCGCCGCGGCTCGCTCCCCCTGAGGGGCCCGGACGTTCCAGTCCGCTCCCTCGCATCTCGGTCGAGGCCGCGCGCTGCGGCCGCTAACGCTGGTCAGGTCGCCGCGCCCTGAAGCTCGCTATGCCCGTTGATTCCAAGCTCATCCGCAACTTCTCGATCATCGCCCACATCGACCACGGCAAGTCCACGCTCGCCGACCGCATCCTCGACGCGACCGGGGCGCTCACCGCCCGCGAGCAGAAGGAGCAGTTCCTCGACAAGATGGACATCGAGCGCGAGCGGGGGATCACGATCAAGGCCCAGACCGTTCGCCTGGATTACACCGCGAAGGACGGCCAGACGTACCGGCTGCACCTCATCGATACGCCCGGGCACGTCGACTTCAACTACGAGGTCTCGCGCAGCCTCCAGGCGTGCGAGGGCGCGTTGCTCGTCGTCGATGCCACCCAGGGCGTCGAGGCGCAGACCCTCGCGAACGTCTTCCTCGCCCTGGACAACAACCTCGCGATCCTCCCGGTCCTCAACAAGATCGACCTCCCCTCGGCCGACGTCGAGCGGACGACCCGCGAGATCGAGGACGTCATCGGCCTCGACTGCTCCGGCGCCATCCCCGCCAGCGCCAAGACGGGGATCGGCATCGCGGAGATCCTCGAGGCGGTGGTCGCGCGCATCCCGGCGCCGAAGGGCGACCTGAACGCGGCGCCCCGCGCCCTCATCTTCGACAGCTGGTACGACAGCTACCGCGGCGCGGTCGTCATGGTGCGCGTCGTCGACGGCATCATCAGGAAGGGCCAGAAGGTCCGCTTCATGGCGACCGGCCGCGACTACGAGGTCACGGAGATGGGCGTGTTCACGCCCCACGCGACCGCCATCACCGAGCTCGGGCCAGGGGAGGTCGGCTTCCTCGTCGGCAACATCAAGAGCGTCGTCGACACGAAGATCGGCGACACGGTGACCGACGCCGTCCACCCCGCGACGACGCCGCTTCCCGGCTTCAAGGAGGTCAAGCCGATGGTCTTCGCCGGGATCTTCCCGACGGACTCGGCCCAGTACGAGGACCTCCGCGACGCCCTGTCGAAGCTCCACATGAACGACGCCGCGTTCGTCTTCGAGCCCGACACCTCCGAGGCGCTCGGGTTCGGCTTCCGGTGCGGCTTCCTGGGCCTGCTCCACATGGAGATCATCCAGGAGCGGCTGGAGCGCGAGTACAACCTCGACCTCATCACGACCGCGCCGAGCGTCGTCTACCACTGCTACCTGAACGACGGCTCGATGAAGTCGATCGAGAACCCCGCGAAGCTCCCGCCGCCGAACCTCACCGATCGCATCGAGGAGCCGATCTTCCGGATGACCGTTCACGTGCCGTCGACGTACGTCGGCGCGGTCCTCGCCCTGTGCCAGGAGCGGCGCGGGGAGCAGAAGTCGATCCAGTACGCCTCGTCCGACCGCGTGATCATCACCTACGACATGCCCCTCAGCGAGGTGCTCTTCGACTTCCACGACAAGCTGAAGAGCGTGTCGCGCGGCTACGCGTCGATGGACTACGAGCTCGTCGGGTACCGCGCCGACGACCTCATCAAGCTGGACATGCTGGTGAACGGCGACCCGCTCGACGCCCTCAGCGTCATCGTGCACCGGGACAAGGCGTACGCCCGGGGCCGGGACCTCGCGGTGAAGCTCAAGGACATCGTGCCGCGCCAGCAGTACGAGGTCGCGATCCAAGCGGCGATCGGGTCGAAGGTCATCGCGCGGACGACCGTGAAGGCGATGCGCAAGGACGTGACCGCCAAGTGCTATGGCGGCGACATCAGCCGCAAGCGCAAGCTCCTCGAGAAGCAGAAGGAGGGCAAGAAGCGGATGAAGATGGTCGGGAGCGTCGAGATCCCGCAGGAGGCGTTCCTCGCCATCCTGAAGATCGACTGACGCGCGGGGGCGCTGGTCACCGCGCGCCGTGCGGCCACGCGAGCGTGGCGGCGCGCGGCGCACGCTCGTATAAGCCGCCCATGCAGCCCGCCCCCGTCCGGCCGCGCGAGCTCCGCGCGGCGTTCTCTGCCCTCGCGCTCGCCCTCGCCGTCCTCGCGTGCGACGAGCCGCCCGCTCCGGCGCCTCGAGCGTCCACCTCAGCCTCCGCGCCGCCGGGCGCGGACAGCGCGGCGACGGCCCCGAGCGCCGCGGCGACCCCCGCGGCCATGGAGGCCGCGAAGCGAGAGTTGCCGCCGCGGCCGATCCCGATCGGGTCGAGCGGGCCGATCCAGCCGAGCGCGCCGGCGGAGCAGCAGATGATGGCGATCCAGTACACGCTCGCCATGGTGTCGCCGCGGTCGACCGACCCGCTCGTCGACAAGCCCTACCTCGAGGGCATCCTGCCGAAGCTCGCCGCGGCGGTGCGCACCGCCGACAAGGGCAAGACCCCGCCGAACCCTGTCAAGGCGACGAAGGGGAACAGGAAGATCGAGGTCGACATGGGCAAGGGGTGCACCGAGCGCACCCCGTCCAACCTGCTCGCGCAGCGGGCAGGCTCCTCTCTGAAGGAGGCGTACGACGCGGGGATCCTCGTCGTCTCCTGCCACGACGACCGATGGGAGTGCCACCAGTCGACGCGGGATCCGAGCGACGTCCTGTGTCACGCAGCGCCGCGGCGCTGAGCGTGGTATGGGCTGCGCCTGCCATGCAGGAGACGCTTGCCTACTCGGTCCCCGGCGCCAACGCCCTCCCTCGAACGGGTCCGCTCGCCGAGATGCTCGTCGAGCTGAACCGCGAACGCCCGCCGCTCGCCCGGCTGCGCCACGACGCCACCGTCGCGTTCGGTCCGACGATGCGCGTCGAGCGCTTCGCCCTCGGGAACGGGCTCAAGGTGCTCGTGCTCGTCGACCCCTCCGCGCCCGTGGTCTGCCTGCAGACCTGGTTCGGCGTCGGCTCGCGCCATGAGCGCGTGGGCAAGACCGGCATCGCCCACCTCTTCGAGCACCTCATGTTCGGCGAGACGGAGAGCGTCGCTCACGGCGCGTTCGACCGGATGCTCGAGGAGGCCGGCGCCGAGACGAACGCGGCGACGTTCCTCGACTGGACCTACTACCACACGAACCTGCCGAAGGACGCGCTCGAGCTCACCCTCCGCCTCGAGGCGCAGCGCATGGCGCGGCTCGTCCTCCGCGATCCGCAGGTGTCGAGCGAGAAGGAGGTCGTCGCCAACGAGCGGAGGCAGCGGGTCGACGACGACGTCGACGGGGCGGTGAGCGAGCTGCTCTACAAGGAGGCGTTCACCAAGCACGCCTACGGGTGGCCGACCATCGGCTGGATGGAGGACATCAAGGGCTTCACGACCGAGGACTGCGTCGAGTTCTACCGGACGTACTACGCCCCCAACAACGCGGCGCTGGTCATCGTCGGCGACGTCGCGCTAGACGAGGCGCTGCGCGGGGTGCAGGACCACTACGGCGCGCAGGAGCCCTCGAAGATCCCGGTCGAAGAGGTGTGCCCCGAGCCGCCGCAGATCGCGGAGCGCCGCGCCGAGGTGGTGAAGCCGACCGCCACGCACAAGGTCGCGATCGGCTATCGCGCGCCGGCGCTCGGGGATTTCGACCACGCGCCCCTCGCCCTGCTGAACGAGATCCTCTTCTCCGGGCGGTCGTCGCGCGTGCATCGCGCGCTCGTTCAGGAGCAGGAGATCGCGAGCGAGGTCCGGGGTTGGGTGGGCTCGTTCCGCGATCCTTCGCTCTATGACATCTATCTCTCGGCTCGCGGCGAGCACACGGGCGAGGCGCTGCTCGCGGCCCTCGATCCGCTCCTGGAGGCGGTGCGCCGCGCCCCCGTTACCGAGGCGGAGCTCGATCGGGCGAAGGCGCGCATCGAGCTCTCGGTCCTGCAAGGGCTCGAGACCGTCGCCGGCAAAGCAGAGCAGATCGGCTTCTACGAGACGGTGCTCGGCGATCCTGCGGCCCTGTTCGAGCGGCTCGCCGCCTACCGGCGGGCGACCGTGGGGGATCTGCTGCGTGTGGCGCGGCGCTACCTGGTGAGCTCGGCGCGGACCGTGATCCACGTGATCCCGGACGGGACGAGCGACGATGACGACGAGGACGGGACGGACGCGGAGAGCGAGGAGGCATCGTGAGCCAGAGCGTGAAGAGCGGCCTCGCCTGGGGCGCCGAGGGGCAGGGCAGGGGAGCGACGGGGGGTCGCGTGGCGCCCCGCGACGGCGCGGTGCTCGTGGAGACGAGCCACGCGCTCCCCATCGTCAGCATCGTGATCGCGTTCCCCTCTGGCTCGGCGCACGATCCGGCCGGGCGCGAGGGGCTCGCGCGCGTCACGGCGCGCATGCTCCGCCGCGGCGCGGAGGGCTACAGCGCGAACGAGATCGAGGAGACGATCGACGCGCTCGGCGGAGAGTTCGGCACCGACGTGGCGACGAGCGCGACGACGGTGCATTTCGAGGTGATCAAGCGCTCGCTCGACCGGTTCGTCGAGCTCGGGGCCACGCTCCTCGCGCGCCCGATGTTCTCGCCGCCGGAGCTCGCGCGGCTCCTGCGCGAGGCCGAGGCCGAGCTCATCGAGGCGCGCGACAGCGATCGCTCGCTCTGCAGCCGCGCCTTCCGGCGGACCCTGTTCGCCGGGCACCCGTACGGCCGCCGCACCGCGGGCACCATCCCGACGCTGCGGGAGATCACGCGCGACGACGTCGCCGCGTTCTATGCGCGGCACTACAGCCGGCGCAACGCGATCGTCGCCATCTCGGGCGACATCGAGCCTGGCGAGGCGCACGGGGTCGCCGAGCGCCTCCTGTCCGGCCTGCCCGAGGGCGAGGCGATCCCCGATCCGGTGACGGATCCCGGGGCGAGGCCGGGGCGTTGCCTCGTGTTCGTCGACAAACCCGAGCGGACGCAGACGCAGATGGTCATCGGCGGGCTCGGCACCGACGCCCACGACCCCGATCACATGGCGCTCCTGGTCGCGAACACCGCCTTCGGAGGCACCTTCTCGTCGCGGCTGATGCAGGAGGTACGCGCGAAGCGTGGCTGGTCCTACGGCGCCTCGTCGCGCGCGGGCTTCGATCGGCACCGCGACGCGTTCACCATGTGGACCGCGCCCGCGGCGCAGGACGCCGCCGCCTGTCTCTCCCTGCAGCTCGGGCTGCTCGAGGCGCTGCGGCGCGATGGGATCACCGAGGACGAGCTCACGTTCGTGAAGCGCTACCTCGTCCGCTCGCACGCGTTCGAGATCGACACCGCGAGGAAGCGCGTGCACCAGAAGCTCGACGAGCTCCTGTACGATCTGCCGGAGGGGTACCACGAGACCTACCTGAAGCGGATCGAGGACGTCACGCTCGAGGAGGCGAACGCCGCCGTGCGGCGCCGGATCTCCGAGGACGATCTCGTGATTGGCGTCGTCGGCACGCACGAGGAGATCGGCGAGGCGATCGCCGCGGCCGTCCCGAAGCTGGCCGAGGTGAAGATCGAGCCGTACGATCTCGAGTAGCCGGCGCCGCGCCGAGGGCGATCACGTCGCGGCGCGCAGGCCGCGAGACCCGGGCGCGCGCCGTCTCGGGCGATCTCGCCCCGCGGCGGCGAGGCCTCGGCGCTGGCGACGCCGGCGGCCTGACCGAGCGGCGCCGGACGATCGGGAGCGCGATCGGAACCGCCCGTCGGCCGCCGGCATCCAAGGCGCTGCTCCTTCGCGAGATCGTGGCAGGGCTCGCGGCCCGCTCCAGGATCATCGGCGCCTCCGGCCGCGATCGCTCAGCGCGCGCCGCGCGACGCCTCCCACGGCGCATCTGGCGCCGGCTCGCGAGGGCGAACGAGGGGAGCTCGCGATGAAGGCACGAACCATCCACGCGCCGGTCCTTGCGGCGGTGACCGCGCTGTCCGGGCCCGCTGCCGCGGCGGTCCCCGTCACGATCACCCACCAGGGACGCCTCTTCGATTCGGTGGGCCAGCCCATCGACGACACGCTCGACGTGGTGTTCGCGTTCTACGACGCGCCCGACGCGCCCGTGCCCGTCTGGAGCGAGCTCCACACCATCACGTTCGACCAAGGTTATTTCTCGGTCGACCTCGGCGAGCTCGCGCCCGTCGACAAGCCGGTCTTCGACGGCGCGGCGCGCTACCTGGGGATCACCGTGGGGGACGACCCCGAGATGGTGCCCCGCGCCAAGATCGCGAGCGTTCCGTATGCGCTCCAGGCCAGCAACGTCGCGGGGGACATCACGCCGAACTCGATCTCCATCGGCGGTCGCGTCGTCATCGACAGCAGCGGCGTGTGGGTCGGCGATCCGATCGGCCTGCAGGGCGCGCCGGGGCCCGCGGGCCCTCCCGGCGCGGCCGGTCCGGCCGGTCCGGCTGGGCCGCCTGGCGCTGCCGGGCCCCCGGGTGCGCCGGGGGCGGAGGGGCCGCAGGGACCTCCTGGTGTCATCTCGAGCACCTACGTTTCCGCCGCGGGTGCCGCCCCTCAGAAACCGCTGCAGTTCCTGGCTGCGCCCGCGACCGTGAGCGTGACCGCCTCGGGGCAGCGCGTCGTCGTCGTCTCCAACAAGGCGCTCGGCGCCGCGTCGACCCCGGCGGACCAGCTCCACCTCTGGATCTGCTCTCAGCAGCTCTCGCCTCTCGGGGAGCTCAGCCCAGAAGGGACGGGCGTCTATGCGGTCCAGGTCCCGGCGCACACCCGCATCACCATGGGGCTGAGCGCAGTGCTGTCGCTTCCCCCAGGCCAGTACAACGTCGGCCTCTGCGGTAAGTCCGATAGCCCCTTCTGGACCAACAACGACTATTCGTACACCTCCGCTGTCGTCTCGATGCAGTAAGGTCGGGCTGGGCGGCCAACCTCGCGCGCCGCGAGGCGCGCGGCGCCTGCCCTCCGATCGCCACCATGCAGAAGGAGCTGATGACCCCCGCGGCGATCCTGCTCGGCAGCCTCTTCATCGCAGCAGGGCTCTACCTCGGGCTGCAGCGTCCGCCGCCACCTGCGCCTCCGTCGGCCAGCGTGGAGGCCTCGACAGCACGCGCGGGCGCGCTGCCTGCGACTGCGGGCGCGCGCGCCCCTTCGCTGCCTGTGCATCATCCTGCGTCGGCAGGGGCCTCGCCTCTGACGAGCGAGCTCTACAAGCGTGTCGAGGGGGATGCCGCCAAGGAGCTCGAAGCGCGCCGGTCGCTCTTCGTGAAGCAGTGCTGGGAGCCTTCGCTCAGGAAGAACCCGGCTCCAGCGCGCGCCAGGTACATCTTCAACATGACCTTCGATGCGTCCGGGGACGAGATCGCCCGCGGCATCAGCGAAGTGCGAGGGATGGATCGTCCCGACGCGGCGCAATGCCTCCGGATGATGCCGCTGGGGCTCGTCGTGTCGCCGCCCGGAACGCGCGTCTCCGTCGAGGTCGAGATGACCCTGCCGTAGAGCGCCGTGGCTGTGAGCGCGCCTTCACCGCGGCGGCCGCGCTGCAGCGATGCCTCTCTGCCGTTTGGTCCGCGATGGACGGTGGGCTAAGGTCACGCCGTGCCTTGGCTTGCCGAGCTCGCCCTGCACCTCTGCCGCGTGCTGCACCTGGTGGTCCTGGCGATCGCGCCCACGTCGCTCTCGCCTGAGCCGCTCCCGGCCGGCGCGCTCGCCCTCTCGGGATCGCTGTCGGCGGCCGCGCTCGCCGCGGCGCTCGGCCTGTCGGCGTGGTTCGCCGCGCGGCTCGATACACGGCTCGCCAGGAACGGCGCGGCGCTGCTGTGGATCGCGATGGCCGCGGCGCTCGCGGCCACGCTCTACTACCGCGGGCCCCGCGCGCCGCTCGCGCAGGGGGTCGTGTTCGTCGCGGTTCCCCTGTGGGCGGCGCTCGCGACCCTCGCCGCCGCCGCCGCGGAGCGCTGGCTCGGATCGAGCTTCAAGCACCGGCGCATGGGGGCCGCGATCGTCGTGATCGGCCTCGGTGTCGTCCAGCTGAACGGGGCAGCGCCCCTGCTCGGGTCGCGCGAGAGGATGTGGTGGGCAGCGCTGCGCCGCGACGGCGCACACCTGCGCGCGATCGACGAGCTCACGAGGCCGCTCCGCGAGCGGCGCAAGGTGGACGAGCTTGACGGCGTCGCGGCGCGCTGCCTGAGGATGCACCCCGCCGCCGCGCCCGCCGCGCCGGCCACGTGCGCCTGCCTCGCGCTGCGCGCCGAGGCGAGGCTGCACGCCCGCAACGCTGGCGCCGCCCTCCGCGACGCGGAGTCCGCGCGCGAGCGGTGCCCGGAGCAGAGCAGCACGCGCGCGATCCTGGCCGAGGCGCTCGCCGTCGCCGGCCGCCCCGAGCGTGCCGAGGCCGAGGCGCGGGCCGCGCTGGAGGAGGGCGGCGACCCGTCGCGGCTCCGCTATGCGCTCGCGCTCGCGCTCGAGCGCGCGGGTCGCCTGGCCGAGGCCAGGGCCGAGGCGGATCGCGCGATCGACGCCGGTGCCGGCCGGAAGGCGAAGCTCCTTGCGGGAGCGCTCGCGATCCTGGCCGGAGATCTCGACGGGGGGAAGGCGCGCCTCACGCCGCTCGCCGAGCAGGATCCCTCGGACGCCGAGGTGCTCTACAACCTCGCGCTCATCGCCGACAAGCGCGGCGACTACAACGGCGCACGTCAAGGCTACCTCGCCGCCCTGAAGGCCGAGCCCAGGAGCGCCGATGCGCGCTACAACCTCGCGCTCCTGACGTTCCGTGCGGGCATCGCCGAGGAGTCGCGCCACCACGTCCGCAAGTTCCTCGATGCGTTCCCGGACGATCCGCGGGGCAGCCAGCTCGCGCAGACGACGGGCACGCCGCTCGACAAGACGTACACGACCGACAAGACGGACAAGGCCGACGGCGGCGGCGCGCTTCCGGGCCGGCCCGCCGAGCGGCGGTCTCTGCAGGAGCCCGCCGCCGCGAGCTCGGGTTCTCGCTAGCTTCCGCCGCGAAGCGTCGTAACCGACGCAACCGACGCAAACGTCGCAAACGTCGCAAACGTCGCAAATGCAGGGCGCGGGGGATGGCGGGGCTTCTACGCCATTTCATGCTGTCGGCCCCAGTTCACTTTTGCATGGCGCGAACGTGACCCTGGACGACGACCTGTGTTATTCCAGAAGGTCTGGGAGGCTGCGTGACACCCGCCGCGGGGAACACCGTTGCCGATCGCTTTCGCCTGGTGCGTCCGCTCAGGCAAGGCGGGATGGGCTCGGTGTGGCTCGCCCAGCACCTCGGCCTCGACATCCCGTGCGCGATCAAGTTCATGAACGCGCAGGGCGTCTCCAAGGAGGTGCGGCTCCGGTTCGAGCGCGAGGCGAAGGTCGCCGCGCAGATCCGTAGCCCGCACGTCGTGCAGATCCTCGACCACGGCGTCTGGCAGGGGACGCCGTACATCGCGATGGAGTACCTCGAGGGGGAGGACCTCGACACCCGCATCCAGCGCGTGGGGCGGCTCGACCCGCACGACACCATGGCGATCACGGCGCAGGTGGCGCGCGCCCTCACCAAGGCTCACGCGAGCGGCCTGGTCCATCGCGATCTCAAGCCGGCCAACATCTTCCTCGTCCGGGACGACGACAGGGAGATCGCCAAGGTGCTCGATTTCGGCATCGCGAAGGACAGCACGCCGCAGGTCACCTCCACGACGAAGACCGGCTCGCTGCTCGGGACGCCCGCGTACATGAGCCCGGAGCAGGCGCAGGGCACCAAGAGCATCGATCACCGCTCGGATCTCTGGTCGCTCGCCGTCGTCGTGTTCGAGTGCCTCACCGGCAAGCTCCCGTTCAACAGCGAGGCGTTCGGCGATCTGCTCCTCAAGATCATGGTCAAGCCGCTGCCCGTGCCGTCGCAATTCGCCCCCGTGCCGCCTGGCTTCGACGCCTGGTGGGCCCGCGCGGCGTCGCGCGAGCCGGACGCGCGGTTCCAGAGCGCGAAGGAGTTCTGCGACGCGCTCGCGATCGCGCTCGACATCGCGAGCGAGAGCTTCGAGCCCAGGACGAGCATCATCGGCCCGTTCCGCGTGTCCGGCGAGCGCATCTCGGTGGAGCTCGGGTTCGCGCCACGATCGAGAGAGAGCGCGGCGCTCCCCGACGCGGGGCCCGACAGCGCGGCGCCTTCGTTCGGGGACGCGGTCACGCTGATCGCCTCGGCGGACGGCGAGGCTGCGCGGACCTCGGCTGGGCCCGGCGCGACGGTGGCCTCGCCAGGAGCAGCGGTGGGCGCGTCCGCGATGTCCGGCCGCCAGATGCGGCCGCAGACCACCAGCGCGCTGGTTTCGGTGGTATCTCCTCCAGTCCGGCGGCCTGTCGTCGGACGCGCGCTCGCCGCCGCGGCGGCCGGCGCGGTCGTCCTCGTGGCCATCGCGTTCTTCGTCCTGCGCGGCGGGAGCCCTGACGCGACGGGGCAGCCGCTCGCGCAGCCGGCCCCCACGGCTTCGGTGTCCGATGCGCCGCGGGGGCCCGACGTCGTGGCGCCGGCCACCGCCTCCGCGCAGGCGCCGGAGCCGCCCCCCTCTGTGGCCTCGACGGCTGTAGCCTCTGCGACGGCGTCCTCGGTCTCGGCGACGTCGTCCTCGGTCTCGGCGACGTCGTCCTCGGTCTCGGCGACGTCGTCCTCGGTCTCGGCGACGCCGGCGAGCGGCCCGCGTGCGCCATCGGCTCAGCCCGCTCAGGCGAAGCCGCGTTCCCCCGCGCCGCCGGGGAGCGTCCGCCGCAAGCCGAAGCCGACGGATTTCGGCATCTGACGTTCACCCGCAGCACTTCGCACGGACCTCCTTCGTATGGCTCGTCGACTAGGGATCGCTTCCTTGCTGCTCGCCCTGACCTTCACGCCCGCCGCGCTGGCCCAGGTCTCGGACGCCGATCGCGCGACCGCGCGCTCGCTCGCCGTGGAAGGGCAGGAGGCCCTCGAACGAAAGGACTTCGCGGCCGCGCTCGATCGGTTCAGCCGCGCCGACGCCATCATCCACGCGCCGACCCTGCTGCTCGGCGTAGCCCGAGCCCAGGTCGGCGTGGGCCAGTGGATCGCGGCCCAGGAGTCGTACAGCCGCATCCTCCGCGAGGGGGTGCCGGAGAAGTCGCCCGAGCAGTTCTTCGAGGCGATCGCGGCCGCTCAACGCGAGCTCGACGCGCTCGCGCCCCGGATCCCGCAGGTGCTCATCTCGGTGAGCGGGCCGGACACCGCCGCCGTCACGATCGACGACGCGCCGGTGCCGCGCGCCGCGCTCGGGGTCCGGAGGCCGGTCGATCCAGGCGACCACGTCGTCCGGGCGTCGGCCGCGGGGTTCGCTCCGATCGAGGTGAAGGTGACGCTCGCCGAGGGCGCCAGCGAGACCGTCGCGCTCCAGCTCAAGCCGCTCGCGCCGCCGCCTCCGGTCAAGCCGCGTCCACCGGCGGCGCCGCGGCCAGACCAGGGCGCTCCTGCTTCCGGTTCCGGCGGCAGCAGCCGCACGGTGCTGGCGATCGCCGCGTTCGGGCTCGGCGGCGCCGGGCTCGCGGCCGGCGCCGTCGGCGGCGTGCTCGCGTTCGGCAAGCACGGCGATCTCTCGGGGCGCTGCCCCGGCGGCCGGTGCGACCCGTCGCTCAAGGGCGAGATCGACAGCTATCACGCGATGGGCACCCTCTCGACGATCGGGTTTGCGATCGGCGCGGTGGGCGTCGGCGCGGGGGCGTTCCTGCTGCTCACAGCGCCGAGATCGCCGCAGCGCGCCGGGATATCGATCACGCCCGTGATCGGGCTCGGCTCCGCGGGAGCGAAGGGGAGTTTCTGATGCGCCAGGCGTTCGGAATCGGCTCGATGGTCTGCGTTGCCATCATGACCGCCGCGGCATGCACCAGCGTGCTCGGGGACTTCACGGTGAGCGAAGCCAGCGCGAGCTCGGCCGGTGGATCCGATGCGTGCGCGACCGGCACGGCGGACTGCGACGGCAACCCCGACGACTGCGAGGTGAACCTGCTCGACAACCCCCAGAACTGCGGCGCTTGCGGCGCGGTGTGCCTGGACGGCGGGACGTGCAGCGCGACCGGCTGCAGCGGGGCCACGGAGATCGCGCGCGGGTTTCCCACCATCGAGGCTCCGAACGCGAACCTCCTCACCGTTTACCAGGGCGAGGTCTACTGGACCGCCGGCGAAGGCACGGACGGCAGCGTGCAAAAAGTGTCGATCCTCGGCGGAGCCGTCACGACGCTCGCCGTCGGCCAGAACGCTCCGTACGGGATCGCCGTCAACCAGCACGGCGTCTTCTGGTCCAACCTCAACGACAAGGACGTCTTGATGGTGGACCGCAACGGAGCACGCGCGCCAGAGGTTCTCTTCGACTCGGACTTCGCGACCCTCGGCGTGGCTGCGGACGACAACGCGGTGTTCTGGGCGCAGCGCGCAGCTGGCATCGGCACGCCGGGCGACGGGAGCCTCATCGGCCAGATCCTGATGCCCGGCGAATGGGCGGACGACGAGTTCCTCGAGGTCAGCAATGCTTCGCCGCACCTCATCGCGCTCGACCAAGAGCACGTGTACTGGGTCGACAGGAGCCTGCGCGGCACGGTGAACCAGACGCATCGGCAGACCCGCGACACGAAGCGGCTGGCCGACGAGCAGCCGTTTCCGTACGCCATCGCCGTGGACGACGACCACGTCTACTGGACCAACAGCCCGCGCGGGGATCCCGCCAGCGAGCTGTCTGCCGTCATGAGGGCGCCGAAGGACGGCTCGGAGGACGCGGTGGTTGTCTGGACGGCCGCCGAGGATGATGACGTGGCGCATGCGTCCCCCGACTGCATCGCCGTCGATGGGCTCGATGAGTTCGTCTACTGGACCGATCAGGGGTCGCCCCGCGTGATGCGGAAGCTCAAGGACGGCACCGGCAGGGCTCGGCCGCTGTACGAGGGCGGCACCCCGCGCGGGATCGCGCTCGCAGGGGGGGTCGTGTACTGGGCGGACGAGAGCAGCGGCACGATACGCAAGCTCCCCCGCTGAGGGGCGGCGCACATGCGCCCCGCGGCGTCACGCCGCCGCTCAGCGCGGGGCCGAGCGCGGCCGGTCAGCCTGCAGCGTCGCGCACCCGATCGACGTCGACGCCCAGCCGGCCTGACGTGTCGTCGGCGGCCGAGACGACGCGCGCGCCCTGGAGGATGTCGCGCGCCATGAGCTGCGTGGAGAGGATCGCGCAGAACGCCATGTCGTCGGTGTTGCTCATCGATTTGCCGCCGGTCTTGCGGCACTTCGCGACGAGCGCCGCGACGGGCTGCGCCTGCCAGATGCCGGCGTCCTTGATGGCGTCCGGCGATAGGCACGCCTCGACATAGTCCGGCGTCCCGCTCCCGAAGAAAGGCTGCACCACGGGCGCGCGGTACGGCTGCTTCTTCCGCTCGAGGACGCCGGGCGGCAGGAGATCGCCCATCGCGCGCTTCAGCACGTGCTTCTCGTCGAGGGTGCGGAGCTTGAGCGCGTCCGGCAGCGCGTCCGCCACGTCCATCACGTTGGGATCGAGGAACGGGAAGCGCCCCTCGACCGAGTTCGCCATCATCATGCGCTCGCCCTGGGAGGAGAGCAGGTAGCCGGAGAGCAGCGTCGTGATCTCCAGGTACTGCGCGCGCGCGAGCGGCGTCCAGCGCATGAAGTCGCGCGGCAGCTGCTCCCTCAGGCGATCGGCCGCGGCGGTGTCGCCGATGCCCTCGCGCATCGCGGGATCGAGCATCAGCTTGATGCGGCTCGTGGCGTCCCAGCGCGGGCGGTGGGAGTAGAACGGGTCGTCCGTCTGCGCGAGGTTCCGCCCGAAGAAGGCCTTGGCCATCTCGACCTGCGCGACCGGCGACCGCTGCAGGTAGGGGTAGAGCCGGAGGAGGAGCTGCGGCCTGAGCTTGCTGTCCGGGTGGCGCGCCCAGAAGCGGCGTACCCGGTCCTCGCGGAAGATGTCGTAGCCGGCGAAGAACTCGTCGGCGCCCTCGCCCGTCAGCACCACGCGGTAGCCGCTCTGCCGGACGAGGCGCGCCAGGATGAACAGCGGCGCCGGGGCGGTGCGCAGGAGCGGGGCCTCGGCGTGGTAGACGACTTCCGGGAAGACGCTGGCGATGTCGGCGTCACCGCACTGGATCGACGCGTGCGACGTGCCGAGGTGCGCTACGGCGGCGCGCTGGTACTCGGCCTCGTCGAACTCGCGCTCGGTGAACTCGACCGAGAACGTGCGCAGCGGCACCTCGCGGTTCGAGGCGATGAGCGCCGCGACGATCGTGGAGTCGAGCCCGCCGCTCAGGTAGCTGCCGACGGGGACGTCGGCGCGCAGGCGGATCGTCGAGCCGCCGCGGACCGCCTCGCGCACGCTGGACACGAGCCCCGCCTCGTCGCCGCCGGGCGCGCGCCCGACGGGGAACTCGGGGCGGAAGCGGACCGAGACGCGCGGCGCCACGTCGCGATCGAGGTCGAGCGTCGCCACCGCGCCCGGCGGGATCTGCTGGATGCCCTCGTACGGCGTGAGCGGGGCGGTCGGCGCCCAGAACGTCAGCGCCTCGTCGAGGCCCTCGCGGGAGATCGCGCGGGGGATCGTGGGGTCCTGGAAGAGCGACTTCACCTCGCTGGCGAACCGGAGGACGCCGCGGTGGACCGTCCAGAAGAGCGGGTTGATGCCGACGCGGTCGCGCGAAAAGAACGCGCGCCTCCGCTGGACGTCCCAGATGACGAACGCCCACTGGCCGTTCAGCCGATCGACCATGGCCTCGCCGTACTCGGCGTAGGCGTGGATCAGCGCCTCGGTGTCGCTCTTGGTCCGGAAGTGATGGCCCTTCGCCGTGAGCTCCTCGCGGAGCTCGATGTAGTTGAAGATCTCGCCGTTGAAGCAGACCCAGAGCGTCTCCTCGGCGTTGGCCATCGGCTGCCAGCCGCCGTCGAGGTCGATGATCGACAGGCGCGAGTGGGCCAGCGCGACGTGGCGATCGCGGTAGATGCCGAAGCCGTCAGGGCCGCGGTGGCGGAGCGCCCGCGCCATCTTGAGGGCCAGCTCGCGGTCGGGGTTCGGCGCGTCGGTGCGTAGGTTGATGAGGCCGGCGATACCGCACATATCAGATGAGCTCGCTCTTCTTGACTTTGCCGCTCGCCGTCTTGGGGAGCGAATCCATGAACTCGACGAACTTGGGCACGGCGACCTCGTCGAGCTCGGCCCGCACCTTCTTGCGGACGTCGTCGGCGGTCACCGCGGCGTCGGGGGCCTTCACCACGGCGGCCTTCACCGCGACCCCGAGCACCTGATCCGGCACGCCGACGACCGCCGCCTCGACGACGCCCGGGACCTTGCAGATCACCGACTCGACCTCGAGGGGGCTCACCTTCTCGCCGCGGGTCTTGATGATGTCGTCCTTGCGCGCGACGAAGTAGAGGTACCGGTCCTCGTCCATCTTGAAGAGGTCGCCGGTGTGGAGCACGACCTCGCCCGGGAGGGGCCCCGGCCGGAGCGCGCGTGCGGTCGCGTCGGGGTTCCTCCAGTAGCCGCGCATCACGTTCGGCCCGCGCACGACGAGCTCGCCCACCTCGCCCGGCTCCGCGTGGGTGCCGTCCTCTCGCTCGATCCAGAGCTCCTCGTTCGGCATCGCGATGCCCACGGAGGACGGCCGCTCGAGCGCCAGGGAGGGCGGCAGGTAGCAGACGCGCGTACACTCGGTCTGGCCGTACATCGCGAAGAACGAGACGTTGGGCAGGAGCTCGCGGAGGCGAAGGAGCTGCGGCGCCGGGAGCCCGTACGCGGCGTTCGTCATGTACCGGAGCGCCGAGAGATCGGCCTTCGCGAAGTTCTTGAGCGAGAGCATCGACGCGAAGATCGTCGGCACGCCCGCGAAGCCCGTGGCCCGCTCCTCGGCCATCCGCTGGACGATGGGCCACGGCATGGAGAAGCCCTTCTCGAGCACGACGGTCCCGCCGAACGCGTGGGTCACGAGCAGCTGGAAGAGCCCGTAGGTGTGCGACAGCGGCAGCACGCAGAGGATCACGTCGTCCGCCGTGTGCTCGAGGTACGCGCCGATGGCCGCGGTGCTGTTGCGGAGGTTCTGGTGCGTCAGCATGACCCCCTTCGACTCGCCCGTGCTGCCGCTCGTCCAGCAGAGCGTCGCCAGATCGAGCTCGATCGCGCGGCGCGCGGGGGGCTCGCCGGGCGCGCCGGCCAGGGCCTCCTGGAAGTCGCGCCCGTCGGGCGGGGGCCCGGCCGCGGCCGGGGGAGCCGCGCCGCTCAGGAACGTCGCCGCCGGCCTCGCGCCGGTCGGGAGCTCGGCCACGGCGGCGAGGCTCTCGCGCATGCCGCGCGCCGCCACGAGCACGCGGGGGCCCGCGAGCTCCATCACCTGGCCGAGGCGCCGCGGTCGCATCGCGGTGCCGAGCAGCGACGGCACGCCGTCGGCCCGGAGCGCTCCGTAGTACGCGACGACCGCGTCCACGCCGTTGTCGAGCGCGACCATGACGCGATCGCCGCGCTGCACGCCCGCCTCGCGGAACAGGGCGGCGCAGCGATCGGCCAGCGCGTCCAGCTCCCGGTACGTGATCCGCCGTCCCTCGCAGACCAGCGCGACGTGGTCGGGGCGAGAGGCGGCGAACGATCGCAGCGCGGAGTCGATGAGGAAGCGATCCGAGCGCGGATCGCGACGAGCGGTGTGCTGCGTGCTCATGCGCCCCCCGGGGTTCGGGCTAGTTGCTGCTCTTCTTCCCGCTCACGTAGGTGACGAGCCTGGCGATCGAGCCGAAATTCTCCGGCACCATCTCCTCGTCGGCGACCTGGATGCCGAGATCCTGCTCGAGGAACTGAACGATCTCGAGGACGGCCGTCGAGTCCAGGATCCCTTGATCGAGCAAAGCGACCTCGGACCCGAGATCGGCGGTAGCGCCCCGGTATCCGAACGAGGTGACCAGGAAGTTGCGAATCGTCGATTCGATGCTGGAAGTGCTCATGGAGGTAGTCTCCACGTCTATCACCCCCCCGGCTTTCCTGTCGAGAACACTCCGCGGAGCGACGGCCAGCGAGCGGATCGCGGCAGAACGCGGTCGCGGTTCATCGTTCACGTTCACGTTCACGCACGCACGCACGCACGCGTCCGCGCTCGTTCGCGTGCGGTGTTCCCCGTGCCGTCCGTGTTCGAAAGCCGCCGCCAGGGCGCGCCGCGGAGGTGAGATTGGCGACTGACGATCTCGCTGTGAGCCCGTCCGCCACCGTCGTCAACGTGAGTGAATGTCAGCGAGGTTCCGCGCTGTTTCCGGCGGGTTTCACGACCGGGGAACGGCGTCCCAAGCTGAGAATGCCGTTGACAGCGGCGAGCGCGGTCTGACGGCGCGGCTCGTCAGGCGTGGCCCTGATCGCGGACGAGCAGCGGCTGCGCGTGGAGGTACTGCGCCACCCGGCGCTTCGCTTCGATGTCCTTGAACACGCGCTCGACCTGCTGCGGCGTGATGCCGACGGCAGACGCCGCGTCCGCGGCGGGAACGTTGTTGTTGTAGGCGTACAGGCAGAGGTCCATCTTGTCGTAGGGGAGCGCGAAGTAGAACTCGTCCTGCCCCTGCGGCATCGAGAACGTGTCCGTCGTCGGCGCGCGCCTGCGGATGTCGGCAGGGACGCCGATGTACTCGGCGAGCGCGTAGACCTGGCTCTTGTACAGGTGCGCGATCGGCTTGAAATCCGCGGCGCCGTCGCCTTGCTTGACGAAGAAGCCCTGATCGTACTCGAGCAGGTTCGGCGTGCCGGCGACGGCGTAATTGAGCCTGTCCGCGTGGTAGTACTCCATCATCTTGCGGATGCGCTGCTTGAAGTTCGTCGCGGCGACGAGCTGCAGGTACGCGTTCAGGGGCATCCGCTTCACGCGCGGCTCTTCGCCGGGCGGCTGCGCCGTCAGCTGCGAGACGTTCAGCCTGTCGCTCTCGAGGATCGAGGGGAGCGTGATCTTGAACTTCCAGCTCTCGTTGTAGTCCGGGTAGACCATCCGGATCGCCTCATCCTGCCGCTCGTAGCAGCGGAGGCCGGTCAACGCGGGCTTGATGTTCTCGATGACCGCCTCGATGCCGAGCCCCTCGGCGAGCAACTTGCCGAGGCGGAGCGCGTCATCGGACGTGTCGCGCTCGGGCATGAAGATGCCCAGCACCTTGTCCTTGCCGAGCGCGCGGACGCACAGCGTCGAGACGACCGAGCTGTCGATCCCGCCCGAGATCCCGACCACGGCCCCGCGCCGCCGCAGCGTACCGAACACCTGATCCCGGATGGCCTGCTCGATCTCTTGCGCTACCGCTGGGGCATCGATCCTGAGGACGTCTCGCGAAAACATGGTTGGCTCCACCCTTTCAAAAAGATGGACCAGCCTATTAAAACGGGGCGCAACAGGGAACCCTGTTCGCTGCCAGCGGGCGTATGCCAGGGGGAGCCGCGCGCGGGGGCCGCGTCTTTCATGGTTCCGTGGGTTTCATGGGCCAGGGCATCCGTCTGCCCCGGCTGCGCCGCCGCGCCCGGAGGGCCGGGGCGATCGTCAGGGCGCGGGCCGTGGCTCGCCGGTCGCGGAGAACTCGTTGGCCTCCGCGGCCAGGATCCAGAGCACGGCCATCCTGACCGCGACGCCGGCCTCGACCTGGTCGAGGATCACGCTCTGTGCGCCGTCCGCGACGCGCGGATCGATCTCCACGCCGCGGTTCATCGGCCCCGGGTGCATCACGATCGCGTCTGGTTTGGCGAGCGCGAGCCGGGCTGGGTTCAGCCCGAACGTGCGGCTGTACTCGCGCGTGCTGGGCAGGAAGCTGCCGCTCAGCCGCTCGCGCTGCACGCGCAGCATCATCACCACGTCGGCCCCTTCGAGGGCGGGCTCGATCCGATCGTAGACCGTCGCACCGAGCGACTCGCCCGCGATCGGCAGGAGCGTGCGCGGGCCGGCGAAGCGGACCCGCGCGCCCATCGTCGTGAGCAGGTGCGCGTTCGAGCGGGCCACGCGGCTGTGGACGATGTCGCCGCAGATGGCGACCTCCAGCCCTTCGAGTCGTCCCTTGGCGCGCCGGATCGTGAACGCGTCGAGCAGCGCCTGCGTCGGGTGCTCGTGCGTGCCGTCCCCCGCGTTGACGACCGCGGCGCGCGTGTGCGCGGCGACGTGGTGCGGCGCGCCCGACGCGGCGTGGCGGATGACCAGCACGTCCGGCTGCATCGCCTGGAGGTTCTGCACCGTGTCGAGCAGCGATTCCCCCTTGACCGCGCTCGAGGTGGAGACGCTGATGTTGATGACGTCGGCGCTGAGCCGCTTGCCCGCGAGCTCGAACGACGTCCGCGTGCGCGTCGACGGCTCGTAGAAGAGGTTCACGACCGTCTTGCCGCGGAGCGTGGGCACCTTGCGTACGCTCCGCCGGGAGACGTCGAAGAGCGACTCGGCGGCGTCCAGGAGGGCCACGATCTCGGTACGCGAGAGACCCTCGATGCCGAGCAGGTGTCGGTGCGGGTAGATCCTCCTCATGCGCTGGCTTACGTTCCTTCCGGTGGCGGGGGGGGCTCCGAGAGCTTTGTGCTGGCGGCGGTGACGAGAGCCCAGAGCTCGCCCGCGCGCTCCACGACGTCGATGCGTTGCCCGGGGGCGAGCTCGACCGCGCGGACGATGTAGTCGGGGTGAATCGGCAACTCCCTGCCGCCGCGATCGACGAGCGCGACGAGCTCGATCCGCTGCGGTCGCCCGTAGTCGAGCACCGCGTCGAGCGCCGCGCGGATGGTGCGACCGGTGTAGATGACGTCGTCGATCAGCACGATGCGCCGGCCGTCGACGGGGAAGGAGATGTGGCTTGGGCCGATGCGCGGGTTCGGCAGGGCGGTCGCGGCGTCGTCGCGGTAGAGCGTGATGTCGACGGCGCCGACCGGCGGCGCGTGCCCCTCGATCTCGAGGAGCAGCGCGGCCAGCCGCTTGGCCAGCGGCTCACCGCCCCGCCGGATCCCGATGAGCGCCAGATCTTCCACGCCGCGGCCGCGCTCGGCGATCTGGAGCGCGATGCGCCGCAGGCCGCGCCCGATGGCGGCCGGGTCGAGCAGAGCTTCCATGGCGCGGCGAGGGCTAGCACGGCGAGCGCCCTGCACCCAAGGCCCGCGTGCGCTGTCCGCCGGATCGCCCGTGCGCCCGAGGGCGCGCGGGCGATCCGGCCGTGCTGAGGAGGAGGAGCGCCGTCGGCGCGGCGTCGCGGCAGCGGCGCGGAGGCGCGGGCGGCCTCAGTCGGGCTGGTGCAGGACCCGCTGGGTGCGCTCGACGAAGTAGAACCGCTCGAAGCCCGCGCGCTGGAACGTGAGCGCGCCGAACCCGTTGACGGCGATCGCGGCCGCGCCGAGGGCGTAGAACGGCGCGCCGAAGCGGCGGCCGGAGACGGCGATCATCGCGAAGAGAAACGGGGCGAAATCGTTGGAGAAGCGGTAGCCGAACTGGAGCCAGCCGGTGTTCTGGTAGAGGAGGCTCGGCAGCGCGACCGCGGACACCGTGGCGGCGAGCGCCCAGAACGGGGGCGGCGTGCGTCGGGGCCAGAGGGCCCACGCGTAGATCGGCGTGGTCACCCAGAGCGCGAGCCCGTGGGCGTTGATCTGGAAGGGGGCGCCCTGCACGTGGGTGTACGGCAGGCCGGTGAGCACCACCGCGAGGTTGCGCGGCAGGTAGTGGTACGAGAAGAGCCCCCACTTCTCGATCCGCGCGCGCCACGCGATGTGGAGGTACCGGTGGCCGAACTCGGCCGCGTCGCCGAAGCGCGCGTGGTTGTGCCAGAGCAGCGCCGAGAGCACGAGCGCCGCCGGCGCGGCGAACAGGGCGAGCCGGCGCAGGAGGGCGCGCGGGTCCGATCGGTCCACGCGGAGCGCCTCGAACAAGAACAGCGGCAGGGCGAAGCCGAGCGGCGTGCGGGTCGCGAAGCCGAGGCCCAGGGCGAGGCCCGCAGCGAGCGGATGGGCGGCTTCGAGCGCGCAGTAGAGATAGACGCACGCCAGCGCGACGCCGACGACGTGCGCCGCGAACCACACCGTCCCTTGCACCGCGCTGAACCAGTAGACGCTCCCGAGCGCGAAGAGCAGCGAGAGCGCGACGTTCTCGGCCTGCGTGCGGTGGCTGCGGCGCGAGGCCGAGAGCTTCTCCAGCGCGAGGAAGAGGACAGCGGGCCCGACGCCGGCGAAGGCCAGGAAGAACTGCCCGTCGCGCACGCGCTCCGCGCTGCCGGCGAGCTT
The DNA here is from genome assembly GCF_051530145.1 of Sorangium sp. So ce302. GTDB lineage: Bacteria > Myxococcota_A > Polyangia > Polyangiales > Polyangiaceae > Sorangium > Sorangium cellulosum_B. Next base: position 5,691,930 of record NZ_CP150326.1, on the reverse strand, counting down.
GACGAGCGGCGCGATGAGGACCGCGGGGAAGGGGGGGAAGCTGACGTAGTAGCGGTCGCCGAACACGGCGAAGTCGTTGCCGCCCGCGTGCGCCGGCGGCGGTCCGCCGAGATCGAGGCGGCCGTGGAGCCACGCCTCCGCGAGCAGCGCGTAGTGGTTGTAGGGCGTGTGAGCCGCGAAGATCTCGCGGGAGGAGCTCGCGGCGTACACGAGCGTCACGAGCGCGTAGAGGGCGATCGCGACCGCTGCGCGGCGGCCTGCGCGCCGTGCTTCCCCTGAAGGTTCCGGCCGCCGATCGGCGGCGCCCGCGGCGCGGGCCTCGGGCGTGGCGCTACGGTCCATGCGCGGGCGACGCTACCATGCAGCCTGATGTGACGGCGGCCGCCGGTCGTTCTTGCGAGCCAACGCACCCCGCGCTAAACGCTCCGCTTTCACTGGCCCGGAACCCCATGTCCCAGTTTGCCGTCTCTGCCAATGACATCGACATCTCCGGTATTTCGCTGGACATGCCGCTGCCGCTCGACTGGATGAACGCGGCGCTCGCTGACGCCGACGTCACCGGGCGCGCGCCAGGTCACCTCTCGGCCCGCCTCTCGCGGACGGGGAACGAGATCGTCGTGCGCGGCCGCGTCAAGGCGCCCGTCGCCACGCCCTGCGCGCGGTGCCTTGCCCCTGCCACGCTGGACGTTGACGCCGAGCTCTCGCTCCTCTTGCGTCCTGCCCCGAAGGCGGACGGCCACGGTCACGGCCACCGGCGGGACGGCGCTGCCCGCAACGGCGCGGCGAAGCCTGGGGCGAGCAAGGTCAAGGAGGCCGAGTACGAGTTCACGGCGGACGAGGCCGACGTCGACACGTACGACGGCGAGACGGTCGAGCTCGATCCGTTCATCCGCGAGGCCATTCTCCTCGAGATGCCGAACTTCCCCTTGTGCTCGGAGGCTTGCCCGGGTATCGGTCCTGCCGCGTCCCGAGAGGACCGCGAAGGCGGCTCCTCGGCCCTCGTCCGCGGGGCGGCGGAGGAGGATGAGGCCGCTCCAGGCCTCGACCCGCGGCTCGCGCCGCTCAGCGCGCTCCGAGAGAAGCTTGGACAGAAGCCCAGCGGCTCTGACAGGCGCGCGCAACCTGCATCGCCCCCCCCGGCCAAGGCCGGGACACCGAAGAAGAAGACCAAGAAGGAGTAGTTCCGTGGCCGTCCCCAAGAGGAAAACCACCCCCAGCAAGCGCGACATGCGGCGCGCCAACCACGACAAGGTGACCCCCGTCCAGCTCGTCTCTTGCGAGAACTGCGGGGAAGCCCGGCTCCCGCACCGCGCCTGTGGCGCCTGCGGGCACTACAACGGGCGCAAGGCGAAGGCGACCAAGGCGACCGCGGCCTCATGACGGGCGCGGGTGCGCCGGCGCGCGCGAACGCTGCGCCCGCGCACCTGGGCGCGGCGCCGGCTCGCGCGGATGCGCGAGGGGCCGTCGCATGAGCTCCCCGCAGCCGAGGAGCCGCATCCTCGGGACGGGCAGCTACGCGCCCGCCCGAGTCGTGCACAACACCGATCTCGAGAAGATCGTCGACACCTCGGACAGCTGGATCAGCGAGCGAACGGGGATTCGTCGACGTCATATCGCTGCCGAGGGAGAGCTCACGAGCGACATGGCCGCTGCGGCCGGCCGCTCTGCGCTGGACGCCGCCGGGCTCTCGGCGGCTGACCTCGACATGATCATCGTCGGGACGATCAGCGGCGACACCCCGATGCCCTCCTGTGCCGTGTACGTGCAGCAGAAGCTCGGCGCTCAGGAGATCCCCGCGTTCGACATCTCGGCGGCCTGCGCCGGCTTCGTCTACGGCCTCACGATCGCCGATCAGTTCATCGCGAACGGTGTGGCCCGGCACGTCCTCGTGATCGGCGTCGAGCTGCTCTCGCGCATCCTGAACTGGAAGGATCGCACGACGTGCGTCCTGTTCGGCGACGGCGCTGGCGCGGTCGTGCTCGGGCCTGCGTCGGGCGACGGCAGGGGCATCATCTCGACGCGGATCTTCAGCGACGGCACGCTCGCGAACTCGCTGGTCATCCCGGGCGGCGGTACGGCCGAGCCGCTGACGCCCGAGGGCATCGAGCAGAGCCGCAACAAGGTCCACATGGTGGGGCAGGACATCTTCAAGGTCGCCGTGAAGAACCTCTCCAGCGCCTCGCTGATCGCGCTCGACACGGCGGGCATGGCGGCCGGCGACCTGGACTGGGTCGTCGCCCATCAGGCGAACCTGCGGATCATCAGCCAGGTCGCCGCGCGTCTCAGCCTCCCTCTGGAGAGGTTCGTGCTCAACATCGAGGAGTACGGCAACACGTCGAGCGCATCGATCCCCATCGCCCTCGACGAGGCGGTGCGCGACGGGCGCATCAAACCGGGGCAAAACGTCCTCTTCTGCGCGCTCGGCGCTGGCATCTCCTGGGGCGCGTCCGTCATCCGGATGTGAGCGGGCCATGCGCGTCTGCCTGCGTCGGGGTCGAGGTCTGCGCGTTCGCTTGAGCTCGCCGGGCGATCCTGCCTGAGGTAGTCTCGCGCGCGCCGGCCGCATGACGTGGTTCGGGGGACGGACGACGTCCGCCTCCCTGGCTTGGAATTGAGGGCAAACGTGAAAATCGCTTGGCTGTTTCCAGGGCAAGGGGCGCAAGAGGTGGGGATGGGCAAGGCCCTCGCGGAGGTCTCGGCGGCTGCGCGTGGCGCGTTCGCGCGGGCGGACGCGGCGCTCGGCGAGCCGATCTCGCGGCTTTGCTTCGAGGGGCCGATGGAGGCGCTGACGCAGACGAGCAACACCCAGCCCGCCATCGTCGCGACGAGCTGCGCCGTGGCCGCGGCCCTCATCGAGCACCTGCCCAACCTCGATCCGCCGCTGTACGCGGCCGGCCACTCGCTCGGCGAGTACAGCGCGCTGGTCGCCGCCGGCGCGCTCGAGATCGAGGATGCGGTAAGGCTCTGCCGGATCCGGGGCAGCGCCATGCAGGAGGCCGTGCCGGCGGGCGAGGGGGCCATGGCGGCGCTCATCGCGCTCGACCAGGAGGTGGTGCTCGCGATCTGCGCCGAGGCGGCGCAAGGCGAGGTGGTCGCTCCGGCGAACTACAACGGGCCGGGGCAGATCGTGATCGCCGGGCACGCCGGCGCGGTCGCGCGCGCGGGCGAGCTCGCCGTCACCCGCGGCGGCAAGGCCATCCCGCTCAAGGTGAGCGCTCCCTTCCACTGCGCGCTGATGCGGCCTGCGGCCGAACGCTTGCGTCCCGAGCTAGAGCGCACGCAGCTGATGCCGCTCGCCTTCCCCGTGATCGCGAACGTCGACGCCGCGCCGAACGCCGATCCGGAGCGGGTGCGGTCGCTCCTCCTGCGCCAGATCGATGGCACCGTGCAGTGGATGCGGACGATCGAGCGCATGGCAGAGGATGGCGTGACGCACGCCCTCGAGATCGGCCCTGGCAAGGTGCTGGCCGGGTTGGTGAAGCGGATTACGAAGCAGATCAAGGTGCTCAGCGTGAGCGACATGGCGGGGATTGAGCGCGTGAGCGCGTTCCTTTCGGAGGCATAGGCATCGATGTTCGACCTTACGGGCAAAGTTGCGATCGTCACGGGTGGATCGCGAGGGATCGGGCGTGCTGCGTCGGAGGCGCTCGCGGCGCAGGGCGCGCACGTGATCGTCAACTACGTGCGCGGAGAGGCCGAGGCGCGCGCGGTCGTCGACGCGATCACCGCGCGCGGCGGGAAGGCCGAGGCGCTCGGGTTCGACGTCGCGGACATGCCGGCGACCGAGGCCGCCATCGCCGAGGCGGCGAAGCGCCTTGGCCGGCTGGACATCCTCGTCGCGAACGCGGGGATTGCGATCGACGGCCTGCTCCTGCGGATCAAGGAGGAAGACCTCGATCGCCTCTTCGCCGTGAACGTGAAGGGCTCGATCGCGTCCGCGCGCGCGGCGACCAAGGTCATGATGCGCGCGCGCACAGGCCGCATCGTTTTCCTCTCCAGCGTTGTGGCGGAGATGGGCAACGTCGGCCAGGCGGCGTATGCCGCGACGAAGGCGGCCCTGCTCGGCGTGACGAAGTCGCTCGCCCGCGAGTACGCGGGGCGCGGCATCACGGTCAACGCCGTGGCGCCCGGGTTCATCGACACCGACATGACGACGACGATCAGCGCGGAGATGAAAGAGGGGCTGACGAGGATGGTCCCGCTCGGGCGCACGGGCCGAGCAGAGGAGGTCGCCGCGGCGATCGCATTCCTATGCTCCGACGAGGCGAGCTACGTGACGGGCGAGACGCTGCGCGTCAACGGCGGGATGTACGTGTGAGAGCGCTGGCTTGAGGACCCCGGCTGCCAGGCGTCACGCACAGCGGCAAACCAGGCGCACACGAAAAAAGCGGTCGCAGGTAATTCGATGGTGCAACGCTGATGGCGATGGGCTACTAGGGGTTCCGTTTTCCCGGGAGGAATACCATGGCTGAAGGTCGCGACATCACGGCCGAAGTAAAGCGGATCATCAAGGAACAGCTCGACGTCGACGAGAAGGACATCAAGCCTGAGGCGAGTTTCATCGACGATCTGGGCGCCGATTCGCTGGGCCTGGTGGAGCTTGTCCTCGCGTTTGAGGAGGCGTTCGAGATCGACATTCCGGACGAGGACACGGAGAAGATCCGGACTGTCCAGGACGCGATTGACTACATCGAAAGGAATGCCAAGGACAAGAAGTAGCGTCCCCACCGCCCTACCGGACGCGGCGTCACCATGGAGGTGGGTTGGCGCGTGAGCCAGCGAAGGCTCTGCTCTTCGCCGATGCACGCGCTCTCACCTCTGTGGTGGCGCTAGGGCAAGAAGAGCCATGGAACGCGTTGTCATCACCGGTATCGGGCTCGTCACGCCCAATGGCCTCGGCACCCAGGCCACCTGGCAATCTTTGCTGGCTGGTCAGTCTGGTATCGCGCCCATAACCCTCTTCGACGCGAGCACGTTTCCTACGCGCTTCGCCGGCGAGGTGAAGGGCTTCGTGCCCGAGGAGTACATCCCCAAGAAGAAGGTGAAGGAGATGGGCCGCTTCGCCCACCTTTCCATCGCCGCCTCGCAGATGTGCATGCAGGACGCGGGGATCGAGCTCACCGACGAGGACCGCGATCAGTGCGGCACGTTCATCGGTGTCGGTCTCGGGGGCCTCGAATACCTGTTCCAGCACTCGATCACGCTGCACGAGAAGGGCCCCCACAAGGTCAGCCCGTACTTCATCCCGACGGTCATCGCCAACCTCGCTGCAGGGCAGGTGGCGCTGGCGCTCGATCTGCGGGGCGCGAGCTACTGCAACACGAGCGCATGCTCGTCGAGCGCGCACTCGCTCGGCGAGGCGTTCGAGTGGATCCGCCGGGGTCGCTCGCACATCATGCTCACGGGCGGCGCGGAGGCGACGATCACCGGCCTCGGCATCGGCGGCTTCTGCGCGATGTTCGCCCTCTCGAGGCGCAACGACGAGCCGCAGCGGGCGAGTCGCCCCTGGGACAAGGGGCGCGACGGCTTCGTCTGCTCCGAGGGCGCCGGGTCGCTGCTGCTCGAGTCGCTCTCCCACGCGAAGAAGCGCGGCGCGAAGATCTACGCAGAGGTCGTCGGGTACGGCGCCTCGTGCGACGCGTACCACATCACGAAGCCGGCGCCCGACGGCGCCGGGGCGCAGCGAGCGATGAAGATGGCACTCGAAGACGCCAAGCTCGCGCCGGACGCGATCGACTACATCAACGCTCACGGCACCTCGACTCCGCAAGGGGACATCGAGGAGACCCGGGCGATCCTCAAGACCTTCGGCGATCACGCGGCGTCGAAGCGCCTCTGGGTGAGCTCGACGAAGTCCGCGATGGGCCACCTGCTCGGGGGCGCAGGTGGGGTCGAGGCGGCGGTCTGCGCCCTCGCGCTGCGCCACGGCGCGGTGCCGCCGACGCTCAACCTGGACGATCCCGATCCTGAGTGCACCCTCGACTACGTCCCGTTCACCTCTCGCGAGCGCCGCCTGAAGCACGTGATGTCGAACTCCTTCGGCTTCGGTGGCACCAACGTGTCGCTCGTCTTCTCCCAGTTCGACGGCTGATCGCGCGCCGCGCTGGATGGCTCGATGAAGTGCCCATTTTGCGGCCATCTCGAGGACCGGGTCATCGACTCCCGCGCTGGCGGCGCGGGTGAGGTGATCCGGCGTCGGCGCGAGTGCGCCTCGTGCGAGCGCCGCTTCACGACGTACGAGCGCGTCGAGGACATCCTGCCGACGGTCGTCAAGAAGGACGGTAGGCGCGAGTCGTTCGACCGACAGAAGCTCGTGCGAGGGCTCCGGATCGCATGCAACAAGCGGCCCGTGTCCACCGACCAGATCGAGGCCATCGCCGACGCGATCGAGCGCGAGGCGCAGGAGTCCGAGCGGCGGGAGATCTTATCGACCGAGCTGGGCGAGCGGGTGATGAACCACCTGCGTACCCTCGATGAGGTCGCCTATGTCCGGTTCGCGAGCGTTTATCGTTCCTTTCGGGACATTGACCAGTTCATGGTCGAGCTTGGCAAGCTTGTGAAGGCCAAGGCGCCCTAGTAGATCCGGCACTTCGATGTCTGCGAAGCCCCCCATCCCCGATCCCGAGCTCGACGCCGCGATGATGCGCCTCGCCATCGAGGAGGCGCACAAGGCGATGCCGTCGCCGAACCCCCCGGTCGGCGCGGTGGTGCTGAACGCCGCGGGGGAGGTCGTCGCCGTCGCGCACCACGCGCGCGCTGGTGAGGAGCACGCCGAGGGGCTGGCGCTCGCGGCCGCCGGCGACGCGGCGCGCGGAGGGACGCTCTACGTGACGCTGGAGCCCTGCAACCACGAGGGGCGCACGCCGCCCTGCGTGGACGCGGTTCTGAGCGCCGGCATCAAGCGCGTCGTCGTCGGCGCGCCCGATCCGAACCCCGCGGTGGTCGGCGGCGGGGCGCAGCGGCTCAGCGACGCCGGGCTCGCCGTGGAGCTCGGCGTCGCCGGCGCCGAGGCTCGCGCGCTGATCGCGCCCTGGACCAAGTTCATCACGACAGGCATCCCCCACATCGCGCTCAAGCTCGCCCTGTCGCTGGACGGTCGCATCGCGACCCGCACAGGCGCCTCGAAGTGGGTCACCGGCCCCGAGGCGCGCGCCAAGGTCCAGGAGCTCCGCTCGCGGCACGACGCGGTGGCGATCGGGATCGGCACGGCGCTCGCCGACGACCCTCGGCTCACCCTGCGCGAGTCTGCGCTCGCGCCCGGGGGGCGGAGCCCCATCCGGCTCGTCTTCGACACGCGGCTCAGGCTGCCGCTCCACACGCGCCTCGCCCAGACGGCGCGGGAGGTGCCGACGTGGGTGCTCACGGGCGCCGACGCGCCCGAGGAGGCGGAGCAGGTGCTCGTCGATGCTGGCTGCGTCGTCCTGCGCGCGCCAACCTCGGCCGAGGGCCGGGTCGACGTGACCGCCGCGATGCGCCTCTGCGCCTCGCAGGGGATCGTCTCCATCCTGGTCGAAGGTGGCGCCGAGCTCGCCGGCAGCCTGCTCGCGTCGCGCCTGCCCGACGAGCTGCACGCCTTCGTCGCTCCGATCCTGCTCGGCCCCCGCGGCCGGCCGGGCGCGGTCGACTGGGCGGGTCCGGACACGCCAGGCGACGCGCCCCGGATCGTCGATCCACGCTGGGAGCTCTGCGGTCGCGACGCGTACGTCAGCGGCCCGCTCGCCTTCCCGGCGCGCAGCTGATCGGCGCGCCCGGGCAGGTCAGCTCGCGGCTTCTGCGCCGCGCTTCTGCATCTTCCGCTGGACGATGCGCTTCTTGAGCGTGCCCATCCGGTCGATCATCAGCACGCCGTCGAGGTGATCGAGCTCATGCTGGACGGCCACGGCGAGCAGGCCGTCGGCCGCGATCTCGAACGTCGCGCCGTCACGCCCGCGGGCGCGGACGGTGACGCGCTCGGCCCGCTTGATGTCCTCGCTGATGCCAGGGAACGAGAGGCACCCTTCGGGGCCGGTCAGCTGCCCCTCTTGCCGCACGATCTCCGGGTTGATGAACACGAGGAGGTTGCTCGGCTCGTTGTCCGCGGCGATGTCAACGAGGAAGACGCGGTGTGGCTCCCCGATCTGCGTGGCCGCAAGGCCGACGCCGGGCGCCGCGTACATGGTCTCGGCCATGTCGTCGATAAGCTTCGTGATTTCGGGCGTGATGTCCCCGACCGGCTGTGCCTTCTGACGCAGGCGCGGGTCGGGATAGTGGAGGATGGTGCGGATGGCCATGGCTACTGAGCATCATAACCTCCGTTCCTAGCTGGCGCCCGTCAAGACGCTCTCATCTCGCGTGTTGCGTGGGTTGCGCGTGCCTCGCGCTGGCCACGCTGGCCAGCCTTCGCGCGGACAGCCGCTAGCGATTTCGCCGGAACGAGGTCGACGTATCGACGCTGACCCCGCGGGACTGAAGATCTTCCACGATGTCCGGCACCAGCCCGGAGGGGTGAAACGTCCCCTCGAGCGCGCCGCCGGCGGCCGTCCGCTCGACCACGAACGTGAAGACGTCGCGAATGGCGATCTGCCCGCCCTCCACCCCGAGCTCCGCAATGCGGAGCACCCGGTGGCGACCGTCGCGGAGCAGCGCGATCTCGATCGCGAGGTCGAAGGACGAGGCGAGCCACTCGCGCGCCGTCTCCGGCGTGATCCCGGGGCGGGTCGCGGCGATGTCGGCGGGGAGCCTCGTCACTGCTTGCCGCAACGTCGGCGCGCGGGAGGCCGCGAGCACGCCGTCCATGCCGCCGCCGATGGCGTCCACGATTTCGGCCGCGACGTGGCCCGAGAACGAGCTCACCGCGACCCGCTCCGGCCGGATGCGTACGGCCGCCCGCACGGCCCGGGTGCGTTCGTCCGTCGTGGCCCCGAGCGCGATGGACAGCGTGTTCGGCTGATCGAGGGCGAGCTCGTCCTCCTCCTGGAGCACCACGAACCGGTCGTCGGGCTGCGCCGCGGCAGCGAGCGCGCCGAGCAGCCAGCCCGTCCCGGCGTCCCGCGTCCCGGTGACGAGGAGGTTGCCGCGACCGAGCACGCACTGGGCGAGCAGCCCGGCCATCGCGCGCGAGATCGTCCCGTTGCGCACCAGGTCGTCCAGCGTGACGTCGGGGCGCTGCGGCTTCCGGATCACCAGGGTGGAGGTCGCGGCCGGCGGCAGCACCGCGAACAGGCGGCGCCCCTTCGGCAGGGTCCGCTCGACGAAGCTCGCGCCCGCCTCGATCGGCTGGCCGGCCGCCATACAGAGCCGGCGGATGGCCCGGCCGACCGCGCGCTCGCTGCTGAACCCGACCTCCGCGATGACGCGCCTGCGCCCGTGCATCGCGATCACGTGGTCGTAGCGGAACACCTGGATCTCGCTCACCTCGGCGTCTTCGAGCAAGCGGTCGAGCGGACCGAGCGAGAGGAGCTCCCGCTGCGCGTCGGCCACGAGCGCCTCGACGTCGACCTCGGGGGGGAGCTCGCCCGCCGCGCGCAGCGCCTCCGCGCCCGCGGCGCTCGCCTGCGCGATGCGCTGGGCGAGCGCGCTGTCCGGCGGCGCGCCGCTGTCGAGCGGCGTGAGGTCGACCAGGTCGGCGAGCCGCTCCATGAGGCGCCCGAGCGCCCGGCGGTGCGCCACGGCATGCGCCGAGTCGCCCTGTCCCCGGTCGACCCGATCCGAGACGGGCGGGATGGCGCGCCGGCTCGGGATGGGGACCACGCTCGGATGGACGGCGACGTTCGAGGCGCCCTGCGGCGACACCGCGGCGGTGCTCGTTGTGCTCTGTGCAGGCAGCGGGGTCGCGGTCGCGTACGGGCGCGGCGCCTGTAGGGGCGGGGTGGCGGCGTTGACGGCGCGGCCGTCGCGCGCCGGCGGTGCGGTGGTCATCGCCGGGTGCGCAGGCAGCGGCGGGACGGACGCACCGCCCTGCGAGCCCGGCGTGAGCGGCGGACGAGGCGAGGGGATGCGCGGCGGACCGGGGACGGGGATGGCCGCGGCCGCGTCGACCGACTCGTCCGGATCGTTCTCGAGGGGGAAGTGGCTGATCACGCCCTGGCTGGTGCGCGACGGCTCGCCCCTCTCGTTGATCAGCGGCAACGGCGCCGACCGGTGCAGCCCTTTCTCGGCGGACGGCGGCGGCCCGCGATCGGGCAGAGGTCCCGGCTCGCCGGACATCTCTTCCGGCGCGCGCGGAGGCGCCGTGCTGTCCGGAGGGGCCGTCCCGGCCGCCGCCGTCTCGATCCGCAGCACGAAGTCGCCGATGTAGATCTTGTCGCCTTCGCGAACGATCGTCGCCTGAGCGATCTTCCGGCCGTTGACGTACGTGCCGTTCGTGCTCTTGAGATCGGTGACGATGAAGCGCCCGTCGCGGAAGAGCAGCCGAGCGTGTCGCTTCGACACGTTGCCCTTCGGCAGCATCAGGTCGTTGCCCTGCACGCGGCCGACGTTGATCTCTGTCCGGTCGAAGGTTTCGCGGCGCTCCGCGCCCCCTTTCTCGCTGATGATCACCGAGAACATCTCGTCGCCTCGCGGGGCCAGGGCGGAGGTGAGACCCGATGCCCTCGCCACGCCATACGAGCAAGCTCGAACAGACATGTCAACGAGATGCCTTCGATTCCTGCTCCCGGGCGGCGAGCGGGCTCGAGCCCGGGACTGCGCCGCCCACGCCCCCTGAGCGCACGCACCGGGCGCGGTGCAGGTCGAGCGCGCGATGCCGGTCCGGGGATCGATCCGCCGAGCTGTCGCGCCAGCGCGCAGGGGGAACGTCGGCGAACAGGCTGAGCCGGCGCCGCCAGGTGCGTGATGTCCTCCGAGCAGGTCGCCTGCTCCGCTGCAACGCTCGATCGATGTTCTCGGCAAAAGCTCCGCAAGCGCCTGGCCCGCGCTCGGAGAGCGCCCGGAGCGCGCTGCGTCGCTCGCTCCCACGACGCGCGCAGCACGAGGAGCGCGCCCGAGTCGCCGCGCCATTGCGGCGGAGGCCAGGAGATCGCTGCCCGACGCGCGAGGCTCGCTGCGTGACATGGCGAAGCCCTCACGGACCACGACGCCCTGCGCGGGCCGAAGGACAAAGTTCTTCGATAAAAGCGCAAATCTTGACGGTTGCGCGAATTCTGCTTCGCACCCTACGGCGCGCCGTCACCGCGCGTGATCGTGTACTCGCCGTCAGGATCCGCTGTACGACGCGAAATTCTCATCGGAGGCTGCTGCAACCGGAGACTGCCGGTGAAGCGGTACTGCCTCGCGCAAGCGCCCGCCGAACCATCATCGCTGCTTGACCTTGGCGCATCGAGCCGTTTACGTTGGCGCCCGCTCGGACCGGGGAGAATCGTCGAAGTCGCCGCGCACGCACATCAACCAGCGGCTGGGCAGCCGCCCTGCGCAAGCTGGATCTGTCTACGAGGGGGGTTTGCTGCATGCAGCCAAGCCCGCATCGGAATCAGGGACCGCAGCCGTGGTCACCTCCCGACTGCCAGCCTGCGCGCCTCGGGTATCGACGAGCTCTGAAGTGGAGGAAATATGGCAGTTGGCAAGGTTAAGTGGTTCAACGACGAGAAGGGTTGGGGCTTCATCAAGCAAGAGACTGGCCCCGACGTCTTCGTTCATTATTCGCAGATCAACGGGGAGGGGCGCCGTCGTCTGTTCGAGGACGAGACCGTTGAATTTGAGATCAAAGAAGGTCCCAAAGGTCTGCAGGCGGTCAACGTGATCCGCGCCACCGCCTGACTTTCCTCCTGACCAGAGCCCCACCGGACTGCCCGCGCAGCGCCCCCGCTGCGCTCGAGTCACGGCACTGCCGAGCCCCGAACATCGCGCGCCCGCCTGGACGGTCCTGCGTGCGGCGGATGGATTGCGCGCGGCTCCGGTGGGGCGCTCGGCGGAGCGCCGAGCGCGCGGCGGGCTCATCGCTCGGGGACCGGGACCTCGCGGAACGCGTCTTGACCCGGGACGAAGCGGTGCGACGTGATGCCCCCGATCGTCCCCGCGTCGTCGATCTCGTAGACATTGAACCCGGCCATCCGTTCGTCGCTGTCGTGAAGGAGCGAGGCGCTGGTGGCGCCCACGGCGTCGATGTGACCCCGCTCGGTGTGCAGCTTGCGGTGAATGCGCCGGTGCAGGTGCCCATGCAGCAGCAAGCCGCGGCGCACCTGCCGCAGCAGCCGCCCCTCTGCCGCGGCATCACCCAGGCCTTCCAGCAAGGTCTTCGCCCGGCTCGCCGGGTTATGGAAGGGGTGGTGCTGAAGCACGACCGGCGTTCGCCGCCGCACCTCCGGGTGTTCTAGCGCTCGCTCGAGCGCGCGCAGCTGGACCGGGCCGAGCCGCCCCGATGCCACCAGCGGGGGACGCGGCCAGGCGGTCGAGAGGCCGATGATCGCGACGGGCCCGCGCAGGTGCACGAAGGGGAACGCCGAGCCTCCGCCATCGCGGGTGGCCCCACCGTCGCCGCTCTTGCCAGGCGCGTCGAGGACGATGTCGGAGCGCAGGTACGGCGCGAAGTACTGAGAGAAGCGCTGCGAGCGGTGCGCGCCCTTCGTGTACGCGTCGTGGTTCCCCGGGACGATGCTCACCCGCTCGGGCGGAAGAGCGAGATCGCTCTGCAAGAAGTTGCGGACCAGGACGAACTCTCGTTCGAGCGCGAGGTTCGAGACATCGCCGGTGATGACGACGTGGTCCACGCCGAGCCGCCGTATCTCCCGCGCCGCTGCGTGCACCGCGTGCGGCTTGTGGATGGCGTGGCGCCGGAAGCGGAGGTTGAGGTAGCCCGTGAGACGCTTGTTCAGGAGCCGGAACGGGAAGGCCCCCTCGAGGGAGAGGAGGTGCAGGTCAGAGAGGTGCGCGATCCTCACGGGCGCAGTATGGGCTCTTCCGGCGCGGCGGCCAACCGCCGCGCGCCTCAGCCCGCGCAGCGGCCAACCGCCGCGCTCCTCGAGCGCTCGTCGCGCGCGCCTCGGCTCGAGCGTCGCCCGCCGCGGCTCAGGCGTCGCGCGCGCAGCGGAAGCCGCGCCACGCGCGGCGGCTGGTCGGCGAGTCGTGCCCCCGCGCGGCGCCACGCAGCCAGGGCCGACCCAGGATGTAGCTGCCGCCGCGCAGCACACGCTCCTCCCCCATGTCGGGCCCCCGCGGGTTCTTCGCGCTGCCGCTTGGATACTCGGGATGGTAGTAGTCAGCGACCCACTCCTCGACGTTGCCGGCGAGGTCGTCGATGCCATCGGGGGTGCGGCCGGCCACGAGCGAGCCGACGGGCGCGAGCTCGAGGAAGCCGTCGCCGTCGTCGAGCTCGTCGAACGACAGCCTCCCGTGGTTCGCGTGGAATGGGTTGTAGACATGACCCCAGGGGTAGCGGCGCCCGGCCACGCCCCGCGCCGCCCGCTCCCATTCGGCCTCGGTCGGCAGGCGACCGCCGGCCCAGACGCAGTAGCGCTGCGCGTCGCTCCACGAGACGAGAACCACCGGAACCTCGGGCCGATCGAAGCGCTGCCCGCCGGAGGCGTACGGAGGTTCGGCGCAGACGCCGGCCGAGACGCACCGGCGGTAGCTCGCGACGGTCACCTCGGTTCGGTCGATCCAGAAATCCGACAGGTACACCTCGTGGGGCACGAGCTCGTTCGCGAAGCTCGCCTCGGTCTCGTCGACGCACAGCTCACCGGCCGGCTCGAGCTTGCAGAGCGTCACCGCGTGCGCGATCTCGACCTCGCTCGATCCCATCGTGAAGCTCCCCGCGCGCACGAGGACGGCAGGCGGACCGGGCGCGCGCAGCGCGACGACGCTCGCGGGCGAGCGCGCGCGCTCGCCAGCGGCGGCCGCCGGGAGCGCGGCCTCCGAGCGCGCCGGGAGGCGCGGGGCGCGCCGCGCGCGGGGTGGTGGAGCGGCCACGCCGGCCAGGGAGAACGCGACGAGCGTGGCCACCGTCGCCAGCGTGAAGAGGGCCGCCGGGCGCATGTCGGAGACGTAGCATGCTCCAGCCTCGCGGACTGTTTCCGCCTCTTCCGACTTCGCTCGATGCGGCGGTCAGTCGTCTCGGACGTCATGACCGCAGCGGGCCGCCTGGTCGAGCGTTCGACCCTGCGCCGCGCGGCGCACTTTTGCGGCGCGTCGCGCGACGCGCGGCGAAGGCGCACCACGCGACGCGCCGCAAAAGTGCGCTGCGCGCCGAGGAGCGATAGACTCGAGGGGCTCGATGTCAACCCTTATGGACAACGCGAACACGGTGAGCGCGGAGGTCGACGCCGCGGTGATCGAGGCGCTGCATGAGGCGCTCGAGAGCGGAGAGCTCGTGCTCTTCGTGGGGGGAGGCATCTCGGCCGCGGCCGGGCTGCCGACGTGGCGTCAGCTCGTCGACCTGCTCGTCGAGAGGGTGCGCGAGCAGACCAGCGACGAGGTCGCGATCGCCGAGGTCGCGTCCCTCGCGCGATCGCAGCGCTACAGCGAGGCGCTGGGCGCGGCGGAGCAGGCGCTCGGCCCAGCGGAGTTCAACGCGTTCGTCGAGGATGCGCTCGACGACGAGGGGCTCGATCCGCCGCGGATTGCGATCGCGATCGCCGCGCTGCGAGACAAGCTGCGCGCCGTGCTCACCACGAACCTGAACCACCTGCTCGAGCGCGCCTTCGGCTTCGAGTGGGACACCATGTGGCGCGTCACCGACGAGGTCGCGTGGCGGCGGCGGTTCATCCTCAAGCTGCACGGCACGCTGAAGGAGCCGCACAGCTGGGTGTTCGCGCGCGAGCGCTTCCTCGCGTCGATCGCGCCGCCCGACGTGCGCAAGTCGCTCACGACCGTGCTCTCGCGGTGCCCCGTGCTCTTCATCGGCTTCGGACGCGCCGACGGGAACTTCGACGAGATGCTGACGGACATCCACGCGCTCTCGGGGGCCTCGCCGCCGCCTCGCTTCGTCATCGCCCCGGGCTCGAGCCTGACGCCGCTCCGCCGCAAGACGCTCGCGGACATGGGGTTCCTGCTCCTGCCTTACGACACCCCCGACGGCAGCCACGACCGGGTGCTCGCGATCCTCGAGCGCACGTGCGCTCCCCGGCCGCGCGCGATCACGTCGCGCGGTCGCTCGATCCTTCCGCCCCCGATCCCCGATCTCGAGCTCCCGCCCTCGTCGTCGTCGCTCGGCGCGCTGTACGATCTCCCGCCGGACTCGGCCCCGTACGACGACACGGTCACGATGACGGGGGCGCTCGAAGCGTCGCGGCGCGAGCGCGTCTCCGCGCCTCCGGCGAGCCCGATCGAGGTGTTCTTCTCGTACTCGGAGAGCAACCGCGAGCTGCGCGACAAGCTCGAGACGCACCTCACCATCCTCAAGCGGAAGGGCGTCATCCGCGGCTGGCACGACGGCGAGATCGGCGCTGGCGAGGAGCGCGACACGGCGCTGGCCGAGCACCTCGAGACCGCGAAGGTCATCCTCCTGCTCATCAGCGCGGACTTCCTCGCGTCGGACTTCTGCTACGACGTCGAGATGCAGAAGGCGATCGAGCGCCACGAACGGGGTGAGGCGCGCGTCATCCCCGTCATCCTCGACGCCTGCGACTGGGAGGGCGCGCCCTTCGGCAGGCTGGCCAGCTTGCCGCGGGGCGGGCGTCCGGTGACGAGCTGGGTCAACCAGAGCGAGGCGTTCACCGACATCGCAAAGGGCATCCGAAAGCAGGTCGAGCAGCTAACCCAAAACCCCTCCTGAGCTCACCGAGCGCCGGCGCCCAGCCGGTGAGCCATTCAGAGGTGCCACCGCCGCCCGGGATCTGGAGCGTCCCCGCGTCGACCAGCCGGAACCTGGCCGCGCGCGACGATCTGCTCGCCGAGATCGGCGCCGCGCTCGCCAGGCGCGGCGTGGCGCCGCTCTGCGGGCTCGGCGGCACCGGCAAGACCAAGCTCGCGATCGAGTACGCGTACCGCAACGCCGGCGCCTACGACACCGTCTTCCTGATCGACGGTCAGAGCCAGGCGACGATGGACGCCTCTTTCGTCACGCTCGCCGCGGAGCTGAGGCTGCCCGAGCACGAGCAACTGGATCCCGCTCGCGCAGTCGGCGTGGTGCGCAGCAAGCTCGGGCGCCGCGGTCGCTGGCTCCTCCTCTTCGATGGCGTGCGCGACCCGAGCGAGGTCGAGCCCTACATCCCGAGCGTCTCCCACGGCGGCCACATCCTCACGACGTCGCAGAACCCTATCTGGCGCGGTCTCACGACGGTGAACGTCCGCGGCATCGAGCGCGCCGAGTCGGTGCGCTTCCTGCTCCAGCGCACGGGCGAGACCGACGCGGAGTCGGCCGACGCGCTCGCAGAGGAGCTCGGCGATTTGCCGCTCGCCCTGGCGCAGGCCGGCGCTTACATCGAGGAGACCGGACGCCCGCTCGCGGAGTACCTCGCCCTGTTCCGGCAGCGGCCGGCCGCGCTCCTGGAGCGCCCCGTCAGCTTCCCGGTGACGGTCGCGACCGCCTGGGAGAGCTCGCTCGCGGCCGTGTTCAGCCACCAGGCAGCGGCGGAGCTCCTCAGCTTGTGCTCGTTCCTGCCGATGGACGCGATCCCTCGGCGGTCGCTCAGCGAATACGATCCGCTCGCGCTCGACGACGCCATCGCGATGCTGCGGCTGCACTCGCTGATCGAGGTGCGGCCGCACGCGCTCAGCGTCCACCGCCTCGTGAAGATCGTCGTCCGCAACCAGCTGCGGCGGGACGATCGGCGGCGATGGATGGATGCGGCGCGCCGCATCGTTCAGGCTTCCGGCCGGATTTCCCCGAGCACGGAAGAGGAGCGCGAAGGTAGGACGGAGCCGGAGTCGGGGTAAGGCAAGCCCCTCACGAGACGATGGAGGTTCGACCCGCATGTATCCGAGAGCGTCAACTACCGTCTCTTCCTGGGTCTTTTCCGACCGCGTATTCTCGTTGCGCGTCAGGTCGGTCGTGAGACTTTAAGGCCCGCGAGAGGAACTATGGTTGCCTTGGCGACGAGCCCCGCCGATGTGTTCTTCTCCTACTCTCCGAGGGACGAGGACCTGCGGCCCAAGATCGAGACCCACCTCGACGCGCTGAAACGGCAGGGGGTCATCCGGAATTACCAGGGCTTCGCGCTCGGCGGAGGGAGGGAGCGGCGAGAGGCGACCGCGGCGAGGCTGCGCGAGGCGCGGGTCGTGCTGCTGCTCGTGAGCGCGGATTTCCTCGCCACCGACGCGTGGCTCTCTCCGGAGATGCGAGAGGCGATCGCTCGCCACGAGGCCGGCGAGTGCCGGGTCATCCCCGTGATCCTGCGGCCCTGCGCCTGGGAGAAGACGCTGCTCGGCGAGCTCCAGCCGCTGCCGAGCCGCGCGCGGCCCGTGACGAGCTACCCCAACCAGAGCGAGGCGTTCACGGAGATCGCGAAGGGGATCCGGAGCGCCGTCCGCGAGACGGAGCCGCCGACGCAACGGCCGGCCGCTCGAAGGCCGTCGAGCTCGCCCGACGCGGAGCCTCACATCAAGAAGCTGCCGCCGCGCAACCCGGGCTTCACCGGGCGCGACCAGCTCCTGAGCGAGCTGCGGAGCACGCTCACCACGGGGGGGCCCGCTGCGCTCACGCAGTCCATCAGCGGCCTCGGCGGCGTCGGCAAGACGCAGCTCGTCGCCGAGTACGCGCACCGGTACGCGAGCCAGTACAACGTCGTCTGGTGGATCCGCGCCGAGGAGCCGGCCACGGCGGCCGAGGACTTCGCGCGCCTCGCCGCGGCCCTCGACCTGCCAGAGCAGAACGAGGCCGACCAGCGGATCGCGATCGAGGCGGCCCTGTCGTGGCTGTCGCGCAACGACAGGTGGCTCCTCATCTTCGACAACGTGAACGACCCGCAGGACGTCGCCCCGTACCTCCCGCACCCGCGCACCGGGCACATCGTTATCACCTCCCGGAACCCGAGCTTCCGCGGCATCGCCACCCCGCTCACCGTGCCGGCGCTCGATCGCGCCGACTCGGTGAAGTTCCTGCTCGATCGGACCGGGCAGAGCGACGCGCGCGCCGCGGAGAAGCTCGCCGAGACGCTCGGGGATCTCCCCCTCGCGCTGGTGCAGGCGGCGGCGACCATCAAGGAGACGGGATCGTCCATCGCGACCTACCACGCCGCCTTCGGTGATCACCAGCGCGGGCTCCTGCTCCGCGGCATGCCGATGGACTACCCGACGCCGATCGCCACGACCTGGGGCCTCGCGTTCCAGGAGGCGCAGCGCCTCTCGCCCGTCGCGGTCGACCTCTTGAGCCTGTGCGCGTACCTGGCGCCCGATGACATCCCGCGCGAGGGCCTCGCCGACGCCGCGCCGCACCTGCCGGCGGCGCTCGCCGAGGCGCTGAGCGATCCGCTGATGCTCGACGAGGCGGTCGCCGCGCTCCGCCGCTACTCGTTCATCGACGTGCACGAAGGCGCGCTCTCCGTGCACCGGCTCGTCCAGGCGGTGGTCCGCGATCGCCTCTCGCCCGAGGACCGGAAGGTGTGGGCCGAGGCGGCGGTACGGCTCGTCGACCACGCGTTCCCCGAGAGCAGCGACGAGGTCGAGACGTGGCCCTTCTGCGCCCGATGGCTGCCGCACGCGCTCGCCGCGGCGAGCCAGGCCGAAGCGCACGACGTCGCGAGGGAGGTGCGCGGGCGGCTCCTCGCCCGGTTCGCCGTCTACCTGCAGGGGCGCGCCGCGTTCGCGGAGGCGAAGGGGTACCTGGAGCGGGCGCTCGCGCTCCACGAGGCGGTGTTCGGCCACGACGATCCGAAGGTCGCGGCCGTGCTGCGCAGCCTCGGCAGCGTCCTCCACGACCTCGGCGATCTCGGCGGCGCGCGGGCGCACCTGGAGCGCGCGCTGGCGATCGACATCGCGAGCTTCGGCCCCGATCACCCGGACGTCGCGCGCGACGTGAACGACCTCGGCAGCGTGCTCATGGATCAGGGCGATCTGCCGGGCGCCCGCAAGCACCTGGAGCGCGCCCTCGCCATCGACGAGGCGACGTACGGCCCCGACGATCCGAGCGTCGCGATACGGCTCAACAACCTGGGCGCCCTCTTCCGCGACCTCGGCGACTTCGCGGGCGCGCGCGTGCACCTCGAGCGGGCGCTCGCGATCGACATCCGCGCCTACGGTCCGGGCCACCCGACCGTCGCGATCGGACGCACGAACCTCGGTCGGCTGCTCCACGATCTCGGCGACCTCAAGGGAGCGCGCGAGCAGTTCGAGGAGGCGCTCAAGATCGATGAGCACAGCTACGGCCTCTACCACCCGCGCTTCGCGCTCGCGCTGAACAACCGCGGGCGCGTGCTGCGCGATCTCGGAGACCTGGCCGGGGCGCGCGCCGACTTCGAGCGGGCGCTCGCGATCGTCGAGGACACCTACGGGCCGGATCACCCGGACGTGGCGCGGGACATCAACAACCTCGGCAGCGTGCTGCGGGACCTCGGCGATCTCGAGGGCGCGCGCGCGAACTTCGCGCGCGTGCTGAAGATCGCCGAGGCGACCTACGGCCCGGACCACCCGGCGGTGGCGATCGGCTGCAACAACCTCGGCAGCGTGCTGCAAGCGCTCGGCGAGCTGCCCGGGGCGCGCGAACAGCTGGAGCGCGCGCTCGGCATCGCGCAAACCACGTACGGTCCGGATCACCCGGTCGTGGCGAGCATCGTGAACAACCTCGGCCGCGTCTTGCAGGCGCTCGGCGATCTGTCGGGCGCGTGGCAGCAGATCGAGCGCGCCGTGGCGATCGCCACGAAGGCGCTCGGGCCGTCGCACCCGTCCGTGCAGATCTTCTCGCGGAACCTGGCGCGCCTCGGCGACGCCCTGGGGAGCAGCGCCGAGGCGACCTGAGCTAGCCGATCAGGATCTGCGTCGGGTGCTCCAGGAGCTGGCGCAGGACCTTGAGGAAGGTCGCGCCGACCGCGCCATCGACGACGCGATGATCGCAGGAGAGCGTCATGCTCAGGCGGCGGCCCGGCACGATCTGCTCGCCGCGCACGACGGGCTCGCGACGGACCTGGCCCACGGCGAGGATCGCTCCCTCGGGCGGGTTGATGACGGCGCCGAAGTTGTCGATCCCGTACATGCCGAGGTTCGAGATCGAGAACGTGCCGTTCGCCATCTCCTCGGGCCGCAGCTTCTTCGCCTTGGCTCGCCCGGCGAGCTCGCGCACCTCGGCCGCGATGTCGAGCACCTGCTTGCGATCGACGTCGCGCACCACCGGCGTGACGAGGCCCTCAGGGACGGCGACCGCGACCGAGATGTCGACGCGCTGGTGAATGAGGATGGCGTCCGGGGTGAACTGCGCGTTGCACTCCGGGACGCGCACGAGCGCGATGGCGCACGCCTTGACGAGGAGATCGTTGAAGCTGACCTTGGCCGGCTTCTCCCCCTCGGCGGCGGTCGCCGCGAGATCCGCGTTGATCTGCTCGCGAAGCGCGTTCAGCGGATCGGCGTCGACGTCGATCGAGAGGTAGAAGTGCGGGACCGTCTGCTTGGACTCGGTGAGGCGCCGGGCGATCGCCTTGCGCATCATGCTGAGCGGCCGCACCTCCGGCGCAGCGAGCTCGCCGGGGGCGGTCGCCTTGGCCGCCCCGGCGGCCGGCGCCGGCTTCAACCCCTCGAGGTCGCGCGCGACGATGCGCCCGCGCGGACCGCTGCCGGCGACGCTGCTGAGGTCGAGCCCGCGCTCTCGGCCGAGCTTCCGCACGTAGGGCGACGCCTTCACGCGTCCGTTCGACGACGGCTGCGGCGCGGCTGGCTGCGTGGGCGGCGAGACCGCCTCGCCGCGCGCCGCGGGCGGCGGGCTCGTCACGGGCGCGTCGCCGCCGGCCGGCGGCGCGGCGCGCTCTCCCTTGGGCTGAGCCTCCGCCGCGCTCGGCTTCGCCGCGGCAGCGCCGCCGCTCCCGCCGGCGAGGGCGCTTACGTCCTCGCCCGGGGTGCCGATGATCGCGACAGGCTGGCCGAGCTGAACCACGCTGCCCGCAGGCACGAGGATCTTGAGCAACGTCCCTCGATCGAAGGACTTGTACTCCATGGTCGCCTTGTCGGTCTCGACCTCTGCGAGCAGATCGTCGATGTCGATCGCGTCGCCTTCCTTCTTGTGCCAGGCACTGATCTGCCCCTCCTCCATGGTCGGGGACAGCTTCGGAAGTTCCAGAACCTTCGCCATGGGTCTATCAACCTTGATCGGGGATGTGGGTCCGCTCAGTCAGCTTTTGTAGAGAACGCGGTGAACATTTTCGATGATCCGCGACGCCTGCGGGATCACGTATTGCTCCAGCCGCGCGTTGTAGGGCATCGGGACGTCGAGCGTCGTCGCGCGCAGCACGGGCGCGTCCAGCTCGTCGAACGCGAGCCGCTGGATGCGATCGGCGATCTCCGCGCCGACGCCGCCGTACGGCCAGCCTTCGTGCGCCACGACCGCGCGGTGCGTCTTCGTGACGCTCTGCACGATCGTCTCCTCGTCGAGCGGGCGCAGCGATCGCAGGTCCACGATCTCCGCGCTGATGCCCTCCTTCTCCAGCTCCGCCGCCGCCTCGAGCGCGACGTGCACCATCCGGCTCCACGCGATGATCGAGACGTCGGTCCCCTCGCGCACGATCGAGGCGACCCCGAGCGGCACGATGAAATCCGGGTCGTCGGGCACCTCGCCCTTCACGCCGTAGAGCGTCTCGCTCTCCATGAAGAGCACCGGGTTGTCGTCCCGGATCGCCGACTTGAGGAGACCCTTGGCGTCCGCCGGCATCGCGGGCGCGAGGACCTTGAGGCCGGGGACGTGCGCGTAGAAGTGCTCCATCGAGTGTGAGTGCTGCGAGCCGACCTGCTTCGCCGAGCCGTTCGGCGCCCGCAGCACGAGCGGGATGGTGAGCTGCCCGCCGGACATCTGCCGGAGCTTCGCCGCGTTGTTGAGGATCTGGTCGAACGCCACGGCGGAGAAGTTCCACGTCATGTACTCGACGATCGGCCGGAGCCCGACCATCGCCGCGCCGATCGAGATGCCCGTGAACCCGCTCTCGGTGATGGGCGCGTCGATCACGCGCTTGCTCCCGAACTTGTCGAGCATCCCCTCGGTCACCTTGTAGGCGCCCTGGTAGTGCCCGACCTCCTCGCCGACGAGGTACACCCGCTCGTCGCGCTCCATTTCCTCGATCATGGCGGCGCGAACCGCCTCACGGAATCTTAGGACGGTCATCGCGCAAAAGGTCCTGCATAGGTTGTGGGCTCGAGCACCTCGGGCCCGGGTTCGGGGCTCTCCTCGGCGAAGCGGATCGCGTCGGTGATCTCGTCTTCCACCTCTTTCTCGATCGCCTCGAGGGCGGCCTTGTGGCCCTTCTCCTCGAGCTCGATGCGAGAGCGAAGGAGCACGTCCTTCTTCTTGCGCTCCTCGAGCTCCTCCTTCGTCCGGTACTTGCCGGGATCGCTCATCGAGTGGCCCCGGAAGCGGTACGTCCTGATCTCGACCAGCGTCGGCTCCGACTGCGTGCGCGCCCGCGTGACGGCCTCGGCGAGGCGATCACGCAACTGGAGGACGTGCTCGGAGTTGAAGCGATCGCGCTCCATCCCGTAGGCGAGCGCCTTCAGCGAGACGTCCTCGACCGAGAGCGTCCGGGAGAGCGGCGTCCCCATCGCGTACTCGTTGTTCTCGCAGACGAACACGATCGGCAGCTTCCACAGCGCTGCGAGCGACATCCCTTCGTGGAAGTCGCCGATGCTCACCGCGCCCTCGCCGAAGAACACCATCGAGACCCGGTCCTCGCCGCGGTACTTCGACGCGAACGCGGTCCCGACGGCGATGGGGATGTGCCCGCCGACGATGCCGTAGCCGCCGAGCATGTTGTGCTCTTTGTCGAAGAAGTGCATCGAGCCGCCGAGCCCCTTCGAGCACCCGGTGACCTTGCCGTAGAGCTCGGCCATCGCGGCGCGCGAGCTCATCCCGCGGGCGAGCGCGAGGCCGTGATCGCGGTAGGTGGTCATCACGTAGTCGTCGGGGCGGAGCGCCGCGGAAGCACCGACGGCGATGGGCTCCTGACCGATGTACAGGTGAAGGAACCCGCCGATCTTGCTCTGCGCGTACGCGCGGGCCGCTTCTTCCTCGAAGCGGCGTATCTGAAACATCTTTCGGTAGAGCGACAGATGGAGATCGTCGCCGTTTGTCAGGGTAGTCATCGCGGAGATCTCAAGGGGCAGAACAGCAATTCAGACAGTCGCTAGCGCAGCGATCGGCGTGATTCCAGGGCGCCCTCTCCGGGGCTTGCGATGGACCCAGCGAGGCGCTTGGCGTCGGCCGTGCAGGACAGCGACGGTGCTTACTCGGGCTCCTTTACGGGAGTTTTTTCCGCGTGACAACGCATCCGCGATGTCACCCGTTCAACGCGCAGCAGCATCGGCACCACCGGCGTCCTGCGTGCCGGGCTCTGTGGTCTCTGGCACGCCGAGGTCGTCGGTCTCCGGTGTTCCGGCGTCCGCGCCTTGCTCGTCCTCGGGAAGCGCGGTCGGCACGGGCGAGGTCGTGGCGCTGCCCGGCGCGCTGGCGCTGGGCTCCGCGGCGCTGGGCTCCGCGCTGACCGTCGCGCGCGCCGTGGTGTCGGCGGGGTCGTGCTTCGGGCGCGCAGGCCGCGTCGACGGGACGGCGCGCGGTCGCGGCGCCGTGGTGGCCGACGAGGCGATCGGCGCTGCTCCGACGGCGGGCTCCTCGGCGGGCGCGTCTGCAGATCGCAGCGCGGTGTGGAGGAGCAGCGCGGCCGTGGCCACGACCACGGCCGCACCCACGGCGATCTGCCCCGCCTTCCGCTCGCGGGGAGGGAAGTCGGCGTCGAGCGGATCTGCGCGCACCGCGGCTGGCTCGGCGGGCAGCGCCGGCGTCGCCGTGACGGCGCTGTCCAGCATCCGCCTCGGCATCTGGCTGGAGGCGGCCCACTCGAGGCTGTTCGCGAACGCGGCGCCGAACTCGTCGCAGCTCGGGTATCTGTCCTCGGGTCGCTTCGACAGCCCGCGCGCGAGCACCTGATCGAGCGACGGGGGGAGGCCGAGCTCCTTCGCGATCGGCGGCGGCTCGTCGCTCGCGATCTTCGAGGCGACCGAGACCGCGTCGTCGCCCGGGAACGCGCGGCTCCCGGAGATCGCCTCGTACATGACGGCGGCGAGCGAGAACTGATCGCTCTCGGGCGAGAACTTGCCGACGCGGAACGTCTCCGGCGCGCTGTACGCGGGCGTCCCCATGAGCCCTCCCTGGTGCGTCAGCGTCGAGTCCGGGATCCGCGCGATGCCGAAGTCGGCGATCTTGCCGCCGTTCGCGGAGAGGATGATGTTCTCCGGCTTGATGTCGCGGTGGACGATGCCTGCCCGGTGCGCGATCGTGAGGGCCTCGCCGAGCTCGCACGCGAGGCGCGCCGCCTGCGACGCCGAGAGCGGCCGCCCGAGGAGGTGCTGCTTGAGCGTCGGCCCCTCGACGTACTCGAAGACGAGGTAGAGCCCGAAGTCCGGGTCCTCGCCGACGTCGTGGAGCGTGACGAGGTTTGGGTGGGTCACCCGGGCGGCGGCGCGCGCTTCGTGGCGCATCCTCACGATGAGCTGCTCGCGGACGTCGCGCGGGATGCGCAGGTCGTCGCGCAGGTGCTTCAGCGCGACGTCGCGATCGAGCAGCGGATCGTGCGCGAGCAGCACGCGCCCCATCGCGCCCTCGCCGAGGAGGCGCTGCACGTGGTAGCGGCCGAGGGCGGCGGGCAGCACGGAGCTATCGCTCGGCTGTGCGAGCGCGCCGCCGCCATCGGAGGACGAGGATCGAGGCACGTCGCGTCGGTTCTATCCGGCCGGCGGCCCCGGCGGAAGGCCTGGCCGGCGTCTCGCTTCCGGTTATGCTCTGCCGCAGCGCGCCCCGGGTCCACGAGCGGCGCTTGCGGTTCTGCGGAGGCGGTTCCCGCAGGGGCCTGGCGGCGTGCGGCATCCCAGAGAGGGCGCAGCGAGCACAGATGAGCACCGAGAGCGCGTCGAAGCCGGTCCAGGTCGCCGGAGCTACGAAGAAGCGAGGCAAGGCCAAGTACATCGTGCTCGTCGGCTTCGTGCTCATCATCGTCCTCGCCCAGCAGACGGGGCTCCTCGGCTTCGGCGTGGCGCACCTCCGCGCCGCAACCTTCCCGAGAGACGAGTCGCTGCTCGAATATGTCCAAGGCAACGTCCCCGGCGTGGTGATCGTCGACCCTCACCAGATCGATCTGCAGGCGCTCGGCGCGGAGGGGAGCGCGGTGCGGCTGCACATCGAGCGCACCCGTGACGACATCAAGAAGGCGACGGGCATCGATCTCGGGTTCGATGTCGACAAGCTGGTCGTCGCCCCGTCGCTCGTGGTCGCGCGCGGGCGTTTCAACGAGCAGAAGCTCGCGGAGCGCCTGGCGACGCACAGCTACGTCCAGGCGGAGTACAAAAGCGTGAAGTACCTGCTCCGCGCCGGCGAGGACGCGATCGCCGTGCGCGACGGGTCGATCCTGCTGTATGGCGCCGAGCCAGAGATCCGCGCCAGCATCGACGCCGAGGAGGCCGGGACGTCGCTGGCGAGCCGGGACGAGGCGACGTCGCGCCTCGCGCACATCGGGTGGGATCGTCCCCTCCTGGGCGTCGCCCTCCTTTCCGAGAGCAAGCCGAGCCTCCGCGCGATCCTCACCGGCTCCACGGGCCCGCGCGCCGTCACCGTCGGCGTCTCGACGAAGGGCGGGCTCTCGGCGACCGTCGCGATCGACGCCGCGTCGGCCGACGCGGCCGAAGAGCTCCGGAAGCTCCTCGAGGAGAAGCGCGCGAACGTCGATGCGCTGAATGCGCTCGTTGGCCCGGAGCCCGGGGCGGCGCTCGCCGAGATCGCGAAGCGCGCGACCCTCACCGTGGAGCCGGGCGCCGGCCGGCTGACGGTGCAGGTGGAGGTGCGCCCCGAGGAGATCGAGCTGCTCGCGAAGGCCGGCCATGCGGCGGCAGGCTCGCTCGGGGATATGTACAAAAATGTGCGGCTGCTTCAGCTCCTCGCGCCGGGCCCGTGAGGTCACCGTCTGAGCGGAAGGCGCGCTCGGCCCGTATCGAGGTGGGCACAGCTGTGCGCGACAGCAGCACCGCTCATGTCGAGCTGGAGCGGCCGGCGGGGCGTCCCTGGTCGAGGCTCAGAGCTCGGCGCAGCGCGGGCACCGCGCCTCGACCCGGTCTGTCGCGCTCTTGACCCGGGCGCGTGCGGAGTCGCACCGCTGGTCCGCATCGCCGGCGAGCCCGCAGAGGTGCTGCGCGGCGCGGCTCATGGACGCGAGCGCGCGGCACGCGGTCTCGCACGGCGACGCGGACGTCGGCTCGGCCTCGATCTTCTTGGCAGGGGGCTCGCCGCCGGCGGCCGTCGCCCGCGGTGACGGCGCGGCGCGGCTGTCGGGTACGCTCGGACTCGGCGGCGAAGCCGCCGGCGGCGGCGCTCCCGGCTGCGCCGCTTCCGCCACGGTCCGGCCCTCGTCGCGCTGCGCGGGCGCGCCGATCGCCTGATCGAGCTCGTCCTCCGCGCGCTCGAGCTCCGCGAGCGCATCATCGGCCGTCTCGACGGCGCTTCCCTTGTGCGGCGACATCGAGGTCGCAGCGGCGGGCTCCGGCGCCACCGGGGCTTGCGCGACGGAGGCGCCGCCGCAGCCAGAGAGCGTGGCGGCGCTGATCCACAGGGTGGCGGCGGCGGCAGACCAGGCACGGTGTCTGTTCATCGGTCCTCCTGCGCCTGACGCCCGGCGCCCAGCTTTCGGCTCATCGCGGCGCCGCGGCGTCGCGGACAGCGCGCCGAGATCTTGCGTGCGGCGCGGCGAGGTTGACCCCCTCGCCGTGCGCTATGCTCGCGGCGATGAATCTGCTTCGACCGATCGGCGCCCTCGTTCTGGCTCTCGGACTGGTCGCAGGCTGTCAGCGAGGCAGCTCGCGCCGGCCTGCGTCTCAGCCGTCGTACGGCCAGGCCTATCCTCCGTACGGCGCGCCCCAGCAGGGTGCTCCTCCACAGCAGCCTGGGTACCCGCAGCAGCCCGGGTACCCGCAGCAACCCGGGTACCCGCCGGCGCAGACCGGGCCTGTGCCGGCGCCTACCTTCAACGTGCCCACGATGCCGGGGCTGCCGGTGCTCGGCGATCCCATCAACGACATCAACGTCAGCTGGCTCCAGTCCGAGGCCGGCGTCGTCATGGGCGCGTTGATCGGCGCGCTGCCGGCGGCCTCGCAGCAGAAGGTGAGGGGCATCCCGTTCATCGCCGATCCGACGGTGGGCGAGGTGAACGCGTTCGCCGGCTGTGACGACCAGCGGATGCCGTTCATGGCGATCACCGACGGGCTGCTCGAGGTCGAGGCGCAGATCGCGCAGTTCAAGGCGACCGACGAGGTCTTCGGGACGAGGAAGCTCGACGAGTTCCTGCGGATGCTCGCGCAGCGACAGCGGCCTGGGCAGCCGATCGTCCGGCCGCCGGTGGGCTTCGTCGATCCGGTGCAGCACACCGACGCGCGCAAGGTCGAGCGGCAGCGCCAGCTCTACCACGAGCAGCTCGCGTTCGTTCTCGGCCACGAGCTCGGCCACCATCACCTCGGGCACACGGGCTGCGCGAACGGGCAGGGGGGGAGCCGGGGCGTCACGCCCGCGGATCTCGGGCGGATGCTGTCGCGCACGCTCCCCATCTTCAACCAGCCGAACGAGATCGCGGCGGACGTGGCGGGCGTGAACAACCTGCTCGCCGCTGGCGCGCGGCAGCAGGGGTACCGCTGGACCGAGGGCGGCGCGATGCTCACGCTCGGCTTCTTCGCGTCGCTCGATCAGCTCACGCCGGCCACGATCCTGTTCGCCTTCGAGCAGACGCACCCGCACCCGCTGCTGCGGCAGCCCGTCGTCCAGCAGACCGCCAACACCTGGCGGATGACCGGAGGCGCGCCCGTGTTCACGTTCCCTGGTTTCGGCGGCTGAGCCACGATTACCCGGGCGTCTTTGCGCTCGCGGGCGCTCGTCCGGAGGGCTCATCTGCTGCTTCGGCTTGACGCGACCGTGCAGCGCTCCTCCCATCGCGCCGAAAGGAGTCGACCATGCAAGCAGAGCTCGGGATCGAGGACCTCAAGGAAGGCACAGGCGCGGAGGCGAAGCACGGCCAGCTCGTGACGGTGCACTACGTCGGCACGCTGACCAACGGCGACAAGTTCGACAGCTCGCGCGACCGCGGCCAGGGATTCTCGTTCAAGCTGGGGGCCGGGCAGGTGATCAAGGGATGGGATCAGGGGGTCGCCGGCATGAAGATCGGCGGCCTCCGCAAGCTGACGATCCCGCCGGAGCTCGGCTACGGCGCTCGCG
This sequence comes from Sorangium sp. So ce302, assembly GCF_051530145.1. Classification (GTDB taxonomy): domain Bacteria; phylum Myxococcota_A; class Polyangia; order Polyangiales; family Polyangiaceae; genus Sorangium; species Sorangium cellulosum_B. The sequence continues at coordinate 5,663,651 of NZ_CP150326.1, read as the reverse complement.
GCTTCCCGCCCGTGATCCCGCCGAACTCGACCCTCGTCTTCGAGGTCGAGCTGCTCGCGGTCAAGTGATCTGTCGCGTCGCCCCCGCGGCGTCGGTCGCTGCTCGCGACCGGCGCTCGGGGCGGCGCGCAGGTCGACGCCGACGCGGCCGCCCCGAGCGCGCCCGCGGCGCGGCTCACGGCTTGATGGGGGCGCCACACTCGACGCAGAACCGGTTGCCGATGAAGAGCTCGTGCTTGCAGTGCGCGCACCGCGCGACCCGCACCTCGGTCGCGCGCTTTGCGGGCTTCGATGGCGGGGCTTCCTTCACGGGAGGCCTCGCCGCCGTCGTCACCGCGGTGTAGCGACCGGAGCCAGCGGCGGCCCGCGAGCGCCGATCCGTGAACGGCGCGGCGGCCATGCGCGCCACCGTGCCTGGCGCGCTGTGGGCCTGGCTCCGCAGGCCGCTGTCCGCGATGGAGTGGACCTGCTGCGCCGCGATGTCGAGATCGACCTCGTCGACCGGGGGCTGTCCGTCGTGGACCGCCGCGGGCGGAACCGTCTCGCCGAACTCATCGACGTGGAGGGGCCGGGTGTCGTCGAGCTCGGCGCTGTTCGGTTGCCGCTCGTCCTGCGCGTCGAGCTGGATGCGGACGATCAGCGCCGAGATGTTGTCGGTCCCGCCCGCCTCGTTGGCCATCTCGATGAGGAGCTCGCAGGCCTCGTGCGGATCCTGGGTGATGTCGAACACATCGAGCATCTGCTGCTCCGAGATCATCCCGCTCAACCCGTCCGAGCAGAGCAGGAAGACGTCGCCGGGCTGGGTGGGCTCCGAGCGGATGTCGACCTTCACGGCGTCCTTCATGCCGAGCGCGCGCGTGATGATGTTCTTCGGGAGCCTCGCCAGCTCGTCCTGGCTCAGGTCGGGCTTGAGCGCGAGGGCGTCGTTGATGAGCGAGTGGTCCTTCGTGAGCTGCTCGATCTCGCCGTGTCGGATCCGGTAGCAACGGCTGTCGCCGACGTGCCCGACATGGATCTGCTCCGTTTCGCACGACACGTAGGCGGCGACCACCGTCGAGCCCATGCCCTGGTGCTGGGTGTACGTGTTCGAGATGACGAACACATCGTGGTTCGCCTTGCGGATCGCCGCGACGACGCGGCGTGCTTCCGGATCGAGCTCCTGTTCGTCGGCCGGGACGGGGCCTGGCAAGCTGCCGGCGCGGGTCGCCTCGAAGAAGTTGTCGAGCGATTTGGTCGCGAGCGCGCTGGCGACGTTGCCCGCGTTGTGCCCGCCCATGCCGTCCGCCACGACGAAGAGGCCGAGATCGGACTTCACGAGGACGTTGTCCTCGTTGTGCTTTCGCTGGCGACCTACGTCGGTCACGGCAGCCGCGACGGGTCGGGTGCGGCTGCTCGTCCTGAACTCGCCCATTCGCGGCAGATTATACCTGCCCCTCGCTCTGGACCGCCCACATTCCGGCTGCTTTAGCGGCGGGCTGCTCCCTGGAAGCCGGTCGCTTGAGCGGCGATCCTCGGTGACGTACCGGCCGAGGCTGCCGGTGGTCGCGTGCCCCGGGGTAGGGGATCCAGCGCGAGGCGCACACCGATCTGGAAGAATCCGTAGGCCGTGGGGTCGGAACCCTCGTCGGGGCGCGAGAGGTAGGTGCCGGCGTCGAGCTCTGCGAACACACCGACGCCAAGGATCGGCGCCGGGTAGAAGTCGGCGCCCAGCGCGATGCGGGCGACATCGAGACCGTGAAACACGTGATCGGTCCCGGTGGGACCGGCCGCCGAGGCCTCCGGCCATGTGAAGACCGCTCGCCGGTACCCCACGCCGTAGCTGATCCACGGGTCGACCGCGATCCCCTGGGCGACGTGGTAGACGAACCCCAGACCCAGATCGAGGCTTCGGCCGGAGCAGTCGCTGCAGCCTGCCGCTGCCGGGAGCAGGGTGTAGGAGCCGCTTGCTTCCAGGACGGTCACGCGGCTCAAGCCGATGCCGAGGTTGGCGCCGAAGGCGAACCCGCCAGAGACCGTGTCGGCGACCGGTTGGCCGGCGGCCATGCTGCCGAAGGGCTGGCTGTACCCGGCCCGTCCCTGGAGCAGGAGGTGTCCGCTTCGATCGTCGGGCCCGGCGGGGCGCTTCACCCCGGCTTCCGGCCCGGCCTCCTCTTCTTCTTCGGCCGCGGCCGTCTCCTCGGCTGCGGCCGTCGCCTGATCTGCGGGCTGTGCGAGGGCCTGGTTGGCCGAGAGCACCCAGCCCGCTGCCGCCACGCCGAGCAGCGGCGCGGTCCACCTTGTCGAGCGCGATCTCACGAACGGCCTCTAGAACAGCGCGGTCCAGAGCGCAAAGGGGGCGCGTTCCGACGAGCAGGAATGTCGCCCGGGCGACGCAACTGCGCCTCGCGTGCCGACGACAAACCTCCTGGACATGGACGACGCACAGATCCGCAGCGACCACGACAGCCCTTCCAGACCCCTCACCTCGGCTCACGGCGGTATGGCGGCGTCCGCGCCGCCTGCGGCGCCAGCCGCGCCCCTCGTGGCGCTGCCGGGAGCGCTCGTCGGAGCGCCCGGCGGTCGATCGGACCCCGGCGCGCGCGGCGGTGAGCCCCTCTCGACCCGGGACGTCACCGTGGAGATCGTGGACGATAGCGACGCGCTCGCCACGGTGTGGCTCCGCTGCGAGCATCCCAGCGGAGGCGCTCCAGTGCGCATCGCCGTCGCGCCGGGGGCCGAGCTCATCCTGGGAAGCGCTCCGGCTGCAGACGTGAGGCTTGATGATGCCGCGGTGAGCGCCCGGCACTGCCGCGTCGCGCACCGCGGCGCATCGATCGAGGTGACGGACCTCGGCTCTCGCAACGGCGTTCGCGTCGGTGGCGTCCGTGTGCGGCAGGCGATGCTCGTTCCTGGCGGCTGCTTCGAGATCGGTCGCACGGCGATGTGCGTCGAGGCGGCCCGAAAAGTCCCGGTGATCGAGGAGGATGGGCCGCCGCTCCCCGGGCTCATCGGCCGCTCGCGGCCCATGCGGCAGCTCGCCGCGGCGGTGCGGCGGGTGGCGCCGCTCCAGCTCCCCGTGCTGCTGCGCGGCGAGTCGGGCACGGGCAAGGACCTCGTGGCCCGGGCGATCCACGCGGAGAGCCCCCGGGCCGACCGGCCGTTCGTGGTCCTGAACGCCGCCACGATCCTGCGGGAGCTCGCCGAGTCCGAGCTGTTCGGCCATCGTCGGGGTGCGTTCACCGGCGCGGTTCGGGAGCGTCAGGGGGCGTTCGTCGAGGCCAGCCATGGGACGCTCTTCCTCGACGAGATCGCGGCGCTCTCGCTGGAGGTCCAGGCGAAGCTGCTGCGCGTCGTCGAGGAGGGGATGGTCCGCCCGCTGGGCGCGGAGAGGGCGACGCAGGTCAACGTGCGGCTCGTCGTCGCCACCTGCGAGCCCCTGGAGACCCTCGTCAGCGAGCGTCGCTTCCGCGCGGATCTCTACGAGCGCCTGGCGGTGTGCCGTCTTCAGCTCCCCGCGCTGCGCGATCGGCCCGACGACATCCCGCTCCTGGCCGAGCACCTCCTGGCGAGCTCCGAGATTGGCCGGCGCCAGCTGTCCCCTGGGGCGCTCGCAGCGCTGAGGGCGCACCGCTGGCAAGGCAACGTCCGGGAGCTGCGGAACGTGCTCATTCAAGCCGCGCTGCGCGCGCATGGCCGTGTGCTGCCCGAGCACATCACGGCGGTCATCGCCGATCGCGAGCCCCCGGTCCGCCGGAAGATCACGCCCGCCGATGCGCTCCGCGCCTTCGAGGAGGTGGGCGGCAATGTCAGCGCCGCTGCCCGCCTCGCGGATGTCCCGCGGTCGACGATGCGGGATCTGCTTCGTATCGCCAGGGATACGTGAGCTCGAGCCGCGGCGCCCGCGCACCGGACTGCAGCGCTAAAAGGCGCCTGCGACGCTGAGCGTGGCCTGACCTGGCGCCACGAACGGCGCGATCGCGGTGATGCGCGGCCCGTCGGCCGCGGTCTGCTGCTTCTGCGGGTACCAATCGATCATGGCGTAGGTCGCGGTGCCGACGACCCCGACGCCGAAGAGGACCCACCCTGTGATCGCCCAAGGGACCGCGCCGTCAAAGCGGTCGAGCTTCTCGCGGAGCTTTCCGCATGCGTTCCTGAAGTCGGGGAGGTCGCCCGATGGATCTTCGCGCGCGCCACAGGGCTGAGACCTGCGGTTCGCAGGGATCGCGCTCTGGTGACCCGCGACGTACGTCTCGATCTGCTGCCCGATGTCGTCGGCGCTGCTGCGCGCGTCCACCGTGATGGCCGAGCCGACGATCCCCATGACCAGGCCGACCCCGGCGACGCCGGTCCCTGCCCAGGCGAGCGGCTTGCGAGCGTACCAGTGGAAGAACGGCTCGCGTCCGCCGGAGGCCTGCGCCGGGCTCATCGAGCCCATCGTGCTGCTCGTCGAGACGCTGACGGCGCCCGAGCTCGTCGGCGCTGCGAGTGACGGTGAGGGGCTCGGCGCGGCTGCGCCCGGAGCCATCGCGCCGGGAGCGGTCGCGCCCGGCGCTGGCGGCGCGATGTTCGTCGCCGGAGGCTGTGCCGGCGGTGGCGGCACGGCGCCCGGGGGGGCTGAGGTGGGCGCAGCGGTCGGCGTCGCCGGGGGGGGCGCGCCGACAGGCGGCGTCGCGGGCGTCGCACCGCTCGTGCCCAGGGTGAGCGTCGCGGGCGTGGCTGTGCCGATCTTCGCGTCCACCTGCGTGGTCGCTGATCGGTCCAGGTAGGTCGCGAACAAGGTGTGCTTGCCGGGCGTCACGAACACCGGATCGAGCAGCGGCGCCTTGCCGATGAGGACGCCGTCAACGCTGATGTCCGCGCCATTCGCGTCGGCGGTCACGACGAGGAAGCCGGTCTTCCGTTTCACATCGGCGATCGCCTTCTCCGCTGCCGCGCGCTGCTCCGGCGTCGCCGCGGCGTGCTCGCGCAGGAACTGCTGCAGGTGCTTGCCGGCGTCCTGGAGGTGATTGGAGCGAAGCTCGCTCTGTCCGAGGTTGAGCAGCACTGCCGGGTGTCGCTTGAGCGCGTAGACCTGAAGGAACGCGGTGCGTGCCTCCTCGAACCGACCGGCGTCGTACGCCTTGACCCCTTCCTCGTAGCGCTGGCGCGCGACCTCGGTCACGGGATCGGACGGTTGCGCGAAGCTCAGCGGTTCGCTGAAGAGAGAAGGGGGGAGCCCGGCCTCCGTGAGCACGGCGGGAGCGATCAGCGAGAGCAGGAGGACTGGGGCGCAGGCGCGTGTTTTCATGGCTCCTCAGATCGGGCTTCGCCTCGTCGGCGTCCGCGAAAGGATACGATTGCAGCAGGCCTCGCTGCCGAGGCGAGAAAGAGGTGCGCTTCAGAACGGCGCATCGCGGATGATGCCGCCGCCCTTGCTGCCTCCGGTCGAGCTCGTGCCACGCGGCGCCGGTGCAGGAGGCGCGGGCCTCTGTGCAGGGGGGGCAACCTTCGGCCTGGTCGCTGGCACCGCGGGCGTCGCTGCGCTCCCGGCGGAAGCGGGCGCCGTGGCAGATGCAGGCGCCGTAGCCGCAGGAGGCGTCGTGACAGAGGTAGGCGCCGCCGCGGCGGCAGATGTTGTCGCCGTGGGAGCCGGAGGCGACGCTGAGGCGCTCGACGCCGGCGAGACGCCGTCGTCCCTAGCGGTGGCGGCGGTCGAGGCGGCGGGGGGCGCCTGCGAGGCGGCGGGGGGCGCCTGCGAGGCGGCGGAGGGCGTGGTCGCTACGGCGGGTGTCTCCGCCGTCGACGATGCCGCCGGGGGCCCGGGATCCTCGCCGGCGTCGTCTTGACGCAAGGTGCGAACGACGACGAGCAGCAAGGCCACGCCCGCGAGGGCGAGCACGACCCGCAACGCCGTCTTGTTCGGCGTGGACACGGGGATCTCGATCGGATCGTGGTCCTCCGTGCGGATGCCGGACGCGGCCACGGAATCAGCGCTTTCCCTGGCTGGATGCGCCGCGCGGGAGCCCCTGCGCGCCGGCCGTGCCGACGGCGGTTCATTCTCCGGGGGCGGGGAGGGCGACCGGTCCACCCGCGGCTGCGGCTCAGCGGCGTGCGCGCCGGCCGCGGCGCCTGGCGGGCCGGCCGCAGCCGCCGGCTCACCCATTCCTACCTGTGTTTTCCCTGCGGGCGCGGGGGGCTGGTCCCGCGCCACCGCGCCGCCCTCCAGCGCGATCGGGGCGCTCGCGTCCGAGGCGCCTCCGGCCGTCCGGGCGTCGATGACCGGCTGAGGCGAGGGGCTGGCCTGCTCACCGGCCCCTGCCATTCCCGCGTCGCGGGACGTGGCCCCCGCCGCGGGCGGTCCCGGCGGGTCCTCGCCGATCGCGATGGTCGGGACCCCCTCGATCACGGTGTCGGACACGCCGGACGCGCCGGCTGGTGGGGCCTCGATGACGCGCGTCGTGGGCGCCGCAGGTGCAGCAGGAGAAGGCGCCACCGCGGGTCCAGGCTTCACCGCCGGCGCTTCGGCGGGGGAGGCCGCCTGGGCTTCCGACGATTTCGCAGCGGATGCGCCGGGCTCCTGAGCAACGGCGCCGCCGCGCGCGTCGCCTCGGGCGCCCGACAGCTCGTCGAACCCCTCCCAGGATGGCCGGATCGACGACGCGATCCGTTCCGCCTCCTCAGCAGAGAGGGAGCGCTCACCAGGTTCCGCGGTCGTCGGTTGCTCCCCCGCAGTCATCGCGGTGAGGAACTTACCACCCGCGTCTGCTGCACCGCAATCTCGCGACGGATCGGCGCATCACGGGCTGCCGCGCACGGCGGGAGCGCGCGCCCCCCGGCGCCCCCGGAAACCACCGCGAACGGCTCACCCGCCGCGCACATCGCGCAGCAGCGCGTCATCCCAGGTGTCGGCGACCTGGCTCACCGTCGTGACGATATCCTCGAACTCTTCGTACTCGAGCGCGCTGAGGCGCCGCAGGCAGCGCACCACCACCTCGTTGCGCGACTTGTCGATCGCGAAGGCCGCGTCGGAGGTGGTGATGAAGCTGAGCTCCAGGAGACGTCTATAGAAGGCCTCGCGCCCGCTCAGGGGGACGGCCATGATGGGAGAAAAGACCATCAGGACGCCTTGAGCCTCCAGCACGTTGACGCCGATCGTCGCGCTCCCGTGCTGAAGCTGCGCGTACCCCGTCTCGTCGAGCGTGCTGGCGCCAACGCCGCTCGGCGCTCTGGCCCCGCCTTGAGAGCTCGCGTTGTACCGGGCGAGATACGCGTTGACCATGCTCGTCGCGTCGGCAAACCTCTCCCCCGACGCGCGGTCCGCGTAGAGGGGTCCTGTGGATGAAGTGGGCGTGAGGTCGGGCACGTGAAACCTCCTGGACGCATCGCCAGTCGCTCGGCGCGCGGGGCTGAACTGGCGAACCGACAGCACACCAGCCCGGCGTGGTTGCATCGTAGCGCTCCGGCGTTCGCGGCGATCGCGCTTTTTGCAGTGGTGGCGCACGCCACCCTCGGGTGCAGCGCGGAGGGCGGCGCGCCGGCTGCGCCCGCCGGCATCTCCGACGAGGAGCGCGCCGCCGCGCTGCTCGATCCGGCTGCGCTCCTCCCACCCCGCGCTGAGACGGTCGCCCTCGCCGATGCCGTCGCCATCGCGTCATCGCGCGCCGGGGCGCCGGCGCAGGCGGCCTCGCTCGCGGAGCTGGCCGGCGACCTTCGCGTGCGGCTCTTCCGCCTCGATCAGGCGGTCACCGACGCGCGCGAGGCGATGGAGCTCTACAGCGCGGCGGCGACGGCCTTCCGCGCCTCGGCCGATCCGGCCCACGTCGAGCGCGCGTGCCAGGCCGAGCGCCGCCGCGCGCTGCTCGCCGGCGAGCTCGCTCACGACGCGGCCGTCGCGTACCGCGAGCTCTACCTGGTCTCGCGGCGCTACGCGGCCCTCGCCCCGCCCGCGCCGTCCGGCGGCGCGCCGCGCTCGCAGTGCCTGGGCGCGCTCGCGCTCGCGCTCGCGCAAGCCGCTGCCTACCGGCCGAGCGGGGATGCGCTGCGCGCCCTGGAGCAGGAGGGACACCGCGTCGAGGGCGTCGCGCTCGCGCTCGCCTCGGGGCCCGCGCCGGGCTCCTCCGCCGCGCCCGCGAGCTCCGCGGGCGCGGCGCCGGTGCAGGTGACGACCGCCGAAGCCACCGGCGACGTCGTCGTCGCCCCCCGTGCGCCGGCCGCGCCCACCGGCCCGGTGAAGATCACCTCGATCGAGCGGCACGGCTCGGACAAAGGGGCGCGCGTCGTGGTCCAGCTCTCCGCGCCGACGACGTTCGACGTCGGCACGCTCGCGGCGGACGAGAGCGCCGGCAAGGACGCGCGCGTGTTCGTCGACATCGCGAGGGCGACGTCGCGCGGCATCGCGAGGGAGATCGAGGTCGGCGGCGTCCTGCGGCGCGTGCGCGTCGGCGTCCAGCCGGATGGAACGCGCGTCGTCCTCGATCTCGCCGCCAACCTGCACCGCCGGATCTTCTACCTCCCCGATCCGTTCCGGATCGTCGTCGACGTGAGCACCCGCCCTCCGTTGCGCGATGACAAGGACAACCCCGGCGGCGCGCGAGAGGTCCGGCGCGTCGCGATCGACCCGGGGCACGGCGGCAACGACACCGGCGCCGTCGGCCCGACCGGGTTGAAGGAGAAGGACGTGACGCTCGACGTCGCCCACCGCGTCGCCCCGCTCCTCGCGCGCGAGCTCAAGATCGAGACGCTCCTCACGCGGGACAGCGACACCTACGTCCCGCTGGAGCTCCGCACCGCGCGCGCGAACGCGTTCCACGCCGACCTGTTCGTGTCGATCCACTGCAACGCGAGCGAGAACGGCCGCGCTCGTGGGGTCCAGACGTTCTCGCTCGCGGCCCCTCACGACGGCGAGGCGACGTCGGCGCAGCTCGCGGCGCGCGAGAACGCCGCCCGCGCCGGGCGGGCTGGGCAGGGCGTGGACCCAGGTGATCCCGGCGCCCGCCTCGAGGTGGCGGCGATCCTGTCGAACCTCAACGTCGGCGACATGGCGGCCCGCTCGCGCCACTTCGCCGAGCTCCTCCAGCGGTCGTCGCTCGCCTCGCTCTCGCCCCGCTACCCCGACACGAAGGATCAGGGCGTCAGGGGCGCGGGCTTCTTCGTCCTCGCGGGCGCCGACATGCCGGCCGCGCTGTTCGAGACCGCGTTCATCTCGAACCCCGAGGACGAGGCTCGCCTCGCGACCGCCGACTTCCGGCAGAAGATGGCGGACGCCATCGTGAACGCGATCCGCGCCTACCGCGAGGGCAAGTGAGGGGCGCCGCTGGCCTGCGCGGGCGTCGCCCGCTCAGGCGTCACCCTCGCTCGAGGCCCATGAGCCGCTCGAGCGAGTCGCGCAGCTCGCCGGCCTCGCCCTTCTTGATGAAGTCGTAGGCGCCGGCCTCGGTCGCGTTCTTCTTCATGTCCTCGTGGTTCGAGTACACGATGCAGCGGATGTGCGAGGTCGCGTCGATGGAGCGGAGCCGCTCCAGGCAGCGCACGCCGTCGAGGCCCGGCATCATGATGTCCAGGATGAGCGCGTCGGGCTGGAGGTTGCCCACCGCGACGAGCGCGTCGAACGGATCCTGGAACGTCGTCAGGTCGAACCTCCGCGACAGCGTCTTGCGGAGCGCGGCGAGGACGGAGGGGTCGTCGTCGACCACGACGACCTTCGGCTTGCCCATCCGGAGGATCTCCGGGATCGGGTAGCCGTACTTTCGGAGGAAATCGAGCACGTCCAGCCGCCGGAAACGGAGGTGCCGTCCGGGCGTGCGGAAGTGGCGGATCTCCCCCTTGTCCGCCCAATTGTGGATGGTCTTGAGGTCCACCTGACAGAAGCGCGCGACGTCGCTCGCGGTGAACAGCTCAGGCTGCGTCGTGTTCTCTTTCGGGTTCGTTTCCATGGCTCACTCCTCGAGATCAGGCGTCGCCGGCACGGAGGGGGCATTCGTCTGGGGGGTGTCGAAGCTGGTCGGCACGGGTGGATCTGGCTCTCGTTCCTGTTTGATGTGGATCAGGGATCCATGTGCGCAGCATTCTTCGGCGACGAAGCGCCCGTTGCGCAGGACATAACGGGTCGGACCCTCGGTGGGCCGATCGCGGGCCTCGTGCGAAGGGTCGCCTGGCAGCGCCAGGTAGGGTGGCTCGGCCCCATCGCCCGGGACGAAGCGCGGACAGATCGGCAAGAGCGACTGGCGTTCCGCGAGCGCCACGGCGCTGCGCACGTCTGCGACCGCGGCGAGGAGATCGAGCGTGCGTGAAGTCGGCGGAGCGAGAAGGATCTCCCCACGCGCGGCGCGCTCCAGGACCTCGGACGGCGCTGCCCAGAAGCTCATTGTCGTCTCGTGCCCGTCGTGTCGCCCGATCTGGCCTGGCGGTAGCGGTAGCAGGAAGAAGCGCGCGTCGAAGCGCCGCGCCTCGGCGAGGGGCGTGATCCACCGCGCCCACGGGACGAGCGCCGCGAGCGCGAGCTTCAGGCCGCGCCGCGCGAGGACCGCATCGAGCGGCGCCCCGGCGGCGAGCTCCCGCCCCACCGCGTCGACCTCGTCGCCGGGCAGCGGAAGATCGGTCGGCAGAATGCCCCCTTCCTCCAGCGTCTCGCGGCACGCGGCCACGCACAGCGCTCGCGCCGGCGTCTCGCCCGTCGCGAACGCAGCGGCGCGCGCCGGTGGCTCGGTCGCCCGATCCGCCCAGACTTCCGCGCCGTCCTGCGCGTCCACTTTCCCACCAGGGAACACCACGGCGCCCCCCATGAAGCTCGAGCTCGCGTGGCGGCGAACGCAGAACACCTCGATTCCAGCGCGACCGTCACGGAGGACGATCACCGTGGAGGCATCGCGGGGACGGACCGGGGTTCGGTTCTGATCGAAATCCAGCAATATGGGATAAATTTGTTCCACGTGAGCTGCCTTTCGTCAAACCGTCCGCTGCGTCTCATTTCCGGCGTGCTCTGGGGTGAGCATGCGGGTTTGAGGCCAAGTCCGCCGCCTTTTCCGGCGGCTCGGGGACTTCCCGCAGATGCTTTCCACGCTGTCCCGACAACCGATGCCAACCGATGCCGCAGCGTGCGGTCGGTCGCGGGCGTGATGGTGCTCGATGGCGAGCGATGGCGAATCGAGAGGCGTCGGCTGCAGTGAGCTCGGGCGATCTCTGCCTACGACGGAGGCGTCGTTGACGGGCTCGGCCCCCACGCCTAGAATCCCGCGCCTCGCAATTTCGGGGGGTTGTCTGGCCTCTTCGGACATGTCGCGGAGCCGTAAGTCCCGGCAGCCGGGGTCAGCGCCCCGCGGCTTGCATGCGCCAGGGAGCTCAGACGGCAGCGCCGAACGGCGCATTCGACGCGAGAGGACCTATGAACAAGGCCCAGCTGAAAAAGTTCAAGACCCTGCTTGAGACGAAGCGCGACGAGATCGTCAAGAAGGCCAAGCAAACGCTGACCGAGGACATGATGCTCGACGCGAACGATCTCCCTGACGAGATGGACCTCGCGTCGAGCGAGTACCTGCAGTCGTTCACCTTCCGGCTCCGTGGCCGCGAGAAGTCGTTCCTCGACAAGATCCAGAAGGCGCTCGTGAAGATCGAGGACGGCTCGTTCGGCAAGTGCGAGGAGTGTGAGGAGGAGATCTCGGCGAAGCGCCTCGAGGCGCGCCCCGAGACGACCCTGTGCATCCGCTGCAAAGAGGATCAGGAGAGGGTCGAGAAGGACTACGGCTGACGCTGCGCCACGCGAGGAGGCCGGCCGTCGGTCGCCTCCTTGCGCGAGGGTGCCTCGGCGCCGTCGGGCGTGCGCTCCTGCTCCCGGTCCACGTCGCGCGGACCGGGCGGGGCCACGCCCGTTCTGCTATTTACGGGCGGCTGCGCGGCTGCGCGGCTGCTGTGGGGTGCGACGCTTCGACGCTGCGAGCACCTCGCGCAGGTACGCGCCGGTGAATGACGCCTCCTCCTGCGCGATGTCCTCCGGGGTGCCAGCAGCGACGATCGTCCCGCCGCGCTCGCCGCCCTCGGGGCCCAGGTCGATCACCCAGTCGCTGCATGCGATCACGTCGAGGTTGTGCTCGATCACGAGGACGGTGTTCCCGGCGTCGCGCAGGCTCATCAGGCTCCCGGTGAGCACCTCGATGTCAGAGAAGTGCAGGCCCGTCGTCGGCTCGTCGAGCACGTAGAGCGTGCGGCCGGTGGCCTTGCGCGCGAGCTCGCGCGCGAGCTTCACGCGCTGCGCCTCGCCGCCCGAGAGCGTCGTCGCGGGCTGCCCCAGGGTGATGTAGCCGAGGCCGACCCGCGCGAGCGCGGCGAGCCGCTCCCGGACGCGGGGGAGCGCCTCGAACTGGTCAATCGCCTGCTCGACCGTCAGGTCGAGCGCGTCGGCGATCGACATCCCGCGGTAGAGCACCTCGAGCGTCTCGCGGTTGTACCGGCGGCCGCCGCACGTCTCGCACGTCACGAAGATGTCGGGCAGGAAGTGCATCTCGATCCGGAGCACGCCGTCGCCCTGGCAGGCCTCGCACCGTCCGCCCTTCACGTTGAACGAGAAGCGGCCCGCCTTGTACCCGCGCGTCCTCGCCTCCGGGAGGCCCGCGTAGAGCTCGCGGAGGAGCCCGAAGACCCCCGTGTACGTCGCCGGGTTCGAGCGCGGCGTGCGGCCGATCGGGGCTTGATCGATCGAGATGACCTTGTCGATGTGCGAGAGGCCCTCGATGCCGTCGCACGCGCCGATCGGGGCGGAGCTCCTGTACAGCTCGTTCTTCGCGGCCGGCAGCAGCGTGTCGACGATGAGGCTCGACTTGCCCGAGCCCGACACGCCGGTGACCGTGCAGAAGAGGCCGACGGGGATCTCGGCCGTGACGTTGAGCAGGTTGTGGGCCCGCGCGCCGCTGACGCGGATGAAGCGCCCGTCGGGGCGCTGGCGCTTCGTGGGGATCGCCAGCTGCTTCTTGCCGCTGAGGTACGGGCCGGTGATCGACGCCGGATCGGCGCTCAGCTCCTCCGGCGTGCCCTGCGCCACCACGTTGCCGCCGTGCACGCCGGCGCCCGGGCCCATGTCCACGATGTGGTCGGCCGCGAGGATGGCGTCGCGGTCGTGCTCGACGACGACCACGGTGTTGCCGAGGTCCACGAGCCGCCTGAGCGCCTCGAGCAGGCGCGTGTTGTCGCGCGCGTGCAGGCCCACCGAGGGCTCGTCGAGCACGTAGAGCACGCCGACGAGCGCGGCCCCGATCTGCGTCGCGAGGCGGATGCGCTGGCCCTCGCCGCCGGAGAGGGTCTGCGCGGAGCGGTCGAGCGTGAGGTAGTCGAGCCCGACGTCGATGAGGAACCCGAGGCGGGCGATCACCGCCCGGAGCAGCGGCTCGGCGATCGCGCGCTCGCGCGGCGCGAGCGCCCCGTCGACGTGGGCCTCGCCAGCGGCCTGCCCATCGGCGGAGGCCCGCGGCGCCCCCTCCTTCGGCGGCATGAGGCCCTCGAGGAAGACGCGCAGCGTGCGCAGCGGCAGGGTGCCGACGTCCGCGATGTTGCGATCCCCGAGGCGCACGGCGAGCGCCTCCGGGCGCAGGCGCCTGCCGTCGCAGGCGTCGCACACGCGCGTGATGACGAAGCGGCCGATCTCGTCGGAGAGCGCGGCGCTGTCCTCGTCGGGATCGGCCTCCTCCTCGTCGGCGAGGGCGGGCTCGCCGCTGCTCAGCAGGCGCTCGAGCCGCGGGATGATCCCCTCATAGGCGGCCCTCTTCTTCCCCCGGCCGCCGGCGCCCTGGGCGTCGCTCCCCTCGAGGATCGCCTGCCGCACCGCCGCCGAAAGCTTCGCCCATGGGACGTCCGGATCGCAGCCGAGCGTGCTGACCGCCCGCTCCGTCTCCGTGGCGAGCGAGAGCGAGCCGCGGCGCCCCCAGGCCACCACCGCGCCCTCGCGGAGCGTGCGCCGAGGATCGGGGACGACGCGGTCCGGATCGATGCGGGTCCTCGCGCCGATGCCGTCGCAGGCCGGGCACGCGCCGTGCGGGCCGTTGAAGGAGAACATCCGCGGCTCGATGGGCGGCAGCGAGATGCCGCAGTCGATGCACGCGAAGCGCTCGCTCATCCAGAGCGGCTCGATCTTCATGCCGTCGCTGGAGATGTCGACGAGCAGCCTGCCCTCGCCCAGCTTGAGCGCGAGCTCGACGGAGTCGGTGAGCCGGCCCTTGATGCCGTCCTTGACCACGATCCGGTCCACGACCACATCGAGGTCGTGCGCGCGCGTTCGGTCGAGGACGATCTCGTCGCCGAGATCGACGATCTCGCCGTCGATGCGCGCTCGCACGAAGCCCTCCCGGCGCAGCCGCTCGATGTCGAGCTTCAGCTCTCCGCGGCGGCCTCGCGCGATGGGCGCCATGATCGTGACCCGCGTCTTGTCCCCGAAATCGAGGATGCGGTCGACGATCTGTTGCACGGTCTGGGCCTCGATCCGCTTGCCGCACGCGGGGCAGTGCGGGGTGCCGACCCGCGCGAAGAGCAGGCGGAGGTAGTCCGAGATCTCGGTCACCGTGCCGACGGTCGAGCGCGGGCTCTTCGCCAGCGCGCGCTGCTCGATCGCGATGGCGGGCGAGAGGCCCTCGATCGACTCGACGTCTGGCTTGGACAGCTGCTCGAGGAACTGCCGCGCGTAGGCGGAGAGCGACTCGACGTAGCGGCGCTGCCCTTCCGCGTAGATGGTGTCGAACGCCAGGGACGACTTGCCCGAGCCGCTCGGGCCGGTGATCACCACCAGGCGGTCGCGCGGAAGCGACACGCTGACGTTCTTGAGGTTGTGCTGCCGGGCGCCTCGAACGACCAGTCGATCCATAGGGGGAACCGGAGAGCTATCACACACGGAAGCGGGCGTGGCGCCGCTCCTGCTCGCCGCTCGCTGCTCAGTTGGCTCTGTTGCCCCTGTGGTCCCGCCCCGTCGCGCGCCGCGCCCGCGACGCGCCCCGCACCGCGCGCGCCAGGTCTTCCGGTTGTCTTGCAATTCTTCTCACGTCGCTGGGCTGCGAGCTGGACTATGAGAGGGCGCGCAGGTGGAAGCGCGTGCAAGGAGTGTCCTGATGGCGGTCGGCGCCGGCGCTGCGCTCGGCGTGGTCGCGCTCCTTGCGCGGTACGCCCCTGAGCTCGACGCGCTGCTGCTCGCGCCGCCCTCTCCGTCCGGGCGCTCCGAGCCCGGCCCCGCTGCGGCGCGTTCTGCCGGGCCCGCGGCACCAGCATCGTCCACGCCTGCACCCGCCACGGCCGCTGGTCAGGAGGAGGCAGCAGCGCCCGCTCCGGGCTCGCCTCCCGGTGCGGCCCCGGTTCCGCGAAGCGCGAGCCTGCAGGCCGCCGCGGCGGCCCCGCTGGTCGATCCCTTCGCGGCGGATCCGGTGGCGCGCGCTGCGTGCCCCGCCGACATGAGCCTCGTGGAGGGCGATTTCTGTCCATCCCTCCCGTATGTCTGCACCCGCAGCGGCGATGGAGCCGGCCATGGCTGCCCCGAGTACGGGCGCGGCGCCCGCTGTCGGGCTCCGGTGGATCACCGGCGCTTCTGCATCGACCGCCACGAGTGGCCGAACCGGGTGGGCGAGCTCCCGCGCGTCTACGTCGACTGGTACGAAGCGAAGTCGCTCTGCGCCTCGATCGGCAGGCGGCTGTGCCGGCGCTCCGAGTGGATGCTCGCTTGCGAAGGACCGAAGCGCCTGCCGTATCCTTGGGGCTTCGTGCGCACGCCCAGCCCTTGCAACATCGACCGCGCCGCGATCGAGTTCGACATCGACGCCATGGTGGACGAGGCGACCCGCGAGGGCGAGATCGCCCGGCTGTGGCAGGCCGATCCCATCGGATCGCACCCGAACTGCATCAGCGCCTACGGGGCGTACGACCTCTCCGGCAACGTCGACGAGTGGACCGACAACCTCGCCGACGATCCGGGCACGTCGCGCCCGGCCACGCTCAACGGCGGCTACTGGGGTCCTGTTCGGAACACCTGCCGCCTCACGACCGGAGGGCACGGGCCGACGTTCAAGTTCTACCAGGTCGGCTTCCGCTGCTGCGCGGACACGGTCGACGGCGTCGTCACGCCGCCGCCGCGGCCCTTCATCGAGCGCGACCGCGAGAAGGACGGCGTGTACGACTGACATGCGCGAGCGCATCGCCTTCATCGCTGCCCTCGTCGTCGCCGCCCTGGTGAGCGCGCTCCTCTTTGCCCCCCGCTTCCAGAGGCCGCCTGGGCCGCTCGACGCGGCGAGCGCAGCCCCGGCTGCGAGCATCGCCCCGCCAGAGCCGGCCCCGCCCGCGCCCGCGGTGGCGCCGCCGGCGCCACCGCCGCTGCCTGCGTACGTGCGCGTCGACCCGGAGAGCCGCGCGGCGTGCCTCGGCGGGATGGTGCTCGTCGACGGCATTTATTGCCCGTACGTCGGGCACCACTGCGCCGCTTACATCGACGAGGAGAAGGACATCTGCGCGCGGTTCGAGCCGGAGGTCCTCTGCGAGGGGCGCCTCCAGCACCGGCGCTTCTGCATCGACGTCTTCGAGTACCCGAACATCGAGGGCGTCCGCCCGGTGGTGATGGTCAACTGGCTGGAGGCGAAGCGCGCCTGCGAGATCGAGGGCAAGCGGCTCTGCTCCGGCGAGGAGTGGGAGTTCGCGTGCGAGGGGCCGCAGATGTGGCCCTATCCTTACGGGATCGCTCGCGATCCCGAAGCCTGCAACATCGACAAGAAGATCTCGATGCCGGTGCTCGAGACGTTCGCTGACCCATGGAAGATCTCGGCGGAGGTCGAGCGGCTCGATCGCCGGGTTGCGTCCGGGGAGATGCACCGGTGCGTCAGCCCCTTCGGCGTGCGCGACATGACCGGCAACGTCGACGAGTGGGTGAACAATGAGCTCGGCACGCTGGACGAGAAGCCGTTTCGATCGACGCTGAAAGGGGGCTACTGGGGGCCGATCCGCTCGCGATGCCGCCCGGTCACGTCGACGCACAACCGGTGGTTCCGCTTCTATCAGGTCGGGTTCCGGTGCTGCTCCGACGCCCTCGACGGGGGCAAGGCCGTGACCCCGGCGGCCAAGACAGCGCGCATCCCACGCCGCAGCCCGATGGTCGATCCGGGCGGGCGGCAGGGGCCGTGAGGGGCCGCAGCCCGGGCCTCTGGCGTGGCCTCTGGCTTGGACTGACCGCGCGCGCCGGCGCAATGTCCCTGCGCCATGCCCGGCGAGGCCCCCTCGCGCTGCGCCCGGTCCGCGAACGGGCTTCCCTCGCGGCCGAGCCACCCCTGACCGCCGTGGCGCCATCGTCGAACCCGGTCCGGCCGAACCGCTCCCCTTCCAACTGCGCGCCGCTTGGACTACGTTGTCCGCCGGTGCGAAAGTGGGCGGCCCCGATCGGGGGTTCGCCCTTGTACCAGGGCCTATAGCTCAATCGGTCAGAGCCCCCGGCTCATAACCGGGCTGTTCCTGGTTCGAGTCCAGGTGGGCCCACGAAAGCCACGAAACAGAAGGAGACAAGGAAGCACGTGAGCATCCGCGAGCAGATCGCATTCCTCGAAGAGCTGTCGGCCATCGACAGCGAGATCCGCCGCATCGATGAGCAGCTCGACAAACAGCGCGGCAGCCTGGAAGGGATGCGGTCCGACCTGAAGCGGCTAGAGGAGCGGCTGAAGGGCGATCGGGAGACCCTGGCGGCCATGGAGAAGACGCGCTCCGAGCTCGTCGTCGAGCTCCGACAGATGTCGAGCCAGATCGAGCGCTCGCGGGAGAAGCTGCAGCGCTCCCGGAACGAGCGCGAGTCCAACGCGGCGCAGCGCGAGATCGAGGAGCTGCGCAAGCTGCACCGCGATCGCGAGGAAGAGATCGAGCGGCTGAACTCGGCCTCCGAGGGGGCGCGCTCGGCGATCGATGTGGCGGAGGCGAAGCGCGTCGATCTGGCGGGGGCGATCGACGGCAGCGCGCCGGGGACGCAGGCGTCGCTGGCCGCGCTCGAGGCCGAGCGCGCCCAGCGCGCCGAGGCGCGCGAGCAGGTGGTCCGCAAGCTGCCGGTCGTCCTGTACCGCCGCTACGAGTCGATCCGGACGCGCAGGCCCGTCGCGATCGCCCGCACCTACGACGGCACATGCCTCGGCTGCCACCTGTCCGTGCCGCCGATGATGTTCCAGAAGATGCGCCGCCAGGAGGAGTTCGAGCGGTGCCCGAACTGCAACCGGATCCTCTACTACATGCCGCCGGAGCCCGCGACGGGCAGCACGCCGGCCGCGGACCCCTCCCGCGCCTGATCCCGGGTGCGGCTTGAAGACGTGCTCCGCCTGTTTCAGGCTCTTCTCGCACGACAGCGGCTTCTGTCCCGTCGACGGGCAGCGCCTCATCCCGGTGGCTGAGGTAGCGCCGCCGGTCCACCCGGAGGACAGGCGCGTCGGCGCGACCCTTTGCGGCGGGCGCTACCAGATCTGGCGGATCGTCGCTGACGGGGGCATGGGGCGCGTCTACCAGGCGCTCGATCTTCGGACCGGCCGCAGCGTCGCCCTGAAGATCCTCCACCCCGAGGTCGCGCTCGACGAGGTGAGCGTCGAGCGCTTTCACCGCGAGTTCGAGGTCAGCGCGTCGCTGCCCCACGAACAGATCGTCGACGTGCTCGCCTTCGAGAAGACCGAGGACCACAGCTTCGCGCTGGTCATGGAGTACCTCGAGGGCGAGGAGCTCCGGACGGTCCTCAAGCGCGACAAGGTGCTGCCCCCCGAGCGCCTGGTGCGGATGCTGTCGCAGATCGCGCTCGGCCTCGAGGAGGCGCACAAGCGCAAGGTCGTGCACCGCGATCTCAAGCCGGACAACATCTTCCTGGTCGGCACGCACGACGGCGACATGGTGAAGATCCTCGACTTCGGCAGCGTGCGCGACAACAGCGAGGGCGCGAAGAAGCTGACCGTCGTCGGCACGACGATCGGGTCGCCCTTCTACATGTCCCCCGAGCAGGCGCAGGGGCTGCTCGCGCTCGACCATCGCGCCGACGTCTGGTCGGTCGCGGCGATCGTGTTCGAGTGCGTCACGGGGCAGGTCCCGTTCCACGCGCCGACCGGTCCGATGATCCTCGTGGCCATCATGGGCAACAATCCGCTGCCTCCGAGCGTGGCGGGCAAGGCGTACGGGGCGCCGGCCTCGCTCGATCCGGTGATGGAGGAGGCCTTCATGAAGAGCCCGGAGGCGCGCCTGCCTTCCGTCGGCCTGCTCGCCGATCGCGTGGGCCAGGCGTACGGCCTCGCGGGGTCGCACCGCGACTGGGCGTACCTACCGCAGAAGGAGCTCGCGGCCCGGATCCGCGCCGCGCTGCCGTCGGTCCTGGCCCGCCAGCCGCATGCCTCGGCGAGCGTGGGCGCGGTCCCCGCCGGCGCGAGCGGCGGGTCGATCGCCGCTGCGGTCATCGCGCCCTCGCCGGACGCTTCCGAGGCGTTCGCCGAGGACATCGTGATGGGCGTGCCACAGCGCTTGCCGCGGTGGGTCATCCCCGCGGTGGCCGGCGTGGCAGTGCTGCTCTGTGCGCTCGTCGCGCTGCTGATTTCGCGCTGACGGCGGCGCCGGGCCGTGCGCTCGTGCGACGTTACGCCTTACGCGCGGCGGCGGCGGCAGCGCAGGACGAAGGCGCGCGCGCTCCGGTTCAGTGCGCCATCGTCCTGGGCGCCGGGGCCCCGCGTTCGCGCTGGCGCCGCCGCTGTGTTATTTGTGTTGACCATGAGCACTCATCCTTCAACTCGGACCGGCAAGCCCCTCTCCGCCGCGATGTGCCTGATCGCGCTCTCCGGGCTCCCCGTCCTCGGCTGTAGCCAGAGCGAAGCGGCGACCTCTCGCGGCGCCACCGAGGCAGCACCTGCAGCCCCACCCCAGGGCGGAAAATCGAAGGTCGAGGATGCGGTCTACACCCTCGAAATGAAGCCGACAGGGACGTACAAGGCCGGCCAGGAGGGGCTCGTGGAGGTGTCGCTCCTGTCCAAGGGCGACTACCACATCAACGACAAATACCCCATCAAGTTCAAGGTCACCGAGGCGGCCGCCGAGGGCGTTTCGTACCCGAAGCCCTTGCTCAAGCGCGAGGACGGCGCGTTCGAGGAGACCAAGGGCGTCCTCAAGGTCCCGTTCGTGGCGGCCAAGAAGGGCAAGACCAAGGTGGCGGGCGTGCTCTCCTTCAGCATCTGCAGCGCCGCGAATTGCCTGATGCAGAAGCAGGAGCTCGAGGCGGTCGTCGACGTGCAGTAGGCAGAACGGTAAACTCAGCCTCACGTGAACAACGACACCTCCGGTTACCGGGGGGGCCAGCCCAGCGAGGTCGGCCCCAGCCAGACGGTCCAAGGCAGTGCGGCTGAGCGGGCTCGAAAGGCCCTCTCCGAGCTCGATGCCATCGCCTCCTCGATGGCCAGGCGGTTCAACGAAGAGCAGCGGGTCCTCTCCTTCCAGCAGTACCTGGAGCTCTTCGCTTCCAATCCGGTCCGCTTCGGACGCGACGCGGCTCGCTACGTCCGCGACATGTTCGACCATTTCGGCACGCGGACGATCAAGAAGCCCTGGGGGGAGCTGACCCGGTTCCAGCTCTTCGATCTGCCGTGGGAGCTGCCCGCAACCGAGCCCGCGCAGCAGGGCGCGCCGGCCGCGGCTTCGTACCACGGGCGGGACTTCGCGCTGATCGGCCATGAAGAGCTGCAGGCCGAGGTCTACCGGGTGCTCTGCAACTTCGTGCGCGAGGGCAGGGCCAACAGGCTCGTCCTGATGCACGGGCCGAACGGCTCGGCGAAGAGCACGCTCGCCGCCTGCATTCTGCGCGCCCTGGAGCACTACTCGACCCTCGACGAGGGGGCCGTGTACCGCTTCCACTGGGTGTTCCCGAGCCGCAAGACGATGCGCGGCTCGATCGGCTTCGGCGGCGACGTGAAGGCGAGCGCCGCGGACGGCACGAGCTACGCCCACCTCGAGGACGATCAGATCGACGCCCGGCTCGTGATCGAGCTCAGGGATCACCCGCTGTTCCTGCTCCCGGTGCGCGAGCGGCGGGCGCTCATCCTGAAGCTTTACGAGGACGCCGGCGCGACGGAGCCGCCGCCCGAGTGGCTGATGAGCGGCAAGCTGTCCCACAAGAACCAGCAGGTCTTCGAGGCGCTCCTCGTGGCGAGCGGCGGCTCGCTCGTCGAGACGTTGCGGCACGTCCAGGTCGAGCGGTACTTCATCTCCCGCCACTACCGCGTCGGCGCCGTCACGATCGGCCCGGAGCTCTCGGTCGACGCCGGCGAGCGGCAGATCACGGCAGATCGCTCGCTCGCCTCGCTCCCGACCTCGCTTCAGGCGACGACGCTCTTCGAGGCGCACGGTGAGCTGATCGAGGCCGCCGGGGGCGTGCTCGAGTTCAGCGATCTCCTCAAGCGACCGCTCGACGCTTTCCGGTACCTCCAGCTCACGCTGGAGACGGGGGAGGTCAGCCTGCCGCAGCAGACGGTGCAGACGAACGTCGTGATGATCGGAAGCGCCAACGACGTGCACCTCAACGCCTTCCGGGAGCATCCGGAGTTCCCGAGCTTCCGCGGGCGCTTCGAGCTCCTGCGTGCGCCCTACCTCCGGAGCTACCCCGACGAGCAGGCGATCTACGACACGCAGATCGTCCCGTTCGTGACCCGCCACGTCGCCCCGCACGCGACGCGCGTCGCCGCGCAGTTCGCCGTGCTCACCCGCATGCGGCAGCCGGAGGCGAAGCGGTATCCCGACGCGCTCGCGCCGCTCGTCTCGAGCCTCACGGCCGTCGAGAAGATGGAGCTGTTCGCGACGGGCACGGCGCCGGAGCGGTTCGACGCGGAGGCGCAGAAGGTCCTGCGCGCGGGCATCGAGGCGATCTACCACGAGAGCGACGCGTCCGTGGACTTCGAGGGGCGCCTCGGCGTCTCGCCGCGGGAGGTGCGGACGCTCCTGCTCGACGCGGCGCAGAGCGAGGATCACGCGTGCCTCTCCCCGTTCGCCGTGCTCTCGGAGCTCGACGCGCTCTGCAAGCGGCAGGCGGAGTACGACTGGCTCAAGGAGAAGCAGCTCGCGGGCGGCTACCACGATCACCGTCTCTTCCGCGAGGTCGTGCGCACGCGCCTGCTCGACACGACCGAGGAGGAGATGCGGACGGCCAGCGGCCTCGTCGACGAGACGCGCTACGCCGAGCTGTTCGATCGGTACGTCTCCCACGTCGGCGTCTGGGTGAAGGGGGAGAAGATCAGGAACCCGCACACCGGCGACTTCGAGAACCCTGACGAGCGCATGATGCGCGAGGTGGAGGCGCTCCTCGGGGTCCGCACGAAGCACGACGATCACCGGCGCGGCCTGATCTCGGCCATCGCGGCGTGGGCCATCGACCACCCTGGGCAGAAGATCGTCAACGCAGTCGTGTTCCCGCAGCAGATCCGCAAGTTGCGGGAGGCGGTGTTCACGGAGCGGCGCAAGGGCGTGGCGCTCCTGGTTCGCGATCTCGTCGCGCTCCTCCGCGACGCGCAGAGCGACGGCAAGTCCGAGAAGGGCTGGGGCGAGCTGCGCGAGGAAGAGCGCAGGAACGCGACGCGCGCGCTCGAGCGGCTGCGCGGGATGGGCTACTGCGACCGCTGTGCGCTCGACGCCGCGAGCGCGCTGCTCCGCGCGCGCTTCGCTGAGCTCGTCACCTGAAGCGAAGCATGATCATCGACTCGCACTGCCACGTCGATCCACGTCATTTCCGCGAGGGAGCCGATGTCGTCCTGGACCGCGCGCGGGCCGCCGGCGTGGACGCGTTCGTGGTCGTCGGCGTCGACGCGGATCTCTCCGCGGCGCGCTTCGCCGCGGCGCTCGCGGCGCGGCGTGCCGACGTGCACGCCGCGGTCGGCGTCCATCCGCACGATGCCTCCGCCTTGGACGACCGGATGCTCGCGGAGCTCGAGGTCCTCGCGCGCCTGCCCGAGGTCGTGGCCGTCGGCGAGATCGGCCTCGACTACCACTACATGCACTCGCCGAAGGACACACAGCAGCGCGTCTTCGCCGACCTCGTCGCCCTCGCTCGGAGGGTGGAGAAGCCCATCGTCGTCCACACGCGCGAGGCGCCAGAAGACACGCTCGCGATCCTGGAGCGCGCCCAGGCGAGCGACGTCGGCGGCATCATCCATTGCTTCTCCGAGGATCGCGCGTTCGCCGAGCGGGCGCTCGCGCTCGATTTCGACCTCTCGTTCTCGGGCATCGTGACCTTCAAGACTGCACGCGCGATCCAGGAGGTCGCCGCCTGGGCTCCGGCGGATCGGATCCTGGTCGAGACGGACAGCCCTTACCTCGCGCCGGTGCCGTTCCGGGGGAAACGGTGCGAGCCAGGGCACGTGCTGCACACGGCGCGCTTCGTCGCGGAGCTCCGGGGCGAGCCCTTCGAGGCGCTTGCCGCGCGCACGGCGGAGAACACCCGCAGGCGGCTGCGGCTTCCGCAGGACGGCGCGCTCACCGGCTGAGACGAGCGCGCGCGGGTCCGCGCCTGCGGGCTCGCCCCAGGCACGTTTCGAGGCATAGTGACAGCACGATGGCGCAGAGGTCTCGCGACGGTCGCCGGATCGCCTCCGCGTGGGCGCTCTCCGTCGCGGCCCACGCAGGGCTGGTGGGCGCAGGCGCGCTGGTCGTCGCTGGCTCGTTCTCGGCACGGGACGTAGCGCGCGCGCGGACGGTCGGGTCGCCAGCCCCGATGAGCGCGCCGATCGAGATCGAGCTGCCCGTCGTCACGGACGGCACGCTCGACCGCGCGGCGGCGACCGCGTCCGAGCTGGCCGTCCGCCTTTCGCGCGGCGGAGGGGAAGACGCACCGCGGCCGGACACGGGGACGAGCGGGCGTGGCGGTACCGACGCGGCGGAGCTGCCTGCGTTGAACCTCGCCGACAGGGACGACGCCACCTATCTGTCTCCAGAGATCCGTTCGCGCCTCGACAGGAGCCAGATCCAGCGCATCCGCTCGTCGTCCCAGCGCGCATCGCGCGAGGACTGGCGCGCCAGCCGGGAGCCCATGGAGCTCACGTTCCTCGCGGGGGGGCGGGTAGGCCGTCGGGCCGAGCGACGCGCGTCGGCCGAGCGCGATCCGTCGCTCGGGGCGCGCGATGGAGGCGCGCCCCAGCGTCGCGGCGGTAAGCTCGGCGCTGCGGCCCAGCCTGCAGGTATCGACGGCGCGACCGACGCGTCCGCTGCGCGCGACGCGACGCTTTCCCTGGGGGCGAGCCCGCGCGCCACAGGCGGTGCCGTCGAGGGAGGCGAGCGCGCGTCCGCGGGGCTGGGCGTTCGCGACGGGCGGCCCGGCGAGGATCACCGCGAGAGCGCGGCGGTTCCGCTGGCGCGGCCGATGGTCGCGGTGGGCACGCCATCCGTCCCCGCCGACGCCATGGGGCACCCGAACGACACGGTGGACAGCGAGCAGGAGGTGGCGACGGCGATCCAGTCGCTCGTTCACGCCAGCTCGGCCGGAGGGGCGCGTGGGTTCGGGCCAGGCGGACAGGCAGGACCGGGCGCGACTGGCGCGGGTGGCGTGGCGGGCGGCGGCGCGCGTTCCAGCGCGCTCGGTTCAGGGCGCGGCCGGCTGCTCGACAACGATCCGCTCGATCGCAGGCGCAGCCATTACATGAGGCAGGTCATGGCCAAGCTGCACCCGCTGTGGGCCGACGCGTTTCCCAAGTGGGCCGCAGGCGAGGGGCTTCAGGGGACCGTGATCGTGACCTTCGTGATCCACGCCGATGGGACCGTGGGGAGCGCGTCGGTGACGCGGCCGAGCGGCATCCCCGAGTTCGATGAGAACTGCCGGCGCGCGGTGCTGCGCGGTTCGCCGTACCCCCCGGTGCCGCCCGAGCTCGGCGAGAGCTTCCGGTGGTCGATGCCGTTCGAGGCGAGGAACCCCGCGGTCCTGCCGAAGCACTGAGAGCGTGAACGGTGATCCAGACCAATCTTCTGGGACGACTATGATTACCGAGATGACTGTGATGACCGAGAAGGCGGAGATGAGCGCGACGATCACGCGTCGAAACGCGCACGACCTCGCTTGACAGAGCGGAGACGGGGCGGTACTAGTCCGCCCTCACTTTTGCCGAAGTAGCTCAGCTGGCTAGAGCAGGCGTTTCATACGCGCCGGGTCGGGGGTTCGATTCCCTCCTTCGGCACCAGCAATGGTGACAGTCGGCCGCTGGCCTCCCTCGGAGGGCCAGCGGTGGCTGTGTGAACATCAAGGCCGCACGTGAACGAGGGTTCCTTCCTCGTCGTTGCTGTACACAGCGTGCCAGCCTTCGGGGAGCTCCGGCTCGGCCCACAGAAAGATGCGCCGCGCATCGATGGGCGTCAGCGCGATGTCGTGGAAGCCTTGCGCTTCGCCGACCCCGGCGCCCCAGTACATGCCGGTGATCGCCTGGCTCGGCGCGAGGTCCATCACCCACGGGGCGTCGGTGACGTCGAAGCTGTCGGCGACCTCGCGCGGATCGATGTTGCGCGTGACGTGCTTGCTCCGCACGCGGAAGGTGCCGCGCGCGGTGGACGCGGTCGATTCAGGGTCGCGCAGCTGGTCGCGTCCGGACGAGATCAGCGTGGCGTAGATGGGCTTCTGCCCCTCGTAGGCCGTCAGGGTCTGGTTCACCACGCTGACGTCGAGCCAGCGCTGCGTGCCTTTGGCGAAGTCGGGGAGCTTGGTGCGACGCACGACGACGACAAGGTCCTGCGCGCGCATCCAGAAGCCGTCGCGCGCCTCCTCGAAGCGGACGCCGTCCACCGTCCTGAACCTGCCCGTGAGCGGCACGCCCGTGTGGCGCTCGAGCTCCTCGTCGTTCGCGTTCGCCTTGCCGCGGCTGAGCGACCACGTGTGAACGTCGTGGCGATGGACGAACGCCACAGGCAGCCCGAGCTTCTCGACGTCGAGGCCGTGCCACGGTGATCCGAGCGCGGCCTGGAGCCGGTCGGTCGGGACGAGCCGTCCTTCCGGCGTCACGCCGAACCTGCGTCCGTCGGTCGCTCCCGCCGTGAACGTGCGGGTGATCGCGACCCCGCTGCCTTTGCGCAGCGCCACCGTCTTCAGCGCGGCGCGCAGATCGACGCGGGCGCCGCCCGTTCCGCCGATGTCGATGCCGAGCGCGGCGACAGGCGGGAGCGGCGCGATCGCGTCGGCGATGGGGAAGAGGAAGTATCCGGCCTCGGTCCTGCGCCCGTCCTCGCCGATGCCGTCGCCTCGCGGCAGCAGCACCGGGGGCCCGGAGGAGACGCCGCGCGCGTCCAGCGGGACGTCGTTGGCTGACGCGCCGAGCTGCGCGTCGCTGCGCTGCACACGCTCGAGATGGCGATCGAGATCCGGCTCGGCGTGCTGCAGCTCCTCGCGGCTGGGCACCCCGAAATACATCGGAGCGCCCTGGGTTCGCGCGCGGCCATAGCGGTAGGGGAGGGGCCGCGACGTGTCGGGCAGAGCCGGCAGGAGCGCGAGCACGTCGGTGTTCAGCGTCGCGCCGTCGCCTGCGCAGACGAACCCGCGAGGGCGGATCGCATACCAACCGCCGCTGCACCCCGCGCGTCCGTACGGCTCCGAGGACCTCACGACGGCGGCGCCAGGATAGAGCTCGCCGAGCTTGCGTGCGCCCGCCTGCGGACGCGCGAGCACGGGCGTCCCTGCGCGAAGCGCGACCAGCTTGGGGCCGTCCGCTGGCAGCGCGGCGACCTCGAGCGCATCGTCGCTCGCCCCCTCCTTCGACAGCTCCACCGCCGCGCCTGCCGGCTTGCATCCGCACACGGTCAGCGCGACGAGCAAGCTTGCGAGCCGCCCATCGACGCGTCGCGAGCGGGGGCCGCCGTCGAGGCGCCGTGGCGCGCAGGGCAGCGGCGTCCGGAGGCGCGGAGGCGAGACCGAGCGGGAGAGATCCGTCGGCAAGGAAGCGAGCGGCATCTGCCGATGCATGCCCGGTTCGCGCGCGCTGGGCCAAGTTCCGTGGCGTCGCCTGCGCATCGTCGGTGCGCTCGGCGCGCGTGTCGTGGGCGTGCGTCATCGGCGCGCGTGCCGCCAGGCCGCTGGCGCGAAGCGAGCGTCGACGCCATGAGGTGCGCGTGCGCTTTCGCCCTGCGGTGGTGTTCCTCCTGCTCGCGCCGTATGCCCTCGTTTTCTATGCATTCCTGGCGTTGCGCCGCGCCTCCGCGTCGCTCCGGCCGCGGCACCCGTGGCGCACGTGGGTGAGCCCGAACCTCCTGATCGGGGGGTTCCTTCTTCCAGGCGACGTCGTCGAGCTTCGTCGCCTCGGCGTCCGCGCCGTGATCAACGTTTCGCGCGAGCTGTACGATCCGGTGCTCGCGCTGCGCGCGGCGGGGGTCGAGTACCTGCGCATCCCCTGCTGGGACATGTGCGCTCCCACGCTCGAGGAGGCCGCGCGCGGCGTGGCGTTCCTCGAGCGGCATATCGTCGCTGGCCACCGTGTCCACGTCCATTGCGCGAGCGGCGTGGGCAGGAGCGTCACGCTCGCGCTCTGCTACCTCGCCACCCGCGGCGGCGTCGAGGTGGGCGAGGCGCTCGCCCTGATCGAGCGACGGCGTCCGCGCGTCGCGCTGCGCCCCGTGCAGCGAGCGTTCGTCGAGCGCTACGTCGCGTGGCACCGTGCGCACGCGGAGCGCCGTGCGCGCGCAGCGCCGCCCGTGATCACCTCCGGCGCAGGAGGGACTTCAGGCTGAAGAGCCCGAGCGCAGGCGCTGCGACGGCGAAGGCGCCGCCGCATGCAGCGAGGATGAGCGCGGCACCCCAGGGCGCCGAGGCCACCGCCTCGGGCAGCGCCGCCTTCGACGCGGCGCCGCAGCCGACCGATATCGCCGCGAGCAAGGCCACGCGGCCGATCCGTATCTGATCCAGCCCGAGCCCGCCGATCTCGCGCCGCACGCGGTACCCGAGGGCGATCGCCTCGACCCATCCCGCGATGACGGCGCCGAGCACCACGCCGAGCACGTCGAGCCGTTGCATCAGGAGGAGCGCGACGGCGGTGCTGACGACCACGCGATAGAGCGCGTAGCGGGCGGGGGTCCTCGTGTCCCCCAGCGCGAACGACGCGGTGATCAGCACGCGCCCGGCGGCGTTCCCGAGCAGCGCTAGGCCGTAGGCGCACACGAGCGGCTCGACCCTCGCCGTCGATTCCTGGTCGAACGTCCCGGTCTGCAGCAGCAGCGTGATGAGCTCCCGCCCGAGCACCATGAACACGGCCGTGGTCGGCACGGTCAGCACCGTGATCCGCGCGAGCGACGCCCCGAGTCGGCGCGACAGCGCCTCGTTGCGCCGCGCGACGTCGGCTTCGGCCGTGTCGCGCGCCATCTCGGGCAACGCGACCGCGGCCTCGCCGGCGCCGAGGATGCTCATCGGCAGGAGGTAGACCGTCTGCGCGTAGCTGAAGGCCGCGTTCGCGCCGGCGCCGAGGAAGCTCACGAGGAGCGTGTCGACGAGCCCGGACACCTGGATGATCCCGCGGCCGAGCAGCGCGGCGGGCAGCTTGCTGCCGGCCTCTCGGACGCTCGGGTCGCGCGCGTCGAGGCGCGGCCTGAGCCCGCCGAGCAGCGAGCGCGCCGATGGGAGCAACAGCGAGAGCTGCAGCGCCGCGCCCGCGAGCGCGCTCCACGCGAGCGCCTCGGCGAGCGGCTCCCCGCGCATGCCGAGCCACGCGCCGCACGCGAGCAGCCCCGCGATCTGGGCGGCGCTCCACGCGACGGGCGCGGCGTACGGGAGGAAGAACCGCCGGTGCGCGTTGAGCACGCCGAGCCCCCACGCGGACAGCACGAGCAGGCCGGTCATCGGGAAGATGATCCGGACGATCCGGGTCGTGCTGGCGAGCTTGTCGTCGTCGAAGCCCGCCGCGACCAGGAAGGACAGCCACGGCGCCGCGAGCACGCCGGCGAGCGACGCGGCCGCGGCGGCGACGAGCAGGATCCCGAGGGCGGAGAGCGCGAAGTGCGCCGCGCGTCGCGCGTCGCCGGCCGCGCGGAGGCGCGCGTAGACGGGGATGAAGGTCGCGGAGAGCGTCCCCTCGCCAAGCAGGTTCTGGGTGATGTTCCCCGCGCGGAACGCCGCGGCGAGCACGTCGGCGAGCTCGGATGTCCCGAAGAAGTGCGCCGTCACCCGCTGGCGGAGCAGCCCGACGAGCCGCGAGAGGATGATCCCAGCGGTGACCATCGCCGACGAGCGCGCCGCGCTGGTCGCCTTCTCCTGCCCGGCCGCCGGCGGGCCTGCGCTGGTCGCCGGGGGCGCGCCCGGGGCTGCGCTCGCCGGCGTGGTCCCTGCCTGGTTGGCGGCGGGCGGATTGAGATCGGGCGGCACGGCGGCGCTTCTATCAGACCTCCTGCCCCCGGGCGACCTCGGCGCCGGCTGGCCGGCGCCTCAGTCCCTGAGCCTCGCCGTGCCGAGCCGCTCCGCGTGCGCCAGCACCCGCCGGGCGATGGCCGGTCCCTCATCCCGGCGATCGAGGTGCCGCGGGATGAGCCCACGCTCGGCGGCCTCCCACAGCTCCGGCTGAGAGATCCCGGACTCGGTGCGCGAGCGCAGCCGCGACAGGGAGATGTCCATCTCGGGCAGCAGGATCGGCGCCTGAGGAGCGCGGAGGAGCGCCGGATCGATGCAGCATGAGAGATCGTTCGTGCCGGCGGAGCGCGCGTTCAGCGAGGGGAGATCGAAGCGCGCTTCCAGCGTGCGGATCACCGACGCGTGGTCGAGCACGGTGCTCACCGCGCAGCCCCTCCGGACGAACGGGCCCGCCACGATCGACGGCACCCGGAACCCGAGCTGGGTGAACAGGGGATCGTCGTCCGTCGTCGACGGCGGCGCGACGTGATCGAAGAAGCCCCCGTGCTCGTCGTAGGTGATCACGAGGAGGCACTGGCCCCACTGGGGGCTCTTCGCCAGCGCGTTGTAGATGCTGGCGATGAGCACCTGCCCGAGCTGCACGTCGTGGTCCGGGTGATCGTCGTTCGCGGTGGCGCCGAAGAACTGGGGATCGATGACGGAGAACGAGGGGAGGATCCCCGCGGCCGCGTCCTCGAAGAAGCGCTCGATCCCGGAGACGCCCTTGAATTTGAAGTACGCACCCGAGCACCACGGGACGTCGTGGAAGTAGTTCCTGCTCGAGATCCCTGCGTCGCTCAGCAGCTCGAACACGCTCGTGAAGCCGGTGACCGGCACGTTCCTCGAGACGCCCCTCGACGTGGCGCCGTGCAGGTAGAACCGGTTTGGCCAGGTCGGGCCGAGCACCGAGGAGAACCAGCGCTCGCAGATCGTCGACGCGTCTGCGAGCGCGTAGAGGACCGGCAGATGCTCCCGCACGTGATAGCCCATGACGTCGCGCTGGTCCGGCCCTGCGTGCGCGATGACGAACCCATCGTTCATCCCTTGATTCCACTGCGTGTGGGCAGCGTCCCAGCTGTGCGGCGGGTCGGCGGGCGTGAAGTTGTCGAGCTGGAAGGGCGAGATCCGCGTCCCATCGAGCGCTCGGTTCGACTCTGTGCCTGTCAGACCGTCGATCTGCCGGCCCTCTTTCAGCAGCAACGAGCCGAGATAGTGGTCGAAGGAGCGGTTCTCCATACAGAGAACGACGATGGTGTTGATGGGCGCCAGCAGCTCCGCCGGGCTCAGACCTCCCGTCTCTGCGCACCGATCCGGAGCGCCGCCGGCCTCCCCACCTTCCGGCTGTCCTGAGCCGAGCGCACCTCCTGAGCCACCCGCGCCGCCGGCTCCGTCGCTCTCGTCCGCGCTGCCCGCGCTCGGCGGGGCGTCGCCGAGCAACATCGCGCCCTCTGGGGTGCTGCATCCGAAGGCCGAGGCGCCGAGCGCAGCGCCGAGCCCGGTCAGCACATGGCGGCGGGTCAGAGGATCACGGGTCGAACCATTCCGTTTGTTCATCACGCACAGGATTCCCATGAACGCGGGTCCGAGGAAGGAGTTTTGGTCTCCTCCAGAAGGTGGCGAATCGTCCGCTGCGTAATCGATGTAGCGGACGTAGCGGACGTAACTGAAGCGGATGTAACCGATGTAATGGACATAACTGGTGTGATGGGCATGACACGCGCAACGGATGTGACGGACATGACGGATGTGACGGAGGTGGTCGACGTAAACGTAAAGGGATCAGCCGATGAAGCCGAAGTAGCGGGAACAGTCGGCGTAACCGGCGTAACCGGCGTAACCGGCGTAACCGGCGTACCGGAGAAAACCATTCTTCTCGCGAGGTCAGCGGGGTGGTATGGGTAAAAAACGCGGGGGGTTTACGTCTGCAAACTGTCACCTTCCGATGAGCTCGAATCCACTTCCACCTACTCCCGGCCGGCAAGCTACCGTCGCGAACGGCCGGCCGCTGCGGTTGTGCATCGTGGACATGAACAATGGCCACGTGAACCAGGCGATGCGCTGTCTACGCGGGCTCGCCGCGGGGTTCTTCGAACGCGTTCAGGCGGGCAATCCGGGCCTATCCTGCGAGGTCGTCGAGGTGTCTCCCAGAGACACCAACGCACCCATCCCTACGGACTGCGATCTGTACCTCGCGTCAGGGGGGCCCGGCTCTCCCTTTGATGGGGAGGGCGAGCCCTGGACGCGGGATTTTGCGCGCTTCGTGGACGGCGTGGTCGAGTCGGCGATCCAGGGGGGCGCGCACCGGCGTGCTCTCTTCGCGATCTGCTACTCGTTCGAGCTCGTCGTCCATCACTACAAGCTGGCCGACGTCGTGCCCCGCGCCGAGCGCAAGTTCGGCGTCATGCCGATCTACACGACCCCCGTCGGCCAGCAACACCCGCTGCTGGCGCCGTTTGGGGACCGTCTCTTCGCGTTCGAGCACCGCAACTGGGAGGCGGTGAACCTCGACGAGCGCCAGCTGAGCTCCCTCGGCGGCCAGCTCCTCGCTCGTGAGAGCCGTGACGGCATCTCCAAGGGGCGGGCGATCCTCGGGTTGCAGGTCGCGCCCGGCGTCGAGGCGGTCCAGTTCCACCCAGAGGCGGATCGCGCCGGCGTCATGAGCTGGTTGGCGCGCCCTGAGCAGGCGGCTGCCTTCAAGGCGACCTATGGAGAAGTGACCTACCTTGCGATGCTGCGCACACTGGACGATCCTCGACGGCTTGCGCGCACCTATGCGCTCGTCATTCCGGGCTGGCTCGGGCGCTGCTTCAACGAGATCGCCGGTCCCCGCGGCTATGCGGAGCTCCCATCGCTCGAGGACCTCCCGTGCTCTCGCTTCAGCGCACACTGCAGCGCCGAGGAGCCATCCGCGCGATCGCTCGCCTCTGGCGAGCGCGTTGTGCGCCAGATCTGAGCGGAGCGCCGAGGTGGCCTGCAGAGGATGCGTCCGAGGGCTACACTGCAGAAACGAAAGAGAAAGAACTGGGATGTAGAGGCAGCAGAGGCAAAGGCAGCGAGGGAGCGGAGGAAGCGGAGGAAGCGGAGAAAGCGGAGAAACAAAGCTTACCGCCGCAGCACCGACGAAGTGCTGCTCGCGCCTTGCGCGCCGGGCAACCTCTGGCTTATGGTCATAGGATAACGGGACGAGCGCGAGCAGGGCTCGCGGGCCAACATTTGGAGCCGGAGGCTCCTCGGGCACGCATGAGAGAGAACGCATGAATCACTCGCGTCCGGCCGCTCCGACGACTCCATCTTCGCCGGACGTCCGCGAGCCGGGCGCGTCTGAGGAAGGCCACGCTGGCGTCGACTTGCCTGTGGAGCCCAAGATCGCACGGCCATCCATGCTGCACGACGACCTCGGAGCACAGGAGGTCCAGGTTGAGTCGCAGCTGGGCGTGACGGACCCGATCGCCATGTCGCAGGTCCGTGATGCGTTGACGCAGCTGAGCCGCGAGCGCGGGACGCAGCCGCACGTGCTGCTCATCATCTACCACCGGCAAGGCGCCGAGACGGTGCGGCTGATCGAGGGGGTCGGCGTCGTCATCGGCCGCGATCCGAGCGCCGACGTCGCGATCCCCGAGCGCAGCCTGTCGCGACGCCACGCGCGCTTCACGTTCCAGCGCGGCGACGTGCTCATCCAGGATCTCGGCTCCACGAACGGCACCTTCCTGAGCGGGCAGCGCGTCGAGCACGGTGTCTTGAAGCCCGGCGACGAGGTGATGCTCGGGGAGATCACGGCGTCGCTGCGCGTGATCGCGAGCGCCGAGCTGCCGGTGCTGAACCTCGACGCGCTCGACGGGCGTCGTGGCGCCTCGGAGCGGAGAAAGATGCCGAGCATCGAGAACCTGGTGGGAGGATCCACGCCGGTGGGTGGGCTGCGCACGGTCGGCGACGAGGGGCTCGTGATGCGCAGCCCCGCGATGCGCCCGGTGCTCGAGACCGCGATGCGCCTCGCGCGCTCGTCCGCGCCCGTGCTGCTCCAGGGCGAGACGGGGACCGGCAAGGACGTGCTCGCGCGGCTGATCCACGAGGCTGGCCCCCGCCACAAGATGCAGATGATCCGCGTCGGATGCAGCGGCGTGCCCGCCCAGCTCCTCGAGAGCACGCTCTTCGGTCACGAGGCCGACGCCTTCCCCGGCGCGGTCCACGCGCAAGAGGGCGTCTTCGAGACGTGCGCGGGCGGCACCCTGGTGCTCGATGAGATCGGCGATCTCCCGCCCTCCTGCCAGGCCGCGCTGCTGCACGTCCTCGACACCGGTCGCATGGTCCGCCTCGGCTCGACCAAGGAGATCGAGGTGGACGTGCGGATCGTCGCGACCACGTACCGCGATCTCGAGGCGATGTGCGAGGCGGGCACGTTCCGTTCGGATCTGCTCTACCGGCTCAACGCGGCGCCGCTGCGCATCCCGCCGCTCTGCGAGCGGCGGGATGACATCGGACCGCTGGCGCAGCGCTTCCTCCGGCAGGCGAGCGAGGTGCACCGCAGGAACGTGCGCTCGCTCGATCCGGAGACGCTCGCGCTCCTGGAGCAGTACCCCTGGCCGGGCAACGTACGCGAGCTGCGCAGCGCCATCGAGCGCGCCGTCGTCATCGCGCGGGGGCATGTCATCACCCCGCTCGACCTGCCGGAGAGCATCCACTCCCTCTCGGCGCCCAAACGCTCCACGCCGCCGCCAGATCGGACTCCCGTCGAGCTGGCAGGGCCGCCCAGCTCCGCGCCGACGATCGGGCTCAAGGCGCAGATGGACCGTCTGGAGACGGAG
Organism: Sorangium sp. So ce302; assembly: GCF_051530145.1. Lineage (GTDB taxonomy): Bacteria > Myxococcota_A > Polyangia > Polyangiales > Polyangiaceae > Sorangium > Sorangium cellulosum_B. Next base: position 5,629,569 of record NZ_CP150326.1, on the reverse strand, counting down.
ATCATCCTCGATGCCCTCCGCGGCACCAACGGCAACCTGGCGATGGCCGCTCGGCGGCTCAGGATGCCGCTGCGCACGCTCCAGGAGAAGATCGCGAGCCACGGCCTGAAGCGCTCCGACTACCGGGACGGCCCGTCGTCGCGGTCGAAGTAGCGAAGCGCGGCGCCTCTGGCGCGGGGTGCAGGTCCGTGGGATGCGGGCTCGGCCGCCAGACGGGCGAGTGAGGCATACGAAAGTACGCCGCAGCGAGCCGAACGACGCGGCTGAGCCCGTAGCGCACGAAGATGCGCCGCGCGCTAGCCTTCGTCCTCCAGCACCGCCAGGGCCGCATTGCGCCCGCACGCGCCGTGGACGCCGGCGCCGGGGTGCGCATAGGACGAGCCTAGATACAGGCCGCGGAGCGGCGTGCGGTAGCGGAAATAGGGGAACACCGGCCGGAAGATGAGCTGGTGCCGGATGTCGGCCGAGCCTCCGCCGAGATCGCCGCCGATGAGGTTTGCATCCATCGCCTCGAGATCGTCCGGCGCCCAGATCTTCCGGGCGATGATCCTCTGCCGGAAGCCAGGGGCGAGCTCCTCGATCCGCGCCTCGACGCGATCGGCGAAGCGCTCGCGCGAGTCCGCCCAGCCGCCCTCGATGGAGGAGGGGACGCGGGAGTAGGCCCACAGGGTGTGGCGGCCGGCCGGCGCGCGCGTCGGATCGACCAGCGACTGCTGCCCGATCACGAGATAGGGGTGCTCGGGGAGCGCCCCGGCGCGCACCTGCCGCGTGAAGGCCGAGAGGTCGTCGAGGCTGTCGCCCGCGTGCACGACCGCCGCGCGCGCGGGATCCTCGTGGGACCACGGCGTCGGGCCGTCGAGCGCCCAGTCCATCTTGAAGGTGCCGAACCCTTGGCGGAACCGGCGCATGGCGCGCTGCACCCGCTCGGGAACCAGCTCTGACGCGAGCAGGCGGAGGTAGAGCGTCGGCGCGGCGAGGTCGGCGACGATCGCGCGGCGGGCGCGGAGCTCCTGGCCGTCCTCGAGCCGGACCGCGACCGCTCGTCCCTCCCTGGCGATGATCTGGTCGACGCGCGCGCCGCAGCGGAGGGCGCCCCCGCGCTCCTCGACGCGCCTGAGCAAGGCGCTCGTGATCGCGCCGGCGCCGCCCTCGGGCACCGCGAAGCCGCCGCTCGAGGCGAGCACGGTGAGCATGAAGCCGACGATCGCTCCGCAGGGATCGTCCGGGCCCACGTCGGTGTGGAGCGCGAGCCCGGGGACAACGCGCCGGGCCGCCTCTGTCCGGAAGGTGCGCGTCGCGAAGCCACGTCCGCTCGAGAGGGCCACCTGCGCGAGGCGGAGCAGGTTGAGGGGCCCGAGCCGGAGCAGCGGCCCGAGGGCAGGCGGCGTGGACAGGAGCGCGTTCAGCAGCCGCTCGCGCGTGGCCGCGTGCCAGCCGGCGATCCGGCGCCACGCGGGGCCATCTTCGCCGAGCGACCGCGCCGTCGCCTCGACGTCCCGCGCGATCGAGGCGCACGTCCCGTCGGGCGCCGGGTGAGCGCTGTCGATCGGCGCGTGCCGCCACACGAGGCCCGCCCCCGGCAAATCGAGCGGCACCAGCGCGGGGCTCGTCTGCCCGAAGGGGAAGAACGCCGCGCCGAGATCGTGGCGGAACCCGGGGAGGGTCACCTCGCGCGTGCGGACCGCGCCGCCCGGCTCTCGCTCGGCTTCCAGCACGAGCACCGAGAAGCCCGCGCGGGCGAGGTACGCCGCCGCCGTGAGGCCGTTCGGTCCCGCGCCCACCACGATCGCATCAGGGTCTCCACTTTGCATCGTCGTCTGCGGCTCCTCAGCCCACGAGCTGCGCGCTTGCCATGGTGCGGTTCGAGGCGATCGCCTGGCCGCTCCGCCCCACCACGAGCACGCCGACGGCGAGCACGTCGGGGAACATCGCGACGCCGCGCTGCGCGGCGCGCGCGGGCGCGACGCCATCGGCGACCCAGTCATAGACGGTCCGCGCTAGGAAGCGGCGCGCAATCTCCTCGCCGACGCCGGTCGCCGCCACGGCGCCGTGGGGGCCAGCGTAGATCCCTGCGCCCAGGAGCGGCACGTCCCCGATGCGGCCGCGGAGCGAGTAGGTCGACCCGCCCGTCGACGCCGCGGCGGCGAACCGGCCGTGCGTGTCGCGCACGACGGCCCCGACGGTGTCGCACTCGATCGGCTCGGCGTCGAAGTTCCAGAACCGCGTCGCCGTGAGCGCACGGAAGCGCGCCGCGTCGTTCGTGGTTTCGTCGTCTCCGCCCTCGCCGCGGAGCGCGGCGAGGGCGCGGGCGTGCTTCCGGCGCGCCTCCTCGGTGACCGGATCATGGTCGGCGAACCCCAGCCGGCGAGCGAACGCCGTCGCGCCGGCGCCGGCGAGGAGCAGGTGCGGCGTCTCCATCACCTTCGCGGCGACCAGGACGGGGTTCTTCACCCGCTCGATGCACGCCACTGCGCCGAACCGTCCATCGCTGGCCATCACGGCCGCATCCATCTCGATCGTCTGCCCGTCGAGGCGGAGGTTCGAGCCCGTCCCGGCGTTGAAGCGTGGGTCGTCCTCGAGGCGCACAGTCGCCCCGATCGCCGCCGCGAGCGCCTCTCCGCCCCCGTCCAGCGCGCGGCGCGCCTCGTCGGCGGCCCTGGCGCAGCTCTCCGAGCCGCTCTGCGGCGCGGTCACCCCGCCGTGCGTGAGGATGACGTAGTCCACGTCGTTCTCCTGCGCGTACCACGACGGCGCGCCGCCGCGAAGGCAGCCTGGCGCGCGGCGGCCGGTGGGGCGAGCGGCATCGCTCCAGCCAGCGGGAGGGCGGCGCGGCTCCGGCGCTGGGACCGCTGCGCTCGACACCCTGCCGCGCTCCTGATACGTCGCGCGCTCAGCCCGGAGCGGGGCCGGCGCCAGCCGACCGTCCGCAGCGGGACGAAGGCGGCCCGGTCGACGGCCGCCGGCCAAGCCGCCCATCGAGGAGAGCAGAGACCGTGGCCAAGAACGAAGCGCCGAAGACCGCCATTACGCCCACCCGCAACGAGGACTACCCGGAGTGGTACCAGCAGGTCGTGCGCGCGGCCGACCTCGCGGAGAGCTCCCCGGTCCGCGGCTGCATGGTCATCAAGCCGTGGGGCTACGCGATCTGGGAGAACATCCAGCGCGAGCTCGACAGCATGTTCAAGGCGACCGGCCACAAGAACGCCTACTTCCCGCTGTTCATCCCGAAGTCGTTCCTTGAAAAGGAAGCGGAGCACGTCGAGGGGTTCGCGAAGGAGTGCGCCGTGGTCACCCACCACCGGCTCGTCCCCGGCCCTGGCGGCGGGCTCATTCCCGACCCTCAGGCCCGGCTGGAGGAGCCGCTCATCGTGCGCCCCACGTCCGAGACGATCATCGGCGCGGCGTTCGCGAGCTGGGTGCAGAGCTACCGGGATCTCCCCTTGTTGATCAACCAGTGGGCGAACGTCGTGCGCTGGGAGCTCCGGACGCGCCTGTTCCTGCGGACGGCGGAGTTCCTGTGGCAGGAGGGGCACACGGCGCACGCGAGCGAGGCCGAGGCGCGCGAGGAGACGCTGCGCATGCTCGGGGTCTACGCGACGTTTGCGCGCGACTTCATGGCGATGCCCGTCCTCGAGGGGCCGAAGACGGCGAGCGAGCGCTTCCCCGGGGCGGTCGACACCTATGCGATCGAGGCGATGATGCAGGACCGGAAGGCCCTGCAGGCCGGGACGAGCCACTTCCTCGGGCAGAACTTCGCGAAGGCGAGCGGCATCAAGTTCCAGACCAAGGAGGAGACCGAAGAGCACGCCTGGACGACGTCCTGGGGCGTATCGACGCGCCTCGTCGGCGGGCTGATCATGACCCACAGCGACGACGACGGCCTGGTGCTCCCGCCGCGCCTCGCGCCCGCGCACGTCGTGATCCTGCCCGTTTACCGGGGCGACGACACGCGCGCCAAGATCGACGAGTACATCGACGGGCTCGCGAAGGAGCTCCGGGCGCAGCGCTTCGGCGAGCGCCGCGTCGAGGTCGAGATCGATCGGCGGGACATCCGCGGCGGCGACAAGCAGTGGGAGTGGGTGAAGAAGGGCGTCCCCCTGCGCATCGAGATCGGGCCGCGCGACGTCGACGCCGGCGTGGCCATGGTGATGCGCAGGGACCGCTCGCCGAAGGACAAGTCGAGCATGGCGCGCGGGGAGCTCGTGGGCCGCATCACGGAGATCCTTGGCGACATTCAGGCGACCCTCTACGCGCGCGCGCTCGCCGTGCGCGACGGCAACACGCACGTGATCAACAGCCGCGCAGATTTCGACGCGTTCTTCGCGTCGACCGGGGGCAAGGAGGCGCAAGGCGGGTTCGCGCTGGCGCACTGGTCCGGCGATCCGGAGATCGAGACGGCGGTGAAGGATGCGCACAAGGTGACCATTCGCTGCATCCCGACCGGGGGGTTCGAAGGGGCGCCGTGGGCCGACGCGCTGACGGGTGAAGGGCAGTGCATCTTCACCGGCAAGCCCAGCCCGCGGCGCGTGGTGTTCGCGAAGTCGTACTGAGCCGCGGCGGTTCGCAGGGCGCGCGCCGACGCGTCGGCGCGTTCCCTCACCGAAAAGACGCCGCGCGCTTCCTCGCAGCAGCGGCACCTCAACGGCGAAGGGCCGGGAGCACGTGCTCCGCCAGGATCGCGGGGAGCAGCCGCAGCTGCGCGCAGTGCTCCCCGGGGCCCGCTCCCGCGTAGCCGCGCACGTAGAGGCTGCCGCCGTCGTACATCCGGGTGAGCCGCAGCGCGTCTCCTGCCTCCGCTGCGCGGTCGCCGGGCGCGGCGGAGGGGGCCTCGTCCCCGCTCGAGGTCACCGCGATGGGGGTGGCTCCGAGCTCGCGAAGAAGGAACGTGGCCGCCTCTTTCGTGGACGCGTAGCCGCTGGTCGGGATCTCGGTGTGCGTCAGGTAGAAGACCGGCGCGCCGCGCGCGGCGGCGTTGGCCAGCGCAACGTAAGGGGCGAGCTGCCCCTGCGCGAGCGACGTCTGCCCCGGCATGTAGGAGCCATAGAGGGAGTCGAGCAGGATCAGCGCATCCACGTGGCTGCTCCCGCGCTCGATGAGCCTGCCGATCGCGCCGGACCCAGCGCTCCAGGACGACAGCACCAGGCGGCGCATGTGCGCGCCCGCGCTCCCGGATGCGCTCTCAACCTCGCGGTCGATCGTCTGGAGCAGCGCGTCCCAGCCGCCGCCCTCGAGCGCGCGCGCGTATTCGCTCGATCGGGTCCCCACGTCGATCCCGGCGATGACCAGATCCATGTCCCTGGGAGCCAGCAACTTCCGGACAGGCTCGGCGCCGTGGAAGTGGATCAGAAGATCGTAGCCGCCATCCGAGCGAACCGCGTGCGCAGGCGGGACGAGGAGCCTTCCGAGCGGAAGCGGGCGCCATCGCTCATAGGCGCCGAACCCTTGGTCGGCAAAGCCGCACCCCGCTTGCGCTTCGTGCTGCGCTTCGTGCTGATCGAGCGCCGCGCGCTCGGGCTCACCGCCCCTGGGCAGGGGCGACGGTTCCGCGGACGCGCTCGCCTGCGCCGGGGTTGGCGAGGCGCTGGACGCTCGGCTCCGTCGCAACAGCAGGGCGCCGCCTACGACGCCCAGGCTTGCTGCCAGGAGGAGCGCGTCGCGGAGCTGCCGCGCCCTGCGGCCGCTCAGAACCCGGGGTTGGTCACGGTCGGTACCCACTTCGTCGAGGGACGCTTGCCCGGGGTTGTTCTGCGCGCGCTGGTGGCGCTCGATCCAGCAGCCGTCGCGCTCGGCGTCGCGGCGGTCGTTGCGCCTTTGGCCGTCGGGTCCGGAGCGCTCGCCCCGCGCCCCTCCGGGTCGCTCGCCTCGGGGGCGGGCCGAGCACCCACGCCGCCGTGGTCGGCCAGGAGCGTGGGCGCGCCGTCCGACCTTGGCGTTGCGCCCGTCGTGGCTTCGGTCGCCGCCGGGCCAGCGCCGTGGGCGTGCACCGTGAGCTCCTCGGACATGCTCTGCTGCGGCGCGGGCCGCCGGAGCCACATCACCCCGGCGCCCAGCAACGTGATGAGCGCGAGCGCAGCGGCTGCCACCCGCGTCCCCGAGCGGCGGCGCGCCGCCGGGACCTCGATCGGGCCCAGCTGAGTGTCCTGGCCAGGCGAGCTCGGGATCAGCGACTCGGACAGCAGCGATGGCAGCGCCGGTCGCGAGGGCGCGGGGGTGCTCCGGCGAGACGCGGGGAGCTTTGCGCTCGGGTGACCAGGAGGGAGCTGCGTGAAGAAGAGCTCGCTGATGCTGTCGCGAACGAGCATCACCTCGGGCGGGTGGGAGGCGCGCTCGTCGAGCATGCGGACCGTGTCGCGCAGCGCTGCGCGCCGGCGCTGGTTGCGCTCTCCCAGGAGCCCGCGCACGAACGCCCCGACGTCGTGGTCCGTCACCGTCGGCTCCTTGGCCAGCACGGTCTCCAGGGCGCTCTCCAGCTCGAGCATCGTCTGGTATCGCCGCTCCGGCTCCTTCTGCAGGCACTTCATCAGGACCTGGTCCAGCTCGGGCGGGAAATCCGGGTTCTTCAGGCGAGGCGAGAGCGCCGGTCGCGAGGTGATGTACTTGAGCGTGAGGAGGTCGTTCTCTGCGGCGAAGGGGTGCTCTCCCGTCGTCAACTTGTAGAGCACGATCCCCATCGCGAAGACGTCGGTGCGCCGATCGACCCGCTCGCCTCGCGCCTGCTCAGGGGACATGTACGGCACCTTGCCCTTGATCTGTCCCGCGGTCGTGTCGTTGTGCGTGCGATTGGTTGCCTTGGCGACCCCGAAGTCCACGAGCTTCACATGGCCGTCGTACGTCACGAGGATGTTCTGGGGTGACACGTCGCGGTGCACGAGCCCGAGCAGCTGGTCGTCGTTCTGCGGGTCCCGGAGCTCGTGCGCGGCGTGCAAACCGAGGCAAGCGCGGCCGAGGACGCGGAGCGCGATGCGCAGCGGGATGGCCACGCCGCTCTTGTTCGCCGCCTTCGCGATGACCGACAGCGCCTCGCCGTCGACCCACTCCATCACGATGTAGAGGACGTCGTCCTGCTCGCCGAGGTCGAGGATCTCGGCGACGTTCGGGTGATGGATCCCCGAGGCGAGCCTCGCCTCCTCGAGGAACATCTTCTCGAACTGGGGATCATCCGAGAGCGACGGCAGCATCGTCTTGATGGCGACCGTCTTCTGGAAGCCACGACGACCCTTGTGGCGCGCGGCCCACACCGTGGCCATTCCCCCCTGCGCGATGGGCAGGAGGAGCTCGTAGTGCCCGAGCTCCTTTCCCGGCAACAGCTGGGGTTGGGGCATCATGACGTCGTGCGGCGCGCTCCTGACCGATACACGGGGACCTCGGAAGCTCGATCAAGTCTAGCCATCCGGACCCTGCGGTCACGATATGTGGTGCTGATTACAAATCAGGCCAGCGGAGCTCCTCGCCGCGGCAGGGGATCACGCGCCGGGCGGGACCGCCTGTCCCCAGAGCTGCTGGTAGATCTCGCTCAGCTTCTGGTGGGTCTCGGCCGAGAAGCCGTTGGTCGCGTAAGGCCAGCGGAAGCCGTCTCCCATGGCCTGGTTGCACGAGAAGGAGACGAGCAGGTCGACAGGCGTGGGGTTGTTCGGCCGCACCATCGAGATGCCCAGGCCGGGATAGAAGCAGTTGCCGCGGTCCGCGGTGAAGCTGTCCTCGTCGCCGAAGACGTCGAGGATCTGGTCCTTGAGCTCCGCGTCGGCGTCGCTGGTCGTGAGCTGACGCTGCTGGAGGATGACGAAGTTCTTGAAGCGCGGCTGCGCGGGCAGGACCGGCGTGCTGGCGGTCTGCCCCGGGATGAGGTTGGGCGGGATGAGCCCGGGCAGCGCCTGCTGCAGCCCCTGAAGGGCTGCCTGCCCCATCTGCTGGAGCTCGGGCGGGATGCCCGGGATGAGGGTAGGGGCCCCGGTCGTCGCTACGGGCGTCGGGGCCAGCTCCTGCCCCTGGAGGCGGAGGACCGTGATCTGCGCCTTGTCCATCTCGTCGAACGGCGCCGTACGGGCCGCGCAGCCGAAGACGAGGGGGGCCAGCAAGGCGATGCCTGCGAATGTACGGGTGGTGAGGTTCATGTTCACTTTGACGGTCGTCTAGCACGGCTATGCGCCGGAAGGTGAACAGCGACCGCACACGGCAGGCGCTCGCGCCAGCGCCGCCCCCAGGCGGGCTTCACATGGTGCTTGCGCCGAACTCGTACAGCGCCCGGATCTCCGTCAGTCGCGCCGCGATGTCGGCTCGAGTCACCGTCGCGATCCGCCGCGTGCCAACCGCTTCGACGCAGAACGACGCCGTCGCCGTCGCATGGAGCATGCCGCGCCGGAGCGCGAGCGGCGTGATCTCCGGCTGGCACGCCAGGTAACCGATGAGCCCGCCGGCGAAGGCGTCGCCGGCGCCCGTGGGGTCGATGACGTCCTCGAGCGGGAAGCCGGGCGCGGCGAACACGCCCTCCTCGTCGAAGAGCAGCGCGCCGTGCTCTCCGCGCTTGATGATCAGCCGGCGCGGACCACGGGACAGGATCTCCTTCGCCGCGCGGCGGATGTTGTACTTGCCCGAGAGCTGGCGCGCCTCCTCGTCGTTGACGACGAGCGTGTCGATGCGGCGCAGCATCGCCGCGACCGCCTTCGGCTCCCCCTCGATCCAGAAATTCATCGTGTCGGCGAGGACGAAGCGCGGCGCGCGGACCTGCTCGAGGACGTCGAGCTGGAGCGCGGGATGGATGTTGCCGAGCAGGAGGAAGGGCGTGTCGCGGTAGGTCTCCGGCAGCTTCGGCGCGAACGACGCGAACACGTTGAGCTGCGTGTCCAGCGTCGTGCGATGGATGAGATCCACGTCGTAGCGCCCGGCCCAGCGGAACGTCTTCCCGGGAGCGCGCTCGACGCTCTCGATCGAGATCCCTCGAGATCGCATCGCTGCGAGGGTCTCTTCGGGGAAATCATCGCCCACCACGGCCACGGTGCGCACCGGAGCGAAGCACGAGGCAGCGAACGCCGAGTAGGTGGCAGAGCCACCGACGACGTCTCTTTCGTTGCCGGCGGGGAGCTCGAGGTCGTCGAACGCCATCGAGCCGATGATGAGGATCGCGGATGAGGTCGTCACAGGACGCCTCTTAGCCAGGTTTGTGCGTAGCCGCTAGCCGCGCGTTTCGTTTCTGCGACGGCGCCGCCGGGCCGCAGGCCGCACCCGACCCCAGCAGAGCCCGCCTTGCCCCTCGCGCCCGCTGCGCCCCCTCCCGCCCGTTGCGCCCCCTCCCGCCCGCTGCGCGGAGGAGCGGGCGCGAGGGGCCCTGAGGTCAGCTCAGTCGGCCTTGCGCCGAGGACCGATGAGCCACTCGAGCCGCGCCTCCGCGTCGGGCGATGACGCGCCGGCCGTGGTCATGATGCACTTCTCCAGCGCGTGACGGGCCGGGCTCTGCGACACATCGGGGAGATTGCGGGCGAGCGACTTCGCGACGTCCCGCGCATACCCGATATTGCGGTTGAGTACGGTGATGACCGTCTCGACGCTCACCGCCTCCTCGCTGACGTGCCAGCAATCGAAGTCCGTGGTGAGCGCGAGCGTGGCGTAGGGGAGCTCCGCCTCGCGGGCGAGCTTCGCCTCGGGCAAGTTGGTCATCCCGATGACATGTGCGCCGAACGTCCGGAACATGCGGCTTTCGGCCCGCGTCGAGAACTGAGGGCCCTCGATGCAGACATAGGTGCCGCCGCGGTGGACGCGCGCGCCGGTGGCGAGCGCCGCGTCGTGGACCGCGCTCGCCAGGATCGGGCACACCGGATCGGCGAACGGCACATGGGCGACGAGGCCTTCGTCGAAGAACGTCGAGATCCGCCGCTTCGTGAAATCGATGAACTGGTCGACGACGACGAGGTCGCCAGGCACGATGTCCTCGCGCAGGGATCCGACGGCGCTCACGCTGAGCACGTGCGTGGCGCCGAGCATCTTCAGCGCGCAGATGTTCGCGCGGTAGTTGATCGTCGACGGCGAGAAGCGGTGCCCGCGGCCGTGGCGCGGCAGGAAGAGCACCGTCGCGTCGCCGCCCTTGACCTGCCCGCGCAGCACCACGTCGCTCGGCAGCCCGAAGGGGGTGGAGACCGAGACCTCCTCGACGTCCTCCAGCCACCCCATCTCGTAGACGCCGCTGCCGCCGATGATCGCGAGCACGTCGCGCGTCGCGCTCATCGCTCGAACCTCCGCTCCGAGAGCAGCCGCTCGCAGAGGGCCGCGCGCCGCTGGCGGCGGCACCGCTCGGCGAAGACGAGCGACCGCAGCTGCTCGTAGGCGCGGTTGATCTCGTCGTTCACGATCACGTAGTCGAAGAAGCCGTAATGCTCGATCTCGCCCTTCGCGTTGCGGAGGCGGCGGAGCGTCGTGGGCTCGTCCTCGGTGCCGCGCCCGCGCAGGCGCCGCTCGAGCTCGGCGAGCGACGGGGGAAGGATGAACACGGCGACCGCCTCGGGCAGGCTCGCCTTGATCTGCCGCGCGCCCTGGTGGTCGATGTCGAAGAGCACGCCGCGCGCGGTGGCGCGGGCGATCTCGATCTCCTTCAGGCTGGTGCCGTAGAGGTGATCGTGCACCCTGGCCCACTCGGCGAACGCGCCGATGCGGATCATCTGCTCGAACGTGTTCGGGTCGACGAAGTGGTACTCCCGGCCGTCGACCTCGTTCGGGCGCGGGCGCCGGGTCGTGTGGGAGACCGAGAAGCGCAGGTCGGGGAACTCGCTGCGCAGCCTCCCGCAGAGCGTCGTCTTCCCCGCGCCGGACGGGGACGACACGATGAGGAGGAGGAAGTCGTCACTGAGTGCTTCGGTCGACATGCTCTCCTGTCACTCGATGTTCTGGACCTGCTCCCGCAGGCGTTCGAGCTCCACCTTCATCGCCACGACGTGATGGGAGATGGCGGCGTCCTGCGCCTTGGAGCCCAGCGTGTTCGCCTCGCGTACCATCTCCTGAAGCAGAAAGTCGAGCCTCCTTCCGCAAGGGTCGCCGCTCGGGGCCGCGAGCGCGCCGCCGAACTGGTCGAGGTGGCTCCGGAGGCGGGTGACCTCCTCGGTGATGTCGCTGCGCTCGGCGAGCAGCATCACCTCCGCCTCGATCCGCGTCGCCTCGAAGCCGGCCTCGACCCCCTGGAGCAGGCGCTCGACCCGCTCGCGCAGGCGGCGCCTGAGCGCCTCGCGCGCCTCGTCCGCGCGCGCCACGACCTCGGACGACAGCGCGCGCAACGTGGCCACCCGCCCGCGCATGTCGCCGGCGAGCGCCTCGCCTTCGCGCAGGCACATGCCCTCCATCGCGTCGATCGCGCGCTCGATGGCCAGCTTGAGCGCGGCGCGGACGGCCGCGATCTCGTGGCCGCCAGCGGGCGCGAAGAGGTCCGGCACGGCGCAGAGCAGCGAGAGCGGCACGTCGGCGCCCGGCGCGAGCTCGTCGCGGAGCTCCGCCAGGGCGCGGAACGCCGCGCGCGCCTTCGATTTGTCGAGCGTGCTCGGGGCCAGCACCGCGCCCTCGGTGCGCACGATGATCTCGATGCGTCCCCGCCGCAGGCGCTCGCGCGCCACCTGCTCGGCGAACATCGTGAGATCGACGAGCTCGCGCGGGAGCCGCGCGCGCACGTCGAGGAAGCGCTGGTTCACCGAGCGGATCTCGGCGACGACGCGCCCATCGGTGAGCGAAGCGTCACCGAGCCCGAAGCCGGTCATGCTCCGCACGAGCCGCCCCGCTCTACCTAGCTCGCCTTTTGTCCGCTGTCCGAGGCCCCTTGGGCCTTGGGCAGCGGAACCTTGCCACAGGTCACCGTGGCCGACGCGGCCGCGGGGCCCTTCTCACGGAGCGTCCGCAGGTACGTGACCGTGGGGACGATGCCGTCCTCCCAGCGTACGCGGGGCTCGTACCCGATGAGCTCGGCCGCGCGCGAGATGTCGGCGAGCGAGTGACGGATGTCCCCGGCGCGGGCGGGGAGGTGCTCGACCGCGACGTCCCGCCCGAGGGCCCGCGAGATCTCCTTGCAGAGCTCATTCAGCCCGATCCTGCGTCCGCCGGCGATGTTGATGACCTCACCCTTGAACTTCTTCGACGACGTCGCGCCGAGGAGGTTCGCGAGGACGGTGTTCTCGATGAAGCAGAAGTCGCGCGTCTGCTCGCCGTCGCCGAAGATCGGGATCGGCCGGTTCTGCAGGGCGGCGTCGACGAACCGCGGGATCGCCGCGGCGTAGGCGCCGTCCGGCGTCTGGTTCGGCCCGAAGACGTTGAAGTAACGCAGGCTCAGGGTCTCGATGCCGTAGATGCCTGCGAAGACCTTCATGTAATGCTCGCAGGCGAGCTTCGTGACCGCGTACGGCGAAAGCGGCATCGGCTCCATGCCCTCGTGCTTCGGGAGGACGGGCGTCTCGCCGTACGCGCTGGACGACGCGGCGAAGAGCACCCGGCGCACGCCCTGGCGGCGCGCCACGTCGAGCACCGTGACCGTGCCGCCGACGTTGACGGAGTTCGACTCGACGGGCGACTCGACGCTGCGCGGGACCGAGCCGAGCGCGGCCTGGTGGAGAATGACCTCGACCCCCTTGGCCGCCGTCGCGACCGCCGACGCGTCCCGGATGTCCCCCGTGATGCGCTCGATCAGCGACTGGTGGGGGAGCCCGTCGAGGTTCTCCCATCGGCCAGTCGCGAGGTTATCGAGGACGCGGACCCGCTCGCCGGCGGCGGTCAGCGCCGCGACGAGGTTGCTTCCGATGAACCCGGCACCGCCGGTGATCAAGTAGCGAGGCGTGGACATGTGCGTGCTCCCCCGGCGGGCGCCTACTTCTTCTTGAAAAGGTTGTCGAGCTTGGAGCGAGAAGCCGCGATGCGCTTCGAGTTGTCTTCCGGTACGCCGTTCTTGAACGTGAAGAAAGTACAATAATTCGCTCTCTCCCGATCCGGGATGTACTCGGCGATGTGCTCCTTGCACTGGTTGTGCGCGGCCGGGTCCCAGTTCTCGCAGTTCCTGCAGCAGTGGAGGTCGACACCGCAGTGGGGACAGGTGTCCGCGCGCTGGAGCTTCACCTCGAAGATGAGCTCGTTCTTGCATTTATGACAGAAGTGGCGCTTCGCCTCGACCTTCGGAATCCAGCTCATGATGTCCTCCGGTACCACGACGAAGCCCGATCCGGCAGAAGGAACGCTCCGCCGCGGGCATGGTCGCAGATGGTACGCGTTTATCCCACAGGCGATATCCCTGCGGATCGGGCACCGAGGCCATGGGGCGGAGGCGTCTCGCTGGACCGGCAAACGCCGCAGACGGTTCGCTTGCTCGGCTGAGAGTCCGCCTGCCTGGCGGCGGCGATTACAGCAGCCCCTTGCGTCGCTGGATCTCGCCCATGACCCGCTGGTATTCGATTTCCCAGGTGCGGGAGCCCTCCTGCACGTGGCGGAGCTTGCCGCGCACCTCGGTGTCGAGCGCCTCGTCCATCTCGAGGTACTTCCGAAGGATGGGCCTTATCCGGCGGCGCAGGTCGTGGTCCTCGACGAACACCTCCTCGACGTTGTTCGAGTGCATCAGCATCTCGAGCAGCTGGTCGAGGAGATAATCCATCGTTTCCTCGCCGGTCTTGATCCCTTTCTGCTCCGCGGCCAGGCGCTTGACCCGGTTGAACTCGCCCTGAGGCAGTCCGCGTGCCTGGAGGATCTCTTTCGCCCGCTCGGTCGCTTCCCGCTCTGCGTGCAGGTAGCTCGTGAAGACCGACTCGACGTCGAGCGCGACCTCTTTCTTCGATTCGCACTCGATATCGCGGTTGTCCACGAGCGCGCGGACGAGTTCTTCTGTGAGGGGAGTAATTTTGCCGCTAAAGAGGCGCATCCAACGTCCGTAGCTGGAGGAGCGGTCGAACTGGCTCCCCCGTGCAGGGGTTCATTCACGGGGCGTGCCCGGCTCGAACCGAAAGGTACGGGCCGGGTATCCAGGATGTCAACGCAAGTGGGAGGTTCCGGCACAAGTCGGGCCCCCCCCAGCCGGTGGGGCCCCCCGGAACAGTAGGACCGCGACACCGCAAACCGCAGGAGCAGCCGCGATGATGATGGGTAAGGATGCGATGGCACGGAGCGTCAGGGTCCAGCCTGGCGCGCTCGGGAACGACGGTGGACTCGACCTGGACTCCCGCAAACGGCGGGTTGTCCGGCGCGGCGCGATCGGCAACGCGGCCTCTCCGGCCACGCAGTCGGCGCTGGCGGACGGAGGGACGATCCAACGCGTCGCGAAAGGGCGTCACCTGGTGACGCAGGGCGACGCCGCGACCGCGCTCGCCATGCTCAGCCTCGGCCGAGTCCGGCTGGTGCGTGGGATGAGCGACGGGCGCAGCCTGTCGCTCGGCTACAGAGGGGCCGGCGACGTGCTAGGCGAGGCTGCGCTCGGGGGCGTCACGGCCCACCGGGAGAGCGCGATCGCCACGGAGGACGTCGAGGCGCTCCTCATCCCCCTCGCGACGGTGCGCAACCTGATGGCGAGCGACGCCAACTTCGCCGCCGCCATCGTGACCACGCTGGTCGAGCGGCACACGGACACCGAGGAGCGCCTGGCGTCCATGCTCTTCCGCAATGTGGAGGCCCGCCTCTGTGAGTTCCTGCTCAAGGCCGCGACGCGCTGGGGCATCCCCGATCCGCGCGGGGTGCTCATTTCCGCGCCGTTCACCCATCAGGAGATGGCGAGCATGATCGGCTCCACGCGCGAGACCGTCACGCTCACCCTGGGCGATCTCCGTCGCAAGGGGGTGATCGAGATCGATCGCCGCCGGATCGTCGTCCTCGATCGCGACGCGCTGAAGGGCCGCATCTGAGCCCGCTCGTCCGGCGGTGTCATTGAGGGGCCGGCAGGCCTCCTCGATCGAGCGCCGTCGGTCACCGTCCAGGCTGTTCGCTCGGCGGCCTCTGCTCCGATAGCCCGACTGCTCCCGGCGTCGCAGCGGCGTTCGCCGCCCTGCTCACGCGTGCCGCTCTCCGGGGACCCACCCCGGATGTCTCGCGGATCTCCCCGGTCTGCCCGCTCGATTCGTCGCGGTGTTGCCCCACGCATCCGCCGCAGCCGTGACCGTTCTGTCCGTGCGCTGCGCGGTCGGGTGTGCTGCGCGGTCTGGCCTCGCCACCGCGGTCCAGGCTCGCTGCGCGGTCCAGCGTGCTGCGCGCCAGCGGCCTCGTCGTTACGGCGTCTGGACGGCGACTCGCGCCGACCGCGGCGCTAGCGATCTCGCTTGGGTCCGCCGCTCGCCGGATCACGGGTGGAGCGGACCCCGAGCTTGAGCCTGCGCATGACGGCCTGCTTCTGCCGTTCCTTGTACCTGGCGTGGCTCGCCTCGCCGACCTCGTTCGCCGCCTCGGTCTCGCGGTCGATCAGCTGGAACTCGCACAGGACGAAGATGATCGGCCCGAGCGCCCAGGCCGCGGGCGGCGCCATGTCGAGGATCTCGGCGGGGAGCCGCACCGGCAGATCGACGACGAAGTGGATCACGCGGTAGCTCCGATCGCTGAAGCTGTTGTCGCCTGCCGTGAGCCCGTCGTCGACGTCGGTCTGCAACGCGTCGAGCATCGGCTGAAGGAAGGGCCGCGTCTCGCAGTAGCTCCGGAACCGCAGGATCGTGTTGGTGCTCTCGCCTGGCACGACGTAATTGAACGGAAACAGCCGCTCGGACAGGTACAGGAGCACCGGCAGCAGATCGTCCACGGTGCGGCAGACGATGCGGAAGCGGAGCTTGTCGTAGATGGCCGCCGCGGTCGTGTCGGTCTTCGACAGGAGCTTCGTGTAGAGCGAGTCCTTGTTCTTCCGCCCGCCGATGAACTCGGTGATCGGGAAGCCCGCCGCGAGCATGCCGCCGATCACCCGGTACACCTTCTCCTCGACGAGGTGGAAGACGTCCTGGTCCGACATGGGGATCGAGAAGAGGAGCTCGCGCCCGGCCAGGTGATGGATGATGTGCATCGCCTTGAGGATCGTGCAGGCGCAGAGCTGGCGGTGGCCCTTGCCCGAGGCGAGCAGCAAGATCTCCTCGACCGAGGCGCGTGCGACCGGGCTCGGGATCGGGAACTCGAAATGGCGGCGCAGGTACGCGATCGCTTCGTTCTTGACGCTCTCGAGGTGGGCGCGATCCCCCGGCTCGTCCGGGCGGAACTCCTGCGCCAGCAAGAGATCCCGCGCCGCCTGCTCGCCCTGCAGGTTGAGCCTCCTCCAGTCGATGACCGAGTCGCCGCGCAGGATGAGGTGCACGGACTCCAGGTCCATGAGCGTGAACTCTTCGAGCCGCTTGAGCCGGCCGACCGAGGCGTCTTGCGTCATGACCTCACGCTCCCCGAGCGTAAGCGCCAGCGCTGTCGCGCGCTCGGGAAACCCTCGCGTCGAGGTGCAGCAGGCGGCAGCTGGGCGAGAAAGTCAGGAGACAGGGGCGTTCGGCGGGGCGGGGCTCGAGCTCGGGGTACGGCCGAGCGAAAGGGTCCCGAGGAAGATGCCGATCGTCAATGCGACGACAGCGGCGTGGCCGAGGTACGCGCCACTGCAACCAATGGCGGCGAACGGGGCGAGCGCAGCCAGATACCACGGGGTGATCCTCATCGGTTCTCCTTCTCCGCCTCCAGCGGCACTGTACAGGCCGCATGGTCGCTCCCTCCGGGGGGGCACCAAGATGCACCACGATCGTCCCAGTCAGAGCGTGTAAGTGGTTGTAGGATAAGGTGCCACGCCCTGCTTCCGCGGGCCAAGAAGTAGCGGTTTCGGGGGGAACGCATCAAGGGAATTCGTTCTCACATTCCATTCCCACCCGAAACGCTGCCACTGGAAGCGAAAAAATATAAACAATAACAATGACTTGTAACTAAGGACGAAGGTCTTTCATCAAGGGCTGCGTGCGGCTTGCTGGACGCGAGGTGGTACCTCAGAGACACGCGTCCAACTCACGGCGCTGCCTTGCTTGTCGGTTTCCGGGCGTCAACGGTCTCGTGCGCCGGGCGGCCGCAATGAGCGGCGGCAGGTCTCCGGCGCATCCGGCTGCTGTTGGGCTCGCTCCAGGAGCGCCGGCCGAAGCGCGCTCCGCGAGGCCGGCGGGAGGCGCGGGGCGCCGTTCAGTGCACGAACAGCGTGATCCGGGACTCGTCCGCGAGCGTGATGGCCCGGCTCGTCACGTCGTGCCCGCCCTTCCTGCCGACCGTGATCTCCACCTGGTAGAGGCCGTCCGGGAGCGACACCTTCGTGAGGACAGCCCGTGGGGCCGTGCCCTCGGCGAAGCGCCATGAGCTGTCGATGACCGTCGCCGTGTCTTCCGCGCGGTCGCCCGACGAAGAATCCGTCCACGTCACGTCGAGCTGCACGACCGTCGCTGCGTCGTCGAGACGCAGCTCGACCTCCCGCTCCTCGGGCAGGCGCTTGAAGAGGATGCTCCCCGCATACAGCGCACCCAGCAGGAGGATCGCTGGCGCGAGACGCCGGAGCCACGGCGGCCGGCCCTCCGGCTCCGCCGGCCTCTCCTCCGGCGCCTCATCGAGATCGTGCTGCGGGGTCGAGCTCATCGAGCTTCAGCGCGCTCGGTTGGTGCGGACGCGCTTCACGAGGCCCTCGATCACCGGCTGCGGCAGGTCGAACGCGGGCATCTTGTTCTTGCCCTTCCTGATCGTGTCGGCCATCTGGCCGTCGGTCACCCGATCCTGCCACGCCGCGTCGGTGAGGTCCGGGGCGCGGACCATCGGGCCTTGCGGGCCGTCGCCTCGCCCGGCCCTGCCGTGGCAGGTGGAGCAGTTTCGCTGCCAGGCGAGCTCGATCAGCCCTGGATCGGTCTCATCGGACGCGACGGGCCGAGCGGCTACCTTGCCGCCCTGCCCCTCGCCGGGGTTCGGCGGATCGTGGTCGTCCCGCGTCCACGGGCGGACGTCGCCCGCCCCGGAGTTGCAGCCGAAGAGGCCGATCGCGAGGAGGGCGATGGAAAGGAAGCGACCCAGGGACCTGTCGTGACGTCTCCGCATGTCGTGGAGACGTACGGATAGTGAAGCTGGTGGGGGAGGCAAGAAAAGAAGGATCTCAGGGCGGCGTCGGCCGCCGGCGCGTGGAGAACGCAGCGGCGCCGGTGGCCGGCGCGCGCCGGCCGCTGGGCTCCGCCGTCAGCGGAAAGGGAGTGCCCCGACGTGCTCGGGCCCGCGGTGAGCGCGGCGCGCGGCACGAAGCGCGCCCGGGCGCAGCGGTGTCATTTGCAGGCGTCGCCGGCGACCTTGCCGCCGCCGTCCACGGGCTGCTTGTCGACCGCCTTGCCCTTGATGGCCGCGATGAAGAACCCGGTGCGGCGGTTCTGGGCCTTGCCCTCGGGCGTGTTGTTGTCGGCGACCGGCTTGGTCTCGCCGAACCCGACGGCGATGAAGCGCTTGCAGTCGTTCCCCTTCGCGACGAGCCAGCGAGCGACCGCCATCGCGCGCTTCTCGGACAGCGTCTGGTTCGCGGCGTCCTCGCCATCCGAGTCGGTATGGCCCTCGACGCGGAGCAGGCTGACATCCTCCCGCTGCTTCAGGAAGTCGTCGACGAGGTTGAGGACCTCGTCGCTCTCGGGCAGGAGCTTGTCGCTGTTCGTCTCGAAGACCACCGGGCCGGGGAGAGAGACCTCGTTGCCCTTGAGCTTGAACGTCAGCTTGAAGCGCGGGCGGGGCTTCTTCTCCTCCTTCGGCTCGGGCTTCGGCTCCGGCGGGGGCGGGGGCGGGGGCTCGGCCACCGGCTCCTTGCCGGCGTTGAACGAGGCGCTGGCCGTGCAACCCGCCGTCGCGGCGGCAGCGCCAATCATCATCACGGCGCACAGAACGGAAGCGACGTATCTACGCATGGACCTTGTTCTCCTCTGAGGGGCACGAGCCAGAGCTCGCATCGGCGACCCGCCGGGCTGACGCCCTTGGACGGCAGCTCGCCATGAATCTTCACCGCCATCGGGTACTTGCGTGGTGGACGCTCGAAGCGATGCCGACTTCTAGCGAAAAGTCAGGACGAACGAAACCAGGAAGAGGGCGCCTCGCGGCCCGCCCACCAGCGGGCGGACCGAGAGAGCGCGCTGGCAAGACCTCCCTTGCCTCAGCGCGTACCCTGGACGGGTGGGGTCGCTCCTTGAGACGCTCGCGGGGGGCGCGACGGCTCAAGCGCGAGCACGATCTTCGCGGGTGGTCGGGGCCAGCGGAGCAGGCTGCACGTCGCAGGCTGTGGGGATTCCGGCGGGCGCGGGCACCCGGGAGGTGCCCGCGGAGCCCAGGAGGCGTGCGCGACGCAGCGGCCGCCTGTGGATGGGAGTCGCGCGGCGATCAGCCTTCGTCAGCGGGCGCCGGCTGGCACGGCACGCCGGTCGTCTCGGCAGGCGGCGCGATCTCGCCCAGCTGGACCGCCTTCGCGGTGAACCCGATGCCGATGGAGATGGCGTCGCACTCCTTGCTCGGGTCCTGGCTGCCATCCTTCATGATGTCCGAGGCGCGGCGGACCTGGTCGAGGATCGTCTCCAGCGCGGGGCTTTCGCAGAAATTCGGCTGTACGGCGCCGATGACGCCGCGGAGCTCCTCGACGAGGACAGCCGTCTCGAGCACGCCCGCGATGGTCCCTTTGACCACCGATTTGTGATCGGGCGCGAGATCCATCGCGATCCTCACGTTGCGGATCGTGAGACCGATGATGGTGTCCGAGACCGTCAGGTTCAGCTGGAACGTGACCTGTGAATTCGGGCCCGAAACCCATGTGTCGTCGACGACGTAGCTGGCCGGGAACACCACCTTGGAGCTCTCGACGTCCTGAGCGTCGTCGAGGAGCTCCGGTACGACAGGCCACCGGTCGGCGCCATCCCAGGTGGGCGCCTCGCCCAGCGTGGCGCCGCCGTAGAGCTTCGCGGTGAGGGGGTTGTAGGACGACCGCTCGCCGAGCCCGTCGACCTTGAAGATCACCGTGAAATCGCCCTTGCCGATGGCGTCGCTGACCCGGGTCGACGGGTCGGTCAGGAGGTTGGAGATGAGGCCGACGAGCTTGCTGCCAAAGGCGTTGTCGATCCCATCGGCGCCGTCCGGATAGACCTCCGAAGGGGCGGTGTCATCCACCGGCTTGCACAGGTCCTGTGATACGGTGCTGGACACCTTGCCGTCGAGGTTGAATCCGTACTGCTTCCAGCTGCCGGCCGCCTTCTTCCCGTCGCGATCCGTATCGCCGAGGAAGAGCCGGTCGATCGCGAACGCGACGCCCTCGCCATCCCCTGCCTGCTCCGGCCCCGGCGCGGGCGGCTGGCCGAGGTCGACGTCTTGAACGACAGGCGCCGTGGCCTCGGAGCCACAACCGGCAGCGGACACGAGCGCGGTCGCCAAATACACCGCGACGGCGATACGGGATTGACGCATCATCGACCTCACTTTCTGGAAACCCCACCCCGGATCAGGCAAGTGCTCTCAGACGGGCGCACATGCTAGCGCCGGCCTGCGCGGCTCATCAAGGGCGATCCCCGCTGCGCAATGCGCTATATGTGAGCCCGCCGGCGAGCGTTGGTGGATTGTCCCAGCGCCTCCCGATCTCGCGCTCCGCACCCTCTCCCGGATTACCGGTCTTTCCCGACTACCACCACGATGAGAAGCCCCCTGGAAGCCTGCTGTGACCGCTGAGTTCATCCACCTCCACGTGCATTCGCAGTACTCGCTCCTCGACGGCTCGCTGCGCGTCAAGGATCTGGCCGCGCGCGCCAAATCGCTGGGAATGCGCGCCGTCGCCCTGACCGACCACGGGAACATGTTCGGGGCGATTCAGCACTACAAGGCCTGCAAGGACCAGGGCATCGGCGCGATCATCGGCTGCGAGGTCAACGTCGCCCGCAGCTGGGGCGCGGCCGCGGGGCAGGTGTCGCGCTCGGGCGTGGACGAGACGCCCGTCGATCACCTCGTGCTGCTCGCCGCGTCCGAGGAGGGCTACAAGAACCTCGTCCGCATCGTCTCCCAGGGGCACGTCGATCCCGTGAGCGGGCTCGCGCCGAGCGTGCGGCTCGACACGGTGGCGCAGCACAGCGCGGGGCTCATCGGCTTGACCGGCTGCATGGGCGGCGTGGTCGCCCAGCGGATCCTCGAGCAGGGCGAGGGGGAGGGGCGCGAGGCGCTCAGCCGGCTCAGGGACTGCTTCCAGCCGGGGAGCCTCTACGTCGAGCTGCAGGACCACGGGCTGGTCGAGCAGGCGGTGCTCAACGGCATCCTGGCGCGGGCGGCGGGCGACCTGGGGCTTCCGCTCGTCGCGACCAACGACGCGCACTTCGGCGCGCGCGAGGACGGCGAGGGGCAGCTCTACCTGTCGTGCATCGCGGCCAACCGCACGTTCGCGGAGGCGAGCGCCGCGCACCACGGCAGCTTCGAGATGTTCCTCAAGCCCGCCGACGAGATGATGCACCTGTTCCGCGACCACCCGCAGGCGGTGCGGTCGACGCTCGAGATCGCCGAGCGGTGCTCGACGCTGAAGCTCAAGCTCGGCAAGCCGATGCTCCCGACGTTCCCGCTGCCGGGCGGGTTCTCGGACTCGGCGTCGTACTTCCGGCACGTGGCGCACGACGGCCTCACGAAGCGGCTCGCCCAGATCGCGCAGACGGGCAGGAGAGTGGACGAGGCGACCTACCGCGCGCGGCTCGACGTCGAGCTCAACGTCATCGTCCAGATGGACTTCCCGGGCTACTTCCTCATCGTCTGGGACTTCATCAAGTACGCCAAGGACCACGGCATCCCGGTCGGGCCGGGCCGCGGATCGGGCGCGGGCTCGCTCGTCGCCTATGCCATGGAGATCACCGATCTCGATCCGCTGCCGTACAACCTGCTGTTCGAGCGCTTCCTGAACCCGGAGCGCGTGAGCATGCCCGACTTCGACGTCGACTTCTGCATGGACCGGCGCGACGAGGTCATCTCCTACGTCACCAAGAAGTACAGCAAGGAGGCCGACAAACCCTCCGTCGGGCAGATCGCGACGTTCCACGAGCTCAAGGCGCGGAGCGTGATCAAGGACGTCGCGCGGGCGATGGCGTTCCCCGCGAACGAGGCGCAGAAGATCGCGAGCCTCATCCCGCAGAAGAGCCCGGGGATCATGTACACGATCCCCGAGGCGCTCGAGATCGAGCCGAAGCTCAAGGCCCTCAAGGAGAGCGACCCCACGGTCGCGGAGCTCCTGAAGCAGGCGCAGAAGCTCGAGGGGCTGACGCGGCACGCGGGCATGCACGCCGCCGGCGTCGTGATCAGCGAGGGGCCGCTCTGGGATCACGTCCCCTGCTTCAAGAACGGCGAGCAGCTCGTCACGCAGTACTACAAGGACGACGCCGAGCTGGCCGGGCTCGTGAAGTTCGACTTCCTCGGGCTGAAGACGCTCACCGTCATCGACATCGCGGTGCGGCTCGTGAACGCGCGGCCCGACCTAGCGGGCAACGAGGGCAAGCGCTTCGACGTGAACACGGTGCCGCTCGACGACACCGCCACCTACGCGCTCCTCCAGTCGGGCGAGACCACCGGGGTGTTCCAGCTCGAGTCGAGCGGCATGCAGCAGCTCTTCAAGGACCTCAAGCCGGACGCCTTCGAGGACATCGTCGCCGCCGTGGCGCTCTACCGGCCCGGGCCGCTCGGCACCGGCATGGTGAAGGACTTCGTCGACTGCAAGCACGGCCGCAAGCCGATCGAGAAGATGCACCCGCTCGTCGACGAGCTCCTCCAGCCGACGTACGGCGTCATCGTCTACCAGGAGCAGGTCATGCAGATCGCGCAGAAGCTCGCGGGCTACACGCTCGGCGGCGCCGATCTGCTCCGGCGCGCCATGGGCAAGAAGAAGCCCGAGGAGATGGCGAAGCAGAAGGCGACGTTCGTCGACGGCTCGCTCAACAACGGGGTGAAGGCCGAGGACGCCGAGCGCATCTTCGGGCTCCTCGAGTACTTCGCGGGCTATGGCTTCAACAAGAGCCACTCGGCGGCGTACGCGCTGCTGACCTACCAGACGGCCTACCTCAAGGCGCACTACCCGGTCGAGTTCCTCTGCGCGCTGATGACGGCCGACCGCGACAAGATAGAGAAGGTCGTGCGGATCATCGCGGAGGGGCGCGCGTGGGGGGTCGAGATCCTCCCGCCCGAGATCAACGAGTCCAAGACCGACTTCACCGTCGTCTACAGCGCAAAGCCGGCGACGAACGGCAAGCGCGTGGCCGGCACCCGGCGCGGAGGCTCGCGGCTAAGGGACCCGTACGATCCGAAGATCCGCTTCGGAATGGGCGCGATCCGCGGCATCGGCGAGTCGGCGCTCGAGGCGATCCTCGAGGCGCGGGACGCGGGCGGCGCGTTCGCGGATCTGTTCGACTTCGCCGAGCGGGTCGATCCGCGGCGGGTCAACAAGGGCGTGTTCGAGGCGCTCGTGCAGTGCGGCGCGTTCGACGCGAGCCTCCACGCGCGGGGCATCTCGCGGGCGCGGGCGTTCGCCGGCATCGACAGGGCGCTCGAGCGCTCGCGCTCCGCGAGCAAGGAGCGGAACAGCGCGCAGATCGGCCTGTTCGCGGCGGTGGCGTCCAAGAGCGAGGTGAGGCTGGACGATTACCCGATGGTCGAGGACTGGGATCTGCGCGAGACGCTCTCGCGGGAGAAGCAGTCGCTCGGGTTCTACGTCTCGGGTCACCCGCTCGATCGGTACGGCGTGGATCTCAACCGCTTCGACGTGACCGCGGTGAGCGCGCTGGCCGGCATGGATGCCTGGGCCAGGGTGCGCGTCGGCGGGATGGTCGAGGGCTACCGAGAGCGCATCTTCAAGGGGGGCGGCGGCAAGATCGCGTTCTTCGTGCTCGAGGACACGACGGGCCGGGTCGAGGTCAAGGTGCGCGAGAAGCAGATCGAGAGCTATGCGGATCTCTTGAACCGGGGGGAGCCGGTCCTGATCTCGGGGAAGATCAGCTTCCCGATGGTGGAGGAGGGGGCCGAGGAGGCCGAGGCCGCGCCGCGCGAGCCGACCCTGCTGCTCGACGAGGTGCAGCCGCTCGCCGACGCCATCCTCGCGCAGACCCGGAGCGTGGCGATCACGCTGAAGTCGCGCAGCGCCAGGCGCGAGCACATCGATCGGCTCGGGGCGCTCCTGCGGGCGAGCCCCGGGGTGTGCCCGGTGCAGCTCGTGATCCAGCTCGACGACGGGGCAGAGGCGGTGCTGTCGCTGGGGCGTGATCTGCGCGTCGAGCCGAACGACGCCATGCTCGGGCGGCTCGAGAAGCTGTTCGGCGAGAAGGTGGCCGAGCTCAGGTAGCCGGCTCGTCCGCGCCCGCGTGCTCGGCGGCACGCACGAGGGCGCCGAGCTTCGCCTCCGCGTCGCCGCGGTCGCTCTGGTGCTTGAGCAGGACGCCGAGCGTGTCGCGCGCGAGCTCCGGTGTCACCGCGCGCTTGCCGAGCAGGAGCAGCGCGCGGGCCCAGTCGATCGTCTCGCTGATCGCGGGCGATTTCCGCAGATCCATGGCCCGCAGGGCGCTGACGAACGCCACGATCTGCGCCGCGAGGCGGGGCTCGATCCCCGGGAGGGCGACCTTCAGGATGGCGACCTCGCGCGACGGAGGCGGGTAGTCCAGGAACGCGTGCAGGCACCGGCGGCGCAGCGCCTCGGTCATCTCGCGCGTCGCGTTCGTCGTCAGCAGGACGAGCGGCGGGTGCGCGGCGCGGATGGTGCCGAGCTCGGGGATCGTGACCTGCATGTCGGAGAGCACCTCGAGCAGGAACGCCTCGAACTCAGGGTCCGCGCGATCGACCTCGTCGATGAGCAGGACGACCGGCGCGGCGCTCCGCAGCGCCGCGAGGAGCGGGCGCGCGATCAGGAAGTGCTCGCTGAAGAACGACGCCTCGCTCCCCGCGATCGCGCGCGCGGCTGCGGCGAGGCTCGCCGCGCCGGCGATCTCCTTCGCGACGGCGTCGCGGAGCAGCTGCGTGTAGAGCATCTGCTTCGCGTAGTCCCACTCGTACAGCGCCTTCGCCTCGTCGAGGCCCTCGTAGCACTGGAGCCGGATGAGCCCTCGGCCGAGCCCCTCGGCGGCGGCGCGGGCGAGATCGGTCTTGCCGACGCCGGCCGGCCCCTCGATCAGCAGCGGCCGCCCCATCCGGAGGGCGAGCCAGAGCGCGAGTGAGGTCGCCGGATCGGAGATGTAGCGGGCCGCCGAGAGGCGGGCGTCGAGCTCGGCCGCGGTGGCCGGGGTGTCGTCGCGGGCGCCCCGATCGTCGAGCGCGCCGCCGTCGTGATCCGGAGGAGGCGTCACGGCGGGACGGTAGCACGCCGCGCGCGGGCCATCGGGCGGCGCGGCACGGCCTGGCGCGCCAGAGTCCGCTAGCCGCGCGGCTCGGCGAGGATCTCGGCGGCGAGGAGATCGAGGCGCGGCGCCGCGCGATCGGGGCAGGGGAGATCCGCCTCGCCGCGGAGCGGGCACAGCTCGCAGCGGCGTCCATCCATGACGAGGCCCGCCCGCATGCCCGCCGCGCGCGCGGCCGCCACGTCGCTCGGCACGTCGCCGATCATCCAGCTCGCCGCGACGTCGAGATCGAGGTCGCGCGCGAGCGCCGTGAGCATGCCCGGCTGCGGCTTCCTGCAGTCGCACGGGCCGATGAGCGCCGGATCGCCGCCCGGCCCGCCCTCGGGGTGGTGCGGGCACACCGCGAGCGCCGCGATCGCGACGCCGGCCTCGCGGAGCCGATCGACGAGCGCGCGGTTCGTGCGCTCGATCGCCCCCCACGGGACCTGGCCCTTCGCCGCGCCCGGCTGGTTGGTCGCGATCGCCAGCAGGAACCCGGCGTCCGCGAGGCGCCGCAGGCCCTCGATCGCGCCGGGGAGGAGGCGGATCTGATCCGGATGAAACGCGGTCACGACGACGCCGAGCTCGTGATCGCGCACCACGTCGATGAGCGTGCCGTCGCGGTCGAGCAGGATCCCGCGCTTCGCCACGCAGGGCTCAGCTCTCGGCCACGAGCTGGAGGAGCCGCTCGCAGATGAGGTGGTGGTAGACCTCGTGGAAGCCCTCCACGTGCGGCGTCGACGTGTAGCCCGCCCGCGTCCTCGGCACGATCACGCTGGCGTCGGCCATCTGGCGCAGGGCGCCGCCGTCGTAGCCGACGAGCGCGACCACCTTGGCCCCCGTCTTCTTCGCGAAATCCGCGGCGGCGACGAGGTTCTGCGACCATGGGCCGGCGCGATCGGCGCCCGAGCCGCCGTGCACGCTCAGGCACACGAGCACGTCGCCCGCGATCATGCGGCCGTCGAGCTGCTCGAGGAAGATCCGGTTGAAGCCGACGTCGTTGGTGAGGGCGCTGAGGAGCGCTGCGTTGTCGCAGAGCGAGGTGCACTTGAAGCGCCGCTTGCCATCGACCCACGTGAACTTGGCGATGTCGCAGGCGAGGTGGCTCGCGTTGGCCGCCGAGCCGCCGTTGCCGCACGTGTAGATGGTGCGATCGCTCCGGTACGCATCGAAGAGGATCTCGATGACGCGAGCCATGTCGTCGGGGCTCGTCGCGAGGGCGATCTCGGACGTCTCGCGGAGGTACTTTTCGACGAAGTCGTGCGTGCTCTGAGGCATGGCCGATCTATAGCCAGAGTCCCGTTGAAATGCCCAGCAGGAGGGGTGCGCCGGCGCGCCCGCTCACGATCGGTGCAGGTTCGCGACGATGCGTGCGCCGTCGAGATCGAAGCGGAAGCGCAGGACGCGCAGGCCCTTCGCGGCGAGCGCCTCCAGCACCCGGCGCCGCTCCGCCGGCCGGACGTAGAACATGAAGAAGCCTCCGCCGCCGGCCCCCATCAGCTTGCCGCCGAGCGCCCCCGCGCCTCGAGCGATCTCGTAGATCTCGTCGAGGACCTCGTCGGTCATCTTGGACGCGAGCTTACGCTTCTGGGTCCAATGGGCGTGGAGGAGCTCGCCATAATCGTCGAGCCTGCCCGTGACGAGGATGCGGTGCACGTCGCGGCCGATCTCCTTGATGCGGTGCATCCGCTCGACCACCGCGGGCTCCAGGTCTTGCAGCCGCCGGCCCTGCTCCGAGAGCACGATCCTGGCCGCTCTTTCGACGCCGCTCCACACGATGAGCAGGTTGCTCTCGAGCTCGTCCAGCACCTCGTCGCGGACCGGGACGGGCTCGACGTGCACCGAGCCGTCCGGAGAGAACGTGAACGCCGTGACGTTGCCGTAAGCGGCGATGTACTGGTCCTGCTTGCCGATCGGCTCTCCGAGGCGCTCGATCTCGATGGAGCAGGCCTCGCGAGCGAGCTGCTCGGACGATACGAAGTCGCGCTTGTACGTGTGCAGGGCGTTGAGGAGGGCGACCGTGAACGAGCTCGACGAGCCGAGGCCCGAGTTCGCGGGGAGATCCGCGACGCTCGTGAGCTCGATCGAGTGCTCGATTCCCATCATCCGGAGCGCTTCCCGGAAGATCGGGTGCTCGATCGCGTCCACCGAGGGGACGATCTCGGTCTTGGAGTACGCGAGGCGGATGTCCCGGTGGAAGCGCTTGTTGGCCGTCACGTAGATGTACTTGTCGATGGCGGCCGACACGAGGTAGCCGCCGAAGCGGCCGGAGTACGCGGGCAGATCGGTCCCGCCGCCGCCGAGGGAGAAGCGGACCGGGGCGCGAGAGACGATCATCCCCGCTCCTCCGCCGCGGCCGCGGTCGTGAGGGCGGCCTCGAGATCGCGGAGGCCCTGCTCCGAGCCGATCTCGTGGAAGCGCGCCGCGACCGCGAAGGCCCGGAGGAGGCCGCGCGCCGCGAGGTCGCGCTGCACCACCTCGAAGCCGAGCGGCGCGTCGGCTGGCAGCGCCTCGACGACCTCGCGGCGGAGCGCGGTGGCGCCGTAATCGATGTGGTCGAGCGCAGGGTCGGGCGGCGCGCCCGCGCGCCGCTTCTCGTAACGCACCACCAGGTCGCCCGAGACCGCGGCGTTCGACGCATCGAACCGACCCTCGTTCCGGTACACGGCCATCGTTCCGAGCGCGCCGGGGTGTGTGCAGAGGTCCCGGAGCGGGGCCAGGTAGTCGAACGGGAGGTAGGAGTCGCCGTAGGTCATGAGAAACACAGGAGCCAGCTGGGGCAGCGCGCGGCGCAGCGCGCCGGCCGTGCCCAGGAGATCGGGGCCGTCGTCGGCATAATGGAGCGGCAGGCCCGCGAACCGGTCGCCCATCGCCCGTCGAACGGCGTCGCCGAGGTGGCCCACGCAGAGGACCACCTCACCAAAGCCCGCTGCGGCGAGCCGCTCGAGGAGCCACGCCCCGAACGGCCGTCCGGCCACGGGCAGCAGGAATTTCGGGGTGCGCTCCGTCCGGGGGCGCATCCGGGTGCCGAGTCCGCCGGCGAGGATCACGGCTTGAGGAGGTGAGGCGTCGGAGCGCACGGGGAGGACCTACCATAGACGACGGTCGCCTTCGGGGCGTCTCCAGCGCTCCCCGCAGGCGACTCGGAGAAAAACGCCGCGACAAACTGTACGGCCGTTCAGCAGGCGGTTACGGTACGCGCCATGACCAACAAGGACCTCGCGCCGCATCTTCTCCGGACGCTGGTTGCCCTCCAGAGCGAGGGCAAGACGGTGACCCTCGACACATTGACCACGGCCCTTCAGGTGCGTCGGACCGACGTTCGCCGGGCGATCACCGCCCTGCACCGCGAGGGGTATCTCGACGTCCTCCGCATGCGGCTGACGCTCCGCGGGCTCGCCCTCGGCGCGGCCTTTGCGGCGTCGCAGCTCCGCCCGTTGCGCCGCGCGTCGCTCCGCGCCGTCAAGGCTGCTTGAGCACACCCACAGGGCCGCCACCCTGGCGCGGCCGTGAGCGGCGAGTCGATCTCTGCCCGAGCGCGAGGCCCATGCGTGCGGACGGAGGGGCCCGACATGATCTCTCGATGCGTTTCAGATCTTGCCAGCATTTCATTTGATAAAACGGCAAATTCACACCGAACGCGCGCGGCCCCAGCCAGGGATCCGGCGCCCGGTCGCGAGCCCCGACCGGCGCAGGAACACCTGGTTTCTCCGGCCTGTGCGGGCCACTGTGCGTGGAAGACGTTGACATTCCGAGGGATTCATGAGACGGCGGCTGCGTGATATCCGATGTCGAGATCGAGAATGAGATTCGCGCTTCCGTGGCCGAGTTCTTGGAGGGCATGAGAGCGCTGGTCCGTAAGGACGTTCTCCGGACCGCCGCGCGGTACCTGCAAGTCGACATCAGCGCCGCTGGGATATCGACCGGGCCGGCCGCGACTCCCGCCAAGCCGATCCGGAAGGGCGAGCGCGCTCCGGCGCCGAGCCGCCCGGCCGCGCCTCCCCGCAGCGCCCCGTCGCCCAAGACGCCGACGCGCGCTGCGCCGCGCAAGAAGGCGGCCGCGCCGCGGACGAGCGGAGGTGGCGCGCGTCCGGCCGTCGCTGCGCCGAAGTCGCGCGCCGCGCGCACCCCGGCGCCCGCCGTAGCGGCCCCCGTGAAAATCGCCGAACAGGCCGCTCCGGCGAGCCCGGTGAACCCCGCGAGCCTGTCGTCCGGGAGCTCCGGGGACGAGATCGCCGAGGCGCTGCTCGCCCATGTGGAGATCGAGCCTGGGCAAGGGATCGACGACCTTGCGTTGGCGATGGGGACCCCTGCGGCGGAGCTCCAGGAGCCGCTCAAGAAGCTCCTTGCGGAGAACAAGATCACCGAGGAGCTGCGTCAAGGCCAGGCGTCGTACTACCCGGCCTGAGCGACCTCGGTGGGCCGGCCAGCCAGGCACGGGCGTTGCTTGGAGCCGGCCGTGGGCCGTCCGGTCGGCGCGGGCACGGGCCGGGCGACGCCCTGCGCGATGCGGACGATTGACCGAGCGAGCCCTGCTGGCGCTGTCCGGTCGGAGCTCGGCGGTTTCCGCCTCACAGCTGGCGAACCCGGCGATGCCGTCGCCGCGTACTCGACGCGGACCCGGGGCCCCGGTACCCTGCCGGTCCAGGCGCTTTCCGGATGACTCCCGCGCACGAACAGATTCTCAACGTCCTGCTCGGCTATCTCTCGGCGATGAACGCAGAGGGAGTCTTGCTCCGGGCCATGCGGGAGGCGGAGATCCAGCCCGAGGCGTTCTCGCTCGACGACCTCCCCGACATCCTTCCGAGCATCGAGCGCCGAGCCCGCCTCTATGTGGATCCGACGCGGCTCGGTCGGCTCAGGTCGGAAATTTCGGCGATTGGCGGCGAACGACCTTCGCGACGCTCGAAGGTCATGGTCATCAACGTGGAGGCCGACATCAGCGAGGCGCGCCTGAGCGCGAAGGCCGTTTGCGATGCGGCCGGCGCAAAGAGCTTCACGTCGCACAAGGTCGCGACCATCGTCAGCGAGCTCGCGCGAAATATCGTCCATTATACCCCTGGCGGGACGATCGAGCTCGCGGTGCAGCGCGACAGCCCGGTCCGCTTCCTCATCGTCGCCGTGGATGAGGGCGCAGGCATCCAGAACCTGCAGGAGATCCTCGCCGGGCGCTACAAGAGCAAGACCGGTATGGGGCGCGGCATCATCGGGGTCAAGCGGCTGGCCGATCGCTTTCATATCGACTCGGGGCCGAAGGGCACGCGGGTGGAGATCGAGGTCCACCTGTGAAGCTCTCCGTGGAGTACGCGATCCTCCCCAAGGACGGAGAGCTCGTGAGCGGCGACGCCGCGTTCGTGCGGGCCGGGGAAGACGGCGTCCTCTTCGCGGTCATCGACGCCCTCGGCCACGGCGAGCACGCGGCGGCCGCGGCGAACGTCGCGCTCAAGGCGCTCGCTGACGCGCCGAGCGGCGAGGACGTCCGCGCCCTCATCGATCGCCTCCACGTGCGGCTCCGCGGCACCCGCGGCGCCGCCGGCATGATCTGTCGCTTCCGGGAGGGGCGGCTCCAGGGCTGCGGCATCGGCAACGTCGAGCTGATGTCGCACGGCACGCGCGTGCAGTGGCTCCAGAGCCCGGGCATCCTCGGCGCATCGCTCAGCAAGGTCCGGATCTTCGATGCGCAGCTCGCGCGGGGCGACCGGCTCGTCGTGTTCACCGACGGGGTCTCCCCTCGCTTCGATCTATCGCTGTTTCGTGGAATGAAGGCCGCGGATGCCTGCCGCGCCCTCATGAGCCGCCACCGGCGCTCGCACGATGACTCAACGGTCTTGATCGCCGACATCGAACCTTAGGATGACCATGGAGCTCAAGCGCCTTCCCATCATCAACCTGTGGGACCGGATCCTGGTGCCCATCCAGGGGGACGTGACCGATGACCTCGCGGAGCAGCTGAACACCGAGGTGCTGCGGGCCATCCACGAGAGCGGCGCGAAGGGGCTGGTCATCGATCTCACGGCCGTCTGGATCATGGATAGCCACCTGTGCGCGGTGCTCTCGAACCTGGCGTCCGCCGCGCGGCTCATGGGCACACCGACGATCCTGTCCGGGCTGAGCCCCGAGATAGCGATGACGCTTCAGGCCATGGGGGTCGAGCTCGAGGCCGTGAAGACGGCGCTGACGCTCGAGCAGGCGCTCACGATGCTCGGGCTCGAGGTGCGCCGGGCCGAGGCGCGCGACGAGGACGACGACGAGGACGACGACGACCTGTTCGACGACGAGGACGAGGAAGACGAGGAAGACGACGGGTGGGAGGCGGACGACCGCGGCGACCCCCGGCGAGCGCCGACGAACGGGCGGTCCGCGCGGCCCGCGACGAGCATCGATCGGCGGCAGAGCGCGAAGAGCCGGCTCAGGCGTCGCTGAGGCCGCGCGTGCGCGTCCACGACGGTGACGACATCGACACGCCGAACGCGCCCTCCTGACGGCGGGGTGACGGTGATTGTCCGGGTGGGCAACGCCGTGGGTCCCTGGTATGCCTCACGACCGCTCTCCGGGCGATCACCATGGACAAGCTGGATTGCCTCGCCGCCCCGCCGCCCAAGCAGCGGGGGATCTTCTGCAACCGGACGCTGAATCTCCGTTCGATCAAGGCGATCGGATACGACATGGATTACACGCTGATCCACTACCGGGTGGAGGCGTGGGAGCGTCGGGCCTATGAGCACCTCCGGCATCTTCTGGAGAGCGAGGGTTGGCCGGTCGGGGACCTGACGTTCGAGCCGGACCTCGTGATCCGAGGGCTCATCCTGGACACCGAGCTCGGCAATCTGCTCAAGGTGAATCGGTTCGGCTACGTGAAGCGGGCCTTCCACGGCACGAAGCCGATCGACTTCGAGACCCAGCGCGCGACCTACGCGCGGACGATCGTCGACCTCGCCGACGGGCGCTACGTCTTCCTGAACACGCTCTTCTCTCTGTCGGAGGGGTGCATGTACGCGAAGCTGGTCGATCTGCTCGATCAGCGCCGGCTTCCCGAGGTGCTCGGTTACAGCGACCTCTATCGCCGCGTGAAGGATCGCCTCGACGCGACGCACATGGAGGGGCAGCTGAAGGCCGAGATCATCGGGGATCCGGACCGGTTCGTGCTGCTCGATCCGGAGATCCCGCTCACGCTGCTCGACCAGCGGGAGGCGGGCAAGAAGCTCGTCCTGATCACGAACTCGGAGTGGGTCTACACGCGCGCGATGATGAGCTACGCGTTCGACCGCTTCCTGCCGGGCGGCATGACGTGGCGCGACCTGTTCGACGTGGTCATCGTCTCCGCGCGGAAGCCGGAGTTCTTCTCGAGCCGCAGCCCGCTCTTCGAGGTGGTCACGGAGGACGGCCTCCTGCGCCCGGCCGGCCGGTTGCGCGTGGGCGGGCACTACCTGGGCGGCAACGCGGGGCTCGTCGAGCACCACCTGGGGCTGTCCGGCGACGAGATCCTCTACATCGGCGATCACATCTATGGGGATGTGCATGTGTCGAAGAGCGCCTTGCGTTGGCGGACGGCGCTCATCATCCGGGAGCTCGAGGACGAGATCCTCGCGATCGAGGAGGCGCGCGGGGCCGAGGCGCGCCTCGATCTCTGGATGCGGGAGAAGGAGGACGCGGAGCGCGTCTATGCCAGGCTGCGCCTGGAGCTCCAGCGGATGCGCGCCGGCTACGGGCCGGTCGCCGGGGCGACGGAGGGCGAGATCCAGGCGAAGATGAACGAGCTCAAGGCGAGCCTCGCGGCGCTCGACGCGCGGATCGCGCCGCTCGCGAAGGCCTCGGCCGAGACGTTGAACCCGAGGTGGGGGCTGCTCCTCCGCACGGGCAACGACAAGAGCCACCTGGCCCGGCAGATCGAGCGCTCGGCGGACATCTACACGTCCCGCGTCTCCAATTTTCTCCTGGCGACGCCTCACGTGCTGCTCCGCTCGCACCGCGGGAGCCTGCCGCACGATCCCATGGGCGCGCCGCCGGGCGCCGAGCCGCAGAACGGCGAGCCCGCCCCGGTCGACGACGCGACGCCCGTGGGCATGTAGGCGGCGCGGCCGCCGGCCTGCCGCGCCTCAGGCTGCCGCGCCTCAGGCCGCGAGCCGCTGCGCGGCGCTGTCGAGGATGTCGAGGCACCCCGACAGGCTGTCGCAGAAGAGCAGCTCGCGCCGGAGGGCCGACGCGCCGGGGAGGCCGCGGAGATAGCCGGTCAGGTGGCGCCGGGTCACGCGCACGCCGTGCGGCTCGCCGCGCGCCTCGGTGTTCGCGATGAGGTGCGCGCGGCACAGGGCGAGCCGCTCCTCGGCCGTCGGCGGCGGGAGGTGCACGCCATCGTCGAGGAGGGCCCGGGCCTCGCGGAAGATCCAGGGGTGGTCGATGGCGGCGCGGCCGACCATCACGCCGGCGCAGCCCGTCTCGCGGAGGGCGCGGTCCGCGTCGTCGGCGGTCTTGATGTCGCCGTTCACCACGACAGGGATGGACACGACCTCGCGCGCCCGGGCGGCCCAGCTCCAGTCGGCCGCGCCGCTGTGCCCCATCTGGGCCGTGCGGCAGTGGATCGTGAGCGCGGCGACGCCGGTGTCCTCGAGGCGGCGCGCGAGGTCGACGATCGGCATATGGGACTCCGGTCCCCAGCCGATGCGCGTCTTCACGGTGACCGGGAGCGCGACCGAGCGCGTCACGAGGCGGGCCATCGCCACCATCGCCTCCGGATCGCGGAGCCAGCCCGCGCCCGCGCCTCGTCCGGCGATCTTCGGCACCCAGCAGCCGCAGTTGATATCCAGGAACGCCGGTCCGGCCTGCTCGGCGACGCGCGCGGCCTCGGCGAGGCGCTCCGGGTTGGCGCCGTAGATCTGGATCGCCGTCGGCTGATCGCCGTCGGCCAGGGCGAGCTTGCGCCGCGCGGTCTTGCACCCGCGCAGCAGCCCCTCGACGTTGACGAACTCCGTCACGCACAGCTCGGCGCCGAGCTCCCGGCCGACGCGGCGGAACACGGCGTCCGTCACGTCCTCCATGGGCGCGAGGACGACGGGGCGGCTTGCGAACAGCCGGCGAAAGCTTTCGGGCGAGAGCGGCACAGTGGCGAGCTTTCAAGCATGGATCCGGCCGGTTGACCAGGGCGACCGCGGCGGCCCGGGGCGTGACGGCCCGCTGAGCTCGAGCCCGCGGCGCCGAGGCGCGAGCGGCGCCTGGCGCCTGACCCGCGCCGCGGGCCGGCGGCCAAGGCGACGAGAGCCCAGCCCCAGGCGCCCCGGTCACCTCGCCGCGCCTCGGCGTCCCGCCGCGCCGCTCCCCCGAGGCGCTGACAGGATTCATGACCTCACGGGCATGTGTGTGCACGGCGGACGAACACGGCATGTGGGGCGGCGAACGGTCATGTTGGTACGACATCCGGGGTGGGAGACGGCGGGCAGCGCAGCCCGGCATCGTGGCCGAGGAAACCTGCCGCACGAGAAGCCAACAACGCTCGCTTGACGTTCGGCGTGGCTCTGGCGACCCTCGAGATTGCCATGAAACGTGCGCTGCTCCGAGAGGCTCTCCGCGCTGAGCGATCGGCCGCGGCGCGCATGCTCAGAGAGCGCGAGACTCGCCCGCTCGGCACGCGGCGCAGCGCGCCGGGCGCCCACGATGCGGAGAGCGTTCGTCGCGCGGTCCGCCGCGCTTTCCGGGTCGCGCTCTGGATATGGCCGGCGTTCACGCTTGTCGACGTGTTCATGGCGACCGTGCTGTACCCCGCGGCGCCGGTGTGGCGCTGCATCGTCCTGCGCGTCCTCGAGCAGGCGCTCTCCCTCGCCGTGTACCGGCTCTCGGGGCGCCCGACGCTCTCGGGGCGCGTCGTGCTCCTCGGGTACGAGGCCGCGTTCCTCACCGCCGCGATCTTCATCTCGTTGATGGCGCTCGATTTCGGCGGTCTGACGAGCGCGTACATGCACGGGCTCTCCATCGTCGTGCTGCTCCGCACGGCGCTCGTGCCCGCGCCGTTCAGCAAGGCGCTCCTCGCCTCCGCGCCGATGTTCCTCGCCTTCCCGGCGACGATGGGCATCGCCGCGATCTTCTCCCCGTCCATCCAGGCGGCGTGGCTCGATCCGACGACGCTGCTCACGGCCGCGAGCCATTACATCTTCGTCCCTGCCTCGGGGGTGATCGGGGCGCTGTCGAGCCACGTCGTGTGGGCCGCGCAGCAGCAGGTGTATCAGGCGCGCAAGCTGGGCAGGTACCGGCTCGAGGCGCCGATCGGCAAAGGGGGGATGAGCGAGGTCTGGCTCGCGTGGGACGAGACGCTCCACCGCGATGTCGCCCTCAAGCTCCTGAGGACGCGGGACGCGCCGGACCCGGCGGTGCCGAAGCGCTTCGAGCAGGAGGCGCACGCGGCGAGCAAGCTCAGCGATCCGCACACCATCCGGATCTTCGACTTCGGAGCGAGCGACGACGGCATCTACTACATCGCCATGGAGCACCTGCGCGGGGCCGATCTCGCCGCGATCGTGCGCAGCTACGGCCCCATGCCCGTGGCGCGCGCCCTGCGCTTCGCCCTGCAGGCCTGCCGCTCGCTCATCGAGGCGCACGAGGCCGGGATCATCCACCGGGACATCAAGCCGCAGAACCTCTTCGTCACCCGCGTTGGCGACGATCACGACTTCCTCAAGCTGCTCGACTTCGGGGTCGCGCGGATGGTCGAGGGCGGCCGGGACGCCGAGCTCACGAACAGCGGAATGCTCTGCGGGACGCCCGCCTACATGGCGCCGGAGGTGTGTCGTGGCGATCGGGCGGATGCGCGCAGCGACATCTACTCGCTCGGCGGCACGCTCTACTTCCTGCTCACCGGGGAGCTGCCGTTCGAGGGCTCGTCGTCGGGGCAGCTCTTCGTCGCGCACATGACGAAGGCGCCCCTCGCGCCGTCGGTGCGGCGCGGCCCCACCGTCCCTCGCGCGGTCGACCGCCTCGTCCTGCGGTGCCTCGCCAAGGACCCGCGCCACCGTTTCCAGAGCGCGCGGGCGCTGTTCGATGCGCTCCTCCCGCTGCTCGATGAGTCTGCCTGGACCGCGGCAGACGCGGAGCGCTTCTGGGTGACCGAGCGCGCGGAGAAGCTCGGCCGCCCGGAAGCGCCGCTCGAGCGCCCCACCGCGGCGCGCGGGGGCTCGACGCGGACCGCCTCCGCTCGATAGAGCCAGCGCACCGTCGCGGCGCGCGCGTGACTTTTATCTCACCTGCATGGGGGTCACGTGGTGGTGCTACACGAGGACCCGCTTCCCCGTAAGCCGCGTCCCGAGCCTCGCCGAGGCCGACGCTCGATCCCGGGTACCCCGGACCGCTCGCAAACCCGTGCGAGCGATCCGGGTGCACCGCGGTGGCGGTCGAGGCCCCTCCGCGGCCGCGTGAGGGAGCCTCGACCCGTCAGAGGGCCCGTCGCTTCATCGTCCGCTCATGACCCCTTGCCGGCGCCTTGCCGTGGCGAGGACCGAGCCGCGGCGGCGCCGCATCGGGGGCGCGGAGCGGGCGTCAGCAGGGCCTTCTCAAGCGAACCGTGTCAGCGCGGCGTCCTACCAGCCGCAGCCGCCGCCCCAGCCGCCCCAGCCGCAGCCGCCGCCCCAGCCCCAGGGCCGGAAGCCCCAGCCGCCGCCCCAGCCCCAGGGCCGGAAGCCCCAGCCGCCGCCCCAGCCCCAGGGCCGGAAGCCCCAGCCGCCGCCCCAGCCCCAGGGCCGGAAGCCCCAGCCGCCGCCCCACCAGCGGGCCGCATCGGGCTTCTCGCCGACGCCCTCCTCGCCAGTCGGGTTCGTCGAGCCGGGGTCCGCGGCGCCGACATCGGGCGCGCCGGGGGCCGGCGCGCTGGCGCTTGCTGCGCCGGGATCCGTCGCTCTCTCGTCCATCGCCGGATTCGCGCTCGACTCCTGATCAGCGGAATCCATCTCTTCGGCCTGGAACGCCTGCTTCGCCTCGTCGGTCTCGCTCATCACGTCGTCGGTGGGCGCGTCCGACGTCGTCGCCTCGGCCATGCAACCGGCCGCGGAGAGGGCCGTCGAGAGGGCGATGAGCGATGCGAACTTCGTCAATTGGCTCATGTTCCCGTTCTCCTGTGCACATCAATCCATGTCGAATGGAGTCATCGCCCGTCATGGCGACGAGCTTTGACACGCGGGGACCTGAGATCCCCCGCCGCACGATCATGTGTGGTGTTCGGGAGGTGATGTCGATTACCGCATAAAGGACACCTGAGACACCATGGACGCTTTCTGCGAGGCCGTGCGCGCCGCGAGGGAGGCGTCACGCGCTCCTTCCGGGGAGAGCGAGCCGCGGCTGCCTGGGAGGGCGCGAGCCGCGGCTGCGCGGCGCTCGCCGGCCTCCCACGTGCTCCGGCGGCTGCGCGCGCTCCTCGCAGATCCCGGGCGCCGGACGCCGCGTCATCGCTCTGGCTGGCCAGCGCAGAGGAGCGCAGGCGCGCCGGACTGCGATGCTACGAGGACCGGGCGCGGGAAGGCCTGTCCTTATGAGGCTTCGGCAGTGGTGCCTAGAACGCGAACAGCTCGATCAACGGAGATGGATCGGATGGCGCGGAGCACCCAGGCGTCGACCGCGAGCGACCGCCGCGCGGCGAAGGATGCTTCATGAAGGCTCGCGCGATCGTGTCGTCCGCCAGGATCTCCAGCGTGAAGGCCGATGGGGGAGATCCGCGCGACTGCGTCTCCGGAGCACATGCTCCCGCGGTTCACACAGGAGATCGTCAGGGCCACCATCGGACCCGTCCACGACACATACCGTCCCGTCCTGGTCGATGGTCGGGGGCGAAGAGCGATGGATTCGAGCGAGGAAAGCGGTGGACTGGACAGCCTGGGAGCAACGCGTAGGAGCGGCCTGCGAAGGGGCCTTGTGTCCACACGTCGATGGCCGTGCAGGGAAGGGGGCGAGAAGAGAGCGATCGCGCCGTAGATTGCGCGCGGCGAGCCCCGGTGAGGGGCTCGCCCGAGGCCGCCTGGAGGGAGCGTTCAGCCCGCGAGCTTCGCGCGGACCGCCTCGCCCATCCCCTGGGTCGACAGCTTGCCGCCGAGGTCCGCCGTCCGTGCGCCGCTGGCGATGGCCTGCGCCACCGCGCGCTCGAGCACGGCCGCCTCCTTGTCGAGCCGCAGCGAGTGCCGGAGCAGCATCGCGGCGCTCAGGATCGTCCCGATCGGGTTGGCGAGCCCCTTGCCGGCGATGTCGGGCGCCGAGCCATGGATCGGCTCGTAGACCCCGCGCGTCCCATCGCCCAGCGACGCGCTCGGGCAGAGCCCCAGCGAGCCGGCGAGCACGGCGGCCTCGTCGGTCAGGATGTCGCCGAACATGTTCTCGGTGACGATGACGTCGAACGCCGCGGCCGAGGTGATGAGCCGCATCGCGCACGAGTCGACGAGCTGGTGCTCGATGCGGATCTCCGGGTGGCGGGCGGCGACCTCGGTCGCCACCGTGCGCCAGAGCCGCGACGACTCGAGGACGTTCGCCTTGTCGACGGACGTGACGAGGCGCCTGCGCGAGGCCGCAAGGCGGAACGCGAGCTCGACGACGCGCTGGATCTCCTCGTCCGTGTACTCGAGCGTGTCGACCGCGCGCCGGCGCCCGTTCACCTCCTCGCGGAGTCGGGGCTTGCCGAAGTAGAGCCCGCCCGTCAGCTCACGGACGACCAGGATGTCGACGTCCGCGAGCCGCTCCGCCTTGAGGGGAGAGGCCTGGATGAGCTCCGGGAACAGGCGGATCGGCCGCAGGTTGGCGTACAGGCCGAGCCCCTGGCGCAGCGCGAGCAGCCCCTGCTCGGGGCGGACGCTCGCGCTCGGGTTGTCCCACTTGGGGCCGCCGACGGCGCCGAGCAGGACGGCATCCGCCGCGCGGCACGCGTCGAGCGTCTCCTGCGTCAGCGCCGTGCCGGTCGCGTCGATGGCGCACCCGCCGATGAGGTGCTCCGAGTAGCTGAAGCTGTGGCCGAACTGGGCGGCGACAGCGTCGAGGGTGGCGCGGGTTTCGGCGACCACTTCGACGCCGATGCCGTCGCCGGGCAAAAGAACGATATTGGCCTTCATGCGACCTCGCTGGCAGGCAACGTGGATGTGTACTGCTGTGGCTCTCTCGCTGCGAGCGTGAGCCCATACTCGATCCCGTCCGCGAGCGCATGCCAGGACGCATCGATGATGTTCGTCGACGCGCCGACGGTGCTCCACTGGCGATGCGCGTCGCGGCTGTTGATGAGCACGCGCGTCGTCGCCGAGGTGCCGTCGCGCCCGTCGAGGATACGCACCTTGTAGTCGACGAGCTGGATGTCACGCACGGCCGGGAACACGGGCGCGAGCGCCTTGCGGAGCGCGCCGTCGAGCGCGTTGACGGGGCCGGACCCCTCTGCCGCCGTGATCACCACCTCGTCGTCGACCGCGATCTTGATCATCGCCTCGGCGAAGGTGCCGACTCCTTCGCGCTGGCCCGCGATGACCTTGAAGTCGAGCAGCCGGAACGGCGGCTTGTAGCCCGGCGAGCTCCGGCGAAGCAGCAGCGCGACGGACGCCTCGGCCGCCTCGAACGACGAGCCGCGCGCCTCGCGCTCCTTGATCTGCTCCAGCACCTCGACCTCGGCGCCCGTCGGCACCTCGAGCCCGAACTCCTCGGCCTTGCTGAGGAGGTTGCCGCGGCCCGACAGCTCGCTGACCACGGTCCGCATTGCGTTGCCGACGAGCGCGGGATCGATGTGCTGGTAGGACGCAGGCTCGCGCCGCATCGCCGCGACGTGCACGCCGCCCTTGTGCGCGAAGGCGCTCCGCCCGACGTAGGCCATGTGATCGTCGGGGGAGAGGTTCGCCACGTCGGCGACGTAGTGCGAGAGCTCGGTGAGCCCGCGGAGCGCCCCGTCCGGGAGCGCCCGGAGGCCGAGCTTCAGCTCCAGGTTCGGGATGATCGCGCAGAGGTTCGCGTTCCCGCAGCGCTCGCCGTAGCCGTTGATGGTGCCCTGGACGTGCCGGGCGCCTCCGCGCACGGCGGCGATCGAGTTGGCGACCGCGCACTCACCGTCGTTGTGGGCGTGGATGCCGAGCGGGTGGCCCAGCGCCGCCTTCATCTCGGCCACCACCGCCTCGATCTGCCAGGGCATCGACCCGCCGTTCGTGTCGCAGAGCGTGACCACCTCCGCACCGCCGCGCACGGCGGCGCGCAGCGTCTCGGTCGCGTACGACCGGTCGAGCGCGAACCCGTCGAAGAAGTGCTCGGCGTCGTAGATCACGCGGCGGCCGTGCGCGCGCAGGAAGGCGATCGTCTCCTCGATCATCCGGAGGTTCTCGTCGAGCGTCGTGCGCAGCACCGCCGTCACGTG
The DNA here is from genome assembly GCF_051530145.1 of Sorangium sp. So ce302. Taxonomy (GTDB): domain Bacteria; phylum Myxococcota_A; class Polyangia; order Polyangiales; family Polyangiaceae; genus Sorangium; species Sorangium cellulosum_B. The sequence goes on along the minus strand of NZ_CP150326.1, from coordinate 5,588,940 downwards.
CTGGACCGAGCTCTTGCCGAAGATCGTGCAGACGCTCGTCCCCGCTGCGAGGAGCGCGCGCAGCCCGGGGTCGTCCTCGGGGGCCAGCGAGGCCCGGCGCGTCGAGCCGAACGCGGCGATCTTCGCGTGCTTCCACTCGATGTCCTTCGCCCGCTCGAAGAACTGCGCGTCCTTCGGGTTCGAGCCGGGCCACCCGCCCTCGATGAAGGTCAGGCCGAACGCGTCGAGGTGGCGCGCGATGCTCAGCTTGTCCTCGCACGCGAGCGAGATGCCCTCGCGCTGGGTGCCGTCGCGTAGCGTTGTGTCGTAGACGTCGACGCGGTCCGAGGGGCGGGCGCCCTGCTCCGCGCCGTTATGAGGCGGATTCATAAGGTTCGACTTCCTTGTGCAGCGAGATCGGGTCGCCGAGCTCGTCGCCCCCCTGGGGGGCCTCCTGCGCTCGGCGCACGGCCCTACCTCGCGGTCTCGACGGCGGCGCCGTGGCCGCTCTGGTTGCTCTCTGACGCCGCCGCGTCGTCCTTGGGCTCGACGCCGTAGGTCGCGAGGAGCCGGTTCAGGGCGGTGAGGTACGCCTTCGCGCTGGCCACCAGGATGTCGGTGTCAGCGCCGTGGCCGTGGAAGACGCGCGCCGCGGCGTCGTGCTGCGGGTGCCGCTTGCTCGACGTCGCGTCCGCCCGGACGCGGACGCTCACCTCGCCGAGCGCGTCGATGCCCTCGGTCACCGCGTGCACCGAGAACTCGAGGAGGCTGCTCGGCACGCGGACGATCTCGTCGATCGCCCGGTAGGCGGCGTCCACCGGCCCGGTGCCGATCGCGGCGCGGACGTGCAGCGCCCCGTCCGGCCCGCGGAGGCGGACGGTGGCGGTGGGCATGCCCGTGGTCCCGCAGGCGACCTGGAGCGCGTCGAGCGTGTAGAGATCGTCGGCCTGCGCCCGCGTGGTCGAGACGATCGCCTCGATGTCGGGATCGGTGACGTGCTTCTTCTTGTCCGCGAGCGCCTTGAAGCTGGCGAACGCCGCCGCGAGCTGGGCCTCGTCGAGGTGGTAGCCGAGCTCCTCCAGCCGGTTGCGGAGCGCGTGCCTGCCCGAGTGCTTGCCGAGGACGAGCCGGGTCTGCGTCACCCCGACCATCTCCGGCCGCATGATCTCGTACGTCTCCTGGTGCTTCAGCATCCCGTCCTGGTGGATGCCGGACTCGTGCGCGAAGGCGTTGGCGCCGACGATCGCCTTGTTCGGCTGGACGTTGAAGCCCGTGGCCGCGCTGACGAGGCGGCTCACGGTGGCGATCTGGGTCGTGTCGATCCCGGTGCGCAGCCCGAAGACGGCCCGGCGCGTGGCGAGCGCCATGACGATCTCCTCGAGCGCGGTGTTGCCGGCGCGCTCGCCGATGCCGTTGATGGTCACCTCGGCCTGGCGCGCGCCCGCGCGGATGCCCTCCAGCGCGTTGGCCGTCGCGAGCCCGAGGTCGTTATGGCAGTGGACCGAGACGATGGCGCGGTCGATCCCCGGGACGTTCTTGCGGATCCCCGCGATGAGCGCGCCGAACTCGCTCGGGATGGTGTACCCGACGGTGTCCGGGATGTTGAGCGTGGTTGCCCCGGCGGCGATCGCGGCCTCGAGCACCTGGTAGAGGAACTCCGGCTCGCTCCGGCCGGCGTCCTCGGGGCTGAACTCCACGTCGGCGCACATGTCGCGCGCGTACGCGACCATGGCCCGCACGCGGTCGAGCACCTCCGCCCGGGTCATCCGGAGCTTGTGCTTGAGGTGGATGTCGCTCGTGGCGAGGAAGGTGTGGATCCGGGGGTGCGCGGCCCGGGCGACGCCCTCCCACGCCTTGTCGATGTCGACCTTGGTGGCGCGGGCGAGGGCGCAGATGATCGGCGGGGTCGCGGCGGGGCGGCCGGGGACCGCGGCCGCGCCCACGCGCTCGGCGATCGTCTGGACGGCGAGCAGATCGTCGGGGGAAGCGGCGGGGAAGCCCGTCTCGATGACGTCGACGCCGAGCTTCGCCAGCGCGAGCGCGATCTCGAGCTTCTCCGACGATGTCATCGTCGCGCCCGGCGACTGCTCGCCGTCGCGCAGCGTCGTGTCGAAGATGCGGACGTAATCGGACGGGGGCATCGCTTGATTCGCAATGATCTCAGGCATGGTGTTCTCCGCCGCCTCCCACGAGTGGAGAGGCTCAGTCGCCGGGCTTGATGGTGACGGGATCGATGAACGGCATCATCTTGCGCAGGTTGGCGCCCACGATCTCGAGCCGCTGCTCCCGCTCCTTCGCCCGCGTCGCCTCGAACTTCGGCCGGCCCGCCTCGTTCTCCGCGATCCACTTGCGCGCGAACTCGCCGCTCTGGATCTCGGCGAGGATGCGCTTCATCTCCTCGCGCGTCTTGTCGGTGATGACCCGCGGGCCCGACACGTAGTCGCCGTGCTCGGCGGTGTCGCTGATCGAGTACCGCATGTAGTTGAGGCCGCCGCGGTACATGAGGTCGACGATGAGCTTGAGCTCGTGCAGACACTCGAAGTACGCGATCTCCGGCTGGTAGCCGGCGTTGACGAGCGTCTCGAAGCCGGCCTTCACGAGCTCGCTCGCGCCGCCGCAGAGCACCGCCTGCTCGCCGAAGAGGTCGGTCTCGGTCTCCTCCGCGAACGTCGTGAGGAGCACCCCGGCGCGCGTCGCGCCGATGCCCTTCGCGTAGGCGAGCGCCTGGGCCTCCGCCTTGCCGCTCGCGTCCTGGTGGACGGCGAGGAGGGCCGGGACGCCGCCGCCGGCCTCGAACGTCTCGCGCACCCGGTGGCCGGGGCCCTTCGGGGCGATCATCGACACGTCGACCGACGGGGGGGGCGTGATCGTGTTGAAGCGGATGTTGAACCCGTGCGCGAACATGAGCGTCTTGCCCGGGCCGAGGTGCGGCGCGATCTGCTCGTTGTAGATGCGCGCCTGCGACGTGTCGGGGGCGAGGATCATGATGACGTCGGCGGCCTTCGCGGCCTCGGACACCGTGGCCACCTGCAGCCCCGCGGCCTGCGCCTTGGGCCGGCTCTTGCTGCCCTCGGGCAGGGCGACGATCACCGTGACGCCGCTGTCGCGCAGGTTCAGCGCGTGCGCGTGCCCCTGGGAGCCATAGCCCACGATCGCGACCTTCTTGCTCTGGATGAGCGAAAGATCCGCGTCGTTATCGTAAAAAATCTTAGCCATCTCTCTCTCCTTACAACCGGGACCCGCACCTCGCGGCTCCCGTCCTTCACGTCGTTCACGTGTCGCGCGCGCTCTTTACACCGTCGCTACACCGTCGTCATACCGTCAGGAGGCGCCGTTCTCGGCGGTGCGCACGGGGATCGAGTCGAACCTGGCCTCGGCCTCCTCGGCGCCGCGGGTCATCACGATCATCCCGGTCCGCACCATCTCGATGATCCCGAACGGGCGGAGCACCTCGAGCAGGCCCTCGATCTTGTCGCCGGTCCCGGTGATCTCGATGGTCAGCGCCTCGGGGGCGACATCGACGGTGCGCGCGCGGAACACCTCGCAGAGCTGGAGCACCTGCGCCCGGCTCGTCGCGTCTGCCTTCACCTTGATGAGCGCGAGATCGCGCGCGACCGAGGCGGTGTGGGTGACGTCCCGGACCCAGAGGGTGTTGACCAGCTTGTAGAGGTTCGCCTCCAGGCGCCGCGCCCCGTCCTCGTCCGCCTCGAGGACCAGGGTCAGGCGCGAGATCCCGGCGATGTGGGTGCGCCCGACGCTCAGCGACTCGATGTTGTAGGCGCGCCGCCGGAAGAGGGACGCGACGCGGTTGAGCACGCCGGGGCGGTCTTCGACGTAGGCGATGAACGTGCGCAGGATGGGTCGATCCATGGATGCCTCTTGAAAGTCCCTCTTGTCTATGGTGCGCCCGGCTCCGGCCGCGGCGCGCTCGGGCGCGCCCCGCCCGTCCGACGGGCGCACGCTCACGCTGGAGCGCGCGCCCAGGGCGCGTGGGTCTGCTGGCGCGTTCACGGGTCCTCCCCGGTCTCCACGATGGGGCTCGGGCGCCGGATCATGTCGTTGAGGTCGGCGCCGGCGGGGACCATCGGATAGACGCTATCCTCCTGCTCCACACGGAAGTCGACGACCACGGTGCCGGGCGTGGCGCGGGCGCGCTCCACGGCCCCGGCGATCTCCTCGCGCTTCGTGACGCGGATGCCGGTCAGCCCGTGGGCCTCGGCGAGCTTCACGAAATCCGGGCTGCGCATCGGGGTCGCCGAGTAGCGCCGGTTGTAGAAGAACTCCTGCCACTGCCGCACCATGCCGAGGTAGCCGTTGTTGATGACGGCCACGTGGACCTTGAGCCCCTCCTGCGCGCAGGTCGAGAGCTCGCACGCGGTCATCTGGAAGCCGCCGTCGCCCACGACCACCCAGATCTCATCCTCCGGCTTCGCGAAGCGCGCGCCGATCGCCGCCGGCAGGGAGAAGCCCATCGTGCCGAGCCCGCCGGAGGTGATGAGCTTCCGCGGGTAATCGTGCTTGTAGTACTGCGCTTCCCACATCTGGTGCTGGCCGACGTCGGTTACCACAAGCGCCTTGCCGTCGGTGAGCCGCCAGAGGTCGTGCATCACGTGCGCGGCGTACAATTTGTCGTTGTACGGCAATTGTTGAATGTCACGGACCGCCGAGTCGCCCTTCAACAGGTTGATGCGGTCGACCCACGGGCCGCGGTTGCGCTGCTTGCACCCGGGGATGAGCGACAGCAGCGTGTCCCGGACGTCGCCGACGAGGCCGACATCGACCTTGACATTCTTGTTGATCTCGGACCGGTCGATCTCGACGTGGATCTTCTTCGCCTTGACGGCGTAGGTCTTGAGGTTGCCGGTCACGCGGTCGTCGAAGCGCATCCCGAGCGCGATGAGGAGGTCGGCCTCCTGGATAGCGTTGTTCACCCACGCCTCGCCGTGCATCCCCATCATGCCGAGGCTGAGGGGGTGCTTCGCCGGGAAGCCGCCGAGGCCGAGCAGCGTGGAGGCGACGGGGATCCCCGTCTTCTCCACGAAGGCGAGGAGCTCGCGCGTCGCCTCGGCCCTGACGATGCCCTGACCGGCCAGGATGAGCGGCCGCTCGGCCTCGTCGATGAGGTCGATCGCCTTCTCGATGTCCGTCTGGACGGCGTGCTGCGAGGGGCGGTAGCCGGGCAAGCGGACCTCGCCCTTCGGCGGCTCGAATTCGATCGACGCCTGCTGGGCGTCCTTGGTGATGTCCACGAGCACGGGGCCCGGGCGGCCCGAGCGCGCGATGTAGAACGCCTCGCGGAGGGCGGGGGCGATGTCCTCCACGTCGGTCACGAGGTAGTTGTGCTTGGTGATGGGCAGGGTGACGCCCGTGATGTCCGTCTCCTGGAACGCGTCGGTCCCGAGCAGCTTGGAGGACACCTGCCCGGTGATACAGACGATCGGCGAGGAGTCGAGCATCGCCGTCGCGATCCCGGTGACGAGGTTCGTCGCGCCCGGCCCCGAGGTGGCGACGCACACGCCGACCTTGCCCGAGGCGCGGGCGTACCCGTCCGCCATGTGCGCCGCGCCCTGCTCGTGCCGGACGAGCACATGGCGGATCGGGTAACCGAGGATCGTGTCGTAGGCGGGCATGATCGCGCCGCCCGGATAGCCAAAGACCACGTCCACGCCTTCGCGGACGAGGACTTCCCAGATAATCTGTGCACCGGTTCGTTTCATAATTCCCGACTCCATCGAGTCACGCGGGTGAAGGTGGGGCGCATGGGGGCGCCTTGGCCGCGGGGTTCCGCCGTTTCTCAGAGGCTCAGCAACTTAGGCGATCGCGCGCTGCAGATCCTCCCGAGGGCCGTCGCCGCTGCTCTCCTCGCGGCGGATCGCGTCGAGCACCCTGCGCGCGTCGTCGAGCGACACGACGCGCGAGCTGCCCGGTGCGCTCGCCGGCTTGGCGCGCAGATCAGCGCGCTGGTCCACGTTGGAGCGCGCGGAGGGCGGGTCAGCATGGAACTCGAACGATGCCTCCGCGGCGTCGCCGTGCGGGCGCGCGCCCTTGAGGTGCGTCGAGGAGCGCTGGGGCGCGCGGACGGCGCCCCCGCTGGCTCGGGCGCGGATCTCGTCGACGAGCGCCTCGAACTCCTCTCGCACGGCGCTCGACGCGACGGGCACCCCACATCCCGCGGCGACGAGCTCGGCGAGCTCCGCGATGCGCTGGCCGACGGCCTCGATTGAGGCGTCCTCCCGATTTTTCCTCGAATGTTCCTTGCTCACCTGATCCTCCTTCGACGACGGCTGCTCTCCGTGAACCCTCAGGCCGAAAAAAACGAAAGCCCCCGGACCATCTCGGTGCGGGGGCCTATCTCCATGCTGTTTCAGCTCAGAGCGGCGGCCCGCACCCGTTCCCGACGCGAATCAGCCCGACGACGTCAACTAGGCTGATGAGCGCAGGAATGGCTAGGCCCGCTAGGAGCCCGACGGACACGCCGCCTTCGACGACGACGAACGAACGCGCCGTCGAGGACGCCAACGAAGCACGGTGCACAACCTTCTCAGCGAGGGTCCCATCGCCGGAGGCGTGGGCGCTGGCGGTGCACATCGGCTTCTGCATGGCGTAGATGCTTCTACCCTACAGAGCTGCTGCGTCGCGTCAAGTTGTTTCTTTACAGATCGCTTGTTTCTGCGGCATTTCGTGCAGTTTTTTGTTCGAGCGCGCGCACGTGAACCGCGTGATGTTCAGCACGGACCGGCGCTGTCCGGGAGCTTGGTCTGCGGTGTCTCGAACGGCGATTCACTGCGCTCGATGTGCACGGATGCGTCACTCGAGCGCGACGCCGGGCGAGTCGAGCGAGGCGCGCCGAGCGCGTCGCGTGGCGCGCGCGCAAGCGAGGGCGCGGCCAGGAATGCTGGGGTGCCGGGGAGAGGTGCGCAAACACCGGACGTCGGCTCATGCGCCGCCGAAGTGCAGACTGCTGTCTTGAACTGACTGCCGCCAGATCGCGCGACACACCCATGAACCCGGCATGCAAGCGCATCGCGTCGCGCAGGCGCGCCCTGCCGATCGAACGGTCTCGCCCTGGGGTCTGCAGCGCCGCCGCGTGGCCTCGCTCGGCACGGTCGGGCTCCTCGCGCTGAGCGGCGCCGCCGCGGCCCGCGCCGATCCTGCGCAGCCAGGGGATCCCACGGCGCTCGCCGGTGCACAGCCCGCGCGGCCGTCGCTTCCACCCGCGCCGCCTGCGCAGCCACCTGCTGCGCCGGAGCGGCCCGCCGCTGCGGCGCCCCGGACGCAACCGAGGGCGGCCGCCAACTTCAGCACGTTCCTCGAGCTCCGGAACGATTACTCGAGCGGCAAGAACGGCTTCTTCAACGCAGCGGTGCTCCGGGGGGACTACGCGTTCACCAGGACGTTCTCGCTGCGCGCAGACCTGCCGCTCGCGTACGCGGGCGACATCGAGGGCCAGCGCGACGTGGGGCTCGGCGACATCCTGATCCGGCCGCTCGTCCGCGTGGTGGGCACGCCGCGGTTCGCGCTGGTCCTGGGCACGGATCTCCTCCTCGACTCGGCGACGAAGCGCGCGCTCGGCGCGGGAAAGAACCAGGTGGCGCCCCTCGTCCAGGCGTACGTCCGCGTGGCGCGGCCCGCGCGGCTCGGGGCCCAGCTGCAGCACGCGGTGTCGTTCGGCGGCGACCCGGGGCGGAACGCCATCCAGAAGTCGACGATCAGGGAATTCGCGATCATCGAGCTGCCGCACGGGTTCTGGGTGAGCCCGGACCAGGCGTTCTCGATCGACCACCGCGGAGCGCACCGCGTCGTGTCGACGAGCGTGCTGGAGGTCGGCGCAGAGCTCAGCGAACGGGTGCAGGTGTACGTCGATCCCGGCGTCCAGGTCGATGACCGGGGGGCGGTCGACTGGCTGGTCACCGGGGCGGTGCGGTGGGCCTTCCCGCAGCGAGCGCGGGCGCGCGCGGTCGCCGCCGCGCGGGTGCAGCGCGCGGGTACGGAGCAGGCCGCGGGCGCGGAGCAGGCCGCGGAGGAGTAGGCGGCTCGCGCCTCCGGCGTCCAAGAGGACGCCCGGCGAGGGCCGCGCGCGTCTCGCGCCCGGGATGGGGCGGGGGCGATCGACGGACCCGGGGTGGCGGACCCTTGACCTGGGTCGTCGTCCCGAGCCTGATCCTCGGTCGCACGCATGCTGTCACGAGATCCGCTGCTCCTGCTCTCCGCGACCCGGCTCGCCGCGCTGATCCGCGAACGCGCCGTGACGTCGGCCGAGGTCGTGGAGGCCCATATCCGGCACATCGAGCGCGTGAACCCGACGCTCAACGCGATGGTGGCGGACCGGTTCGAGGCCGCCCGCGCCGAGGCGCGCGCGGCCGATGCCCTCCTCGAACAACGCGGGGCCGCGGGCGCGCCGCCGTTCCTCGGCGTCCCGTGCTCCATCAAGGAGAGCTTCGCCGTCGCCGGCATGCCGAACTCCGCCGGGCTCGTCGCACGCGCCGGCGTGCGCGCGGAGGAGGACGCCGTGACGGTCACGCGCCTGCGCGCGGCCGGCTTCATCCCGCTCGGCGTCACCAACGTGTCGGAGCTCTGCATGTGGATGGAGACGAACAACCGGCTCTACGGCCGGACGAACAACCCCTACGACCCGGCGCGCACCGCGGGCGGCAGCTCGGGCGGGGAGGCCGCGGTGGTCGGCGCGGGCGGCGCGCCGGTCGGGCTCGGCTCGGACATCGGCGGATCCATCCGCATGCCCGCGTTCTTCAACGGCGTCTTCGGCCACAAGCCGACCGGCGGGCTCGTGCCGACCTCGGGCCAGTTCCCGCTGCCGGGCGAGCGAGGGCTCCGCTTCATGACGACGGGGCCGATCGCGCGGCGCGCCGAGGATCTCATGCCGGTGCTCCGCATCCTCGCCGGCCCCGACGCGCGCGATCCGGGCTGCGCGCCGCTGCCGCTCGGCGATCCGGCCTCGGTCGATCTCGGCACGCTGACGGTGCTCTCCGTCGAGCACGACGGGGTGCGCCGGGTGAGCGCCGATCTCGTGGCCGCGCAGCGGAGGGCGGCGGAGGCGCTCGCCGCCTGCGGGGCGACGGTGATCGAGGCGAAGGTCGACCTCCTCGCGCGGGCGCTCGACATCTGGACCGCGATGGTGGGCACGTCCGGGGGCGTCACGTTCCGGGCGTTGCTCGGTGATGGCCGCCCGGTCAGCCTGCCGCGCGAGCTCGCCCGCTGGTCGGTCCGCCGCTCGACGCACACGCTGCCGGCGCTGGGGCTCGCGTTGCTGGAGGACGTCGGCGGGCTGCTGCCGGCGCGCGTCGAGCGGGCCCTGGAGCTCGGCAAGGCGCTGCGCGCCGAGCTCGTGTCGCGCATCGGCGAGCAGGGCGTGATGCTCTACCCGTCCTATCCGAGCCCCGCGCCGCGGCACTACGCGCCGCTCCTGCCGCCCTTCCAGTGGACATACACCGCGGTGCTCAACGTCATGGAGATGCCGGCGACGCAGGTGCCGCTGGGCCTCAACGGCGAGGGGCTGCCGCTCGGCGTCCAGGTGGCGGCGATCCACGGCAACGATCATGTGACGATCGCCGTGGCGGAGCACCTGGAGCGCTCGTTCGGCGGCTGGGTGCCGCCGTCGCTCTCGTGGTGCCGGCGATGACGTTCCCGCCCGCGGTCGTGGTATCAAGGCTGCCCCCATGACCAGCGACCGCGCGTACGACGTGATCGTCTTCGGAGCGACCGGCTTCACCGGTCGCCTCGTCGCCGAGTATCTCGCCACCAAGGGCAAGGACGCCTCTGCCCGCGGCGCAGAAGAGCGGCCCATCCGCTGGGCGATCGCTGGCCGGAACGCGGGGCGCCTCGCCGAGGTGAAGGCGGCGATGGAGGCGATCGATCCGGCGTGCTCCTCGCTGGGCGTCATCGAGGCGGCGTCGGACGACGCGGCGTCGCTCGAGCGCATGGCCCGGAAGGCGCGCGTCGTCATCACGACGGTCGGTCCTTACACGGCGCTCGGCGAGCCGCTCGTCGAGGCGTGCATCCGCGCGGGCACGGACTACGCGGATCTCACCGGCGAGCCCGGGTTCGTCGACCGCCTCATCGAGCGCCACCACGAGGCTGCCCGCGCGCGGGGCGTGCGGATCGTCAACTGCTGCGGCTTCGACAGCATCCCGCATGACCTCGGGGTGCTCTTCACGGTGACGAAGCTCCCCGCGGGCGAGCCGATCGTGGTGGAGGGCATCGTGCGCGCGCACGGCAGCTTCTCCGGCGGCACCTGGCAGTCGCTGCTCGAGATCATGGCGCGCCCCGGCCCAAGGAAGGGCGCCGCGCGCGGCGAGGACGCGCACGGGGCGCGCAGGGTGCGGGGGCTCAAGACGCGCATCCACTACGAGAAAGGGCTGCGCGCATGGCTCTGCCCGATGCCCAGCATCGATCCGCTCGTCGTGCTGCGGAGCGCGCGGGAGCTCGACGCCTACGGCCCCGACTTCCAGTACAGCCACAACGTGCAGGTCAAGTCCGGGCTGCAGCTCGTGATGGGGATCGCCGGCTTCGGCGCGGTCACGGCGCTGGCCAAGGTGGGACCGACGCGGGAGCTGCTCCGCAAGGTGCGGAGTCCGGGGGAGGGGCCGAGCGCGGAGGAGCGGGCGCGCAGCTGGTTCCAGGTGACCTTCCAGGGGAAGAGCGCGTCCCGCAAGGTGGTGACGCGGGTGAGCGGCGGCGATCCCGGTTACTCGGAGACGGCCAAGATGGTGGCAGAGTCGGCGCTCTGCATGGCGTTCGACCGCGAGCGGCTGCCGGCGCGCGCCGGGGTCATCACGCCGGTCGTCGCGATGGGGGAGCGGCTCATCGAGCGGCTTCAGGCGGCGGGGATCCGGTTCGAGCTGCTCGAGGGGTGAGCTGCGGCGGCTGACGGCCGGCGCGGTTTGGTACAATCGCCCCGTGCACCGCGAGACGTGGATCTTCGGTTACGGCTCGTTGATCTGGCGGCCGGCCTTCCGCTTCGAGCAGATGGTGCCCGGGTACATCACGGGGTGGGCCCGCCGCTTCTGGCAGGGGTCCACCGATCATCGGGGCGTCCCTGGGGCGCCCGGGCGGGTGGTCACGCTGATTCCGTCGCCTGGCGCGCGCTGCTGGGGGATGGCCTATCGCGTTGCCGAGGCCGAGCTCGACGAGGTGCTCCGCGCGCTGGACCACCGCGAGAAGGGCGGCTATGCGCGCCACGACGTGCCGCTCCACCTTGCGGACGGGGCGGCGGTGCGCGCGGAGATCGCGGCCCGGTCGGCCATCGTGTACCTGGCCACGCCGGATAACCCCGACTACCTGGGCGCTGCGCCGCTCCCCGAGATTGCCGCTCAGGTGCTTGCGTCGGACGGCCCGAGCGGCTCGAACGTCGAGTATGTACTGCAGCTCGCCGACGCGCTCGTCGCGATGGGCGCCCACGACGAGCACGTGACCGAGTTAGCGGGCCTCGTTGGCCACCGAGCTCCCCGCCCGGTCGACCTCTAGTTGACCTCGCTGCTGCCGTTCTCGCCCGCGTGATCCGCGACCCCGTTGGTCCCGTCCACGCCCGCCGCCGGCGGCGTCGACCCGCCCTCCTCGGCCTCGGCCGCGTCCGCCGCGAAGGCCTCGACGGCGACGACCCGCTCGTCCTGGCCGACGTGCATGATCCGCACGCCCTGCGCGTTGCGCCCCGTCTCGCGGATCTCGCTCGTCTTGGTGCGGATCATCTGCCCGCGATCGGTCACGATCAGCACCTCGTCGCTCGGGCTCACCATGGCGACGCCCACGACCGGCCCGTTCCGCTCGCTCGCGTCGATGAGGATGACGCCCTTGCCGCCGCGGCTCTGGAGCCGGAACTCCTCGAGCGGCGTCTGCTTGCCGTATCCGCGCTCGCACACCGCGAGCACCCGGTCGCGCCCGTCGCCGCTCACGCCGAGGCCCACCACCACGTCGCCCTCGTCGAGCTCGATGCCCTTCACGCCCATCGTCGCGCGGCCCGTCGGGCGCACCTGGTCCTCGGGGAAGCGAATGCTCATCCCGCTCCGCGTCGCGATCACGAGCTCGCGCTTGCCGTCGGTGAGCGCCGCCGTGAAGAGCTGATCGCCCTCCTCGATCCGCACGCCGATGATCCCCTTGTCCCGGTAGTTCTCGTACTCGTTGAGCGCCGTCTTCTTGATCTGCCCGCGGCGGGTCAGCGTCACCACGAACGTCTCGCCGTCGAAGCTCGGCACCGGCGTGATCGCCGCGACCTTCTCCCCCGGCTCCATCCCGACGAAGTTCACGATCGCCCGGCCCTTCGCGTTCCGAGGCGCCTGCGGGATCTCGTAGACCTTCTTGACGAAGACCTTGCCCTTGTCGCTGAAGAAGAAGACGTACGAGTGCGTCGACGCCACGAAGAGCTGGCTCACCCAGTCCTCCTCGCGCGCCTCCATCCCCACCATCCCCTTGCCGCCGCGGCGCTGCGCCCGGTACGTCGAGGTCGGCGTCCGCTTCAGGTAGCCGGCGTGCGAGATGGTCACGACCATGTCCTCTTCCTGGATCAGGTCCTCCATCTGGATCTCGGCCTCGGCCGGGACGATCTCGGTGCGCCGCTTGTCGCCGAAGCGCTCCTTGATCTCCTCGAGCTCCATCACGATCACATTCATGAGCAGCCCCATGTCGGCCAGGATCGCCCGGAGCCGCTCGATGGTCTGCGACAGCTCGCCGTACTCCTTCGCGAGCTTCTCCCGCTCGAGGCCGGTCAGGCGCGACAGCCGCATCTCGAGGATCGCCTTGGCCTGCCGCTCCGACAGGAAGTAGTCGCCGCGGCCGTCGGCCTCGGCGCACTCGGGCTCCGGGCGGCCGGCGCGCCGGAGGAACTCGCCGAGCCCCCGGAGCGGCAGCTTCTGCAGGTTCTCCCGCGCCTCCTCCGGATCGCTCGAGGCCCGGATCGTCGCGACGATGCGATCGATGTCGCTCGTCGCCATCCCGAGCCCCTCGACGAGCTCGCGCTGCGCCTCGGCCTGCCGGAGCTCGAACCGACAGCGCCGCGTCACGACCTCGCGCCGGTGCTCGATGAAGTGCGAGAGCGTGTCCTTCAGGCTCAGCACCGCGGGGCGCCCGTTCGCGATCGACAGGTTGATGACCCCGAACGTCGCCTGGAGGTCCGTCAGCCGGTAGAGCTGGTTGACGACCACCTGCGGGAAGATGTCCTTCTTCAGCTCGATGACGATCCGCATCCCCTCGCGGTCGCTCTCGTCGCGCACCTCGCTGATCCCCTCGATGCGCTTCTCCTTCATGCACTCGGCGATCTTCGCGACCAGCCGGGCCTTGTTCACCTGGTAGGGGATCTCGGTGAAGACGATCTGCTCGCGGTCGCCCTTCATCGTCTTCTCGACCTGGTGGCGCCCGCGCATCGTGATCGAGCCGCGGCCGGTCGTGTACGCCTGCACGATCCCGCTCTTGCCGTAGATGAGGCCGCCGGTCGGGAAATCGGGGCCCGGGACGAGGTGGAGCAGCTCCTCCAGGGTGATGTCGGGGTTGCGGATGATGGCGATCGTCGCGTCGATGATCTCGCCGAGGTTGTGCGGCGGGATGTTCGTCGCCATGCCGACGGCGATGCCGCCGGATCCGTTCACCAGGAGCTGCGGGAACTTCGCCGGCAGGACGCTCGGCTCGAGCTCCGAGTCGTCGTAGTTCGGGACGAAGTCGACAGTGTCCTTGTCGAGATCGGCGAGCAGCTCGACGGCCATCCGCGACAGGCGCGACTCCGTGTACCGCATGGCCGCGGGCGAGTCGCCGTCGACCGAGCCGTAGTTGCCCTGCCCGTCGATGAGCGGGTAGCGCAGGCTGAAGGTCTGCCCCATCCGGACGAGCGCGTCGTAGACCGCGAGATCGCCGTGCGGGTGGTACTTGCCGAGGACGTCTCCGACGACGCGCGCGCACTTCTTGTGCGAGCCGGTGGGGCCGATCTTCTGCTCGTTCATCGAGTAGAGGATCCGGCGGTGCACCGGCTTCAGGCCGTCGCGCACGTCCGGGATCGCGCGGCCGATGATCACGCTCATCGCGTAGTCGAGGTAGCTCGTCCGGAGCTCGTCCTGGATGCTGACCGGAACCTTCTGCTGGATGTTCGACGTCTCTTCCATGGGGGACCTGCACCCGAGGCGCGGGGGGCGGGCGCGGCGCGCGCTCGGCCCCCGTCGTAGAGGCCCATCCCAGCGCGGCTCGAGCGTCGAGCGGAGCAGCAGAAGCGGCCCTGGCCTCGAACGACGAGCGACGAGGTGGAGTCCGGCCTTCGCCGCCCGCCCTATGACCCACGCTGTTCAGGGGATGCGACGGATGCGTTCAGGTACTCCAAGGGGCAGGCCGGCGCAAAGGGTTTGCCGGCCTCAGAGGGCGTTCCTGACCACGCGCGCGGGCGCGGATCGCGGCCTGCCGCCGGCTCCTCGCCGGACGCCGCGAGGCGTCTGGCGAGGGCGCATCAGGGGGGCCGGACAGCGCAGCGAGAGCGCGGGAGCGTCCTGGGCGGGGGAGCTGGACGGCGCGGTGGGAGCATGAGGCGACACACCGGGGGCGCCGGAAGGGTCAAGGCTCGACGCGGGTGGGCTTGGCGCACGTCCGGACGACGATTTCTACGTCCTTCTCCGCCACGATCGAGCCGGCGCCGTCCGGGGCGTCGGGGTCGGGGCACTCCCACGTCCAGATCGGGTCGGCCTTGTCACCGTTGGGGAGCAGCATTTCGGGGTTTCCGGAGGTCTCGCCACCTTTGGGCGTGAGCTCATCGGCGAACTCCCCCCCGTAGCCGTCGATCCTGACCGTGTACTCGTGCCCCTCGACGACGGAGGTGAACGACACGCTCCACGCACAGGAGATTGGCGGCGACGAGGCGAGGGGGGACGGCCCGCCCTCCGCGCTGTTGTCGGTGAGCGTGGCGACGTAGCTGCGGATGGCTTCCAGCTCGTCCGAACCCGAGCACTGGACGTCGCCCAGGAAGGCGAGCGGGTCGATGGTCATCGACGTCCCGAGCTGCACGTCGTCGTCGCCGTTGGACCCGTCGGCGCAGGCCGTGAGCGCGAGGACGGCGAGCGCCAGGGCGCACCGTCCGGCCCGGAGTCGCGGGGAGCGCCCGCGCGCGTGATCCGCAGCGAACAACGTTCCGAAACCAGCTCGAGCTCGGCCCATCGGCAGGGGGCACTAGTCCAAGCCGGGGAACGGCGCCACATGAAACGCGGCCCAGCTGCGCGGGCGCGGCGCCGGGCACGGCGCGCGGCCGAGCGAAGCCCGCGAGAGGAGGCGCCGGCGGAGGCGGCGCTCGCGGGCGAGCTGCCCGATGCGCCGCTCGCGCTCGCGAGGCGGTGATGAGCTCGCGGAAGCTGCGGGCGCCCGCTCTCTACGGGAACCGACCCCGCAACGCCTCTTCACGTCGATGGAGCGCCGCGGGCACGCTGTCGCCGCTCATCGCGTCAGCGCAGGCTCCTTCCGCAGCTGTATTAGGACCCGCCGGAGCCGCCGGAGCCGCCGTTGCCGCCGCCGGAGCCACCGCTGCCCGCGCTGCTGCCGCCGGAGCCGCCGCTGCCGCCGCCGGAGCCATCGCTGCCGCCGCCGTTGCCCGCGCTGCCGCCGCCGGAGCCGCCGCTGCCCGCGTTGCCAGAGCTGCCGCTGCCGGCGCCGCCGCTGTTCGGGGCGGCGACGAACGCGCAGGCCTCGAGCGCCTCCGCCTGCGCGGTGATCACCTTGCAGGGGGTGATCGCGCGGTCCACGCCCGCGGCGAGCGGCGTCGCAGAGCACTCCGCCATGGACGCGACCTTGGCGCTGGCGCAGGCGCGCGCCTCGCCGACGGCGGCAACGCAGGCATCGACCTGGAGGGTCGTCGGCTCTGCCACGGTCTGGCCGCCGCCGGCGCCGCTCTCGAAGCCGTGCAGGCACTGGTCCCAGTAGAACTCGACGCAGGTGTTCACCCGCTCTTCGGCGTCCCCGGAGCCGATCCACTCCGGGCACACGGCGGCCGCCTCGCACCGGGCCTGCTCGATCCGCCGGCAGGCGTCGACGCCCACAGCGTCGTTGCCGCAGCTCGGCGCTGTGATGAGGGTCACGGCGCCGAGGCCGAGCAACGCGGCCGCGGCCCAGGGCGCGGAGCTCCGCCTCGCGGCGGAGAGGACGGCGAGCGCAGAGAAACCCACCCGGCGGAGCTACCACGCGGCCGCCGGAGGCGTCGAGTTTTCCGGCACACACCAGCTGCCCACCCCACCTCGGGGGGCGCGAACGGCGACCGGACAAGGCCCGGTCCGATCTATGCTCCCAGGGCCGCGATCACCCTATGGATCCGCCGAGCCTCGCGCAGCTCCGACCCGACACGCCTTTCCATGGGCGGTACCGCGTCGTGCGCCCCATCAAGACGGGCGGGATGGGGGCGGTGTACGAGGTCGTGGACGTGGTCACGGACCGCCGCCGAGCGCTCAAGGTGATGCTCCCCGGCTCCATCCAGGACCCGGCCCAGCGCGCCCGGTTCGCCCAGGAAGCCAAGATCACGGGCGGGATCGAGAGCGACCACATCGTTCACATCTCCGATGCCGGCATCGACGCCGACTCGGGGATGCCGTTCCTCGTCATGGACCTGCTCCAGGGTGAGGAGCTCGCGAGCCTGTCGGCTCGCCGCGGCCCGCTGCCGCCGGCCGAGGTGGTGCTCTACCTGGGCCAGGTCGCGCGCGCGCTCGACAAGATGCACGCGGCCGCCATCGTCCACCGGGACCTCAAGCCGGCAAACCTCTTCCTGACGAGGCGGGACGACGGCTCCCCTTGCGTGAAGGTCCTTGATTTTGGGCTGGCGAAGGTCGTGGCGCACCGCAGCATGGCGGACCGCACGGCAATGGTCGGGACGCCCCTCTACATGGCGCCCGAGCAGATCCGCGGCGACGTCGCCGTCGGGCCGAAGACCGACATCCATGCGCTCGCGCATGTCGCCTTCGCGCTGCTCGTGGGCAGCCCGTACTGGCTGACCGAGGCCAACGTCCTGCCGTCGGTCTACGCGCTCCTCCAGCGGATGGTGGCAGGGTTGCCCGAGCCTCCGAGCGCCCGCGCCGCGCGGCGCCGCAGCAGCATCCGGCTGCCGCCCGCCTTCGACGCGTGGTTCCAGCAGGCGACCGCGATCGACCCGAAGGACCGCTTCGAGCGCGCCACGGCGGCCGTCACGCTGATGGCGGAGGCGCTCGGCGCGCCCGCCCCGTCGACGCCGCCCCCGCCCGAGCGGCCCACGAACCCGCCGCCGTCGTCCCGCCGCGGGGTCGAGACCCGCGGGGTCGACGCGGACGACCGGCGCGCCGCCGACGACCGGCGCGCCAGCTCGCCGTCGGACCCCGGGCCAAAGCCTCCGGAACCAGGGCCCAAGGCCGGCGAGTCACGCCAGCGCGACGAGGACCTCGCCGCGGTCGTCCACGAGGAGCGGCTCCGGGCCTTCCTGAAGAAGGAGGTGCAGCGCGCCAGGGAGCAGCGGACGAGGAGGCTCTCGCTGCTGCTGCTCAGCGTGGAGGGGCTCCAGGGCATCGAGGAGACGCAGGGCCGAGCCGGGGTCGATCGCATCCTCGGCGATCTCGCGCGCATCGTCAGGATCTACGTGCCGGAAGGCGGGCTGCTCGGGCGCTACCGCCGCGACACCCTCGCGATCGTCTGCCCCGGGATCGGCCGGACGCGGGCGTCCGCGTTCGCGAAGGTGCTCGGCGAGAAGGTGCGCCAGCACCGCTTCCGGCGAGCGGCCACGACGCCCTTCCGGATGACCCTCCGCATCGGTGTCGCGCACATCGAGGAGGGGGACGCGACGGGGCACGAGCTGCTCGAGCGCGCGGCGCGGGGGCTGCCCGAGCGGGGGGAGTGAGCTGAACGAGGGATCGGGCCGATGGCCGCGATCTCCGCTGGCGCCGGCGCGCGGCTGCGCGGTCGCGCCGTGGCGACCTCGATTTCTTGAACGTTCCCCGTGAAGGGGCGATCCTCGCGGCCATGGCCTCTGCCATGATCCTCGCGGCGGGGCTCGGGACCCGGCTCCGCCCGCTCACGGACGAGATGCCGAAGCCGCTCCTGTGGCTCGGCGATCGGCCGCTCATCGCGCACATCGCCGAGCGGCTCGCCGCGGGCGGCGTCGTTCGCGTCGCGGTGAACAAGTCCCACCTCGCGGAGCGATTCTCGCGCGATCTGCTCGCGGCGTTCCCGGTGCCCGTCGAGGTCCTGCACGAGCCGGAGCCCCTCGGCACCGCCGGGGGCCTCGCGAACGCGGCGGGCGCGCTCGGCGAGGGCGACGTGGTCCTCTGGAACGGCGACATCCTGATCGATCTCGACGTGGCGGCGCTCTCGGCGGCGCACGGCCATCACGGCGCGGGCGCGACGCTCGCTGTCGCGCCGCGGCCGGCCGGGGAGGGGACGGTCGGCGTCGGCGCGCGGGGCGAGGTGGTGCGGCTCCGCGGCGAGCGCTTCGGTGACGAGGTCGCGGGCGGCGATTTCGTGGGCGTGCACGTGGTCGGCGGGGCGCTCCGGCGAAGGCTGCCGCCGCGCGGGTGCATGGTGGGGGACGTGTACCTGCCGTGGCTGCGCGAGGGGCGCTCGCTCGCGACGTTCGCGGCGCCCGCCGTGTGGCACGACATCGGAACGCTGGCCGCGTACCTGGCGGCGAGCGCGCGCTGGCTCTCGCAGCGCGGCTTGCGGAGCTACGTCGGCCCGGGGGCGTCCGTCGCCGAAGGCGTGGACGTGGCGGGCAGCGTCGTCGGGGCGGGGGCGCGGGTCGAGGGGGCGGGCGCGGCGCGCGGGTGTGTGGTCTGGCCGGGCGCGCAGGTGGTCCTCGGCGCCGGCGCCCCGCTCGAGCGCGCGGTGGTGACGGCGAAGGGGACGGTTGCGCGCGCGGCGGCGTGACGGCGCCGGCGCGGCGGCCTGACCGCCGGCGCACGTCTCACTTGCCGAGGTCGGCGAGCGCGGCCTTCGCTGCGTTGTGCCCAGCCGCGCCGATGACCGACCCGGCCGGGTGCGTCCCCGCGCTGCACGAGTAGAGCCCGGCGAGCCCGAACCGGTAAGGTACGCGATCGGCGAAGCCGAAGCTGTTGTCGATGTGGTGGATGTGCCCCTTCGTGATCCCGAAGTGCCGCTCGATGTCCGGCGGCGCCAGCGTGAACGTCTCCAGCACGAGGTCGCTCATCCCAGGCGCGAAGCGATCGCAGATCGAGAGGAGGTGCTTCACGTAGCGCGGCGCGGCCTCGTCCCACGTCTCGCCGCCCGCGAGCGCGTAGGGCACCCACTGCACGAAGAGCGCCGCGTTGTGGTGGCCCTCCGCGTCGCGCAGGCTCGGGTCGATCGGCGTGTGGAAGTACCACTCGATCGCGGGGAACTCCGGGAGGCGCCCGCTCATCGCGTCGCGGTGGGCCTGCCGCAGCGTGTCCATCACGACGTCCTCGTCGGGCAGGAGGTGGATGGTCGGCCCGAACTGCCCGCGATCCTCCGGGAGGCACGTGAACGTGGGCAGGCCGGTCAGCGCCATGTTGACCTTGAGCGTCGAGCCGTCCTTCGCGAGCGCGTCGAGCCGCGCCGAGAGCGAGGCCCCGATCGCCGCCTCGCCGGCGAGCGCGCGGGTGCGGTACGGATCGGCGTTCGAGACGACCACCTTCGCGGCGATGCGCGTGCCGTCCTCGAGGAGCACGCCGGAGACGGCGCCCCCGGACGCCTCGATCCGCGCGACGCGCGCGCCGGTGACGATCGTCGCGCCCTCGGCCCTCGCCTTCTCGGCGAAGAGGCGGGAGATCGTGCCCATGCCGCCCTCGACGATCATCCAGGTCCCGTCCGCGCCGGGGAGGCGGCACATGTTGTGGATGAGGAAGTTCATGCCGGTGCCGGGCGACTCGAAGCCGCCCGCGAGCCCCGAGAAGGCGTCGGTCACGGCGTACATCGCCTTGAGGAGATCGCTCTTCCAGCCGAACCGCGCGAGGTAGTCGGAGATCGTGCCCCGGCAGAGCGCCACGAACGTCTGCCGGAGGGCGGGCCGCACGTAACGCTCCGCCGTCTCCTCGATGGAGAGCGGCTCCGCGAGCCACGTCGGGGCGATGTCGTCCCGGAGCGCGGCGAGCTCGGCCTGGAGCGCGCTGTTCGCGTCCCAGTCGTCCTGGGAGAAGAACTCAAGGAACTGCCGCTTCATCGCGGCCTGGTCCGAGCCGAAGAGCAGGTAGCGCCGGTCCGTGGTCGGGAGGAAATAGTGCGGATCGCGCCGCCGGAGGGGGAGGGCGACGCCGACCTCGCGGAGCAGCTCGGGGGGGGCGAGCCCGAGCAGGTAGGCGCCGCTCGAGACGCCGAGGCCCGGCGCCTTCTGGAAGGGGTGCTCGGTCTTCACCGCGCCGCCGACCGCGTCCTTCTCCTCGAGCACCACCACGTCGAGCCCGCGGCGGGCGAGGAGGACGGCGGCGACGAGACCGTTGTGGCCGGCGCCGACGATGACCACATCGGCGCGGGCCGGAGCTTCACTGCGATTCACTGGGCACCTCCAAGCGCTGTGCGCGTCCTCTGCCGCGGCCGGCGCGCCGGCGCTCGGGCCATGGCGCACGAGGTGTTGCACGAATGGTACGGCGAGGAGAGCCCTTTTCGCGCGCGGTAGCGGGGAGGGGCGCGCCGCGCGGCCCCGAGGCTGCCCGCACGGCGACCCTTTCCAGCCTGTCCTCTCCGCGGCGCTGGCGCGCGCGTCGCGCCGGCCCGCTCCGTCCTGCCCTGGTCGGGCTCACCCGCCGGCGGTCGTCGTGGGCGCCGTGGGCTCGCGCCACGCTGCGGCGACCTCCTCGGCGATGGCGCGCACGGTCAGGGGCGCCGAGCCCTCGGCCTTGTTGTTCACGAGCGTGAAGCTCTCGATGCGCAGCGCCGCGGCCTCGCAGAGGATCTGCGCGACCTCCGCGCGCATCTCGGGATCCGGCTCGACCACCCGGTTGAACGGGTGGAACCGGCGCTTCTCCGCCTCGTAGCGGCGACCGGGCTTGAGCGAGAGCCGGACGACCGCGAACGGGGCGTTCGAGACGGGCACCACATCGGCCTGGGCCCCGGGAGACGGCATGTTGCGCCAGTAGCTGTAGGCGTGGGCGACGCCGCGCGCGCCAAGGATCTCCCGGTACTCGCCGGTGAAATAGGCGCGCTCCCTGAGCTCGACCGCGCAGGAGAGCTCGCGCGGCAGCGCGCCGAGGAACGCGTCGAGCCGCTCGAAGAACGCGGCCGGCGGGAGCCGGTGGGGCGGGCCGACCGGGGGCAGCTCGAGCAGCACCGGCCCCGCGTGCGCCCGGAACACCGTGAGCAGCGGCGCGGCGACGCGCGAGAGGAAGAGCGGCACCGAGAGGAAATCCGGGTTCGGCTCGAGGCGAGCGGGGCCCGCGCCGCGCCCCTCGTCCTCGTTAGGCGGGGTCTGCGATCGCTCCAGCGTCTGGGACACGACGGCGTGCAGCGCCTTCGATACGCAGCGGAAGCCGTCCGGCAGCTGCGCTCCGTAACGGCGGAAGTCGCTGTCGGGGACGGGGGCGTAGAAGCTGCGGTCGATTCCGACCGTCGTGAGCAGCGGGTGCCGGGCGTACTCGGCGAGGCCATCGCGCGCGAGCTCCTCCGTGCTCTGCCGCGCGGCGTAGACGAGGCCCTGCCAGCCGGGGAAGCTCCACGAGCTCGTGCCGAGGTGGAGCCCCGGCGGCAGCCGCGCCGCCAGGCGGGCGGCGTCGTCGTAGACCGCCGCCATCGCGTCGCGCTCGCGCGCCGCCTCGGCAGCGGCGGGCTCCGGCGCTGCACCGAACAGCGAGAGCTGCGATGGGTTGGGGCCACGGCGCCCAGGGGAGCGGCTCACCCGGTCGAGTCTACTGCTTCCGGCGCGCTCCGCGACACCGGCCACGCGGGCGGGGACGACCGTCGCGCTGGCCAGCGCGGTAGGGGGGCGGCGCGGCCGCCGCTTCCGGTCCGGATCCATCGCAACAGGACACCGTCGCGGCGAGGGGATCCGCTCCCTCGCCGCGATCGGCTCGTGGAGCGGCCCCGTCATGCGCTTCCGATGGGGAGCATCCGGCCCGCCGTGGGGTACAAGCACGTGACGTGCTGCGCCGCTTCGCCCTCGTCGTGCGCGTCCTGGTCTCGACGGCCGGGAAGGACGCCTTCGCGCGCGCCATGCCGCTGTACATGGGCATGGGCCTCGTCGCGGCGGTCGTGTTCGGCGGCAACGGGATGCACCCCTCGCAGCTCACGGGCCTCGCGGGTGAGTCGCCCCTGTTCCGGGTCGCGCTGTGGGGGGCGTGGTTGCTCGTCGGGACGCCGGCGGCGCGCGCGCTGCTCCGCGCTCCGGCGACGTTCTTTCTCCGCGCGCTGCCGGTCCCGCGCCGCGAGCTGCTCTCGGCTCACGCGCTGCTCCTCGCCGTCGCCGAGCTCCCGTGGGTGGCGCTCTGGGCGGTCGGCGCCGGCGCGCTCGCCGGCTGCGCCGCCGGCGCCGCGGCGCTCGCGGCGCGCTGCATGCTCCTCGCCCGTCCGCGCGGCGCGCGCGAGCTCTCGGCCCTCGCGCTGCTCGTGGGCGCCATCGCGCTCGGGGCCCCGGCGTCGGTGCTGCTCGCGTGCGCCGCGCCCGCGCTGGCCGTCGGGCTGCGCGCGGCCGTCGCCCGCGCGCCAGAGATCCCCGCCGGCCGCGAGCGCTCGATGATTCCATCGGCGGCGCCTGCGCTGGTCGCGCTCGCGCTCGCCTACCTGGCGGCGCTCGTCCGTGGCCACCGCGCGGTCCTCGTGCGGGGCCTCGCGCTCGCGGCGATCGGCGCGCTCGCCGCGGCGGCCTGGGCCCGGAACAGCGGGCGGTTCGGCGGCGGGTCGCTCGCCGCGGCGTCGCTCGTCGCGCTCGCGCCGGTCGTGCTCTGCGCGGGCGCTGGCCTCTCCGGTCCGGTCCTGCGCGAGGAGCGGCGGCTCGCGTGGCTCCTCGACGCGTGCGGCGCGGCGGCCGGGCTCCGCGCGGGCGCCGTCGCCGCGGCGGTGGCCGCGCCGCTCGTCGCGCTCGCGCTCGGGCACGGCGCGGTGGTCGGCGCGCTCACCGGCGCGGCCCCCTCGGTGACGTTGCGCCTGGTCGGTGGCGCGGGGCTCGCGGGGCTGCTCCTCGCCGCGATCGCGCTCGGCTGCGTCCGGTGGTCCGTGCGGCAGGACGGCCGCGACAGCAGCCGGGTGCTGCTCTCGGTGCTCGCGGCGATCGCGGCGTCGATCGCGGCCGCGTGGACGCTGGGTGATCTCGCGCTCGCGGCCTTCGCTCCGGCGGCCGCGCTGCTCGCGGGGCCCGCCGGCGCGCGCTGGCTCTCGCCGGGGCGCGGGCGCGGCGCGGCGGCAGGAGAGGGGAGGGCGCTGTGACGCTGGAGGCGATGGGGATCCACAAGCGGCTCTCGGGCAGGGACGTGCTCTCGGGCGTCGAACTCCGCTGCGGACCTTCGGAGGTGGCGGTCGTGATGGGCGAAAACGGCGCCGGCAAATCGACCTTGCTGCGGGTCGTCGTCGGGTTGCTGGAGCCCGATCGCGGCGCCGTGACGCTCTCGGGGGAGGCCGTCCACGGCGCCGCGGCCTCGGCGCGGCGCCGGCTCGGCTACGCGCCCGACGCGACCGAGGCGCTGCCCGATCTCCAGGTCGCGGAGCTCTGCGCCCTCGTGCGCGCGCTCAAGCAGGCGCCGCCGCTCGACGGCGCGTGGCGCGCGTGGATCGAGCGGCTCGGCGCGGCCGCCTTCTACCGACGGCGGCTCTCCGGCCTGTCGTTCGGTCAGCGCAAGCGCGCGCTCGTTCTCGCGGCGCTGGTGGGCGATCCTTGGCTGCTCGTGATCGACGAGCCGACCAACGGGCTGGACGCCGAGGGGGCGCGCACGGTGCTGGAGCTCATCGAGCAGCGCCGCGCGGAGGGGAAGGCGACGCTCCTCACGACGAACGACGCGGCCTTCGCGGCGGCGACCGGGGGGCACGTGCGCCGGCTGAACGGAGGACGGCTCGGC
Organism: Sorangium sp. So ce302; assembly: GCF_051530145.1. GTDB lineage: Bacteria > Myxococcota_A > Polyangia > Polyangiales > Polyangiaceae > Sorangium > Sorangium cellulosum_B. The sequence goes on along the minus strand of NZ_CP150326.1, from coordinate 5,565,028 downwards.
GCGGAGTAGTAGGCGGCGCCTCGGCCCGTGAGGCGCCGCGCCTCCGGACGCCGCCTACCGGCCGGGCTGCCTCCCCTCGCGGCCCGAACGGCGCGGCAGCAGCCGCAGCACCCGCGTCTCGCGCTGCTCGCGGCCTTCGAGGTCGAGCGACGTGGGGACCTGGTACCGCGCGAGCTCCTCGACCGCCTCCGAGGGGCAATAGGCGCGCCCGGGATCGCCGACGATCACCGCGGTGGCGCGCGCGGCCTCTCGGCGCAGCCACGGGAGCACGCGGTCGACCATCGCGCGCTCGTAGCAGACGTCGCCCGCCACGATGACGTCCCACGCGGCCGTCGCGGTGCTCGCCGTGAGGTCCTCGGTGATCACGTCGACGGTGACGCCGTTCAGGCCCGCGTTCAGCCGGAGCGCCGCCGCGGCGAACGGATCGATGTCGGCGGCGCTCACGCGCGCGGCGCCGGCGAGCACCGCGGCGATCGCGACGACTCCGCCGCCGGAGGCGAGGTCGAGGACGCGCTTGCCCGAGACCGTCGCGGGATGATCGAGGAGGTACCGCGCGAGCGCCTGCCCGCCCGCCCACGCGAACGCCCAGTACGGCGGCGGCACGCCCGCGCGCGTGAGCGCCGCCTCGGTCGCGTGCCAGAGCGGCGTGACCTCGGTCGCCAGGTGGAGCTTGACCTCGGGGACGAACGGCGGGCAGGCGACGGCCGTCTCGCGCGCGACGAACGCCGCGGCGCGCTCGGCGGCGGAGGCGTCCTCCGCGTCGGCGTCGGGGTGCGGCGCGGGCGCGAGCCCCCTCGTCACGGCCATCGCTACCGCTTCGCGACGCGCGCTTCCGCGGCGCGCAGCGTCGTCTCGAGCAGCGAGGCGATCGTCATGGGGCCGACGCCGCCGGGCACCGGCGTGATCCAGGCGGCCCGCTCCCTGACGGCGTCGAAATCGACGTCGCCCACCAGCTTGCCCGCGTCGTCGCGGTTCATGCCGACGTCGATCACCGTGGCCCCTTCCTTGATCCAGTCGCCGCCGATGAGCTTCGCCTTGCCCGCCGCCGCCACGAGGACGTCGGCCTCGCGGCAGAGCGCCTTCAGATCGCGCGTGCGCGTGTGGGCGATCGCGACCGTCGCGTGCCGCGCGAGCAGCAGCTGCGCCATCGGCCTGCCGACGAGGTTGCTCCGCCCCACCACCACCGCGCGGGCGCCGGCGAGCTCGACGCCCGCCTCGGCGAGCAGGCGCATGCAGCCGACCGGCGTGCACGGCGCGATGCCGCCCGGGCGGCCCATCGCGAGCAGCCCTGCGTTCACCGGGTGGAGGCCGTCGACGTCCTTCGCGGGATCGATGGCGTCGAGCACGGCGTGCGCGCGGATGTGCGCCGGCAGCGGCAGCTGGACGAGGATCCCGTCGACGGTGTCGTCCGCGTCGAGCTCCGCGACGCAGGCGAGCAGCTCGGCCTCGGTCGTCGCGGCCGGGAGCGCGCGGAGCCGTCCTCGAATGCCGACCTCGTTCGACATCCGCTCCTTGCTCCGCGTGTGCGTCACGCTGGCCGGGTCCTCACCGACGAGCACCACCTCGAGGCCGGGGGGCCGACCGTGGGCGGCCACGAAGCGCGCCACCCCCTCCCGCACCTCGTCGCGGACCTTCTGCGCGATCGCCTTGCCGTCCAGGATCTTCGCCGCCATGGCCGCGGAGCTTAGTCCAGCCGCGGCCGTCGCGGGGGGCTGCCCGCGGCGGCCCGGGGAGCGATCGTGAGGATGGCCGGCACACCGCCTCACGCCACGCGATCTTCCGGTTGACCCGTACGTCCAGCGTCTCTAGCCATGATCTGTGGACGCGCTGCACACCGATCTCTACCAGCTGACCATGGCGGCGGGCTATTTCCACCGCGGCATGGCCTCGCGCGTCGCGACGTGCGAGCTCTTCGTGCGGCGGCTGCCCCGGCACCGGCGCTTCCTTGTCGCGATGGGCCTCGCGCGGGTCATGCGCTACCTTGAGGAGCTCCGCTTCACCGAGGAGCAGATCGCCTACCTGAGCGCGCTGCCCGCCCTCGCGGACGCGATGACGCCGGCGTTCTGCGGCTACCTGCGGGACTTCCGCTTCCACGGCGACGTCTGGGCCATCCCCGAGGGGACCGCGTTCTTCGCGAACGAGCCGGTCCTGCGCGTCACGGCGCCGCTCATCGAGGCGCAGCTCATCGAGACGTTCGCCCTGTCCGCCATCAACCACGCTACCGCGATCGCATCGAAGGCCGCGCGCGTCGTCCTGGCCGCCGGCGACGCGGGGGTCATCGAGTTCGGCAGCCGCAGGGCACACCCGGAGGCGGCGATCGACGCTGCGCGGGCCGCGTACGCGGTCGGCTGTATCGGCACCTCCAACGTCGAGGCCGGGATGCGCTTCGGCATCCCTGTGCTCGGGACGGCCGCGCACATGTGGACCATGGCTCACCCGACGGAGCAGGCCGCGTTCGAGGCCTACGTCGCCGTCTTCCCGAGCGCGGCGATCCTGCTCGTCGACACCTACGACACGCTCGTCGGCGCGGCGCGCGCCGCGGCGATCGCGCGCGACAAGCTGAAGGGGGTCCGGCTCGACTCCGGCGACCTCGCCGCGCTCAGCGTGGCCGTGCGCAGGATCCTCGACGACGCAGGCTGCACGTCGGCGAAGATCGTCGCCTCGGGCGATCTGAACGAGCACCGCATCGCCGAGCTCCGGCGCGCCGGGGCGCCGATCGATCTCTACGGCGTCGGGACGGACCTCGTGACGTCGATCGACGCCCCGGCGCTGGGCGGCGTCTACAAGCTCGTGGAGATCGGCGACGTCGAGCGGGGCGCGGGCGGAGAGCGCACGCCCATCGCGAAGTTCTCGGAAGGGAAGGCGACCCTGCCCGGCGCGCACCAGGTGCACCGCTTCCGCGATCGATCGGGGAAGCTCGCCCGCGACGTGATCTCGCTCGAGGCCGAGCCGATGAGCCCCGACGCCGAGCCGCTGCTCGTGCCCGTGATGGCGCGCGGCGCCCGGGTCGCGCCGCCCGAGGGGCTCGACGCCGTCCGGCTGCGCGCGCGCGCGCAGCTCGCCGGGCTCCCGGACGCGCTCCTCTCCATCGACGACGAGCCCGAGCAGGGCGCGCCCTTCGCGGCCGACGTGTCGCCGCGGCTCGGCGCGCTCGTGGAGGCGGTGCGCGCCCGCGTCGCCTCTGGCGCAGGACAGCGGTAGCGAGCGAGCCCCCTGGCGTGCGCGGCCGCGAGAGGCCGCGCGCCCCCCACGACTGGAGACGACGACATGGCGAGCGGTAAATGGCCCCGACAATCTTCGCCCCCGAGGGTGTTCGTCGACGTCGACGTCCAGCGGGACTTCTGTGAGGAGACCGGCGCGCTGTACGTGAAGGGCTCGCCGAACGCGCTGTTTCGGAGGCTCACCGAGCACGCCGTCGCGCACGGGATCCCCATCGTCGGCTCGGTCGACTCGCACGCGTGGGACGCGTGGGAGTTCGCGTCGAACGACACGCCGGCCCCCGAGGGCGGCAAGCCGGGCTTCCCCGACCACTGCGTGAAGGGGACGCCGGGCTGGCTGAAGGTCGAGGGGACGCTGCCGCCGCGCTACCGCTTCCTCCCCAACGTGGAGCGCGCGCCGATCGACGCGGCGGTGCGCGAGCTCGCGGCGCGCAGGAGCCACGCCGTCTACTTCGAGAAGGAGGTCTACAGCCTCTTCGCGAACCCGCTTGCCGAGGCGTTCCTGCGCGAGCTCGCCGCGGCGCTCGGCGACGCGCCGGAGCTCGTGGTCTACGGCGTGGCGACCGACTACTGCGTCCGCGCCGCAGCCCTCGGCCTCGCCCAGCGCGGCTACAGCACGGTGCTCCTGACCGACGCCGTCGCCGGCATCACCGAGGCCGGGGTCGCCGCCGCGCTCGCCGAGATGCAGGCCGCCGGCGTCACGCTCACGACGTCGTCAGCGCTTCTTTTCTAGGGAGGATCCAGCGGATCGCGCGGCGAGCACGGCCGGGCTCCCGCCGCGATCGCGTCAGCGGCCTTCCGGCGAGCCGGTCGCGTCCGGGATGCTCGGCTCGCCCTGGGCGCGCAGCGACCCGCAGAGGTCCACGAGCGGCTGCGGCTTGTCGAAGTGCCACCCCTGCGCGTAGTGGATGCCCATCGACGTGAGCAGATCGGCGATCTCCTGGTTCTCCACCTGCTCGGCGACGGTCTTGATGCCGAGCGTGTCGCCGATGCGGTGCACCGACTCCACGATCGCGCGGTGGAGCGAGTTGTCCTTCAGATCGCGCACGAACATGCCGTCGATCTTGACGTAGTCGACCGGCAGGCTCTCCAGGTAGCCGTACGACGCGTGCCCGCTGCCGAAGTCGTCGATCGCGAACCGGCACCCCATGGCGCCGAGCTCCTGCATGAACCACAGCACCTCGCCGAGGTTGGCGAGCGCCGCCGTCTCGGTGATCTCGAAGCAGATCTTGCTCGGCGGCACCTGCGCCCGGTGCAGCTGCTCGACGATGAAGTCGAGCAGGCCCTCGCGCAGCAGCGACACGCCCGACAGGTTGATCGAGCACGTGTCGAGGCGCCTCAGCGCGTGCTGCGGCAGCGCGCCGATGAGCCGGAACGCCTGGCGCGCGACGTAGCGATCGATCACGTGGATCAGGCCGCTCTGCTCCGCCGCCTGGATGATGCCGACCGGCGAATAGAACCGGCCGTCCTCGCCGAGCTGCCGCACGAGCACCTCGAAGTGCGCGCCGTGGGGCGTGTGCGCCGCGCCCGGCTTGATGAGCGGGTGGATGCCCTGCGAGTAGAGCCGGAGCCGCCCCTCGGCGAGGTGGCGCTGCAGGCTCGCGACCCACTGCATCGAGCGCCGGCTCGTCGTCATCTGCTGGTCGTCGAGGTAGACCTGCAGCCTCCCGCGCCCGTTCTCCTTCGCGATGCGGCACGCGTGATCGGCGGCGCCGAGCACGTCGACGGCCCGCTCGAAGTGCGGGGTCAGCACGACGAGCCCGATGCTCGCGCCGATCGAGAACGTCTTCTCCGCCCACCCGAACCGGAACTCGAGCAGGCAGATCTGCAGGTCGCGCGCGATCCGCTCCGCTTCCCGCTCGCTCTTGTCCGCGAGCAAGAGGACGAACTCGTCGCCGCCGATCCGCCCGGCCGCGTCCTTCGGGCCGACGATCTCGTGCACGCGCGTCGCGACCCACTGGAGCAGATCGTCGCCCGCCTCGTGCCCGCACGTGGCGTTCACGAGCCGGAAGCGATCCAGATCGATGTAGCAGAGCGCGTACGGCGTGTTGTTCGCCCTGCAGTCGTTCAGCGCCTCCTCGATGCGATCGATGATCGCGTACCGATCGAGGAGCCGCGTCAGCGCGTCGTAGCGGGGCTTGGCCGGGTGGATCGGCAAGGGCCCCGGCGCGCCGAGCTCGCGGAAGAGGATGAGCTGCCCGGGGGCGGGCGGCGGCCTCGAGTCGCGCTGGCTCTCGCGCGTGGGCCGCCCCGTGAGCGTGCCGATCGTGTGGACGACGGGGATGACCGAGCCGTCGCGGCGCTCGAGCAGCGCGGTGTACCGCGCGGACGTCGGTCTACTCGCCGCAGCTGCCTCGGGCGCGGCGAGCGGCGCGCCCGGCGTGCGCAGCGCGCCCTCGTCGATGATCACCGGCGCGAGCGGCGCCACCGGCTCGCGCCGCGGCGTGAGCGCGGGCGGCGCGGCGGCCTTCGCCGGCGCGCCCTCGTCGAACAGCTCCGTCATCTCTCCGACGTCGATGTCCGGATCTCCGCTCGTCGTCCCCGCCGCCGGGATCAGCCGGAGCACGCGATCGAGCAGCGCGCCGCGCGCCTCGACGATCGACCAGCCGGTCAGCCGCTCCGCTGCCCCGTTGACGCGCACCACGCGTTGCTCGGCGTCGACTTCGATCACGCCGACGTCGAGCTCGGACAGCCACGACGCGAGCTGCTTGTCCGGCGAGCCGCGGTGCGCGTCCGAGCGATCGAACGCGGCGTGCAGGCTCGACTCCGGCCGGTCATCGATCTTTGCCACCACCCCGTTATGGTAGTTGCATTCCCGGAGAAGCGGACTTCTTAAGCGCCGACGGCGAGGAAACTCGACGGTCGCAGACCCCCCTTCGAGGTAGGCTCGGGTCGTGGTGGTCACGAGGCGGGCAGGCGCTCCGGGCAGACGTGGGCGCCGGCGCAGGTCGCACCTTCTTCCGACGCCGGCCGCGCTCGACCGCAGGGGCGACAAAGGTAGGTTTTGACGCGATGCGTTGTGATGCTGGGTCGAGATCAGGCAGCGGAGAGGCGTGCCGGTCGCTCCAGGGAGGGGGCTGAGGCGGCCATGGGGATCGTCCTGTTCGGGCTCACCGGCGGCCTGGGATCCGGCAAGAGCACGGTGGCGGCTCATTTTCGCGCGCGGGGGCTTCCGGTCATCGACGCCGACGCGCTCGCCCGCGAGGTGGTGGCGAAGGGTACCGAGGGGCTCGACGAGGTGGTGCGCGCCTTGGGCCCGGAGGTGGTCTCGCCGGACGGTTCGCTCGATCGCGCGCGTGTCGCAGCGGTGGTGTTCGCCGATCCGGACAAGCGCCGCCAGCTGAACGCGATCGTGCACCCGCGCATCACTGCGCTCACGCTGGAGCGCGCCGCCGAGCTCCAGGCTCAGGGTGAGCCGCTGGCCTGCTACGAGGCGGCGCTCCTCGTCGAGAACGGGGTCGCCGATGCGTTCCGCCCGCTCGTCGTGGTCGCTGCGCCCGAGGCGGTCCAGATCGCCCGCGCGATGGCGCGGGACGGCGCGACCGAACACCACGTGCGCGCCCGGCTCGCCGCGCAGCTCCCGCTCGCCAGCAAGGTCGCGATGGCCGACTACGTCATCGAGAACTCCGGCGATCGCGCCGCGACCGAGCGGCAGGCCGACGAGGTGCTCGCCTCGATCCGGGCGAAGCTCGGCGTCGGTCCCAGCGCCGCGCGCCAGAAATCGGGCCAGGATCCCTGACGCGGCATCCGCTGGATCACTGACTTGATGCGCAGTGCCCGGCGTGGAAACCTCGCGACCGGCCGATGACGTCGTTCAAATCGAAGCTCGCGCGGCTCGGACCGCTCCCGGCGGAGCGGCGCGGCGCTGCGCCGCTCGCCGTCGAGCAGGCGTCGCTCGATCGCGGTCCCGCCGTGGACGGCGTCGGCCCCTCCGAAGCTCCTCCCGCGCTGGCGGCCGCGGCGCCGGCTCCGACCGACGCGGCGCCGGCCGCGGCGTCTGCATCGCCCTCGACGGGCGTTGCTCGACCGTCGCTCGATGATCTGCGCGAGCGCATCTCCCGCATCGTCGCCCGGGGCGCGCCGCCGACCCCCAGGGCCGATCCCGCGCGCGGCGAGCTCCCCTTCCATGTCGAGCAGACGCCCGGGGGGCCGCTCTATGCGAGCCGCACCCGCTCGCTCGCGGCGGCCCGCGTCGGCCGCGCGCCGCTCGTCGCCGCGCGCGACGCCGACCCGGCCATGCTCGCGCTCCTCTCGCTCGATCCGGCGCTCGCCGGCTGCGACGTGCGGCGGGCGCTGTTCCTCGATACGGAGACCACGGGCCTCGCAGGTGGCACGGGCACCGTGCCGTTCCTGATCGGCCTCGCCTGGTTCGACCCCGGGGCGGACAGCGCGGGGCCGCTCGGCGAGCCTCCGTCCGACGGCTTCGTCATGGAGCAGCTCCTCCTGCGCCGCCTCGGCGAGGAGGAGCCCATCCTGCGCCGCCTCGCCGAGCGCCTCGCCGACGCCTCGATGATCGTCACGTACAACGGCAAGGCGTTCGACATGCCGCTCCTGCGCACGCGCTACGTGATGAACCGCCTGCCGCCGCCGCCGGAGCTGCCGCACCTCGATCTCGTCCACGTCGCGCGCCGCATCCACAAGGCCCGCCTGAAGAGCCGCACCCTCATCGCCCTCGAGCACGACGTGCTCGGCCGGGTGCGCGTCGGCGACGTGCCCGGCGGCGAGATCGTCGCGTGCTACGCCCACTTCCTGCGCACCGGCGACGAGGAGGCGCTGCTCGGCGTCGTCGAGCACAACGCCGCCGACGTCCTCGCGATGGTCGCGCTGGTCGGCCTCTACGGCGAGCCGCTCGGCAGCCTCGCCGCCGGCGATCTCGCCGGGGCGGCCGCGACGCTGCGGCGGGCGGGCGCGCTCGAGCGCGCGGCCGAGCTCGCGGACGCGGCCGTCGAGCGCGGCGGCGGCGCGGTCGCGCGGCGGGCGCGCGGCGACATCGCCAAGGCGCGCGGGGACAAGGCGCGGGCGCTCGCGGACTACGAGGCCCTCGCGGCCGAGCTCGACGATCCCTCGGTGCGCCTCGAGCTCGCGAAGCTCTACGAGCACCACGTGCGCTCCTTCGCCCGCGCCCTCGATCTGGCCGACCAGGGCACCGCGGAGCCCGAGCCCGCGCAGGCCCGCCGCCGGGCCCGCCTGCAGCGCAAGGTCGATCGCAGCGCCGCGGCGCTCGCGCTGCCGTTCGGGCAAGCCGCTGGCGCGGGTGCGGTCGACGGCGCTCCTGCGCGCCCGTGCTCCGAGCCAGCGGCGCCGCAGCGCGAGGGGGACGCGAGGGGGAGGGAGGAGTGAGCGGGCATCCACTACGTCCTCGCGCCCCCGCGTCATCGTTTGGGCGCCCAGGCGAGCCGATCGAGAAATCCATCGGTCTGGCTTCTCGCCAGCGCGCGCGTGGGCTAGGGTGGGGACGATGATTACCGTCGGCTGCGCCGGTTTTCCCGTCCCAGCGACGCGCTATTTCCGCGAGTTCATGTTCGTGGAGGTGCAGGAGACCCATGTGTCCCTCCCGGGACCTGGAACGATCCGGCGCTGGCGGCGCGAAGCTCCAGGCGGCTTTCGCTTCGCCCTGCTCGGTCCGCGCGAGATAGGGCAGGAGGGGTTTCGGGACGGCAAGGTCATCGAGACGGCGCTCAAGAGCATCGAGGCGGTCGCGGATGAGCTCGAGGCGAAGCTCGCCGTCTTCGTCGGCCCCCCGGAGTTCACGCCGACGCGCGCGAACAAGGCCATCCTGCGCGACTTCCTCGTCAACGTGAAGAAGCGCTTCGAGCGCGTCGTCTTCGAGCCTCCGCCCGGGTGGGATCTGGACGAGTGCGACGAGCTCACCCAGGAGGTCGGCGCGCTCGCCGCGCGCGATCCGCTGAACGCGGGGCTCTCGCGGCTGAAGGTGGCCTACTACCGCCTGCACGGTCCCGCGGGGCACAAGTCGCGCTACGAGGATCCGGCGATCGAGCGGCTCGCGGAGATCGCGCGCGGCGCGAAGCACGACGACGCGACGTACGTGTTCACGAACGTCGACATGTTCGCCGACGCGAAGCGCTTCAAAAAGGCGATGAAGCTCTAGAGCGACGGTCACCCGCTTCGGATACGGGCCCATCTCGACGTTTTCTGTGCTCAGCGTACGTGAGTACGCTTCCGCGCAGAAAACGCCGAGCTGGGCCCGTCTCCTGTGCGGGTGACCGCCGCTCTTGGGTCGCTCGAGCGTCCGCCGCGCGGCGTCGGCGTTTGCCACGCGAATGCGCGGGCGGCTCAGCCTTCGCCGCGCCGGAGCCGCCAGCGCTTCGGCCGCGTGAACAGCGCCATGGCGGCGCTCGCGACCGCGGCGACGTACCAGGGGATGTCCTTCACGGTCCCGTAGACGGTCTGCGCGCGCATGAACCGGGCCTCGCCGAGGAGCGACTGCTCCTTGAACGTGTCGCTGTGCGCGACGACCCGCCCGACCGGGTCGACGATCGCGGAGACGCCGCTGTTCGTCGCGCGCACGAGGTAGCGGCGGTGCTCGATCGAGCGCATCTTCGCGAGCGCGAGGTGGATCCACGGCTCCGTCGAGTCGCCGAACCAGGCGTCGTTCGTGAGGTTGACGAGGAGGTCGGGGTCGCCCTGGGCGACCAGCTTGTTCACGAAGTGCGGCAGGATGTCCTCGTAGCAGATCATCGTCGCGAGCCTGTGGCCGTCCCACTCGAGCGGAGCGAGCGACGTGCCGGGGCTGAAGCGGCCCGAGTTCGGCGACAGCTTGTAGAGGTACGGGACCAGCTCGCCGAACGGGAGGTACTCGCCGAACGCGAGCAGGTACTGCTTGTCGTATCGACCGAGGATCTCGCCGTCCTTGCCGGCCATGAGCGCGGTGTTGAAGCTCACGCCGCGCTCGTTCCGGTCGGCCGGCAGCCGGTGGATGACCGTGCCGACCACCGTGGGGACGCCGAGGCGGCCCGTGAGCGACCGCTGGACCTCGCGCTGGTAGGCCGACTCGCGGAACGCTTGCGGCACGCCCGCCTCGCTCCACACGACGAGCTCCGCGCCCTGCTGCGCGAGCTCCCGGGTCCGGCTCACGTGAATCTTGAGCGCGTTCCGCCGGTCGAAGAGCGCGAGGTTCGGCTGGACGATCCCGATCTTGATCGGCTCGGCCGCGGCGACGGCCGCGTCCACGGCGCGGATCCGGAGGACGCCATACACGGCGGCGAGGGCGGGGGCGGCGATCCCCACCGCGACGACCGCGCGGTTCAGCGGGCGACCGCGTCGCGGCGGGCCGGCGTCGCGGCCGGCTTCGCCCGGCGCGGGGCTCGCGCGATCCAGCCGGAGCATCACGAGCTCGGCGATCGCGAGGTTCGCGGCGACAAGCACCAGGCCGACGAGGTAGGGGCCGCCGAGATCCGCGACCTGGCCCATCACCGGCGCGTTGTGGACCGAGGCGCCGTAGTACCAGGGGAAGAGCAGCGGAAAGACGAGCTCGCTCGTCACGAACGCGAGCGCGAAGGCCACCGAGCCTGGCCATCCGCGCGCCTCGGCCCGCCCGTAGAGCCAGCCGCACAGGGCGATCCTCCCGGCCTGGTAGCCGCAGAGGATGGCCATGAAGAGCGCGCAGAGGATCGTGGGGAATCCGCTGAACACGCGCAGCATCTCGAGCAGCCAGTAGAAGCCGGTCATCGTCATGACGAAGCCGGCGATCCAGCCGAGCAGCGCCGCGCGCCTGGGCGTCTGTCCGCGCAGCGCGACGATCAGGGGGACGAGGCCGAAGAACGAGATCGGCCAGAGATCCATCCCAGGAAACCCGAGGAAGTAGAAGAGCCCGCTGAGGGCCGCGAGCGCATAGGCGAGGCGCGCGGGCAGCGCGCGCGCTGCTCTTCCCGCGCTCGCCGGGGGGTCGCCCGCGCTGCGCGGCGCGTCCGGCAGCGGGAGACTGGCGGTCTCTCCACCCCCGGCGTCTGCGACGGCAGCCTCGCTCTCTTGCTGGTGTGCGGTCGTCATCGGGAGCGCCCGGGGAAGGGAAGGCAGCGCGCCGTCGTGACGGCGGCGCGGTGGAACCTGGAAGGGCCGAGCATGGCGGCCCCCGTATTGAAGGGACGCTGTCGCTCCGTCAACCCGCTCGGCGCGAGCCTGGCAACCCGCTCGGCGCGAGCCTGGCAACCCGCTCGGCGCGAGCCTGGCAACCCGCTCGGCGCGAGCCTGGCAACCCGCTCGGCGCGAGCCTGGCAACCCGCTCGGCGCGAGCCTGGCAACCCGCTCGGCGCGAGCCTGGCAACCCGCTCGGCGCGAGCCTGGCAACCCGCTCGGCGCGAGCCTGGCAACCCGCTCGGCGCGAGCCTGGCAACCCGCTGGGCGCGAGCCTGGCAACCCGCTGGGCGCGAGCCTGGCAACCCGCTCGGCGCGAGCCTGGCAACCCGCACCGCAAACGAGCGCTCCGAGCGGACGGCCCCGGCGCTGCGCGCGCCCGCGCAGCCTGGCCAGGCGGTGGAAGTTCGCGCAGAACGTGCCTGAACCCCCACGATCGCGACTACTATGCGCACGCAGAGCCCATGTCGAAGATCCTTCACATCGAGGACGATCCCGCGAACCGCCTGCTCGTCCGCAAGCTGCTCCAGAACGCGGGCTACGAGGTCCTAGAGGCCGCCGACGGGCTCGAAGGGGTACGTCTCGCCTGTACGCAGCACCCCGACCTCGTCCTCGTCGACCTGAACATCCCGGGCCTCGATGGATTCGAGGTCACCCTGCGCCTGCGCGGCGAGGCGTCGCTCGCCGGCGTCCCCATCGTGGCGATCACCGCGGAGGGCGACCGGGACACGAGCCTCGCCGTCGGCTGTGACGGCTTCCTCCAGAAGCCGATCGACGCGCGCTCCTTCCCGTCGATCATCGCCCGCTACCTCAGCGGCGCGCGCGAGGAGCTCCCCGCGTCCCAGGGGCCGCTCCGGCTGCGCGAGCAGAGCCAGCGCATCGTCGCCCACCTGGAGCAGAAGGTGGCCGAGCTCTCGCGCGCCAACGCCCGGCTCCGCGAGCTCGACGCCGCGCGCACCGAGTTCTACCGCAACATCTCCCACGAGCTCGCGACCCCGATGACCCCGATCGTCGGGTACGTGAAGCTGCTCGCCGACGAGGAGCTCGGCCCGCTCAACAAGGCGCAGAAAAAGGCGCTCCTCGCGATGGAGGACTGCGTCCGCAGGCTCCGCTCGCTCATCGACAACCTCCTCGACGTCACCGGCATCGAGACGGGCCGGATGCGCTTCATGCACTCCGAGTACGACTTCCTCGACACCACGCGGCGCGCCCTCGCCCAGGTCGCCGACCGCTTCGCCGAGGGGAAGGTCCAGCTCGTCGAGGAGCTGCCGCGCGGCCCGCTCCCCGCGTGGGGCGACGCAGGCCGCCTGCAACGGGCGATGATCCAGCTGTTCGAGAACGCGGCGAAGTTCACGCCGGCCGGCGGCACCGCGGGCGTGCGGGTCACCGTGCTCCAGTCGGGGCACTACGAGCTCTGCGTCGCCGACACCGGGCCTGGGGTCAAGGCGGACCGCCAGTCGCGCATCTTCGAGCCGTTCTACCAGGTCGACGGCTCGGCCACGCGCGCCTACGGCGGCGTCGGCGTCGGGCTCGCGATCGCGCGGCGCACCGCCCGGGGGCTCGGCGGCGACGTGCGCGTCGCGTCTCCCAGCAACGAGATCATCGAGGGGGAGACGCTGACCGGGGCCGCGTTCTACCTGACGGTCGCCCGGCGAGCGCCCTTCCAGGACGATGGCAGCTCCCCCGGTCGGCTCGGCCCGCCCTCGTCGCCTCCCACCGATCCCTCATCGTCCATCTGATGCACCCGGCCGCTCGCGCCATCTACCTCGACTGGAACGCCACGACGCCGCCGCACCCCGAGGTCCTGGCGGCGATGCAGTCCGCGGCGGAGGTGGCCTGGGCCAACCCTGCGAGCGTCCACGGACCCGGGCGTCGGGCGCGCGCGTTCATCGAGCAGGCGCGGGAGGCGGTCGCCCGGCTGACGGGCTTCGACGCGCGCGACGTGATCCTCACCTCGGGCGGCACCGAGGCCAACAACCTCGCGCTCTGCCACGCGTTCGACGAGCGATCCGGGTCGCTCGTCGTCTCGCGGATCGAGCACCCGTCGGTGACCCGCGCCGCCGAGGCGCTCTCCGGCCGCGGCGTGCACGTCGCGTGGATCGATCCCGAGCCGTCCGGCCGGGTCGCGCCGGAGGCGATCGCGGCCGCCGTGGATCGAGCGGCGGCCGTCGCGCCCGTGCGGCTCGTGAGCCTCCAGGCGGTGAACCACGAGACGGGGGTCGTCCAGCCGATCGCCGAGGCGGCGGCGATCGTCCACGCCCGCGGGGCGCGCCTCCATGTGGACGCCGTCCAGGCGGTGGGACGCCTCCCGCCGGAGGCGTGGGCCGGGGCGGATCTCGCGTCGATCGCGGCCCACAAGATCCGCGGGCCGAAGGGGATCGGCGCCCTCGCCGTCCGGCCGGGCATCCGGCTCCGGCCCGTCCTGCTCGGAGGCGCCCAGGAGCGCGGGTTGCGGCCCGGGACGCAGGACCCGCTCGCCGCGGCCGGCTTCGCCGTGGCCGCCCGGCGCGCGATCGGCGGTCCTGCCCGCTACGCAGCGCTCGCCCCGCTCCGCGATCGCCTCGAGGCCGAGCTCGTCGAGATCGGGCGCGCGGCCGGCGCCGCGCCGATCCGCAACGGGGACGGCGACCGCGCCCCCCACATCACGAACCTCTCCTGGCCCGGTTGGCGCGGCGACGAGCTCTGCGCCGCGCTCGACCTGGAGGGCGTCGCCGTGTCCAGCGGATCGGCCTGCAGCGCCGGGACCGCCGAGCCTTCCCCGGTCCTCACGGCGATGCTCGGGCCAGAGCGCGCGGCGTCCGCCGTGCGCTTCTCGATCGGCGAGGACACGGCCGAGGCCGACCTCATCGAGGCCACGCGCCGCGTGGCCCGCGTGCTCTCCCGCCTGCGATCGCTTCGAGCCGGAAGCTGAGCCGATCCCGTCGCTTACCGGGAACCCGTCGATTCTTGAACCATCCCTCGAGCCATTCCGGATAAGCGCGCAGAGAAGGGTGAGTCCACAGGGGTATCTCTTCGTAGCGATTGAGCTTTTCGAGGGGGCTGTGGATTCTTTAGGTCGATCCATTGAATGGATCGAATCGGTCGTCTTGCTGTGAGCCTGTTCAGCGTTCGACGAGCTGCTCGACTTCGCTTCAGGTTCTGGTTGTATCCATTCGAATTTGTTGTCAATTTTCTTGATGTAAGGAGTCGGCCTGCGGCGCCGCCCGGCGACCTCGCGGCGCGCGATCACGCCGGCTCCGGACGCATCGATCGAGGGCCGTCCAGGCCAGCTCTCGGATGAGCTCGCGCTCGACGCGCGGTGGTGCTGCCAGGCCACGTCGCGGCGCGCGAGCGCGCTGGTGACCGGGACCTGGAGGCGCGCCGCGAGAGGCCGAGCGCGCTGTCCGGCTACGCGCTCGATGCGCGGCGCTGCCGGACGACTTCGTAGAGCGCGATCGCCCCTGCGACCGAGGCGTTCAGCGAGGCGATGGGGCCGGTCATGGGGAGCCGGGCGACGTGCTGGCAGACGCGGCGGACCGAGCGGCGCGTGCCCTTGTCCTCGGCGCCGATGACGATCGCGACAGGGCCGGTCAGGGGCAGCTCGCCGAGCTCCACCGGACCCTGGGCGTCGAGCGCTATCGCGGCGACGCCTCGGGCGGCGAGCGCCTCCAGGGCGTCGGGCAAGGAGGGGACGCGGCACAGCCTCGCGTGCTCGATCGCGCCCGCGGACGCACGGAAGGTCGCCGGGGTGAGCGGCGCCGAGCTGTGCTCGGGCCACAGGATGGCCCGGGCGCCCAGGGCGACGGCGCTGCGGATCACCGCGCCGAAGTTCTGCGGGTCCATGACGCCGTCGAGCGCCACCGTGATCGTGCCGGCGCCGGGCTGGCCCTCCTCGACGACCGGGATCTCGTCGACACCGACGATCTGGAGCTCGGGCGCCGAGGCCACGGCCCCCTGGTGGCGCCCGCCGGCGCTGCGGCGATCGAGCTCGTTGCGGGGCGCGCGCTCGGTCGGGATGCCCTGGCCCTCCGCGAGGCGCGCGAGCGCGTCGAGCTTCGGGCCGCCGTCGCGCTGGACGAGGACCCATCCGACGCGCGCTCCGTGCGCGCGGATCGCCTCACGAACCGGCTGGAGACCGTAGACGAGGCGGCTCACGGGCGCGGAGGGTGGAGCGTGTGCGCGATCTCCTGGACGATCGAGCGCGCCGTGGCGAGCGGATCGGCCGCGTCGCGGATCGGGCGGCCGACCACGAGGAGATCTGCGCCGGCCGAGATCGCGGCCGAGGGCGTGGCGATGCGCTTCTGATCATCGCCTTGTGTGCTGCCTGCGCCTGGACCGAGGCGGATGCCCGGCGTCACGATGAGCTCGCCCCGCCCGAGCGCCTCCCGCAGCGCGGGGACCTCGTGCGGCGAGGCGACGAACCCGTGGACGCCGGCGCCGCGCGCGAGCTGCGCCAGCCGGACCACGTGCTCGGACGCGCTCCCCTGCACGCCCTGCGCGGCGAGATCGCCGTCGTCGAGCGACGTGAGCACGGTGACGGCGAGCAGGATCATGTCCTGAGAGCGCGCCGCCTCGTGGGCCGCGCGCCTCAGCATCTCGGCGCCGCCGGCGGCGTGCACCGTCAGGTACCGGACCCCGAGCGCGGCGGCGCTCGCCACGGCCCGCGCCACCGTCTCGGGGATGTCGTGCAGCTTCAGATCGAGGAAGACATCGAGCCCGAGCGACTTGCCGATCTCGACCGCCCTCGGCCCCTCGCGAACGAACAGCTCCAGGCCGACCTTGAGCACGCCGATCGAGGGGGCGATGCGGGTCGCCGCCGCCCTGGCCTCGTCGAGGTTCGCGTAGTCGAGCGGGAAGACGAGCCTGCGGCGCGCCTCGTCGAGCGAGCCGCCGCCGAGGCTCGTTCTCTGCCTGACCGAGCTGTGGTTTGCCATTCAGGGGACCCCGTTCCGCGTCAGAGGCAGCTGCAGAGCGGATCGCCAGGGGCACAGTTGCAGGGCGCCTTGGCGCCGCCGCCGCTCGCCGGCGCGCCGCCCGCGGCCGGGCGTCCGCCGCCGCCGCGGCGCAGCTGCTCCTGCTTCTGCTGCTCGGCCTCGAGCTGCTTCTGCAGGGCAAGGCGCGTCGCCTCGTCCTTGGCGGTCGCGAGCTGATCGCGCAGCCCGGCCATCTTGCCCTCGGACTCCTTGAACTGCGCCTCGAGGCGCTTGTTCGCCTCCTCGAGCTCGCGGGCCCTCGCGGCCTCGGCCTGGATGCGCGCCTCGTTCTTCTGCGCCGAGTCGACGGCGACGACCGTGACGATGCCGATCACCAGCACGCTCGCGATGGCGCCGCCGATGAGGAGCTTGCGCAGCTTCTTCTTCGACTCGTCCTGCTGCAGCGCCGCGAGCGAGCGCTCGTGGTGCTGCTGCGCGGCCATCGCCTCGAGCCGCGCCTTCTGCTCGGCCTCGACGCGCGCCTTCTCGATCTCGGCCTGCCGGATCGCCTCGAGCCGCGCCGCCTCCTCGCGGGACCGGCGCTCCTCGTTGCGACGGCGCTCCTCCTCGGTGCGGATGCGCTGCTCCTCGGCATCGCGCGCGGCGCGCTCGGCCTCGACGCGCGCCTTCTCGGCGGCGGCGGCGGCGGCGGCCTTCTGGGCCTCTTCGCTCTTGATGCGATCCTCCTCGAGGTTCATCAGCTCCTTGAGCGAGAACAGGACCGAGCTTTCCTTCTGTTCCGACATGACCTCGTGGCTCCTTCGATCGAGCGCGTGCGGTTGGGCTACCAAGGGGCGGTGCGGGGACCTGCAGGTCGCCCTCGGAGGGCCACCGAGCAGGACGATTGTGACCCGCAGAGCGGCTTTGACGCAATTATTCGCGAACGCCACGACCCTCGTGATGTCGAGGCGCCGCGGAGCCGCCAGCCAGAGTATCGCCGTGGTGCACCGCAGGTACCAGCGGAAATCGTTGCGCTTCGTCCCTTCCACCTCACCTCCACGTGTTCACCTCGGTCACCGAGGTCACCTCGGTCAGCTCGCGTGCCCTCGGTTCCCCTTGGTCCTCCTTGGTCCTCCTTGATTCACCTCCGTTCCCCCCGGTTGTCAGCGCGCGCCTGCGCCGTCGCCGGACGAACTGGTCCGTCGCGGAGGGCGCCCAGGGCATGATGGAAGAAGGGGCCGCCCGATGGCGGGCATCGTCGCTCACCACGGCCCCGTTGGATTCTCTGTGGCTCTCCGGTAGCGTCGCGCGCCCATGGCGAACGTCATCAAGGCGCACATCACCGGTACGGTCTGGAAGATCGAGGTCAAGCCGGGCGACGAGGTCGAAGAGGGGACCGTCGTCGTCATCCTCGAGTCCATGAAGATGGAGATGCCCGTCGAGGCTGAGGAAGCGGGGACGGTCGAGGAGATCCTCGTCACCGAGGGGGCCGCCGTCACGGAAGGCGCCCCGCTGGTCAAGCTGGCCTGAGCGGCCGTCAGGGCCGACGGGGACCCGACGGCCCACGGACGTACATCGCGCTCACGCCCGGGTCATCGGCCCGGCGCGCGGAGCGCGGTCGCGCGCCCTGCAGGACGCGCGCGGCGCCGCTCACTCGCGCCAGAAGAACTTCCAGGGGTTGTGCTTGAGGTCTCGCGCGAGCTCCTGCAGGTCGTCGAACAGCTGCTCATCCATCACGAGCGCGCCGACCGTCCCCTTGCCGCGCTTCACGTGGGCGAGGACCTCCTGGGCGTCGGCCGTCGCAGCCCTCGCCCTGCCCGCGATCTCGGCGATGTCGTCGAGCGTCTTCCTGATCTTGACCTGCTCGGTCTCGCCGCCCACGGTCGTCGAGAGGCGGCGCGCGTTCGCCAGCGTCTCGCGCGCGTCCGCCATGAGCGGCGGCAGATCGCGCGCGGCCGTCCCGGTCAGCTGATCGGTGTTCGCGAGGATGCGGTCGATCTGCGGGTTGTTCACGTACCGCTGCCGGGCGTCCTTCACGAGATCGGTGCCGTCGACGCTCATCTGCTCGACATTCTCGGCGATGCGATCGAGCCGATCCTGGTTTCGGTGCATGAAGTCGCCGGTGCCCTTCAGCGTCTTCCGGAGCCCGTCGAACGCCTCCCCGACCTCTTCGCGGTGCTCGCGCATCGCCGAGACCGTCGCGTGCAGGAGCTCGTATCCCTCGGCGAGCAGCATGTCGAGGCGCGGCGGATCGAGCCCCCGGACGACGGCGTTCGGCGGGATCACCGGCCGATCGGTCGAGCCGGGCTCGATCGCGAGGAACTGCTCGCCGAGCACGCCCTGCGTGGTGACGTAGAACGTGGCGTTGTCGTGGATGCTCTGCTGGTAGCGTTCCTCGAGGCGCAGCTGGATCCGCACGAGCGGCTCGCGCTTGCCGTCCTTGCCGAGCTTGCCGCCGCTGAAGTGGATCTCGCTCAGCTTGCCGATCTCCACGCCGGCGATCTTCACCGGCGCCCCGGTCTGGAGGCCGCCCGGGTTGTCGAACTCGACGTAGATCGAGTACTTCGGCTGGAAGTTGACCCCGCCCATCACGAGGATGAACGTGGCGAGGAGCCCGAGCGCCGTCAGGATGAGGATCCCGACCTTGACCTCGATCGATCGCGGGCTTGCCATGAGTTCGTTATCTTCTCCGATCTGGCGGCGGCCGGGGGAGGGAAATAGGCCAGGATCCACCTGCCGCAGCGCGATATTCCAGCGGGCGGCGTGACGCTTCGCGCAGCCATTGCTTTGACGCAACCGCGCTTCTCTTCGTTCTGCTCGTTTCTTCGCTTCTCCTCGTCTCGTCTCGTCTCGTCTCGTCTCGTCTCGTCTCGCTTTTCTCCGCTTCTCTCCTCTATCCACTATCCCCAGACCGCGATGATTTCGTTCCGAAATGTCCGAAAATCCTTTGGCCCCAAAGATGTCCTCAAGGATGTCTCGTTCGACGTCGAGGACGGCGAGGTGTTCTTCATCATCGGGCAGTCGGGGGTCGGGAAGAGCGTGCTCATCAAGCACCTCGTGGGGTTGCTCTATCCGGACGGCGGGGAGATCTGGCTGGACGGAGAGGAGGTGAGCCGCTTCGACGAGGCCCGGATGTACCCGGTGAGGATGAAGTGCGCGATGGTGTTCCAGCACTCGACGCTGTTCGACTCGATGACGTGCGCCGAGAACGTCGCGCTCCCGCTCCGCAAGCACAAGGGGCTCAGGCCGAAGGAGGCGCTCGCGGAGGCGCGGAAGCGGCTCGAACAGGTGCATATGCGCGAGTTCGGGGACCGCTTCCCGCCGGAGCTCGGCGACGGGATGCGCAAGCGCGTCGCCATCGCCCGCGCGCTCACGCTCGACCCGCGCTACGTGCTCTTCGACGAGCCGACCACGAGCCTCGACCCGGTGAGCGCGCGGCGCGTCGACAAGCTGATCCGCGAGCTCAGCGACACGCTCGGCGTGACGAGCATCGTCGTGAGCCACGACCTCGTGAGCATCTTCACGATCGCCGACCGCGTCGTCATGCTCTATCAAGGTCTGGTGCGCCTGCTCGGGGATCGCGCGGCGTTCCAGGGCTCGCCGGATCCGGTCGTGCAGCAGTTCATCACCGGCAGCGCCGAGGGGCCGATCGAGTGAGGCGCGGCGCGGCGGGGCCGCCCGCCTAGCGGAAGATCAGGAAAGCGGCCGCCGAGATCAGCATGTTGAGCACGATGACCGCGAGCGAGGAGTTCACGACCGCGCGCGTCGTCGCCCAGCCCACGCCCTCGCTGCCGCCGAACGTCGACAGCCCGGAGTGGCCGGAGACCACCGGGATCGCGGCGCCGTAGGCCACGCACTTCGCGAGGCCGGTCGCGAGATCACCGGCGTCGACGAGGCTGACGTTCATGAACGTCTCGGGGCTGACATCGAACATGCTGTACGCGGTGACCATCCCGGTGGTGAAGGAGACCGCGGCGCTCCAGACGATGAGGCACGTCGTCATGAGGAGGCTCGCGATGAACCGCGGCTTGATGAGGTAGTCGATCGGATCGGCCGCGCACATGCGGAGGGCGTCGACCTGCTCGGTCACCACCATCGAGCCGATCTCGGCGGCGATGCCCGCGCCGACCCGCGTGGCGAGCATCAGCGCGGCGATCGACGCGGCGAGATCGCGGACGAGCAGCTCGAGGTACGTCGCGCCGAGCATGGTCAGATCCGGGATGACCCGCTTCGCCTGCTGGCCGGCCTGGAAGACCATGATCATCCCGATGAAGCCCATCACGACCGTCAGGAAGAACAGCGATTTGTTGCCGATCTCGTACATCTGTTGGAGCACCGCGCCCGGCTCGCGGCGCCCCTTCGCGCAGTAGTAAAGCGTCCTTACAAATACCGAGTAGAGCTCGCGCGCCGACTGGAAGAGGGACAGCGCGGCGGCGCCGATCGCGGCGACGCCGGACGCCTCCGGCGCGAGATCCCTGAGCTCGCTCGAGGGCGGGCCGGCGCTCGGGCGGTCGGAGGAGCTCTTGTCCGGGGAGGGCATGCGCGGCGCCGCCGATCAGTCGAGCGTGAACGAGACGAAGTAGTCGAGGATGAAGATGCCGGCGGCCGAGGCGACGACGGTCGCGTTGACGGCGCGGCCGACGCCGGGCGCGCCGCCGGTCACGCCGAGGCCGTACTGGCAGCTCGAGAGCGCGAGCACGACGCCGAAGACGACGCTCTTGACGAGGCCGCTCATGACGTCGCCGATGTCGAGCAGCCCGCTCGTGAGGCCGTTGTAGAAGACGGCCGGGGCGACGCCGAGGAGGAGGTCGCCGGTCAGCGCGGCGCCGAGCAGGGCGAGCGCGTCGGCGAAGATCACCGAGAGGAGCAGCGTCAGCACCATCGCGAGGAAGCGCGGGGCGATGAGGAAGCTCACCGGGTCGATCGCGAGGACGCGGAGGGCGTCGATCTGCTCGGTGACGACCATGGTGCCGAGCTCGGCGGTGTTGTTGGCGCCGACGCGGCCGTTGATCATGAGCGCCGTGAGCAGCGGGGCGATCTCACGGAGCGTGCCGAAGCCGGCGCCCCAGCCGAGCAGGCCGTGCGCGCCGAAGCGCTCGACCAGCGGCGCCGCCTGGATGACCATGATCGCGCCGGTGAAGAGGGCGGTCACGACGACGATGGGCATCGACTTGACGCCCATCCGGTAGAGGTTGCGCATGAACTCGGCGCCGTCGACGCGGAGCGTGGCCACGCGCGCCGCGATCTTGCCCGCGAGCACGGCCATGCCGCCCACCGTGGCGGCGATCTGGAGGAACGAGCCGCCGAGCTGGTGGACGCCGGAGGGCTCCTGCGCGATCGGCGCGCGCGGCCGCTTCACGGGTGGCGCGGGCGGCGCGCCGGACGAGGCGAGCGCGCCGCCGCCGTGAGCGCGCGCGGCGGTGCCTGGGCCAGCAGGAGACGTCATGGGAGACGGGAGCTTAGCCCAAGGCTCCCGGGGAGCGCGGCGCGATCTGGCGTCCCGAGAGGCCGGCGCCCGAGAGGTCGAGACCGCTACCCAAGCAGGAGATCGTCCTCTACGTGGAATGTGCCCGCCTCACCCCGAGGCAGTCTCGTGCGGTGGCAAACGCGCGCTCCTGCGCGCAATGCCGGTGCGCCTCCCGCGGAGGAGCGCGCCGGCCCGGAGGCGGGCTGTCGGCGACGATGTCCGGTCCCCTGGCGGAGCGAGCCTGGTGAAGAGCAGAGAAGCAGATGTGATGTCCCCTCATGAGAGCGTGGGCGCGTTGACGGGCGAGATCCGGACCGGCCTCCTCGACGACGGCCGGACGTTCGCCGTCCTCTCGGCGGCGACGTTCGCGCTCAAGGCGATCTTCGTGAAGCTCGCCTACGCCGCGCACCCCGTCGACGCGGTGACGCTGCTCGCGCTGCGGATGGGCATCGCGCTGCCGTTCTTCCTGTGGCTCGCCCGCAGGGAGCGCGGCGCGGCCGAAGGGCCCCTGACGCCTCGCCTCTGGGGAGGTGTGCTGATCGTCGGGTTCCTAGGATATTACCTCTCCAGCCTGTTCGACTTCATCGGGCTCACGTACATCAGCACCGGCCTCGAGCGTCTGATCCTGTTCGTGTATCCGACGCTCGTCCTCCTGATCGGCGCGGTGTGGCTGAAGCAGCCCGTGCACGGCAAGGCCTGGGGAGCGCTCGCCGTGTGTTATCTCGGGCTTGGGGCGGCCGTCTGGCACGATCTCGAGCAATCCGGGGACGTGCGGGCCGTCGCCATCGGCGGAGCGTGGGTGTTCGCGAGCTCGGTGACCTACGCGCTCTACTACATCGGCGTCGGCAAGCTCGCCTCCAGGGTCGGCTCGACGCGCCTCGCCGCGTACTGCGGGGCGGCCTCGTGCCTGATGGTGCTCGCGCACTACGCGGCGACGGGGAGCCCGGTCAGGCTGGGCGAGCTCCCGGCGTCGGTGTGGGGGTACGCGGCGGCGATGGCGACGATCAGCACGGTGCTCCCCATCGTGCTGCTCGCCGCCGCCATCCGGCGTCTCGGCGCGGGCCGCGCGGCGACGTTCTCGACGCTGGGCCCGGTGCTCACGATCGCTTTCTCGTGGGTCATCCTGGGCGAGCCGGCCACGTGGCAGCAGGTCGTCGGGCTCACGCTGGTCGTGGGCGGGGTGAGCTGGCTCGGCAAGTCGAAGTGAACCTGCGCCCCGCTCGGGAGCGCCGGGGCCGCGGGCGCGGCGCACGCCCGCCGCGGGGTCAGGCGTCGTGCACCGCGGGGCGAGGCCCTGGTGAGCCGCTGCCGAAGAGCTCGCTCCGGACGCGATCGCGCTCGCGTTCGAGCTGCTCGGACGTCGCGCCCAGCCGCACGAGGAGGCGCTCGGTCATCGAGAACGCGACCTCCGCCTCGCCGGTCACCACGACGTCCGCGCCCGCCTTCTTCAGCGCGGTCACCTCGCGCAGGTAGAAGGCGCGGGCGAGGACGAACAGCCGCGGGTTCACGCCCTTCGCCTGCTCGATCACCCCGTCCCCGGGCGCGCCGGCCGCCGTGAACAGCAGGCTGTCCGCCGTCCCGACCCCGGCCCGCTCGAGGATTTCCCGCTGCGTGGCGTCGCCGTAGATCGCGCGGATGCCCTGGTCCTGCAGCTGCTTCACCGTGTCGAGGTTCAGCTCGACGACGGTCGGCGCGATGCCGTTCTCACGGAGCAGCCGCGTCAGCGTCTTCCCGACAGGGCCGTAGCCCACCACGACGGTGCGGTGGGCGTGCTCGTCCAGCGAAGCGGCCTCGGCCTCCGCGAGGGCGGCGTCGCGCCGCTGGAAGAGCGCGGACGTCCATCGCGCGAGGCGATCGCGGACGCCGAAGAGCACCGGGTTCAGCGTGATCGACACGATGGCGGCGACGACGAGCGCCTGCTCGGCCTCGACCGGCAGGACACCGAGCTTCTTGCCGAGCGCCGCGAGGATGAACGAGAACTCCCCGATCTGCGCGAGCGAGAGGGCCACGGCGAAGGCGGTCTGGAGGGGGCGGCGGAGCAGCACCGTCACCGCGAGCGCGGCGAGCGGCTTGCCGATCAGCACCACCGCGAGCGTCCCCGCGGCCAGCTGCCAGCCCACGGCGAGCTGCGCCGGGTCGAGGTGCATCCCCACCGAGACGAAGAACAGCACGGCGAACGCGTCGCGCATCGGGAGCGCCTCCGACGCGGCGCGCGAGCTGAAGTCGGACTGGCCGACGACGAGGCCGCCGAGGAAGGCGCCGAGCGCCATCGACGATCCGAAGAGCATGGCCGAGCCCACGGCGACTCCGAGCGCGACGACGAGCACCGTCAGCGTGAAGAGCTCCCGCGAGCCGGTCTTCGCCACGTACCCCAGCAGCGCGGGGATGAAGCGCTGTCCGACGATGAAGACGAACGCCACGAGCCCGGAGAGCTTGAGGATCGCGATCCCCACGGACGCGGCGACGCCCGCCGCGCCCGCGCCCGCGGCTTCGCCCATCACGGCAGGGAGCAGCACGAGCACCAGCACGGTGAAGACGTCCTCGAGCACGAGCCAGCCGATGGCGAGGTGGCCAGCGGGGGTGTGCAGGACGTCGTTGTCGCTGAGGACCCGCGTGAGCACGACGGTGCTCGCCACCGAGATGGCGACGCCGAAGACGACCGCCGCGCCCCACGTCCAGCCCGCGGCGCGGCCGACCATGGCACCGAGCGCCGTGGCGACCGCGATCTGGATGAGGGCGCCGGGCACGGCGACCTTGCGCACGGCGAGGAGCTCGCGGACGTGGAACTGCATGCCGACGCCGAACATCAGCAGGATGACCCCGATCTCCGCGAGCTGGTCTGCGAGCCGCTTGTCCGCCACGAACCCCGGGGTGAAGGGGCCGACGAGGATGCCGGCCAGCAGGTAGCCCACGATGGGGGATAGCCTCAGGCGCTGGGTGACGAAGCCGAGCGCCAAGGCTGCGGTGAGCCCGCCCGTGATCGTGAGGATGAGGTCGAGTTCGTGCGGCATGTCCGGGCCTAGCGCCTTCCGTCGCCGGCCGCCGCTTCGTGGTGCGGCGCCGCCGGTGATCTCGAGCGAGGCGTGGGCCGCGCTCGCCTCTACTTACTTGTTACTTGTTGACGTGTTACATGCCCACGACGCCGATGGCCTCGTACTCCTCGATGATGTGCGGCTCCTCCTTGGCCTTCGCGATCCACGCCTGCATCGCGGGCAGCGCGAGGATCGACGCCACGTAGCGCCGGGAGACCGCGTCGAGCTCGACGCCGTACGTGTCGAACCGCGTCGCGACCGGCGCGTACATCGCGTCCGCCACGCTGAAGCGCCCGAACAGGAACTCGCCTCCCTGCCCAAAGCGCGATCGGCAGTCGTTCCATATCGCCTGGACGCGCGCGATGTCCTGCGACGCCGCGCCGGTGATCGCCACGCCCTGGATCTTCCGCCGCACGTTCATCGGCAGCGCGGTGCGGAGCGCGGCGAAGCTGCTCGCCATCTCGGCGCTCACCGATCGCGCGACGGCGCGCGCGTCGCGCGCCTCCGGCCAGAGCTTCGCCGCGGGGAAGAGCTCCGCCGCGTACTCGGCGATCGCGAGCGACTCCCAGATCGTGAGCGCCCCGTGCTGCAGGGCCGGCACCTTGCCCGACGGAGAGTAACGCTGGATCTCCAGGGTGCGTGTGCCGGGCGCCCGGAGAGGGATCACCACCTCTTCGAAATCGGCGCCAGCCTGCTTCAGGACGAGCCAGGCCCGGAGCGACCACGATGAATAGGTCCTGTTCCCGAGATAGAGGGTGAGCTCAGCCATGCGTGGAGTCTACCACCGCGGCCGACCCGCGCGGCGGCGGCGCGCTCACTGCGCTCGTCGCGCCAGCTCGCCCCCGAACACCTCGCTCGCCAGCGCCTCCACCGCCATCCGGACCGCCTCGTCGCTCGTGTGGCGCACCCGGAAGCCCAGCGCCGCCAGCTTGCCGGGATCCATCCGCGATCGCGGCACGTCGCCAGGCCAGCCGCGCTCGCCTCCCTGATACCGGATCACCGCTTCCGGATAGGGCGACGCCGCCACGCACAGCTCCGCGATGCGCGAGACGCTCGTCGCGTCCTCGGGCGCGAGGTTGTAGAGGTTGAGCCGCTCCCTGGCCTGGTCGAAGCCGAACAGGATCCCCTCCGCGCAGTCCCGGACATCGAGGTACGGCTTCGACTGGCGCCCGTCGCCGAGCACCTCGAGCTCCGTCCGCCGATCGCGCAGCTTCTTCAGGAAATCGAGCGCCGCGCCGTGCGTCCCGCGCGGCCCGACGACGTTGCCGAAGCGGTAGATCCACGCCGTGAGGCCGAAGCACTCGACGTAGGCGCTGATGAGCGCCTCGCCCGCGAGCTTGCTCGCGCCGTAGAGCGAGATGGGCAAGGCGCCGAGATCGCCCTCCGCGCACCGACGCGCGGTGTCGCCGTAGACCGTCCCGGAGGACGAGAAGATCAGCCGGCTGACGGCCGTCCGTCGCATCGCCTCGAGCACGTTGTACGTCGCGATGGTGCCCTGATCGAGGTCGAGCCGCGTCCGCGCGAGCCCCCAGCGCGCCTCGGGGTTCGCCGCGAGGTGCACGACGAGGTCGTGGCCCGCCATGGCCTCGGTGAGCCGCTCCAGATCGAGGGCGTCGGCCTCGACGAGCGTCGCGCGACCGGAGGCGAGGTGCGACGCCACGAACGCGCGGCGCCCGACAGAGAGGTTATCGTAGATCGTCACGGGGCCGCGCTCGACCAGGCGATCGGTGAGGTGGCTCCCGATGAACCCGGCGCCGCCGACGACGAACGACCTGAGCTCCGTCATCGCGCGTCTCCCGCGGTTCCCGCGATTCCCCCGGCCAGGCGCTCGATCCGCGCCGCGAACTGGAGGCGATCCTGGGTCACGAGGCGGAACGGCAGATCGTGGATCCGGAGCGGCCACTCGAGGCCGGTGATGCGGCCACCCGCGCCGCGCACGAGCGCGACGAGCTCGCCCGGCGTGAAGTACGTGCCCCGCACCTCGACGCCGGGCGCGGCGTTGCCGGCGAGATCCATCCAGAGCAGCACGCGCTCCGAGACCGGGCCGAACCGGAAGTGATCCTTGAGCGCGACGACGCGCGACGCGACCCGGAGCGCCTCGGCGAGCAGCGCGCCGGGGCGCGCGGCGTGGTGCAGCACGTCGGAGAGGAGCACCGCCTCGAACGCCGCGTCGGGGAAGGGGAGGCGCTCGCCGTCATAGCCGATGACCGGCAGCGCCGCCCCGGGACGCGCCTTCACGTCCACGCCGACGACGCGGAGCGCCCCGACCAGGCGCGCGACCTCCAGCGCGACCGTGCCGTCGCCCGCGCCCACGTCGAGCAGCGACGCCGCAGGGCCCACCTGCGCGGCGAGCGCCCGCGCGACGCGGCCCACGCGCGGCACGTGGACCAGGCGATGGTGCAAGGAGAACAAGGCGCGCCCGAGGACCGTCATCGTGTATCCGAGCCCCGGCGCCGCCCGCGCCGGAGAGCCGCGCCACGCTAGTCGAGCGCTCGAGGACCGGCAACGCCCGGGGCCGTCCCCGCGCCGCCGGAGGCCGAGGCGGCCTCGTGAGCGCGACGAGCTCGTACGCCGCGGCATGGCAGGACAGCGACGACATCGCGAGATAACGATCTCTCGAGGGCGCCCTGGGCTCCGTGACCACCGCGCCACCGCGCCACCGCGCTCCGTCGCGCGTGGCAGGGCCACACAGCGCAACTCTCGTTACGCCCGACCCGAAAGGGCGGTTGCTCTGAAACAACCACTCTTCCATGGTCTGCGACAATGACGGTCCGTGGCGCGCGCCGCCCTCCGCTCTCGCACCGCTCGCGCTTGACCGATTCGCGTCATCGAACATAGCTGAATCGATGATCGGAGCGCGCGGGAAGGGGCTTGTGAGGTGCGGTGGTTGCCGGCTCGTTCTGGCATCTCTCTGGTTCGCCATTTCAGGGTGCAGCGGAGAGACTGGAGACAAGGAGGCGGGCCGGGACACTGTCCTTCCGGACGACTCGGAGCCAGGCGAAGCGACGTTCGCGCCGGAGGAGGCCACGGAGCTCTGGTTCGTGGAATTCGAGCGAGCGCCGGCCGCGAGGGGCAGCGGGAGCGACCGCGTCAAGGGCCTTGTCGAGGAGGAGCGGGAGCGCTTCCGGCGAGCTGCAGCGACCCGCGGGCTCCGGTACAAACAACGATTCTCGTTCGAGGAGCTCTGGAACGGCCTCTCCGTCCGGGTCGCGCAGGACGGCTCCGCCGCGCTCCCGGACATGCCCGGGGTCAAGGCCGTCTACCCGGTGGTGCCGGTGGAGCTCGACACCACGCGCGCCGCGCCGACGGTCGACCCGGACCTCGCCGTCGCAGGCGAGATGTCGGGCGCGGACGTCGTGCGCCGAGAGCTTGGCGTGACCGGCGAGGACATCCGCGTCGGCGTGATCGACAGCGGCGTCGACTACCATCACCCCGATCTCGGAGGCTGCTTCGGCCCGGGCTGCCGCGTGGCGTTTGGCTACGATTTCGTCGGCGACGATTTCGTCGCCGGTGACGCGACCAAGCCGCCCGTGCCCGACGGAGAGCCGGACGATTGCCTGGGCCATGGCACGCACGTCGCCGGCATCATCGGGGCGAACGGGGTCGTGCAGGGCGTGGCCCCGGACGTGACCTTCGGCGCTTACCGCGTGTTCGGCTGCCGCGGCGGCTCGCGCGCCGACATCATCCTCAAGGCGATGGAGCGGGCTGCCAGCGACGGCATGCACGTCATCAACATCAGCATCGGAACGCCGTTCCAGTGGCCTGACTATCCGACGGCGACGGCGGCGAGCGCGCTGGTCGGGCGCGGCGTCGTGGTCGTCGCGTCGATCGGCAACAGCGGTGAGAAGGGGCTCTGGGCCGCGGGCGCGCCCGGCGTGGGTGAGGCGGTCATCGGCACCGCGTCCGTCGACAGCACGCGCGTCACCACCCTGTCGTTCACCGTCGCGCCGGGCAACGCCGTGATCGGCTACACCCGCGGCGCCGGGAGCCCGCCCGCGCCGCTCTCGGGGAGCGCCGCCCTCGCGCGCACGGGGACGACCACCAGCGCCCGCGACGCGTGCGCCGAGCTCCCCGCCGGCAGCCTCGCGGGCCAGATAGCGCTCGTCCGGCGCGGCGGCTGCTCGTTCCACCAGAAGGCCGCGCACGCGCAGGCCGCGGGCGCCGTCGGCGTCCTGTTCTACAACGACCGGTCCGGGGCGATGAGCCCGTCCGTGGAGGGCGACCCTCCGATCACCCTCCCGGTCGTGGGGATCGCGCAGGCCGACGGCGAGCTGCTCAACGCGCGCCTCGACGCCGGGCCCGTGACCCACAGCTGGACCCACCGGGCCGTGGCCGCGCGGAACAGCACCGCGGGCCTCGTCTCCCGCTTCAGCTCGCACGGCCTGAGCGCGGCGCTGTCCTTCAAGCCCGATCTCGCCGCGCCCGGCGGCACGATCTACTCGACGGTGCCGATCGAGCAAGGTTCGTACGACACGCTCAGCGGGACGTCGATGGCGGCGCCGCACGTGGCCGGGGCCGTCGCGCTCCTGCTCGCCGCGCGCCCGGAGCTGTCCGCGGCGCGCGTGCGCGACGTCCTCCAGAACACCGCGGTCCCCGCGCCGTGGAGCGGTGATCTGGGCGCCGGCGTGCCGGAGAGCGCGCACCGGCAGGGCGCAGGGGTGATCCGCGTCGACCGGGCGATCCGCGCGACCACCGTGATCAGCCCCGGAAAGCTCTCGCTGGGAGAGAGCGAGGCCGGCCCCGCCGCGCGTACGCTGACGCTCGAGAACTCGAGCGGGCGCGACGTCATCTACGACCTGTCGCACGCGCCCGCGGCGTGCGCGACAGGGGGCGACCACTGGGCGCCGGCGAGCGCCACGACCGGCGCGGCGCGCGTCGATTTCAGCGCCGTGACGGTGACGGTGCCCGCCGCCGGGAGCGCGACCGTCTCCGTCACCGTCACGGCGAGCGACGCGCTCGCGGAAGGCGGCCTGTTCGGCGGCTACCTCGTGTTCACGCCGCGGGGCGGCGCGGCCGACGGCCTGCTGCGGGTGCCGTATGCGGGCTTCAAGGGCGATTATCAGAGCCTGCCGCTCCTCAAGCCGTCGGGTTCCGGGGCTCCGTGGCTCGGCAAGCTGAGCGGGACGCGCCTGACCCAGCAGCCGCGCGGCGCGGCGTACACGCTGGCGTCGGACGACATGCCGTATGTGGTCGTCCACCTCGATCACGGCGCGGAGGTCCTGGCGCTGGACATCGTCGACGCCGCCACGGCGAAGCCGTGGGGGCGCGCGCTGATGCTGTCCCACGTCGGTCAGAGCGCGTCCGCGACGGCGGTCACGCGGTACGGATGGAAGGGCACGACGAAGCTCGACGGGAGGCCCACCGTCGTCCCGGACGGGGATTACCTGATCAAGCTCCGCGCGCTCAGGGCGCTCGGCGATCCGGACAACGAGGCGCACTGGGAGACGTGGACGTCGCCCGTCGTCACCCTCGACCGGCCGTGACGGGTCCGCTCATGGCGCCTTGTAGACGAGCACCGGCCAGAGCCGGCGGACGACGCGCACGAGGTCGCGTTGCGCCCGCATGACCGCGCCGATGTCCTTGTAGGCCGAGGGCGCCTCCTCGCGCAGCCGGTCCGCGAGGCGGTGATCGAACCACACGCCCTCGGCCTCGCGCAGCAGCTGCCGCGCGCCGATGCGGCGGCGCGCCTCGCCCCGCGGCAGCGCGCGCCCGGCGCCGTGCGCTGACGAGCCGAGCGCCTCGGGGTGGCCGCGCCCCTCGACGTGGAAGCTCGGGCTCCCCATCGACCCGGGCACGACGCCGGGCTCCCCCTCGCGGAGCCCCATGGCGCCCTTGCGGTGCACCCACAGCGCGCGTCCGCCGTGCTCCTCGCGCCGGACGTGGTTGTGATCGATCTCGATGCGCGACGACGCGTCGGCGTCGACGCCGAACAGCTCGGCGAAGAGCGAGAGGGCCTCGGTGACCATCCGCGCGCGGCTCGCCCGCGCGTACCTCGCTGCCCAGGCTGCATCATCGAGGTACGCGCGCCCGGCCTCGCTCTCGGCGTCGAGGAAGCGGACGCCCGACGGGTCGCGCGCCGCGAGCGCCTCGTGGTGCTGCCGGATCGCCGGGCCCATGGCGCGCGAGCCGCTGTGGAGGAGCAGCCACAGCGCGCCCTCCTCGTCGCGTTGCACCTCCAGGAAATGGTTGCCCCGGCCGAGCGTACCCAGCTCCATCCGGCCCTCGCGGTGCTTCATCGCCTCGAGGCGAGGCGCGCCGAGCCGCGCCTCGGCGAGATCGCCGGGCAGCGGCGGAGCGCCGGCGGCCGGGCGCAACAGGTGCGGGACGCGGCGGCACAGCGCGGAGAGGAGCTGCGCCGCGCGATCGCGATCCGCGAGCAGATCGGCGTCCGCGCGGAGCCGCAGCGCGACCATGCCGCAGCCGATGTCGCCGCCGACCGCCGCCGGCAAGAGGCGACGGGTCGTGGCGGTCACCGTGCCGACGCACACGTCGTCGGCCACGTGCGCGTCGGGCATGACCGCGATGTGCGCGACGTCGTCGGTGCGCGCGAGCCGCGAGAGCGACGCGCTGAGCGCCGCGCTCGCGCCGTCCGGGAGCCACGCGGAGATGCGCGCGCTCACGGCTCTCCCTCCGGCGGCAGCACCTGAAACGCGAGCGTCGGCGCGCGCTTGCGGGTGATCGCCCCCGCGACCTCCGCGCGCACGTAGCCCGCCACCTTCTCCAGCCGCGCCGCCGCCACCTCCGGCGGCGTGCCAGGCCTGACCTGCACGACCACCGCGAGCCGGCTGGCGTCGGGCGCCGGCTCCACACCCATCACCCAGACGTCCTGGAGGACGTCGTCGCGGAGCGCGGCGAGCGCGTCGCTCACCGCCTCCTGCACCTGACGGCAGAGCTGGCGCTCCTTGCGCTGCGCGCTCCGCGCCGCCGTCCCACCGAACAACGAACCTGCATCCACGACGGAGCGCGCGCGTTCGCGGCTCCGCGATCGATCTTTGCCCATGCCATGCTCCCGAGGGCGCGGCGACGCACCTACGCGTCGGCCGCGCGGTTCCAGCGACACGCGAGATGAGCTCGGGGATGTGAGCCTCGCCGGCGCGCTCAGCGGCGCGTCAGGCCGAGGCTCGTCGATGCAATGGGGTGCATGGCGGGCCTCCTTCGCCGCGTAGGGTGCACGAGCGAGGGCCGCGGCGCAAGGCGCGCCCCGGCAGCGCTCCCGGCGGGGGCGCGAGCCGCGCGCGCCCGCTCGTGGCCGGCGCGCGGCCGGCGGCCCGCGCCCGGCACACCGAGGGGACTACGTGGCCTGGCGGTACGTCGGCTCGGCGCACTGGCGCTCGGCGACCCTCGCGATATAGCGGAGCATCTGACGCGAGAAGCGCGTCATGAGCGGCGCTGTCAGGGCGTCCAGGAGGAACAGCCGCCGCCTCGTCCGCGTGTCGGTCGCGCGGATCCGTACCTCGTACGAGAGCATCGTCCGACGCTGGCCGTAGGCCGTCACCACGTAGCCCCCGACCGCCTTGATGTGCCCGGGGCAATCGAACGCGATGAACTCGGCGGGAGTCCGCCTCGTGAACAGGCTCTCTGTGTTCAGCAGGCGCTCGATTGTGCCGATGGCGATCTCGGAGCCCTCCCGCTCTGCCAGCTTGATCTCGCCGTAGTCCTCGACGTTCTGGAGCGTCATCCGCGCGCGCGCGGGCAGCGGCGCGAGGCGGAGCCTGCTCCGGGCGCGGCGCAGCTTGGCCAGGTGGAGCGCGATGACCGCGCGCATCAGGAGAGAGCGGCTCTTCGCGAGATCCGCCCTCTTCAGCGTGGCGTACGTCACCTCCGGCGTCGCCATCACCACGATCTTGTGGGTCACGACGATGTCGGCCTCCGGCAGGAAATATTCAAGCAGCGTGGGGCAAGCCCCGGAGCGCTGCTGGCCCTGGGGCGAGGCGCCCGTCATGGCCTGTCCCTCTCCCTGCCGGAACTCACCCTGTTCTCTCGATATGGTCTGCATGGCGAACTACCCCCTGCGGTGATCCATTGGGGTAGTCTCGACGGATCGCCAGTGATCGCGCTACGTGGCCTGCTGGCGATGATGATGCGCCGGCGCCGCGCACTGGTACTTGGCGACCCTGGCGACGACGCGGAGCATCCGGCGCATGACGAGCCTCCCGAGCGGCGCCGTCAGCGCGTCCAGGAGGAACAGCCGCCGCCTCGTCCGCGTGTCGGTCGCGCGGATGCGGGTCTCGTAGGCGAGCAGCGTCCGGCGCTGTCCGTAGGGCATCACGACGAAGCTCGCCGCCTCCTTGAAGTGACCCGGGCAGTCGAACGACTTGAACTCGGCGGCGGTCCGCCTCGTGAACAGGCTCTCGACGCTGAACAGGCGCGCGATCGAGCCGATGACGACCTCGGAGCCCTCCTTTTCGGCAAGCTTGGACTGGCCGTAATCCTCGATGTTCTGGAGCGACATCCGCACGCGCGCCGGGAGCGGCGCGAGGCGGAGCCTGCGCCGGGCGCGCCGCACGGCGGCCAGGCGGAGCGCGAAGACCGCGCGCAGGAGGAGAGAGCGGCTCCTCGCGAAATCCACCCTCTTCAGCGTGGCGTACGTCACCTCCGGTGGCGCCATCACCACGATCGCGTGGTTCATGACGATATCGGCCTCAGGCAGGAAATGTTCGAGCAGCGTGGGGCTGGCGCCGGAGCGCTGCGGGCACTCGTGCGAGGCATCCGTCGCGGCTTGCTCTCCGCCCTGTCGGCTCTCACCCTGTTCCGTCGAGATGGTCTGCATGGCGAACTACCCCCTGCGGGTGTTCATTGGGCAGTCTCGACGGAACGCCAGCAGGAGACTCCTGCCCTCGACTCAGCCCTTCGCGCGCCGGGAGGCCTCCGCCATGCGGTGGGCGATGCGGAACGCCATCTCGAGCGACTGGCGGTAATTCAGCCTCGGGTCGCACAGGCTGGCGTAGCGCTGGTCGAGATCGGACTCCGTGAGCCCCGCCCCGACGCACTCGGTGACATCGTCACCCGTGAGCTCGAAGTGGACGCCGCCGAGGTGGGATCCCATGGATTCATGCACCTCGAAGCTCGCCTCGATCTCGGTGAGGATATCCTCGAAATTCCGTGTCTTGATCCCGCTGGACGTCGTCTGGGTATTGCCGTGCATCGGATCGGACATCCAGAGCACCTTGCGCCCCGCGGACCGCACCGCCTCGATGAGCGGCGGGAGCCCGTCGCGCACGCGGCCCGCGCCCATGCGCACGATGAGCACGATCTTGCCCGGCTCGTCCGCCGGGTTGAGCCGGTCGAGGAGGCGGATCACGTCGTCGCGGAGCGTCTTCGGGCCGAGCTTGATGCCCAGCGGGTTCTCCACGCCGCTGAAGAACTCGACGTGGGCGCCGTCCGGCTGCCGCGTGCGCTCGCCGATCCAGGGCAGGTGGGTCGTCAGATCGTAGAAGCCAGGCCGGCGCGCGACCTTCCGCGTCTGCGCGGACTCGTAGTGCAGGTGGAGCCCTTCATGGCTCGTGAAGAACTCGACCCGCGAGAGCTCCCCGACCGGCACCTCCGCGAGCGCCTCCATGAACCGAAGGGCCTCCCCGACCTGCTCCGTCATCCGCTGGTATCGCTCGCGCAGCTCCCCGGGCAGGTCCGCCCGCTCGAGGAAGCTCAGGTCCCAGTACTCCGGGTGGTGCAGATCGGCGAAGCCGCCCTCCGACAGGGAACGGATGAAATTCAGGGTGATCGCCGCGTGCTGGTATCCCGCGATCATCAGGTTTGGATCGGGGCGCCGGGCGGTGGCGTCGAAGGGAGCGCGATTGATGAGATCCCCGAAATAGCTGGGCAAGCTCACGCCGTCGCGCGTCTCGACCGGGCTGGAGCGCGGCTTGGCGTACTGCCCGGCAAAGCGCCCGAGGCGCACCACCGGCCGGCGGGCGCCGTGCACCAGCACGAGCGACATCTGGAGCAGGATCTTGAGCTTGTTCGTGACGATGTTCGGGCGGCAGTCGTCGAGCGTCTCCGCGCAGTCTCCCCCCTGGAGCACGAACCGGCGGCCGAGCTGCGCTTCGGCCAGATAGCCTTTGAGTCGCTCGACCTCCCACGAGGTCACGAGCGGCGGCAGCGCCCGGAGCTTTTCGACGGCCACCTGGACGGCGTCGGGATCGTCATAGGGGAGCGGCGCAGCGTTGAACCGTTCACGCCATGAGTCCGGCGACCAGGGTTGAGCAGGAACGTACATGAGTTGAGCCCTACTATGGCAAGGCTCCCACCTGCGCAACCCTCGGTCAACGTCATCGATTCGAGCGTGAGACGATGGGCTCGCAGGCGCGGTCATCGGCTCGCAGGCGCGGTCATCGGCTCGCAGGCGCGGTCATCGGCTCGCAGGCGCGGTCATCGGCTCGCAGGCGCGGTCATCGGCTCGCAGGCGCGGTCATCGGCTCGCAGGCGCGTCGGCCGCCCGGGGCGCTGGCCCGGTGCGCGTCTCGATCGCCTGGATCGCCGCCTTGATCTCTCCCGCGATCGAGGCGCACGCCGCCGCGCACCGGCTCATGCCCAGGAAGCCGCACCCCTTGCCCTTGCTGGTGACGAGCGGCGCGAGGACATCGACGGCGCGCCGATCGCCATCGGTCGTCGCGCGCGCCAGCAAGGCCTGCCTCGCCTTGCAGGAGGGCGCGCTCCGGAGCTCGTGGGCGATGCGCAGCGCGGGCGTCGCCCGCCCCAGGACCGCGGCCTCCGCGAGCCGCTTCGCGGCGCGCTCCTTCAGCGCGGAGCTGCCCACCGCGAGCTCGTAGAGCAGATCCGCCCCGTGGCTCCCCATGCCGGTCGCCATCAGGTCGAGCGCAGCCGAGGCCGCCTCGGGCGGTCCGGCGGCGGCGCTCGAGACGATGCGCTTCACGTCGTCGTCGGCCGCCGCCCCCGGATCGAGCTCCAGCAGCCGCTTCGCCGCGGCGAGCGCGGCGGCATGATAAGGCGGCGGGAGCGCGTGGCGCAGCATCAGCGCGCGGAAGATCACCGGATCCTTCGGGTAGCGCGAGGCGAGCGCCTCCAGCGCGAGCACGCCGCCCGCGGTCGCTGTGGCGAGCTCGTCGGCGGGGACAGCATCGGAAGGTCGCGGCGCGACCGGACGCCGGAGGCCGGAGCTCGACGGCGGCGCGCGCTCTGCGAGCGAGGCCGCCTCGAGCCGGGAGAGCGAGACGCCGTCGCGCAGCAGCGCCGCGGTGAACACGACGGCGACGAGCGCAGCCGCGCCCGTGACGAGCCAGAGCGCCGCGGGCGGCGTCCGCGCCAGCAGGGAGGCGCGCGAGCCCGAGGCGTTGCCGCCTGCGCCGAGCACGGTGGTTGTTCCCGCCTGTGTGCCCGGTCTGCCGGGGGTGCTGGCCTGGCGGGCGCTCGTCCCAGATGCCTGCGCTGGCATGGCCTGCTCCCCTAACACACGCCCGGACAGCGGCCCATGGCCCGCGTCCGGCGGCCCGGCCGCGGGCTCATCGCCGCTGTCCTCGCCACTGGAACAGGGCGGCAGCGCCCGCGGCGAGCACGCTGATGAGGAAGAGCAGCGCGTCCCAGACCGGCCATGCGATGCCGATGGCGCGCTGCAGGAGCACGGCCTCCACGAGCCGCACGAGCAGCGACGCGGCCCCGTAGGCCACGAGGGCGAGCACGACGGGCGTCGTGAGCCGCGGCGCGAGCGCGCTCATCCGGGCGTCGTCCCGCCAGACACGCCGAAAGACATAGAAGCCGCCGAGAAGCCCGACGCCGAACAGGGCGCACAGGATCCCGAGCGTGAGCAGGGTGGCGCCCTGGCCCGACAGCGCGGCGGCGTCGCCGCGCGCCGCGCGCGCGAAGCCGGCGAGGCAGCTGACGAGGCCCGCGCCGAGCCACCCAAGGCCGAGGCTCACCGCGAGGAAGACCATCTGCCGCGTCAGGTACGCCTCGGACGACGCCGAGCCGGGCAGGCCGAAGGCGTGCGAGAGCGCGTAAGGCCGCCCGAGCACGACGGACGCGCGCGCGAGCGACGCGCGAGCGCTGGGCGGCCCGGGCGCGGCCGCTTCCTCGTAGGGCGCGAGCTCGCTTGCGAGCTCGCCCATCGAGGCGTGGCGGTCCTCTCTCTGCTTCGCCATGGCGCGCTGGACGACGGCCTCCAGGCCCGGCGGGATGTCCGGGTTGAGCGATCGCGGCGGCGGCGGCTCCTCCGTCATGACCGCGAGGAGCACTGCCGTCGGGTCGCTGCGCTCGAAGGGGCGCTGCCCGGTGAGCGCGTGGTAGAGGACCGCCCCCACCGCGTAGATGTCGGCCCGAGGGTCGATCTCGTCCCCCTTCGCCTGCTCCGGCGCCATGTACGCCGGCGTTCCGAGCACCATGCCGGTCCTCGTGAGCGTGGACGGCGCGGAGGTCTTCGAGATGCCGAAATCGAGGACCTTCACGGTCGGACACGCGGGGTCGCCCGTGAGGAAGATGTTCTCCGGCTTGATGTCCCGGTGCACGATGCCCGCGGCGTGCGCGGCCGCGATGCCGTCGCACACCTCGCGCGCGATCCGCACCGCGGCGCCGGCCGACAGCCGCCCTCCCGACCCTGCGAGGAGCTCGTCGAGGCCCTTGCCATCCAGGTACTCGGCGATGATGCACGGCCGGCCGTCGCTCAGCCGGTTCACGTCGAAGATCTCGACGATGTGCGGGCTCCGGATCGACGCTGCGGCTTCGGCCTCGCGCTGGAACCGCGCGAGGACGGTGGGCTGCTGGGCGAGCTCGGGGTGGAGCGTCTTCAGCGCGAACCGCTTGCCCGGGATGCGGGTGTGGTGCGTCTCGTAGACGCGGCCCATGCCGCCTTCGCCGAGCAGGCGGATGACGTGGTACGCGCCCGCCACCGTGGTGCCGACGAGCGGGTCCGCCTCCGCCGGCTGCCCGTCCGCCGCGCTCTCCGCGCTCCCCGTGGGAGGAGCGGGTGGACGGACCGTGTCGGCGGTCGCGTCGTGCGCAGCCGCCGCTGCGAGCCCCTTGGGGAGCGCAGCGGGGCGGACCGTCTCGGCGGCCAGCTCGTGCGCCGCCGCGCCCGACGCGGAGGGAGGGGGCGGCGGAGGGCGAACCGTCTCCGCGGTCGTAGAGGTGACCGCAGCGGCGGCGGCCGCGGCCTGCGCTCCGCGCACGGCGGCAAGCGCGGCCTGCCGCTCCGTGTCGCTCATGACGCGGGTGGGTCCGTCGCCTTCCTCGCCCCCTGCAGAGCGAGACGAAGGCACGGCAGGAGTGCCCGAGCGACCGGGCGAAAAGCTCGAATCCGACACGCTCAGGGCCTCGCTCCCATGGATCCGGGTCGAACCTCACCAGAGGTGAGGTTCGACGAGTCGTCGCCAACGCGCGGGCGAACACCGCGAGGCGACGCTACCACGGATCGCGCCGCGCGAGGGCGCCGACCTGCGGAACCGCGATCGGCACGTGATGTCGAGGTATTCGCGCGGCCGGGCTGGCAAGTGTCGCGCGGTGCGTAACGGTGGTCAGCCGGTCAGCTCGCGGGCTGCTCGACCTGGACGGGCTTCTGCTTGGCAGCCTTGCGCTGCTCCGCATCGAGCAGGCCGATCCGCGCCTTCTGGCAGCGCTTCAGGCGCTTCTTCTTGAGCGGGGTGGCGAGCCATTCGTGACGCAGACGGACATTCCACTTCGGAGTATTGGCCATGATCGTAGGACTTTCTCTGCGAGGGCGGCGGAGACTACACAAACGTGCGGGGGCGTCAAGCTGTCAGTGGGGTCGCCCGCTTCGTATTCTTCGCCTCGTCTTACCGTCTCGTCTGCCGTCGCTTGGTCGCGTGGGTGTGTGCGGCGCCGTGCGTGTTGCGTTCTGTCCCTATCGTCCGTGCATTGGTGGCGCTGGCTCGCTGGTCCTTACCACGGCGCCGGCGGGGCGGTCCTGGCAATGGCAGCGCGCTCGTCGATCCGCTGCTGGAGGCGGCGCCAGAGCGCGCGTGCAGCGGGCGCGTGGACGGGCGGGAACGCGCGCACGGTGTGGAGCATGGTCGCGGCGCTCGTGTGGAGGGGGCGCTCCGACGCGGTGAGGGCGCACAGGGCGCTGCGGCGCTCGGCCGACTGACGCGCGACGGCGGCGCGGAAGTCCTCGCGGGCGAGGCGCAGGCGGGAGCGGACCGTGTTCTCGTTGAGCGAGAGCTCGCCGGCGATGTCGGCCACCGCGACGCCGAGGAGATCGTACATGACGAGGATCACGCGCCGCTCGGGCGCGATCTTCAGCAGCAGCGCCGTCACGATCTCGGCGCGGTCCGCGCCCGCGAGCGACTGCTCGGGCGTCGGCGCCGGGGCGCGCTCGTCGAACGGCCAGGACACGCCGGCCCCGGAGGGGATCTCGCGACGCCGGTGAGCGCGCGCGTGGTAGTGGCTCGTCTTTCTCCATGCGATGCCGAACAGCCATCGATGCAGCGCCGCCTCGGGCGTGATGCGAAGGGGCGGCGGTCCTGCCGCGGCGAGCCCGCCCGCAGGGGCCGCGTGGAAGCGCCATGGCTCGTAGCTCGCCAGGCCCCGATAGGCCGCGAGGAAGACCTCCTGGAGCATGTCGTCCAGATCGTTCACCGAGACACCCAGCCAGCGGAGCGCGTGATGAAGGAACGGCAAGCCCACGGCATAGACCGTCTCGAACGACGGGCGCGCCGGCGCGGACGGCGGCGCGGACGGCGAGGAACGCGGCGGCGTCATCCGGAGCCTCGTGGCGCCGGGAGCTCCGCGCCGGCGCAGGTGGGGTAGGGGCGCGGCGCAGGTCGTCCGGATGGCACATCGAACGCCGGCGGCGGCCGGAGCCAGCGCTCGACCGGCTCGAGCTCGACGAGCATGTCCAGGGAGGTCCGGAGAGAGAGGCGAAAGTCGTCGTCCTCGGCGGCTCGAGCGCTGTGGAATGCGACATAAAACAGCACGGTGCCCAGCTGCATCGCCCGCGGATCTCCCCGGCGTTGCAGGAAGCGATCGGCGAGATCGCACAGGGCGTGAAACAGGCGGCCTCCCGGACGACAGCTCTCGGGGCCGCACACCTCGAGGGTGGCGCACCGGCGGGCGCGCCGAGCTGATTTGTTCATGGAAGGCGCGCGCGTCTTCGTCACGCGCGCCTTCGGACTGCTCCGATTCGGCATGATTCGGTCCCCCGTAAAGTGGAGATCGGGATGGATGCCGCGTGCATCCACCACATGGATTACGGAGACCGCGTGGAGATGATTTCGTCCTGTGCTCTCGCGCGTGCGCCCCGGTGAGGGTGCGGCTGCGCCAGGGCCGGCCGGTGCCAGCCCCGCGAGGTCGTCAATCCGGCACGGGCGTGAGCTGCACCTGGAGGTGGATCGGCGGAGCGCCGCTCCTGGCCTCGACAAGGCGGTCCCAGGCGAAGTAGCCGGCCTTCTCCACGGTGATCCGGTGCGCGCCGGGCGGCAGCGCGACGCCGTGGGCGGCGACGTAAGCGAGCGCGCCGATGTACTGGTCGTCGATGGTGACCGACGCGTCGGGCACGTTCCCCTTCACCCGCAGCGAGACCGTCGCCGGAGCCCGCGCGACGCACGCCGACAGCCCGAGCATCAGGAGCGCCGCCGTGGCGCGCATCCGCTTCGCGCTCGCGCTGGCCATCGTCACTCCCATTCGATCGTCGAGGGCGGCTTCGAGGACACGTCGAGCACCACGCGGTTCACGCCGCGCACCTCGTTGATGATGCGCGAGCTCACCCGGGCGATGAGGTCGTAGGGCAGCCGCGCCCAGTCGGCCGTCATCCCGTCGGTCGAGTGCACCGCGCGGAGCGCGATCGCCTCGTCGTAGGTGCGCTCGTCGCCCATCACGCCCACGGAGCGCACAGGGAGGAGCACGCAGAAGCTCTGCCAGAGCGACTCGTAGAGCCCGGCGGCGCGGATCTCCTGGTCGAAGATGGCGTCGGCCTCCCTGAGCACGCGGAGCTTCTCCGGCGTCACCTCGCCGAGGCACCGCACCGCGAGCCCCGGGCCGGGGAACGGCTGGCGGTACAGGATGTCCCGCGGCATGCCGAGCGCCTCGCCGGCGGCCCGCACCTCGTCCTTGAAGAGCTCCCGCAGGGGCTCGATCAGGCCGAGGTTCATCCGCTCGGGCAGGCCGCCGACGTTGTGGTGGCTCTTGATGACGGCGCTCGGCCCCTTGAACGAGACGCTCTCGATCACGTCGGGGTAGAGCGTGCCCTGGACGAGCCACTTCGCGCCATGGACCCGCTTCGCCTCCTCCTCGAACACCTCGATGAAGAGGCGGCCGATCACCTTGCGCTTCTGCTCGGGATCCACGACGCCGCGCAGCCCCTCGAGGAACCGCGCCGACGCGTCGACGGCGTCGAGGTTCATGTGGAAGTGGCCGCGGAAGGTCCGCTCGACGCTCTCCGCCTCCCCCTCACGAAGCAAGCCGTTGTCGACGAAGATGCACGTCAGCCGGTCGCCGAGGGCGCGCTGGCAGAGCACGGCGGCGACCGACGAGTCGACCCCGCCCGAGAGGCCCAGGATGACGCGGTCGCTCGGCCCGGCCTTCTCGCGGACCGCGGCGATCGCCTCCTCCACGAACGACGCGGGCGTCCAGGTCGGTGACAGGCCGGCGACGTCGAACAGGAAGGACTGGAGGATCTCCTTGCCGCGCGGCGTGTGGACGACCTCGGGGTGGAACTGGAGGCCGTAGAGCTTGTCGCGCTCGCGGGCGACGGCGCAGAGCGGGCTGCCGGTCGTGGTGCCGAGCGACACGAACCCCTCCGGCATCGCGGTGAGCCGATCGCCGTGGCTCATCCAGACGTCGATGGCGTCGCCCTCGGCGAAGCGCGAGAAGATGCCCGTCGGGCGCTCGACGCGCACCGCCGCGGGGCCGTACTCGCCCCCCGTGTGCGCGCGCTCGACCTTGCCGCCGAGGTGATACGCCATGAGCTGGAGCCCGTAGCAGATGCCGAGCGTCGGGACGCCGAGCTCCAGCACCTCCCGGGAACAGCGAGGCGCGTTGTCTCCGTACACGCTGGCGGGGCCGCCCGAGAGGATGAGCGCCCGCGGGGCGAGCCGGCGCAGCTCGGCGATGGGCACGTCGAAGCGGTGGATCTCGCAGTAGACGCCAGACTCGCGCACGCGCCGGGCGATGAGCTGCGTGTACTGAGAGCCGAAATCGAGGATGACGACGAAGTCCCGCCGGGGTGAGAGCATGGCTGCCGCTAGCATGGCGGGGCTGGATCCGCCAGAGTCGCGCGGCCGAGGCGCTCGCCGCACGCCCGCTCGCGGCGCACGGCGCTACGGCTGCGTGGGCGGCGGCGGCGGCGTCGTGGGCGGCGGCTGCGTGGACGCGGGCGGCGCGCCCGGCGACGGGGCGAGCAGCGGCGCGCCCGGCGTCGCGTCGGTCGCATCCGTCGCACCCGGCTCGTCCGACGGCGCTGCCGGCGCGTCGCCGACGCCGCCGTCGTACACGCGCGGGCGCTCGTACTCGGGCGGCGGACCGGGCGGGAGCGGCTTCGGCGCGGCGGAGGAGCACGCCGCGGCGAGGTGCGCGGCGAGGATCGCGGCGAGCGCGGCGATCGGCGAGGCGTGGCGGGCGCGTGTCATAGCTCCACTCCGCTCCCCCCGGTGTTCCCGGGAGGAGCACGATACGGCGGTATTTCGGGAGGGCCGGCCGGATCGGGCGGGACCTGGAGCCCCTCCGGATCGGCGAACGGCAAGGAGGGGACGGAGGGGGCCGCCGGCGGCGCCTCGAGCGGCGCCCCCAGCGCGCCCGGCGCCGCGAGGGGGATGCCGGTGCTCGCCGTGGCGGGCGCGTCCGCGCCTGCGTCCGATCCGCGGCACGCCGGCGCGATCACGGCGAGGAGCGCCCCCGCGAGGAGCGCCGCGCCGCGCCGCGGGCGGGCAGCGGCGCTCCTCGTGGGGGCGCGGCGGGCGTCTCGGGAGCGGGGTGCGAACGACGCCTGGCTCGAGCTTCGGAGATCGCCGGACACGGCGGGTACGCTAGCATGGACGCGCAGGAGAACGGTTGGCCCGCGCAGGGAGGCGAGCTAGGTTCCCGCTGTGGAACAGAGCAACATCGATCTAGAGGGCACGCTTCGCGCGCTCTGCCAGCGCGCCCGGACGGCTGCTCGCGCCCTCGCCCCGCTGGACAGGGCCCAGAAGGACCGCGCGCTGCGCGCCATCGCCGAGCGGCTGCGCGCCGAGGCCGGCGAGGGCAAGCGCTCCGCGGTGCTGGCCGCGAACGCCGAGGACGTGGCCGCGGCGCGCGCCGCCGGCGTGTCCGAGGCGCTCGTCGACCGGCTCGTGCTCGACGAGGCGCGGCTCGTGGCGATCGCCGGCGCGGTGCTCGAGGTCGCCGCCGCCAGCGACCCGGTCGGGCAAGTCGTCGGGATGGAGCGGCGGCCGAACGGGCTCCTCGTCGGGCAGGTGCGCGTCCCGCTCGGCGTGATCGCGATGATCTACGAGTCGCGCCCCAACGTGACGGTCGACGCCGCGGTGCTCTGCCTGAAGAGCGGCAACGCCGCGATCCTCCGGGGCGGCAAGGAGGCGGCGCGCTCGAACGCGGCCCTCGGCGAGCTGATCTCGGACGCGCTGCGCTCGGTCGGGCTGCCGGCCGACGCCGTGCAGATGGTCCCCTCGCTCGACCGCGAGGCCACGCGGATCCTGCTCGGCCTGACCGGCATGATCGATCTGGCCATCCCGCGCGGCGGCGAGGGGCTCATCCGGTTCGTGGCCGAGAACGCGCGCGTCCCCGTGATCCAGCACTACAAGGGCGTGAACCACCTCTACGCCGACGCCGGCTGCGACGTCGAGATGGCCTGCCGCCTCGTCGAGAACGGCAAGCTCCAGCGCCCCGGCGTCTGCAACGCGCTGGAGTGCCTGCTCGTCCACGAGAGCGTCGCGGCGCCGCTGCTCGGGCGCGTGGCCGCCCTCTCGGAGCGCGGGCTCGAGCTGCGCGGCGACGCCGCCACCTGCGCGCTCGTGCCGTCGGCGCGCAAGGCCGCGGAGGACGACTACGGGCGGGAGTTCCTCGCGCCCGTGCTCGCGGTCCGGGTCGTGAGGTCGCTCGACGAGGCGATCGAGCACATCGGCCGCTACGGCTCGATGCACACCGAGGTGATCTGCACGCCCCGCTACGACCACGCGCAGCGGTTTCTGCGCGAGGTCGACGCGAGCTGCGTGCTCGTGAACGCGTCGTCCCGGTTCAACGACGGCGGCGAGCTCGGCCTCGGCGCGGAGATCGGCATCTCCACGACGAAGCTCCACGCCTACGGCCCGATGGGGCTCGCGAGCCTGACGACGCTCAAGTGGATCGCGTACGGCGAGGGCCAGACCCGCTGACGCGGGCGAGACGAGTGGCGCCCGTCATCGACGGGCGCAAGAAAGCGAGAGAACGTTGGCGAGCAAGAAGGACGCAGGCGAGGGGAGCGGCAAGCCGCGGGCGAAGTCGAGGTCGAAGGCGAGCGAGGGCGCGGAGCCGCGCGCGCCGGCGCGGAAGAAGGCGACCACGGCCAAGGCGGGCGCGGCCGGTCGAGCGTCGTCCGCGGCGAAGCCGAAGCGGCCGGCGTCGCCCCGGATCCGCGCCTCCCACGCGGGCGTCGGCGAGCCCGGCGCGAAGAAGGTGGTCCGCGCGCGCCGCGCGGGCGGCGAGGCGGAGCCGCTGGAGCGCGCGGCGCGGCCGATCCCGGCGGATCGGCCGGCTCCGAGGGCGCGGCGTCCGGCGCGCGACGACGGCGACGCGCCGGCCCCGCGCGCCGCGCGGGGCGGCGGCGAGGGCGGCGCGAAGGCGGTGCTGCCGCTCGCGGGGCGGTCGCCCGCGCGGAGCAAGTCGCCGCTCGCGGGCCCGAAGCGCGCCGGCTCGCGCCGGAGCACGCCGCCGCCCGTCCCCGAGCCTTCGGCCCCCGCGCGCGAGCTCGCGCTGACGCTGGCCGCGGCGGGGCTCGACAAGAAGGCGATCGGCGTCGAGATCCTGGAGGTCGTGGGGCG
Organism: Sorangium sp. So ce302; assembly: GCF_051530145.1. Classification (GTDB taxonomy): domain Bacteria; phylum Myxococcota_A; class Polyangia; order Polyangiales; family Polyangiaceae; genus Sorangium; species Sorangium cellulosum_B. The sequence continues at coordinate 5,520,412 of NZ_CP150326.1, read as the reverse complement.
CGTCGACTACGCGGACTACCTCGTGATCATGACCGGCCGCTCGGACAGGCACGTCCACGCGATCGCGACGGGGCTGGAGGAGGCGGTGCGCAAGCAGAAGCTCGCGCCGCTCTCGATGGAGGGCCTCGCCGCGGCGACCTGGGTGCTCATCGATTTCGGCGACGTGGTGGTGCACGTGTTCCAGGAGGATACGCGCCGCCTCTACGACATCGAGGGGCTCTGGATCGACGCGGGGCGCGTCCCGGTCCCGGAGGAGAGCCTGCCGCCGGGGGCGCAGCCCGCCCCGCGGTTCGATCCGAGCTGAGCGCGCCGTGCGACTCGTCGTCGCCGCCGTCGGGCGCGTGAAGGACAAGCCGCTGCGCGCGGCGATGGACGAGTACCTCGGCCGCATCCGCCGCTACGTGGCGTGCGACGAGATCGAGATCCAGGACGGCCCGCCGGCGAAGGTCGGGCCGCTCCTTGCGCGCGCGTCGGCGGGGGCGAGCGTCATCGCCATGGAGGTGGGCGGCAAGGCGCTCGGCAGCGAGGCGTTCGCGGCCGGCGTCGAGCGCTGGGGCTCGCGCGGCAAGGGGGTGGTCGCGTTCCTGATCGGGGGTGCGGACGGTCTGCCGCCCGACGTGTCCGCCGCGGCGGACGACCGGTGGAGCCTGTCGCCGCTCACGTTCCCGCACCGCCTCGCGCGGCTCGTGCTGATCGAGCAGCTCTACCGCGCGATGACCCTGCTTCGCGGCGAGCCCTACGCCCACTGAGACGGCCGCGCCGGCCCCTGCGGCCGCCGCCCGACGCGGCGGCCGATGCCCGACGCTGCGGTCGATGCCCAGCGTGGCGGCCGCTGCTCGAGGCGGCGGCCGCCGCGCCGTTCACTCCTTGGGCCAGTCGGGGCACGCGAGCTCCATCGGACCGTTGAACCAGCTGGCATAGGCGGCCTCGCCGGCCCTGTTGTACCTGCCGAGGGTCCGCTCGAAGTACTCGCCCCAGTGCGGCTTCCGCCCATCGGCGTCGGTGAAGCCATACTCCCTCGCGAGATCCCACGAGCTGAACACGCGGCCGGACTTCGTCGCGACGTGCGGATCGGCGGCGAGCGCCGCGACCGCGCGGCCGACGTAGAACGGCGTCTCCGATTCGATGAAGTGCGGGTCCTTCTCGGCGGCGTCTCGCCAGTTCGCCTCCGTGACGCCGAAGTGGTCGAGCATGGCCTCCGAGCGCAGGAAGCCGGGCGTCACCGCGAGCGCCGTCATGGCGGGGTGGCGGCGCAGCTCCCAGGCCATGGCGAAGGCCAGGCGGATGACCGACATCTTTGCCAGGTCGTAGAAGAGGTTGCCGCGGTAGCCGAAGTGGTCGCCGTCGGTGATCTCGACGATGAGGCCGCGATCGCGCTCGAGCATGAGCGGCACCGCGTGGCGGCTCGTGATGATGTGCGAGGTGACGGCCCGCTCGAGCAGGAGCTTCCCGCTGGGCAGGGAGAGCTTCCAGAACGGCTGGCCGAACTCGGTGAGCTCATCGCCGCCCCACACATCGTTGACCAGGACGTCGAGCCTCCCTTGCTCCTGCCGGATCCGGGCGCAGAGCGCCTCGACCTGCTCCTCGACGGTGTGGTCGACCTGCGCGGCGACGCCGCGCCCTCCTCCCGCGGCCACGAGCTCGGCCGTCTCCTCGATGGTCTCGGGGCGCTGGCCCGTGGCGGGCCGACCCCGGACGCTGCGTCCTGTGCAATAGACCGTGGCGCCGGCCTCGCCGAGCGAGCACGCGATGGCGCGCCCCGCGCCGCGCGTGGCTCCGGCGACGAGGGCGATCTGTCCTTCGAGCGGTCTCATACGGTGTCTCCTCCTTGGGGACCGGCGGCTCGGCGGGCGCGCGGGCTCCTGCGGCGCGCGCCCTTGCATTCCGGCCTGCTCCGGTCGTCCTGCGACGCTACGGGCGAATTCCTGACATCTCCTGTCATGAATTGCGCGTAGCCTCTCGGGCGGGTCATTTCCGGGTCGGGAGCCACGGACGGTCATGCGTGCGGATCGGCTGCTCAGCTTGATGTTGCTCTTGCAGCGGGCGAAGAGCCGGCAGCTGACGGCCGAGGACCTGGCGCGCCGCCTGGAGGTCTCGGCGCGGACGATCTACCGGGACCTCGACGCGCTGTCGTCCGCGGGCGTGCCCGTCTATGCGCAGCGCGGCCCGAGCGGCGGGATCGCGCTGGCGGAGGGGTGGCAGACGAGCCTGACCGGGCTGACGCAGCCCGAGGTGCAGGCGCTCGCGGCGGTCGCTGCGCCCGGGGCGCTGGCCGACATCGGGCTCTCGGCGGCGCTGGAGAGCGGGCTGATCAAGCTGTCGGCGGCGCTGCCGGCCGTGCACCGGTCGCTGGCCGAGCACGCGCGGCAGCGGCTCCACGTGGACGCGTCGGGGTGGTTCCAGGGCAGGGAGGTGGTGCCGCACCTCGACGTCCTGCGGGAGGGGGTCTGGCAGGATCGCAAGGTGTGGCTCGCGTACCGGGACTTCGACGGGGAAGCGAGCGAGCGGGTGGTGGAGCCGTATGGCCTCGTGATCAAGGCCGACCGCTGGTATCTCGTCGCCGGGACGGAGCGGGGGCCGAGCATCTTCCGGGGAGCGCGGGTGGCGGGCGCGCGGCTCCTCGAAGCGACGTTTGCGCGGCCGGAGGGGTTCGACCTGGCGGCGTGCTGGAAGGCCTTGAGCCGGCGGTTCGCGGAGCAGAGGGCGAGCTACGTTGTGACGTTGCGCGTGACCGGGGAGGGGGAAGAGGCGCTCCGGCGGGTCCGGCCCGGCGGCGAGCACGAGCGGTGGGGGCGGGGAACGTGCGGGCGCGAGGGGACGAGCGTCGTGACGGTCGACTTCGAGCGGGAGTCGATCGCGGTCTCGCAGATCGTCGGGCTGGGCAGGGGCGTCGAGGTGCTCGAGCCGGCGGCGCTGCGGGCGCGGCTCCGGGAGATCGCGAAGGATCTACGAGCGGTCTACGGGGCGCGCCGCGCGGCCGCGCCTCAGCGTGGGGGCAGGAAGAGGTGAGCCGACACCGGAGGGATCGCGAACGTGTCCAGGCTCATTCCACGTCGGGACACGAATACCCGATCTCCCAGTCCTGCACCTGGACTCCGCCGGCGCCGTCGCTCGTCGGATTCAGCGTCACCTGGAGCTCGAGGTAATCCGCTTGCGCTCCCGGCAGCGCGCCGAGATCGACGGCGCACGACGGCGTCGAGGTGCCGTCGCACACCTGGGTATCGGCCGGCGTGGCGTGGGCGGTCGCGGCGAGCGTCACGGCCGCTGCGCCGAGATCGGCGGTGTCGTCGGCCGATCGCACGAAGAACTCGACGCTCGAGTCGCCCGGCGTGGTCGTCCTGTACGTGAGGTATTCCCACCGGGCCTTGGTCCCGGGCGGGCAGGCGCCGTGGTAGCGCTCCCAGCTCGTGGTGATGGGCGAGAGGGCCTCGTCAGCGCACGGGACGGTCGCCTGGACCTTGCCGCCCGGGTTCTCGCGGACGATGGAGCAGGTCTCCGGGCAGAGCTTCACGCGCGTGTTTCCGGACTCGAAGTACCAGCCCCCCGCGCCGCAGCTGCCGACCCCGGCCCGGGGCGTGAGCGTCGTCTCCACGCCGGCGGCGTTCTCGTAGACGACGGACACCGACGCGGGATCCGAGACGCCCGCGAGTGGGACGGCGACGTCGCAGGGCAGCGCCTCTCCGCGGATCGAGACCAGCGCATTGAGGAGGTTACCTTGCAGCGTCGAGCCGGCGCTGAGGTTGTGCGCCTGCCCTCCGCCTTGAGCCGCGATGAGGTTGATGAGCTCCGCGTTCGAGTTGCCGAAGCCCACCGCGTGCACGCGAACGCCGTGGTTCACGAAGGCGTTTCGCGCCAGGTTTCCGATCGCGTTGGGGACGGTGTTGCAGCTCGACGGGATGCCGTCGGTGATGAACACGACGGCGACCTCCTCCTCGGGATGGGCGTCCTTGTAGTTGTTCGCCCAGGTGGTGGCGCCGTCCAGCGCCGGGTACATCGGCGTTTCGCCGTTGGGCGTCGGGAAGTTGATGAAGGCCTGCATGAGCTTGATCTCTTGCTGGTCCCCCATCGCCGCGGACTCCTCGGTCAACCTGTCGGCCGCGGCGCCGTTGAACGGGACGAGCGGCAGCGCACAGCCGCCGCCGCCGGCAGGCGGACAGGAAGGGGTCTCGTTGCACGGGCCCGGGTTGTCGAGCGGCCAGAACCGGAACGCGACACCGAGCCCCGCCGACGCCGGATCCTGGAAGAAGGACTTGAGCGCGTTCGTCGCCGGAATCCATCGATCCGCGCTCACGTCCACCCCCGACAGCGTCTGCCGCATCGAGGTGGATCGATCGAGCGCCACGAACAGGGTGACCGGCCTGGACGGCGAGGTGCTGGCCGTGGCGGTGCAGGCGGGCGACCCGCACTCGCCCGATTGATAGACGCTCCCGTTGTTGCCGCACTGGCACTCGGCGATCTGCCCCGCGCCAGGGGGATTGACGATGAGCTCCATCCCGTCGGTGACGCCGGTGCAGCCGGCCACGCTGATGCACTCACCCGGGGCGATCGGCTGCGCCGTCGTGCAGGAGAGGGTGCCGCCCGTCGGGTTGCACGCGTTCAGGACCCGGCTCGGGGCGGAGGATGGCAGCTGGTTGGCGGTGGAAGCATACCGGTGGATGGCGATTCCCGCCGGGGCCGGGGTGGTGCCGCGGTTGCAGACCGGGATCGTCCCGCCGCAGGGCACGCCGATCGTGAGGTCCGGGAGAGAGCATTCGGGGTTCGTCTCGCCCGGCAGGTAGGCATTGCAGAGCCCCTGCTGCGGGCAGGTCTCTCCGCAGACGCTCTCCACGAGGTCGACGCAGCTCTGTGTCCACGCACCGCCCGGCGCGCAGCAGCTCGGCGACACATCGCAGATCTGCGACACGCACGAGTCGCACCCTGCGTTCAGCCGCTCGCCGGTGTAACACTTGTCGTGCGCGCAGCCCGGATCGGTCTCGCAGCTGGAGCCGCACAACGATCCGGCCAGGGCGACGCAGCTCGCGTCCCATTGCGGGGCGACCGAGCTGCACGTCTTGGGGGCGCACTCGGTGGCGACATAACCCGCGCAGGTCGCGCTCCACGTCCCGGTGCACCTGCCGCCTGACAGCACGGTTCCCGGGGGACATACGCCGCTGGGTGCTGTGCAGCGGCCTGGGAAGACGCAGGTGCTGCCCGTGCCGATGAGCGCAGTGCACTGCGCCGTCGTGCTGCACGTGATGTCGCAGCAGCGCGGATGGTTCGCGCAGATGGTCGCGATGCACGCGTCGCCGCAGGTCGTGTTCATGTTGGTCGCGGCGCCGGGAGCCGCCACGCAGGCGTCGTGCCCGCAATCGCCCGGTACGGCCGTCGGCGTGCAGCAGTTCGGGTTGGCGTCGCAGACCTTCGTCACGCAGCCGCTGCACGTCGACAGCAGCGAGTCACCCGTCGCGCACGGATCGTGGGCGCACGCGCCCTGCGCGGGGTTGTCGCAGTGCTGGTCGAACTGGCAGTCCTCGCCGGTCGTGCACGGCTCGTTCGTGCCCTGCCGCGCGATGGACTCCGGCAGCTCGTCGAGGTCTCCGACCGACCAGCCATAGGTCGCGCCGGTGCCCTCGAGGTCGACGGGGCTCCCGCCCGGCGGCCCCTCGAACGACTCGCCGCCGCAGGGCGCGCACGGGCCCCCGCAATCGACGCCGTTCTCGCTGCCGTTCTGGATCCCGTCGTCGCACGTGACGTAGCAGACGTCGAGCTTCGGCCGGCTCGCGATCTCCGGCCGCTCGCTGCTCTTGAACTCGCTCCTCACGACCGGGGCTTCCTCGATGAGGACGCCGTGGTTCTCGGCCTCGCCGCTCACCCACGCGCGCGCGAGCGCGGTGAGGTCGGAGGAGCGGACGCCGGCCGCCCCGCCGCCGGTGAACGACGCGACGATCGCTGGATCGAAGGACTCTCCGAAGCTCCCCCAGGTCGCGGTGGACTCCGCCCAGGCGCTCGTGACGCGGTGGACGCGGACCGTGCTGGTGTCCGCCTTGTAGATCTGCGAGAGCGACAGGTTGGCCGACACGACCTCGGCGTTCGATGGGAGGCCGGAGAGGTCGAACCGGAGCAAGCTGCGCCGGATCCCGCCGCTCGCGCTGGTCCCCGAGCTGAGCGCCACGTTCGCGCCGTCGTTCCACGTCGGCGCGTTCTGCCAGAGCACGACGTCATCCACGCCCGCTGGTCCGGCGCCGCGCTGGACGGTGGTGCACACCTGTCCTTCGGTCGATAGTGCCTGCGCGGCGCGCGCCACGCTCTCGTCGCCGTCGTCGCCCGCGCCGCCGGGATCGGCGCCGCACGAGGCCGCGAGGGCGCTCGCCAGACCAGCGCACAGGGCGCTGAGTATTTTCATTTTATCTCTCATACAAAGATTCTCCGTGACAGACGTTGTGGTTCGCCGCGCAAGGCTTCGCCGCGCGCAAGGCCAGTGTCGTGTAGCCCCACGGTCATGAGCGCTGGGTACGAGGCGAGGTGCGGCGTGAGTCGCTGCAAAAGCCCAAGACAAATATCCATCCATGGTCCGCCGCTCACGCATGCATGTCAAGTCGTGAAGACGACGATTCCGTGGTTCGGACATGGGATGCCGGCTCCCGGCAGCTCGTTCATCGTTGACGTTTTTTGCAATTGTTTGCGTGGTCTGCAACAACTGCGTCACGCCCGCATTGGCCGCAAGATTTTGCGAATTGCATTGTTTGCGCGGTCTGCATCGACTGCGTCGCATCTACATAGAACGCAACATTTTGCGAAGCTGTCATCACGGCGGCGGTGGATGAGCCGCGTGCGAGTCTCACCGGCCGAACAATGGCCGATCGATGGCCGACCGGACGGTCGGTTGTCCTTTGAACAGGCAGGTTCACGGCGTGACCGCCCGCCAGGAACTGCATGGAACCTGGAGGGCAACACGCGGAGACACGAGCTGTGGGGGGCGCTGCCGCTCGGTGCGCGAGAAGGCAGGTCGGAGAGAGTGCCGTCGGCCAGGCCAGGGCGGTTACGTTGAGAGTCAATTCCAGGGACTCGGGTCGGGGCGAGCCGTACGATCCCGCGAGGACTGTGCGAGACGCGGGAACCGGTGCGAACCGGTGCGAGACAACCGCGCGGGCGCGACGATGGGCTTGACTTCCAAGAGGTCGTTTGCTCTTCCTGGTAGATTCCCCTGGTCGACTCGTCGCACCACGCGCCTTCCCGGCTGGCACATCGGACGACCGTGCAGAAGCCCATCGACGTATTCATCTCCTACGCGCGCAGGGATGAATCCGCTCTACGGGAGCTCGTTTCGCACCTGGCGCCCATGCAGCGACAGGGGATCCTGCGGGCGTGGCACGATCGGGAGCTCGAGGCCGGAGCCCGATGGGAGGAGGAGGTGCGCGAGCGCCTCGAGGCGGCGCAGCTCATCTTGCTGCTCGTCAGCGCGGATTTCATCGCCTCGCCGTCCTGCTGGGACGTCGAGATGGAGCGCGCGATGGCCCGACACGCGGCCGGCTCGGCGCGCGTCATCCCGATCCTGCTCAGGGCGTGCGACTGGAAGGGCGCGCCGTTCGGTCACCTCGCGGCGTTGCCCGACAACGAGCGCCCCATCCAGGGCCGGGCCGATCGCGACGAGGCCTGGACCGACGTGGCGCTCGGCATCCGCGCCGCGCTCGAGAAGAACGAGAAGAGCGACAAGAAGCGCCCGCGCGCGCAGAGCCACAGGCCGATCTACCCGGACGCCGAGACCCGCAGGCTCGCCCAGGAGCTGGAGCGCGCGCGCGTGCGGCTCGGGGCGCTGCAGCTCGCGGGCGGCGACACGGCCGAGGCGCAGCGCGAGGTCCTGGAGCTCCGGCGGCAGCTGCGCGAGGGAGGCCAGCTCCGCGCCGGCGACAGGCTGGGGCAGCGCGGCAGGTACCTGCTCCTCGATCGCGTCGGGCGAGGCGGCTTCGCGAACGTGTGGCGCGCGCGCGACGACGAGCAGGGCCACGTCGTCGCCATCAAGGTGCTGCACTCGAGCCTCGCGGAGGACGCGATCCGGCGCGAGCGCTTCTTCCGGGGGGCCCAGCGCATGGCGGGGCTCGATCACCCCGGCGTCGTGCGCGTGATCGAGCCGCACGGCGAGGACGGGGGCTTCCAGTTCTTCGTCATGGAGTTCGTCAGCGGCGGCGACCTGCACCAGGCGGTCCTCCAGCAGCGCCTCCCGGCGGCGCAGGTGATCCCCCTCGTCCTGCGCGTCGGCGACGCCCTCCGCGCGGCGCACGCGAAGGGCCTCGTGCACCGCGACGTGAAGCCGGCGAACATCCTGCTCGAGCCGTCGGGCGAGCCGCGGCTCACGGACTTCGACCTGGTCGCGGCCGCGGACACGACCGGCGGGACGCGGACGGGCGCGCTCGGCACGTACGTGTACAGCGCGCCCGAGTCGATGGACCGGCCCCAGGACGCCGACGCGCGGGCCGACGTGTACGGCCTCGGGATGACCGCGCTCTTCTGCCTCCACGGCGCCCAGCTGCCGGCCGAGGCGGTGCACGACCGGGCGGCGTTCCTGCGGGAGCTCTCGTGCGACGGCACGGTCAAGGCGGTCCTGGAGCAGGCCGTCGCGTGGAAGCGCGAGAAGCGGTACGCCAGCATCGACGACCTCTGCGCGGCGCTGAGCATCGCGAGCCGGCCGCGCGGCACGCTGCAGCCCCGGCGCGGCCCGTCCGACTCCCCTCCGGCCGCGCCGCCCGTGGCGGTGGTGCCCTCCGCCACGGCGACGCCGGCGACCGGGATCCCTGCCGTCGGATCCGCGGCCTTCACCGCGCCGGCGGGGAGCCCGGGGGCGATCGTGGCCCGCGCCGTGGACGCCGAGGATGACGCCGGCCGCGCCGGGAGCGCGCCCAAGATCGAGATGGCCGTGATCGTGGGCGGGCGTTTCTGGATGGGCAGCGCGGACGACGACGTGTCGGCGAAGCCCGATGAGCGCCCGCGGCGGCAGGTGCTGGTCGCGGCGTTCAGGATGGGCGTCTATCCGACGACGCAGCGGCTCTACCGCGAGGTGATGGGCACGAACCCGGGGCTTCCCGCGAGCGACGAGCTCCCGGTGAACAACGTCAACTGGTGGGACGCGATCGAGTTCTGCAACCGTCTGTCCGCGCTACGAGGGTTCGGGCCCGCATACCAGCTCGAAGGAGAGGGCGTGATCTGGAATCGCGAGGCGAACGGCTATCGGCTCCCCACAGAGGCAGAGTGGGAGTACGCGGCGCGGGGGACCCGCGGACGCATGTATCCGTGGGGTGATGAGCCGCCGTCGGACCAGCTCGCCTGGAGCGACGCGCGCATCAAGAGCCCGGTGCTCGCCATGCGGGCCGGACCCAGCCCCGTGGGGTACTACCCGAAGGGGGCGTCGCCGTTCGGGATCCTCGATATGGCGGGCAACGTCTGGGAGTGGTGCTGGGACTGGTACGGCGATTACCAGGCCGTCGAGGGTCCGGTGAGCAATCCGGTCGGGCCTTCCATCGGCTACGGGCGCGTGCTCCGCGGCGGTTCGTGGCGGGTGGTCGCGAAGAACCGGCTGCGGGCCGCGGCGCGCCACTTCATGTTCGCCAGCGCGAAGAACGCCGACGTCGGCTTCCGCTGCGTCCGCGGCTCGATGCAAGCCCACAGCGCGAAGCCGCCGGCCGGGCAGCCCGCCCGCTGACGGCGGCGCCGCCCGCGAGGGCCCCTCGCGCCGGTTGCTGTCCGCGCCGACGGGCCGCGCCGGGAAGAGCTGCGCGAGGGCGATCGAGCGAGCCCTGCGCAGCGCCCGCGAGATCGTCCTGAAAGCGCCGCACCCTCCGGCGCACCGCTCACTCCGGGAAGAACGTCTCGATCGTCAGCGCCGGCGTCCCGTCCGCGTGGACCCCGCCGAGCACCGCGAGCGTCCCGTTCGGCGCGGGCACCACGGCCGCGCCGCGCCGCGGCTCCCGCAGCGGCAGCTCCTCGACCTGCGCCGCCGCGACGTCGACGATGAAGCTCCGCGTCAGCCCGTCCTCGCCCGCCTCGGAGCCCACCGCGAGGATGCGCCCGCCGGGCAGCGCGAACGCGGCGACGCCCCCGATGGCCGCGGTCAGCGCGGCGCCCTCGACCTCCACCGCCGCGCAGGTCGCGGCGCACCCCGGCGCGAGCCGCCGCGTCGGCGCCGCGGCGCCGCCCTGGACCCCGCCGACGAGCGCGATCTCCCCGGGACCGGTCACCGCGGCGCCCGCCCCCTCGGAGGCGTCCGGCGGAAACGGCCTCGGCGAGAACTCAGTCGCGCCGTCGCCGAGCACCTCCAGCCCCGCGCCGTCCGCGCTCCCGCCCGCGACGACCAGGCCCAGACCTTCCACCCACACGGCCGCGGCGCCGGCCCGCGCGTGGCGGAGCTTTGCCACCGAGAGCGCCCCGTCCGCGCCGACGACGAGCACCTTGTCCGAAGGCGCGCCCGGCGCTCCCGCGGCCGCGCCCGCGCGCGTCGCGCCGACCACGAACGAGCGCCCGTCCGAGGCCTCGACCGTCCGGCCGCCCGCCACCTCCGCGAACGAGCCGAGCCCCTCGGGCAGCGACGCCTCGGCGCTCTGCCCCGCCGCGACGTCGGTCCAGCTCGCGCCCTCGTCGTCCAGGGTGAGCAGCAGGTCTCCCCGCACCACGAGCGACCGCGCCGCCCGCGGGAGCGCGCCGCTGGAGGCGCTCCCGCCCCACGCCGCGAGGTCGTACGCGTCGAGCCGCGCCGGGTCGACGTCACCCGCCGCGGCGCCCCCGGCCGCGACCCCGCCGGTGAGGATCAGGTAGCGCTCCGCGAGCGCCGCCCCGGGCGCGCCGACGCGCGACGCCGCGAGCTCGCCCGGCGGCCGCGCCCACCGGCCGGTCCGCTGGGCGAAGAGCGGCAGCACGTCGCCCGTCACCGCGGCGAGGTAGATGCCCGCCGCGGAGCGCCCCCGCACCACGGTCGCGCCGCCCGCGTCGAGGCCGCGCACATCGAACGTGTACGCCCGCTCGGCCTGGATCTCGCCGAAATCGAGCTCGCCGCCCGGCGCCGCCGCCGCCGACACGGTGACGTCTCCCTCGGCCGCCGTCGCGGTCACCTCGATCCGGGCGACAGGCGGGTCGTCCTGGAACGCGGTCGCCTCGTGCCCCGGCACGACCTCGACCGTGAGCGTCCGCGGCCCTTCCGCGCAGCCGAGGAGCGACAGGCCGAGCGCGGGAAGGACACGGCCCAGGAGCGGGATCTTCATGAGGGCCGAGTCATAGCGCCTCGAGCGCGCGAAAGCCCAGCGGAGGTGGGCCGATCGCGCCGCGCGCCGATCTCCACCGCCCGCTACAGGTCGACCTGCACGCCGATCTCCACCACCCGCTCCGGCGGCAGCCTGAAGTAGTCGGGCACGGCGCCGGCGTTCCGCGCCATCACCGCGAAGATCGTCTCCGTGATCCTGCCCATCCGGCCCCTGTCGGTGGCGAGGATCGTCTCGCGGCCGAGGTAATACGCCACGTCCGCGAAATCGATGGGCAGCGCGTGCGCCGCCGCGGCCCGCCGCAAGAGGGCCGGCACGTCGGTCGACTGCATGAAGCCCGATCGGATGACGACCTGGTGAACCCCCTTGTCGAGGCTCGTCACGTCGAGGCGCTCCCTGTCGGCGACCCGGGGGACGTGCTCCGTCACCACGGTCAAGATCACCACCGTCTCGTGGAGCACCTTGTTGTGCTTGAGGTGGTGCGTCAGCGCGTAAGGTATCTTGCCCGCGCGCGCGCTCAGGAAGACCGCCGTGCCGGGGACCCGCGCGCGGCATTTCGCGTCGAGATCGCGCACGAAGGCGTCGACTGAGGGGGCCGCCCGCGTGAAGCGCTCGGCGAGGATCGCGCGGCCTCGCTTCCAGATCACCATCATGGCGAACAGGACCGCGGCGATGACCGCCGGCACGTACCCGCCGTCGAGGAACTTGATCAGGTTGGCCCCGAAGAACGGCAGATCGAACGAGAGGAACAGGATCAGCAGCGGCAGCGCCTTCGCGAGCGGGGCTCGCCACGTGTGCCGCATCACGACGAAGAAGACGATCGACGTGATCCCCATCGTGCCGGTCACCGCGATGCCGTACGCCGCGGCCAGCCGGCTCGACTGCTGGAAGATCAGCACGAGCGCGAGGCACCCGGCCGCGAGGGCCCAGTTCGTCAGGGGGATGTAGATCTGCCCCGCGGCCTCGCTCGAGGTGTGGCGCACCTGGGTCCGCGGCAGGTACCCGAGCTGGATCGCCTGGTGCGTGAGCGAGTAGGCGCCCGAGATCAGCGCCTGCGACGCGATCACGGTGGCCATGGCGGCGAGCGCGACCAGCGCGTAGGTGAGGGGACCCCTCGGCACCATCGCGAAGAACGGGTTCGCGGCGGCCTCGGGCTCCTGCAGCAGGAGCGCCCCCTGGCCGAAGTAGTTGAGCACGAGCGCCGGCAGCGCGATCGCGTACCAGGCGAGCCGGATCGGGCCGCGCCCGAAGTGCCCCATGTCCGCGTAGAGCGCCTCGCCCCCCGTGATGACGAGGACGACCGACCCCAGGATCGCGACCCCGTGGAAACCGTGGGCGGCGAAGAAGCGCGCCGCGTACACGGGGTTCAGGGCGGCGAGCACCGCCGGGTTCCTGGCGATGAACACGAGCCCGAGCACGGCGAGCGCGGTGAACCAGAGGACCATGATGGGGCCGAAGACCTTGCCGACGCGCGCCGTCCCCCAGCGCTGCACGCTGAAGAGCCCGACGAGGATCGCGCAGGTGAGCGGCACGACGAACGGCTTGAGCCCGCTCGTCGCCACCTCGAGCCCCTCCATGGCGCTCAGCACCGAGATGGCGGGCGTGATGACCCCGTCGCCGTAGAGGAGCGCGGCGCCGAGCACCACGAGCCCGGCGAGCCACCCGACGCCCTGCGTCCCGCTGGCGCGCAGCCGCTCCGGCACCAGCGCGAGCAGGGCGAGGATGCCGCCCTCACCGTCGTTGTCGGCCCGCGTGATGAAGGTGACGTACTTGACCGTGACCACCATCATCAGCGACCAGAAGAGGAGCGAGAGCAGCCCGAGGACGTTGTCGGGCGTCGGCGGGACGCCGTGCGTCGCGCTCACGCACTCCTTGAGCGCGTAGAGCGGGCTCGTGCCGATGTCGCCGAAGACGACCCCGAGCGCGGCCAGGGCGAGCGCGGCCTTGCCGCCGTGGTGGCCGTGCGCCGCGTCCGCGTCACGCCGAGCCGCGCCGGCCTGCGACGAGCCGTCTCGGGGCGCCGCGGGATCCGCCGCTGCGCGGAGGGCAGGCCGAGCGCCGGGAGGGCGCGGCGTGGTGTCGGGGTGGTCCATGGGGCGGAGTCATAGCGCGTCGGCGGCGCTCCGATGGATCGAATCCTCCGCGGCGGCTCGCGGGGGCCGGCGCATGATGCGTTGAGGTGAAGCTCTCGTCGCGAGACCGAAACCATCAGCGCGGTTGCGTGTCGCCGCGCGGGTCCGCGGGCAGACCGAGGTGGACTGGCCAGGTTCGTCGACCTCGACCTTCAGTCACATTCGTACTTCCACATGCAGAAGCCCTGTTCGTCCCGGAGGCCAGGCCCGTGGAACATGTGCCAGCACTCCATGCCGCTCGGGCACGTGGTGCTCTCGTCGCAGGGCAACTCGCAGACCGAGTTGCACACCGGCGTGGCGGTGCCGCTCGGCGGCCGCGGGCAGTCCTCCGCCGTTTCGCACTCGTAGTTGCATTGCGCCGCCACATCGCACCACGTCGATCCATCGTCTTGTCGCTCGGCGACGTACGCCACCCTGCACCTGCGCTCTTCACCGCTCGGTTCGGGATCCGGGCAATGCATACGGCCGAAGCCCCCGCCCTCGGGGGGAATGCAGGCAGCCCACGGCCCTTCGGTGGCCGCCTCGACGGTGGTCGCCAGGTGGACTTCCACGATCGGATCGACATGGCGGTCGCCGCACGCCGCCGGTGCGGACGCGAAGGCCGTCGACAAGCCCAGAGCCCAGAGCTTCGTAGCCGTGATCTTCATTGGGTCCTCCACGCCGCGCGCCGACGCGCCCGGCGTCCAGATTGTCTGCGCTGAGGTCACGGCAGCTGCCCATTTCGGCTCATGGCAGCACGAACTCCGCCCCGAGAGACGCGCCCAGGAACGGCCGGCCGCGGACGAAGCCCGCGGGGATCGGCCGGCCAGCGCGCGCCCGGCGCCAGCCGAGAACTTTCTCCGCGCGCGCCGCGCATGCGAGGCTGCCCAGCCCCGCCGAAGCGCGCGCTCGCCCGAGAGCGCTCGTCCAGCCACCGGACCCATCCGGGAGATGTAGGATAAAGTAGCACACGAAAGTTGTGGGTCGACGGCCGGGCAGGGTAGACGGGGCGAGGAGGACGCATGAGGCGCAGCAAGGGCGAGAGCATGGACACCGGGGCGGTGCGGAACCTCGAGGAGATCCAGGAAGAGGATCCCGGGGCTCGCCCGTCGCGCGCGGGCGCGCTGGTGCTGGCCTCGCTCGGCGGGGCGTGCATCGTCTTCGCGGCGGTGGCGCTCCTGCGCGCCCCGCACCGCGAGCGGCCGGTCACCGCCGATCCGCTCGGCGATCTGGTCGCGCGCGCTCACCCGGCCGGCGTGAAGCCGGCCCCGCGCCCTGCCACGATCGGGGAGGACGTGACCTTCCCCGCGGTCCTCTCGGACGCGGAGCACCCGACGACCGCGCTCGAGGCCGTGCGCGATCCGCGGGCGGCCAAGGCGGCCACCTCCGCCGAGGCGCTCGCCGCGGAGCCCGTCCCGCCGCCTGCCGCGGACCGGCTGCCCGTGGTCCCGCTGCCGGCGCAGCACGTGCTCGGGCGTCCCGGAGGCGAGGTCGCCCCGAACGACACGCTCACCGCGATGGCTCGCCACGTGTCGCGCGAGGAGGGGCCCGAGACCGAGCGGGGGGGGCCTGGCAGCTACCAGCTCCAGGTGAGCTCGTTCAAGGACCCCACCGACGCCGAGAACTTCGCGGCGGCCCTGCGCCGGCGCGGGCACAAGGCGTACGTCGAGCCGGCGTACGTCAAGGGCCGCGGCCTCTGGCACCGGGTGCGCGTGGGCCCCTTCAAGTACAAGCGCTCGGCCGTGATCTACCGGCAGGAGTTCGAGGCCAAGGAGCGCCTCGTGACGTTCATCGTCGACCCGCCCAAGACGACGGTCAAAGTGGCCGAGACCCCGGACGACGCATGACGTCCATCATCCCCCCGCGGGCGCATCACGTACCTGCGGTAGACACCTCGACACGTACCTGCGGTAGACACCTCGACGGGGAACCCGCCTGCCCCGCGACCCGCGTCTCTGTCCGCCGAGCGCTCCCTGCGCTCGCCTCAATCGACTCTGGCCGCGCGTGACGTCATCCGCTCTGCGGGCGGTACCTCACTGGACCGCTACGGGGTCACGTCAACGCGAGGCCGCGATGCCGGCAAACGCTGGCGATTGAAGCAAGACGTCGAATCGATCACGCGCCTGCTCGCCTCGGTACGCCGAGGGATCCGCCGGGTGCTGGTAGGGGACACCCGCGAGCTCTTGAAGAAGGTAGATCATGTAGCAGTCAGCAATACGCTCTCCGGCCATTTGTGTGACCCCCGTGTGGCCGGTCCTGAGGAGGGCTCGACCCGCGGCGTCTCTCCGCCTCATGACATACCTGGTTACCTGGTAATGCATGTCCACAAGGTGCCCGAACTCGTGAAGGAAGGTGATGTTGAACTCCCGTCCAGGAGTGTTGTTGAGCCGAGCGCGCACCGATTCATGGCTAAGTCGAATCACGTGGCCGTTGTTTCCACCGCCGCTGCGAGGCTGCTGACCGCGCCCGCGGAACTCGACGTGATCGATGATGGAACGGTGCTGGGATGGAATGAGCCAGAACGTGTTCTCGAGGATCCGGAGATGACTCTCCTCGGGCCAGTCCCGCTCGTGCGTCGTCGTCCAGTATTCCAGACCTGGCGGGACCGATGTGAGCCGTTTGTGAATCCAAGCCATACATCCACCTTACGCTGATCCAGCCCTGATTTCAGCTGCCCACGGGCGTTCGGCCGACGATACCAGCCAATCGCCCCCTCGTACAGGCGCTGGCGTCGCCACGATACGAGCCCCCCGGCCATGACGCGATCTCGAGAGAGCGCGCTCATGGCACGAGCCTTGCGTTGCTTCCCTCTTGGCCTCAGCGGGCGCCTGGCCAGATCGCCGTCCTCCCCCGAAGCGCGAGAAACTGGCCTCCTGGATCGATCCGGTCCACCATGTACACTTCCTGTCGCAGGATCGGAGGCAAACTGCTCGAAGGCTTTCATCAAGTCTTCGGAGCGGCTTCTGTCTGCGTCCAACAACGAATCCGATCAGGACATACGGCGCAGTCATGACTCACGCTAGAGCCCTCCAGGGGAACCGCCTCGCGCTCACGGTCAGATCTGGCGAGCGCTTCGACGTACGACGTTTCTCCGTCTCGGAGCAGATGTCATCTCTGTTCAACGTGAGGATTACCGCGTTGAGCGAGAACCCCGCCATCGACCTCGATGCGGTCGTGGGCGTGCAAGCGCGCTTCACCATGACAAACGGAGTGTGCGAGCGGTTCTGGTCGGGCATCTGCAACGAGCTCCATCAGATCGGCGTCGAGGACGAAGGACTCTCTACCTATGAGATCACCATCGTTCCCGAGCTTTGGCTCACGACCCAGCGCCGCAACTACAGAATTTTCCAGCAGATCTCGGAGCCGGACATCGTGCTCAAGCTCCTCTCCGAGTGGGGCATCCAGAACGAGCTACGGCTCGCGGATAGATACAAAAAACGCAAGTATCGCGTCCAGTACGCCGAGTCGGATTACAACTTCATGAGTCGGATCCTCGCGGACGCGGGTATCTCGTTCTACTTCGCGCAGGTGGAAGACGAAACCAAGCTCGTGCTCACCGACGCGCCGCACCGGAATGACCCGCGTGCGGAGAGAATTCCGTTCAGAGACGACGCCACCATGATGACCGGCTGGTATGTCACCAACGTGTGTGTTGGCCAGCGGGTGCGGCCTGGACGGTACACGATGCGCGACCACGATTTTCGCCGCGCGCCGGTCAACCAGCCGCTCGCGAGCGTCGAGTCGGCGCGCCTTGACGTCGAAAGGCGGCTGGAGCGTTATCATTACACGCCGGGTGCGTTCCTTTTCGGCACGGACAAGGGCGAGGGGACGCCGGTCGCCGACGATCGGGGCAGGACGCGGGTGGACGACGCCGAGGCAGCGCTGCGCGCGCAGAGGAGGCTTGAAGCGAAGCGGACGGGCGCGAGGGTGTGCATGTTCGAGACAAACGTCGTCGACCTCGCCCCAGGGGTGGTCATGAGCATGTCGGATCACCCGCGGGCTGATCTCACTGATAAGGCGCTCTTGATCGTGGAGGCGACG
Organism: Sorangium sp. So ce302; assembly: GCF_051530145.1. Taxonomy (GTDB): domain Bacteria; phylum Myxococcota_A; class Polyangia; order Polyangiales; family Polyangiaceae; genus Sorangium; species Sorangium cellulosum_B. The sequence goes on along the minus strand of NZ_CP150326.1, from coordinate 5,503,038 downwards.
CACGCAGGGACCTCGTCCGGCGAGTGGTCGCACTCCTGCGGGGCGCGCAGCGCAGAACAGCCCTATCGTCCGCCGCTCGGAGCGCCGAAGCCGAAGACGCTCGGCCTGGAGAGCGCGACCGTGGTGGGGCCCCGGGGAGAGGAGATCCACACGGACGAGTTCGGGCGGGTGCGGGTCCATTTTCATTGGGACCGCGAGAGCAGGATGGACGAGACCAGCTCGTGCTGGATCCACGTGAGCCAACCTTGGTGCGGCACGGGCTACGGCGGGACGAGCTTGCCGCGCGTCGGCCAGGAGGTGCTCGTGGACTTCCTGGGCGGCGACCCGGATCGGCCAGTCATTGTAGGTCGTGTGTATACAAGCCTGCAGAAGACACCCTACAAGCTCCCGGACAACAAGACGCGAAGCGGCTGGAAGAGCAACTCGACAGGCGGCGGGGGCGGATACAACGAGATCATGTTCGAGGACGCACAAGGGCGAGAGCTGGTGAATATCCAAGCGCAGAAGGACCTGAGAAAGCTCGTCAAGAACAATGAGGCCGTGAGGATTGGAAACAACCGAACCACGAGCGTCGCGGGCAACGACAGCCTCACGGTGGGCGGCAATCGGACACACCGGGTCCAGTTGAACGAGCAGATCTCGGTTGGGATGAGCCAGACGGTGTCGGTCGGAATCAACCGCGTGGCTCACGTGGGGCTCATCGATTCGACGACGGTCGGCGAGAAACACGTCGTGACGATCACGCCGCCGGGGGAAGGCTCGCTTGGCGGCGAGAATACGACGATTGCGATGCAGAACGAGCACGTCGTGCTGGATACAGGGGCTGGCGCGTCGATCACGATGCAGGGCTCCAAGATCAAGATCGTCGCGGACACCATTTGTCTCTGGGCGAAGAACGCCGTCAACATCACATCCGAGGGCAATACGACCGTGGGAGGCATCGCGCAGCTCACGCTCGGATCGACCAGTGGCGATGTGGTCATCTCCGGTGGCCCGATGGTGAAGATCAATACTTGAGCGGGATCGCCATCAATGCCTGAGCCCGATTGCCACGATTGTCCTGCCCACGGGCGCGGTCCCATAGTAGAGGGCTCGCCTACCGTGCGGGTCGACGCGCTCCCCCTCGCTCGTCGCGACGATCGGACAGTCTGCGACGGCGTCGATGATCCGCTCGTCACCGGCGCGGCGACGGTGATGGTCAATGGTCGTCCTGCAGCGCGCGTCGGCGAGCTCACGTCCCATGTCGGAGTCGTCGCGACAGGGTCACCCAACCTCTTGATCGGAGGGCCGTCGACCTTGGCGGAAGTGATGACGCCGTTAGGAAGGCTGTCGTTGGTTCCGCCGGCAGACGGCCGTCCCTTGCGCGGAAACATGATCAGCCGTGATGAGTACCTCGGCCTCTTGGCCGAGCGCAGGCTTCCGAATCATGATTGGACCGGCTGGGACGTGATCAGGTGGAAGGCGCCCGAGTGGCTAGGCGGAGGCGCGCAGCACCTGTTCGATTACAAGGACAATTGGATCCGCGATCATAGCACCGCGATAGGCGTCGTGGCCAGGATGAACGATCTTCCTCCCGAGCTCGTGGCCGGGGTCGCCCACATCGAGGTGGGGGGCGACCCGACGTTCGTCGATGGAGTGGCGCACGACGTTCGTTCATTCGACCACATGGCCGATCCGTTGCTAGAGCCAATGACGGTCACGAGGGCGCCGAACCTCACGTCCGCGGGCGATGTGAGCATCCAGATTCGCAGAGCCGCGGAGACTCTAGGGATGGATGCAGACAGCTTGAGCTATGATGAGCGCCTCAGGATCATGAACTTGCTAAAAGACGATCAGGTGAATCTCGCGATTGTCGGGGCCCATCTGCGAGCGCTCGCGGACGTCGACTTCGCCGGTCGGGAGATCGGCAGCGAGGAAATTCGTGTAATCGGGGCGAGGTACAACCGTGGCCCGGATCTGAGCCTGGAGGATATCTACAGGAACACGAGCTACGGCGATGTGATTTTGCGTAGAAGAGACAGGCTGCTTGAGCTGCTCGAGGAAGGGCGCGCGAGGCGCCCTCGGACTGGAGTTAGCGGCGGCGTGCAGCCGGCATCGAGAGGGAATCTCTGAGTGGGCCGAGCGCGGGTCGTGTCAACGGGGCTGCTCGTCGCTCTCCACGCAGCCAGCTGCCTGTTTTTCATGTGGCTCATCTGTGTGGTGCCCGTGAATGAGTACGATGGGATGAAGTCGAGCCCTCAGGGGGACTCGCTGGATGTGCCGACCCACGCGAATGCAGGCTTCTTCCTCCTGTTCACGTGCGTCTGCTTCGCGATCTACTCCATGGTCGCTCATGCGATAGCGATCCGCGTGTGGCGCGAGCGGCGTGCCCTCAGCGTCGCCGCGATCTGGGTCCCGTGTGTGCTCGGCGTTCTGACCGGAGGTGTCAGAGGCCTGATGTAGCGCGCTCTAGCCGTCGTGGCCGGCGGTGCCCACTCCGACCTCAACGTCTCGCCGCGTCCAGCGCTTCGCCAACCTGCTCCTCGAGATCGTGGTTCTTCACGAATCGCTGGTTCCAGACCCGCTCGATTCGCATGGCGGCGCCGTGCGGCAGCCGCAGCTCCTTCAGCACGTTGTCGGTCGTGCCTCGCTCCGCGGCGACGATCAACCGCGCATAGTCCCCCACCGCGATCGTCCCGCGATCCTTCTCGATCTGCTCCACGTACGCCGCATCGAAGCGATCCAGCAGCGATTTACCACCCTTCTTGGTCTCCGACCGGATCGCGTCTGCCCAGCGCCTCTCGATCGCGGCCCAGCGCTCTGGCGACAGCGCTTGCTCCTCGAGGATCCGCGCCTTGTCCGCCTTGCTCTGCGCGATGCGCGCCGTGAGCGCTGCGCACCGCTCGATCGTGAGGTCGTCCAGGTGCGGCTTGTGCTCGTCGGATGTCACCGGTCTTCGATGCGCCGCCGCCGGCGACGCCACCTCGACCCTGCTGGCGCTCGGCGCCGGAGTTCCGGGGTCCGCCGTCACGTCCCCCGTCGCGAGCGGTCCGATCCTCGGAGGCGGCGCCACGCCGCCGGCCCCTCGCGCATGCCCTTTGACCGCGAGCCGTTCGCCCTTCGAGCTTCCGGGCTCGTCTTCGATTTCAGGCGCGATGTGCGAAGAAGCCGGGGCCAAGCCGGCCTCCCTGGGCGGCACCGGAGCCACGGGGGACTGAAAGGGCAGCGGCCTAGCCGCCCGCGAGGGGTCTGGCTCCACGCCGGGCGCAATCGTTCCCGTCCCGTCGTCGCACGCTCGCGTCGCCTCCGACGCAGCGGGCCGTCCATCGTAGGCGATCGGTGGCGCTCCCTTGCTCTGCGAGAAGGGCAGCGGAGCCTCCACGGGCGCAGCCATGGAAGCAAGGACCGTCCCTGTCCCGTCATCCTGCCCCGCGGCCTCGCCGAGCGAGTCAAACCGGTCTGGCGGTGAGTTCAAAGGGCCACCCGCGCGCGGCTGCGCTGGAGCCGCTGCTGCTGCAAGGGACAGCGTCTGCTCCACTGCAGCGTCATGGTCAGGCGAGCGAGCGCTCGCTTCGTCGCCTGTCCTTTCTCGGTAGTTCTCCTGGGAGCTCCAGCGAGGGGGGCTAACCGTCGAGGCTGCGCTTACCGGCGATCCGGTCGGGCGCCCGTCGACCCAGAATGCGACGCGGCCCTCTTCACGAGGATGTCTCAAGCCGAGCTTCCCTCGCCATACGACGGTACAGGTCCCTCGATCCGTGTCGATCCACAGCGTATCCGCCGCCAGCGCGATCTCCGTCCGCTGGCCCGTCGCTCGATCCACGATCGCCCTTGGCTGGATCCCTGGGAGCCGTGTCATCAAGTGTTCGTGCTGCGGGTGCAAGTTCTCGAGCAGGATTTGCTCGTCCGGGCGCAGCTCGGCGAGCTGCTGGTCCCGCGGCGCGAGGTTGAAGTAACTGTAATCGAAGCCTGCCGGCACCGGTTGCTCCTCCCAGCCCTGGAGCGCGAAGCTCGCCGCGCGCTGGTCCAGCCGCTGCCCGGACGCCGGCCGTTGCGACGTGACCGGTCCGTATCCGGTGAGCGTGAGCTTTCGCCTCAACTCGGCGGCGCTCGGGTCCAGCGGTCGCGAGCCGCTCGGGTCGAACCGCACCGCGACGCGCTTGTCGATCTGGCCGACCGCGAGGCGTGCCGTGAAAGATCCCGTGGATTGTTGTCTGGGTGCATAAGCGTGTCCCACGAGGACCACGTCTGCGCGCGGCTTGTACGGTACCCGGTCCCTCGGCAAGACCACGCGGCGGTAGGGGTCCTCGCTCCACTGCATGTCTACGTCGGGAGGCTCTTCTTGCGTGGTGGCCAGGACGCATCCGCCAGGACGCAGTTCGAAGACGGCCTTGCAAAATACCGTCATCGCATATGTACCGGCCCTGGGGCACCACTCGACCCCTGATGCCCGTAAGGCGCAGAACGAAACGACGTCCATCGAGCGCAGGGTACCAGGTTCCGTCGCTGCAGCTCGCGGGTCGATCCGCGGAGCCGCGCCGCCGCGGATCGACCAAGCGAGCCTCCGGGATGCCAGCTCTGGCTCGCCGGGAAGGACGTATGGGCACCGGGACGCCCCGCCGCCTCGATGGCGGGCTGGCGCCGGCGGGCCGCGAGCCAGGTGCGTCCTGGCGGACTTCGTTCGCCCCACGGCTCCAACTCCCCATGGCTGGCCCCGCTCCCGTTTCTGCTCACGACCACGGAGGGAGCCTCGAAGCACCGGGTGCGCGTCGGCCCCTTCAAGTACAAGCGCGCGGCCGTGATCTGCTGGCAGGAGTTCGAGGCCAAGGAGCGCCGCGTGACGTTCATCGCCGACCCGCTCAAGACCGCGGTGAAAGTGGCTGACAGCCCTGGCGACGACGCGTAAATCAGGAGCACTGGAGAGCCCTCGTCCGATGCCTGCACGAACGGCGCGGCGCCTGTCGCCGCCGCCCGCGGTGACGTTCCTCGTCGCGAGCCTCGGAGCGCTGTGCGGGTGCAACGCGCTCTCGGGGCTCGACGAGCTCCGGTTCGACGGCGCAGGGGCCTCGGGCGGGTCCGGTGGCGTCGGCGGCTCCGGTGGCGTCGGCGGTTCCGGTGGCGTCGGCGGCTCAGGGGGGCTGGCTGGCTCCGGCGGGTTAGGCGGCTCCGGCGGCGGGTGCCCGATCGGCGTGTGCGCCCCCTTCGTCCTGGCCGAGGGCCAGAACCGGCCGGTCAGCATCGCCGTGGACGCGACGCACGTCTACTGCGTCAACCGCGGCACCCCGGAGACGAGCGACGGCTCCGTGTTCAGGGCGCCGCTCGACGGCAGCAGCACCGCGCCTCCGCCGCTCCAGGACGGGCTCGACGAGCCGGTCAGGATCGCCGTCGACGCGAGCTGGGTCTACTGGACGAACTACGCGGGGAACAGGCCCGACGAGGGCGCCATCATGAAGGTGTCGCTCGACGGCAGCGAGAAGCCGGACCCGGTCGTCACCGGGCGGCACGGCCCCGTGGGCCTCGCGGTCTCCGGCGGCGACGTCTACTGGACGAACCGCGGGACCAACCACGTCCAGGCGCTGCTGATCCAGACGCCCGGCGTGATCCATGTCTGGGAAGGCGCGAACGACCCGACCGGCGTCGCGGTGAAAGGCCAGAGCATCTACTGGGCGAGCGCGGGAGACGACGCGATCCGGGCCTGGTCGTTCGTCGACGAGACGTACCGCGACGTGGCCACGGAGCAGGACGACCCGCGGGCCATCGCGGTCGACGACAGCTCCGTCTACTGGACGACCAGCGACGGCGGCACCGTCATGAAGGCGCCGCTCGGCGGCGGCGATCCGGTCGAGCTCGCGTCCGGCCAGGATCACCCCGGGTTCCTCGCCGTGGACCGCGACCACGTCTACTGGACGAACGCCGGCGCCGAGGGCTCGGCGAACGGCGCGGTGATGCGGGTGCCCATCGCGGGCGGAGACGCCGAGGTGCTCGCCTCGGAGCAGGACGGCCCGAGCGGGATCGCGGTCGACGACAGCTACGTCTACTGGGCGAACCAGGGGGCCGGCACGGTGGTGAAGCTGCGCAAGTGACGGCCGGCGTCCCGCCGCGTCGGCCCCGCGGCCGGCGCGGCGCCCCCCGCTACCGGCGCGGCGCCCCCGGGAGCGCCGCGGCCGGCGTGAGCGCGCAGGACAGGACCCCCTTGGCCCCGGCGAGCTGCCCGGCGAGCTCGGACAGCTCCTGCCCGCGGCCCTTCAGCACCATCACCTGGAGCACCCGGGCCGCGTCGAGGCGGACCAGCAGGCTGGAGACCAGAGACCCCGCGCGCCGCTCCTCCAGCTCGGCGATCCGCAGCACGAGCTCCCGCACCTCGGGCTCGTAGACGAGCGTCAGCGTGGCCGCCACCTCGGCCCCCTCGTCCAGCGCGGCGCGCGTCAGGTCCGCGCGGACCAGATCCCGCAGCGCCTCCGAGCGGTTCTCGTAGCCCTGCGCGGTGATGCGCCGATCGAACTCGGCCAGCAGCGCGCGATCCATCGCCACGCCGAAGCGGACCAGGTCGCTCATCGCTCGTCCCCCGTTCAGCTCTTGCGCCGCTCGAGGTGCCGCCTCGCGGCGTCCTTCACCGGCGACGTCACGTTCTTGCTCTTCGCGATGCCCCGGAGATCGGACTCGCGCAGGTGCTGGACCAGCCGCGTCGCGACGAGCACCGGCGTCCTCGGGTTCTCGACGAGGTTCCGCTTCACCGTGTAGCTCTTCAGCCACTCGGGCGTCGTCGAGATGATCCGCAGCACCTCGTCCGAGATGTTCCGGTTGCGGCTGATGAGGACGACCTCCTCCTCCTGCATCTGCGGGCTGCGCACGGCGGCGCTGGCCACGAGGCGGTTCGAGTCGCGCACGAGCAGCATGCGCTCCTCGCGCGAGCCGAGCATCGCCCGCCGGATCCGCTGCGACATGGTCATGTCGGCGAGCCGCTTGTAGAGCGGGACGTACTGCTCCTTGATCGCCTCCTTGCCCTCCTCGTCCTCGACGTGCGTGTCGACCGGCTCGTCCGCGGCGAGCGCCTCCGCGAGCGCCTGCGTCTCGCTGAACAGCACGTCGTCCGGCGTGGGCTCGGGCGACGGCTCCGCGATGAGCTCGTCCTTGATCGCGGCGCTGACCTCGCGCCACGCCGGGATGCCCGTGAGCTCGACCCCGTTGCGGGACGCGAGATCGACGAGGCGGTCGGCGGTCGACATCCGCGTGTTCTTGTTGAGGTAGAGCTTCTCGATGACGCGCGGGTTCTTGAGCAGCCGCTCCTCGTTGACGGCGATGAGCTCCGTCACCGCCTCGCCCCCGGTCCGCGCGAGCTCCTCGAGCGTCTCCGCGGCGACGCCCGGCATCGCGCAGAGCCTCTCGACGACCGGGAGGCGGTCCGCGTACGCGCGGGCCAGCCGATCGATGACCGGCGGCTGCAGATCCGCGCCGAGCGCCCCCTGGAGCAGCGGCTCGGGGAGCGCCGCCAGCGTCTTCTCCGCGGCCTCGCGGGTCGGCTCCTCGTCGCGCGACGCGAGCAGCACGAGCACCGTCACGACGTCGCCCGGCTTGAGCCCGGGGGCGATGCCGCGCGCCGCCATCTCCCTGAGCTTCTGCGGCGCGCCCGGCTGCGCCAGCTTCTGCGCGGGCGCCGAGAGGGCGCTGATGTCGATTGGCGCGGTCATCGAGGCGCCCTCGCCAGCGCGGCCCCATGCCAGGAGGACGAGCGCTTCGGCTGCCGCACGGCGGAGCTCGGGATCCCGAAGGACGCGGGTGACACGGCCGACGCGGGTGACTCGGATGACTCGGATGACTCGGATGGCGCCAGCGGCTCGATCAGAGCTAGCAGAGCGAGCGGAGCAACGGGCATACGGTCCTCCCGGCGGGCATTGCTGCCCTGCGATCTGCGGACTATCCTGAGGCCGCTGTGTGCCTGAAAGGCGCGGCGACCGTCAACGGAGAACGAACGGCGCGGACCCTGCGCGCCGTCTGCCGGAATGAAACCCGAGGTCCCGGGGGGCAGGGGACCGGCAGATCCGTCACACCCAGCACACCGAAGAGGAGCGCGACATGGGGATTTTCGATTTCGTGAAGAGCGGCGTCCGCGAGATGATGATCGCGCGCCCGGACGCGGCGAAGCATCTCATCGTTTACAAGCACCCGGACCAGAACATCCCCTTCTGGTCGCAGCTGACGGTCGACAGCGATGAGTGCGCCCTCTTCTTCAAGGACGGCAGGTACATGGGTTACCTGCCCACAGGGCGCCACACCCTCCAGACCCAGAACATCCCGTTCCTGAACAACCTCGTCAACAAGTTCACGGGCGGGGACGTCTTCATCGCCGAGATCTTCTTCGTCAAGACGCAGCCGGTCCGCGGCGTGCCGTTCGGCGGGCCGCTGGAGTCGATGGAGGATCCCACCCTTTACGAGTTCGTGACGCCGCGCATCTTCGGTGAGTTCTCGCTGGTCGTTGTCGATCCGGTGCGGTTCGTCGTCGGGTACCACGGGCAGTGCGGCGGCAGCGGCGACAACGACGTCGTCCTGAGCTGGATCAAGGGCAAGTTCTTCATGAGCGTGAAGACCGTGATCGGCCAGGTCTGCGCGCAGCAGCAGAAGAGCCTGCTCAACCTCGGCGGCATGAGCATGGAGCTCGGCGCCCGCATCGTGCAATCCGCGCCGAACCTCGAGGAGATCGGCTGCAAGATCCTCGAGATCGGCAACTTCAACATCAACTTCTCGGCCGAGGACCAGAAGCTCCTCCGCGAGGCGAACAAGGCGCGCGGCGAGGCGCGCCGCGGCATCGGGGTCGCGCAGGACACCGCCCGCGCGAAGCAGTTCGAGCTCGATCAGCGGTTCCAGCAGGACGCGCGGTACGTGCAGCAGCTGGCGGGCAACTGGCAGAACTACGCCGCCGGCCAGGCGATGATGGGCGCCGGCCAGGGCATGGCGCAGGGCGGCGACGGCAGCGGCGTCGCGGGGCTGGGCGCCCAGGTGGCGATCGGCGCCGGCCTGGCGCAGGCGATGAACCCCGCGCTCGCGGCGCAGGGCCAGCCCCAGTTCGTGCCGCCGCACATGCAGCAGCCGGGGGCGCCGCAGGGCTACCCGGGCGCGCCGCAGGGCTACCCGGGCGCGCCGCAGGGCTACCCGGGCGCGCCGCAGGCTGCCCCCGGCGCAGCGCCGTCGATCGAGCAGCGCCTGGAGCGCCTCGGGGAGCTCAAGAGCAAGGGCCTCATCACCGACGAGGAGTTCCAGGCCCGCAAGGCGAAGATTCTCGAAGAGATCTGAGTCCTTACAAGGCGGCGCTGGCCGCCGCGCGCGGCGACCCGCGGGGAGGCGCTCCACCGCGGTCGCCAAACTGGCGCCATCTGATCCGAACCACCGAGCGCGCTTTCGGCTAGACTCGATGGGGTGCCAGTGACGCTCCGCATGGCCGGGGATGCTCAGCCCGAGATGACCGCCGGCGAGTCCGAGGCTGCCGAGCTGTTCCATCGGGAAGACATCCCGCGGCTGCACGGAGACGAATCATTTGCTCAGCCTCCGGCGCGCAGCGATGTGCCGCCAGCGCGCAGCGATGCGCCGCCAGCGCGTAGCGACGTGCCGCTGCGCAGCGACGCGCCGCTGCGCAGCGACGCGCCGCCGCGCAGCGACGCGCCGCCGCGCAGCGAGTTGCCGTTCCGCAGCGACGTGCCGCCGCGCGGGGAACCACTGCCAGCGCACGTCGACGCGCGCCCGGCGATCCCACCGCTGCCGGCGCGCTTCGACGGGCCGGCGCGCCGGGGGAAGGCGAAGCAGACCCCGCGCGCGCGGCGCTGCCCGACCTGCAACCAGACCTTCTCCGGCGACTCCCGCTTCTGCCCGTTCGACGGCGATCCGCTCGCCGACGCGCCCGACTGGAATCCATCGGCCGATCCGATGCTCGGGCGCACCATCGACGGCCGCTACGAGGTGCAGGCGGTCGTGGGTGAAGGGGGGATGGGGACGGTGTACGAGGTGCGCCACAAGTCGCTCGGCCGCCTCTTCGCCCTGAAGGTGCTCCGGCGCGACATCGCGCAGGACGCCGAGCTCGTCGCCCGCTTCATCCAGGAGGCCAAGGCGGCCGCGGCGATCGGCCACCCCAACATCGTCGCGGTGAGCGACTTCGGCGCGATCGAGGTCGAGACGGGGCAGGCAGAGCTGCCGTTCTTCGTCATGGAGTTCCTCTCCGGGACCTCCCTCGCGTCGCTGCTGCGCACCGAGAAGACGCTGCCGGCCGACAGGGTCGGGCAGATCATGCTCCAGTGCGCCGCCGCGCTCGGGGCCGCGCACTCCGCGGGCGTCATCCACCGCGACCTGAAGCCCGACAACGTGTACCTCGTCCGCAACGGCGATCAGGAGTTCGTCAAGCTGCTCGATTTCGGCGTGGCGAAGGTGACCGGCGGCAAGCGGCTCACGCGCATCGGCATGGTGTTCGGGACGCCGCATTACATGAGCCCGGAGCAGGCGGAGGGGAAGCGCATCGACGCCCGCGCCGACATCTATGCGCTCGGCGTCCTCATGTACGAGTGCTTCGCGGGGCGCGTCCCCTTCGAGGCGGACACGTACATGGGCGTGCTGACCAAGCACATGTACATGTCGCCCGAGCCGCTCGAGCAGGTGATGCCCGACGCCACCGCGCTCGGCGCGTTCGGCCCGATCGTCATGCGCTGCCTCGCGAAGAACCCCGAGGAGCGCTTCTCCTCGATGGCCGACCTCGTCGAGGCCATCGAGCTCGCCCTCGATCCGCCGGGCCGCGGGGTCTCCGTCGCGCCCCCGGGCGAGCCGCCTCGCCACGAGTCGATACGGCCGCGCGCGCACGAGTCGATGCGGCCGCGCGCGCACGAGTCGATACGGCCGCGCGCGCACGAGGAGGTGCTCGCCCCGGTCCAGGCGCCCGCGGAGCCGTCCGAGCCGCTCTCGATCGCGGCGCGCGTGGCGATCGCGCTCGCGGCGGTCCTCGTGCCCATCGTCATCGCCCTCGGCGTCCGCGCCTTGCGCGCCTCGGCGCCCGAGGAGCAGCCCCAGGCCGCCGCCGACGACGCTCCCGGCGGCGCCCTCCCGGCGGAGACGGCGCCCGCCAGGGCGATCGACGAGCCGCCCGCCGCGCCCGCGGCCGCGACGGCGGCGCCCGCGCCGACCGCGCAGGAGCCGCCCCGCACCCAGGGCACAGCCGCCCCGATCCCGGCGAAGCCGACCGCGGCGACGGCCCGTCCGTCGGCGACCGCGGCGCCCACGGCCTCCATGGTAAGGCCGCAAGCAACCGGCGATATCGTCGATCCCTGGAAGCGCTGATCGCCCGATCGGCGCGCGACGAAACCTGGCCTTCCCAGCCGTCCTGTGTGCACGATGGACGACGTCGAGCACCGGGCCCGCGGCCGCGGGACAAGCGATCGACGGCAGCGGCGACGCTCAGGGCGGAGCGCTTGACAGCGTCCGTTCGGGCTCGCCATCCTTCGCGAGGCGGAAACCTCTAGTGGCCAAGCAACAGCTCCTCCTGGTCGACGCGGATCCGCGCAGCGTTCGGGTCCTCGAGGTCAGCCTGAAAAAGGCCGGTTACAGCGTGACCACCGCGAAGGACGGAGCGGACGCTCTCGCGAAGCTCGAGGTCTCCACGCCGGACCTCGTCCTCAGCGACACGCGCCTCCCCAACGTGGACGGATATGCCCTCGTCCGCAAGATGAAGGAGCACGCCGACTGGGCCTCGATCCCGGTCGTCTTCCTCACGAGCCAGCGGTCCATCGAGGACAAGATCCGCGGGCTGGAGCTCGGCGTCGAGGACTACCTGACCAAGCCGATCTTCGTGCGCGAGCTCATCGCGCGCGTGACGCTGCTCCTCGCGCGGCGGACCCGCGAGGGGATCACGACGCGCCACTTCTCGACGACGGGGCGGACCAGGTTCTCCGGGTCGATCCTCGACATGAACGTCGTGGATCTGCTGCAGACGTTCGAGGTGAGCCGGAAGAGCGGGATCGTCCACCTGTCGCACGCGGACAACGAGGCGCAGGTCTACTTTCGCGAGGGCAAGGTCGTCGACGCGACGCTCGGCCGGCTCTGCGGCGAGGAGGCCGTCTACCGCGCGCTCCTGTGGAACGAGGGGACGTTCGAGGTCGAGTTCTGCAAGGTCGACAACCCCGACGGGATCGAGACGTCGACGCAGGGCCTCCTCATGGAGGGCATGCGCCGCGTCGACGAGTGGGGCCGGCTCCTCGAGGCGCTGCCGTCGCTCGCGACCGTCTTCGAGGTCGACAGCGAAGAGCTCCTGGAGCGGCTGAACGAGATCCCCGACGAGCTGAACGGGATCCTGCGCCTGTTCGACGGCAAGCGCACGCTGATGCAGGTGGTCGACGCGTCCCCGTTCGAGGATCTCTCGACGCTCTCGACCATCTCGAAGCTCTACTTCGAGGGGCTGCTGGTGCCCGCCGCCGCGCTCCCGCCCGACGACGTGGTGCCGAGCGAGCCGGAGGCGGCGTTCCACGACGAGTTCTCGCCGCTCTCGTCGCCGTCGAGCGCGCGGCGCTCCAACTACCCCGAGGGGAGCCCGGGGAACGCCGGCTCCGACGACCTCGAGGACGCCGCCGTGGTCCCGGCGCCGCTCTCGACCCGGGTCTCTCCGGCGGTGCTCCCGCGCTCCCGGCCCGGTCACGAGCTGCACGCGCCGGCGGGGGACCCCGACGCGGAGTCCCCCGGGCGCCCCGTGACGACCCGCAGCGCGGTGCACGGGCCAGGGGCGGTCGGCCGAGCGGCCAGCGCGAGCGCCGCCGTGGCGCGCTCCGCGCCGGAGGGGGCGCGCGCGCCGTCGGAGCCGCCGCGGAGCGCCGTGTCGGCCGCGACGGCGCGCTCCGGCGCGGCGGGTGGCCGCGCGCCGTCGGAGCCGCCGCGGAGCACCGTGTCGGCCGCGGCGGCGCGCGCCGGCGCGACAGAGGGCCGCGCGCCGTCGGATCCACCGAGGAACGCCGTGGCGCGCCCCGTCGCGGCGGGTGGCCGCGCGCCGTCGGATCCACCGAGGAACGCCGTGGCGCGCCCTGTCGCGTCGGGTGGCCGCGCGCCGTCGGAGCCGCCGCGGAACGCCGCATCGCCTGCCGAGGCCGCCCGGATTACGCGGCCGCGCGCCGAGGTCGATCTCGACAAGGACACCACGCTCGCGAGCAGCGATGAGGCCCCGCTCACGCGACCGCTCGTGACGCCGCGCAGCTTCGCGCAGAAGCAGCGCTCCACGAGGAGCGACAGGCCCGTGGCCGCGGCCGCTCCCGCCGAGCAGCGCGTTCGCTCCACGCCCCCCGAGGCGCCCGCAGCGGCGCTGCCCGCGCCTGCGGCGCCGCCGCCTGTGCTTGCGGCGGCAGCGGGCGTCGCGTCGCCCGCTGGCGAGGAGCGCACCCCGGCGGTGTCGACGAGCCCCACGCTGCGCCCCCGCCCGCCGAGCGACGCGCCGCCGCCCGTCGCCGTCCCGCGCGCGGCGGAGCGTGCGCTGGCGCCGCAGCCTGTCGAAGCGAAGGCCGGGGAGGCGCGCCCGATCGAGGCCTCCCCGCCGCCGCTGCCGGTGCCGGACGCCGCCCCGGCGGCGAGCCTCGCGGCGGCGCCGGACGACGCGCCTCCTGGCGACCGCGGGCCGATCAGCGAGAGCGAGCGCTTCTTCCTCGGTGGCGGGGTGGACGCGCCGGAGGAGATGGCGGCGCGGGAGCATCCCTCGGCCGAGGACGCCGACACGACCGCCGGCGCGGTCGAGGCCACGCTCTTCGGGCCCCGCCACGAGGAGCGCCGGGCCCGCATCGCGCGGATCGTCGCCGGCCTGGTCACGGCGCTCGCGCTCGGGGCCGCCGGCGTGTGGCTGGTCGGCCAGACGGGGCGCCCCGTGCCAGCGGCGCCGGTCCGTGCGCCATTGCCGGAGGAGGCGCCGGCGGGGCAGCACTCCGCGGCGGTGCCCGCGGCGGCTCTGGCCGCGTCGGAGCCGGAAGGAGAGCCGGCGGCCGCCGCCGCGGCGGGGCTCTCCGCAGCGACCCCCGCCGACGCCCCGGCGGGCCAGCCGGCCGCGCCAGCATCGGCGAGCGCGCGGGCGAAGCCTGCCGCGGCGAGCCCCGCGCCGGCCGGAGCGCCTTCCGAGCACGCTTCGCACGCGCCGACCACCCACGCCGCGCCGCCGAGCGCGGCGGCGACCGCGGGCCAGGCCGCCGCGCCGACGCGGGAGCCGGAGCCCTCGGCTGCCCCGCCCGCGTCGGCGCCTGCCGCGCCCGCGCCTGCCGCGCCGGACGAGGAGGGCGGGCCCCTCTCGACGCGCGTGATGCGCGCCCTGGAGTCGGGGCAGACCGGCAAGGCGGTGCAGCTCGCGCAGCAGCTCACCGCCGCTTCCCCGGGGAGCGCCGCGGCGTGGCACCTGCGCGGCGCCGCAGAGCAGGCGGCCGGGCGCGGCGGGCGGGCGTCGTTCCGCAAGTGCGCCGAGCTCTCCTCGGCCGACTCCCCGCTCGGCGCGGAGTGCCGCGCGCTCGCCGGCATGCCGTGAGCGTGCGGTCCGCGCTCAGCGCGATCGCGACCTGAGCCGGGGATCGAGGGCCAGGGCCGCCACATCGAGCGCCACGGTGGCGAGCACGATGGCGGCCGCGGAGAAGAGCACCGTCCCGACGATGAGCGGGCCGTCCCGGTTCTGGAGCGCCTCGACCGCCATGCTGCCGACGCCGGGCCAGCGGAAGAGCTTCTCCGTGACGATCGCGCCGCCCGCCAGCGCCCCGAGGTCGAGCGCGGCGAGCGTGGCGAGCGGCAAGAGCGCGTTGCGCAGCGCATGGACGACGAGCGCGCGCAGGCGAGAGGCGCCCTTGGCCCGCGCGGTGCGGATGAAGTCCTGGCGGAGCAGCGTCCGGAGCTCCTCGCGGACGATGCGCGCGTAGAGGGCGCTGCCGAACACGCCGAGCGTCAGCGCCGGCAGGACGAGGGAGCGCAGGTGATCGGCCGCCGTGGCGCCGTACCCGTCGTACGGCAAGAGCCGGAGCTTGTAGGCGAGCACGTACTGGAGCGCGGGGCCGATCACGAAGGTCGGCGCGCTGGCGCCGAGCAGGGTGGCGCCGAGCGCCGCGTCCTCCCAGGCCGTCCCGCGGCGGACCGCGGCGACGATCCCGAGCGAGAGGCCGAGCAGGAGCTGCACCAGCAGGGCGGCCAGCGCGAGCTCGACGGATCGCGGCACCTTCGCCTCGAGCAGATCCACGACCGGCTTGCGGTAATGGAAGCTGTAGCCGAGGTCGACGTGCAGGCCGAGCGGCCCCGCCGCGCAGCTGCGGTGCTCCGGATCGGCGCGCGCGCCCGCGTGGGCGCCAGGGGCTCCGCCGTCGCCGCCCCCCGCGGGGCCGAGGTGGACGAGCCGCCGGACGAACCGCGCGAACTGCACGGGGACCGGGCGATCGAGCCCGTGGATGGCCCGCGCGCGCTCGAGGTCCGCCGCCGAGGCCTGCGGTCCGACGAGCATCCGCGCGGCGTCTCCCGGGAGGAGGTACGCTATCCCGAACGAGACGGCGGTGACCCCCGCGATGACGATCGCGGCCCAGCCGAGGCGCCGGAGCAGGCGCGCGAGCGCGGAGCCCACCGCGGAGGCGCGGCCCGGGCGGGGCGTGAGGGCACGGCGCGCGCGCGGGGTGCTCATCGGGAAAGGGCCGCGCGCGCGAGCAGCGCGCGGAGCGGCGTCGCGGTTCGTGGCGCGGCCGCGCGCGGCCCTCCGCCGGCCCCGGGCCGCGCGGACGGGTCGAGCCAGACCTCGTGCAAGCGGGACGTGAGCGCGGCGGCGCCCTCGTGGCCGCGCACGTAGGGGTGCCATAGCTCGAGCTGCCGCGCCGTGTACGTGGGCACCCACGGCGCGCGATCGCGGACGATGCGCTCGGCGCGGTCGTACAGCGCGAGGCGCCGCGCGCGATCCTGCTCGGCGTGGGCGGCGTCGAGCGTGCGATCGAGCTCCTCGTCGCTGAAGAAGGCGTAGTTCTGCGAGCCCTCGTCGCGGATGGCGCGCGTCGAGAGCGTCGGCTCGAAGACGCTCGCCGGGTCGGGGAAATCGGCCTGCCACCCGACCCAGCCCATGGGGACGGCGCGGCGCCGCGAGGCCTCGGCGAGGTAGGTCGCCCAGCTGACGAGCCGCAGGCGGACGCGGAGGCCGATCCTGGCGAGCTGCTGCTGGACGATCTCGCCGATCGCCTGCTCCAGCGTGTCCGGGACCGCGATGTAGTCGATGACGCCCGGGTAGCCGCCCCTCCCGGTCGCCGGGTCGTACGGGTAGCCGGCCGCGGCCATCTGCTCGAGCGCGCGCGGGAGGTCGTGCTGCCGCATCGGCGCGTCGCGCGGGGGGCCCGGGATCGACGGCGGCAGCACCCGGTCGAGCGCGAGCAGATCGGGGCGCACCTTCTCCAGCACGGCGGGGTCGAGGGCGAACGCGACAGCGCGCCGGACGGCGAGCTGGTCGAACGGCGCGAGCTCGGTGTTGAGGAAGACGGCGTTGGTCCTGTCCCGCGTCACCCAGCGCCTCTGCCCCTCCCACCCGGGCGCGGCGCGGTAGGCCGCCGCGTCGATCGCGGTCAGATCGCGCAGGACGTCGAGCTCGCCCTCCTCGAACTTGTAGCGCTGGGTCGTCGCGCGCACGCCGGTCTGCCACGCGATGGCGTCGAGGTACGGCAGGCCCGGGCGGAAGTACCCCTCGTGGCGGGCGAGCCCGATGCTCCCGTCCTGGTCCCACCGCGCGACGCGGAACGGGCCGGCGCCGCACGGCGGCGGCGGGCTCGCCGCGTCGACCGCGGCCCCGGACGAGGGGCACACCGGCGCCATGAACGCGAGCGTCATGAGGGGCAGGAACGTCGCGTCCGGCGCGCGCAGATCGATCGCGACGGCGTGATCGCCGAGCACCCGCACGCCGGCGAGGTGCGGCGCCGCGCCCGCGTGGTACTCGGCGAAGCCCTCGATCATGTCGTACTGGCTCGCGCCCGGGCTCGGCGTCCTCGGGTGGAGCGTCCGCTCGATCGAGCGCTTCACGTCGGCGGCGCGGAGCTCCGCGCCGTCGTGGAACCGCACGCCCTCGCGCAGCGTGAAGACGTACGTCCGCCCGCCGCGCTCCACCTCGATCGCGCGCGCGAGATCGGGCGTGATGCGGCCGCCCTGGTCCCACGTGACGAGGCGGGCGAAGACGAGCTCCGCGACGGTGCTCGAGAGCTCGTCGTAGGCGATCGCCGGATCGAGCGCGCGCGCGTTGACCGTGGTCGCGAGGCGCAGCGTCCCGCCGCGCACGGGCGCGCCGGGCGCCGGCTCGCCGCCGAGGGGCGCGCGGACGCCGCCCGCCGAGCCGCCCGAGAGCAGGAGCAGCGCCGCGCCAGCGACGAGCAGATCGACCGGCAGGCGACGGCCGCGCGGGAGCGCCGCGCCGGCCGGATCGAGCGCGTCGCGGAGCCCCTCGCTCGCGCGGTGGAAGCCGAGCACGGCGAGCACGATGGCGAAGCCCGGCGCGGCCACAAGGAGCGGCCTTACCCCGAGGTACGGCTCGGCCTCGTGCAGCATGCGGCCCCAGGTCGCGGTCGGCGGCTGCGCGCCGACGCCCAGGTAGCCGAGGGCGGCCTCCGCGAGGATCATCTGCCCGGCGCTGATGGTCGCGAGCGCGAGCAGCGTCCCGCCCACGTTCGGCAGGACGTGCCGCCGGACGATGTGCAGCGGCCCCGCGCCGAGCGCGCGCGCCGAGGCCACGAAATCGCGCTGCGCGAGCTCTGCGGTCTTGGCCCGGACGACCCGCGCCGCCCCGGTCCACCCCGTGAGGCCGAGCACGAGCAGGATCGTCCCCACGTCCGCGCGCCCCACGGCGACGCCGATCGCGGTCACGAACAGGAGGTACGGCAGGGCGAGGATCACGTCGACGAGCCGCATGAGCGCGCCGTCGAGCGCGTCCGCCCGCGTGCCGGCGGCCATGCCGGCCGTGACGCCGACGAGCGCGCCGAGCCCCGTGGCGAGGGCCGTGGACGAGAGCGCGACGGCGAGCGAGAGCCGCGCGCCGTGCGCGAGGCGCGCGAGCAGGTCGCGGAAGAGCGGGTCCGTCCCGAGCCAGTGGGCGGCCGACGGCCCGGGCGGCGCTCCGGAGGCGTCGCGGGCCAGGGTGAAGTCGCTCGCGTTCGGGTCGTGGGGGATGACGGCCGGCCCCACCGCGGCGAACAGCGAGAGCAGCGCGACGATCCCGAGGCCGAGCAGCGCCGAGCGGTCCCCGAGGAACCGCCGCGCCGCGTCCTCGCCGAGGACGGCGCGCCCAGCGCGCCCGGCCGCTCGCGCCGCGCCGCGCGAGAGCCGAGCCCAGCGCGCCGTCGCCGTCACCGCTTCCCTTCGAGGAACTGCGTCACGAGCGCGACGAACTCCCCCGGCCGCTCCTCGTGGGGCGAGTGCCCGGCGTCCATGATCTCGAGCATCGCGCCGGAGATCTCGCGGGCGAGCCGCTGCGCGCTCGCCGCCGGGAAGATGCGATCGTCGCGCCCCCACACGACGAGGGTCGGCGCCGTGATCCGGGTGAGGCGCGCGACGACGGGGCGCGCGTCGAGCACCGCGCGCATCACCGCGTGGGCGCTCTCGCGCGCCGAGGGGGCGTTGAAGAGATCGTAGTGCCGGTCGACGCGCGAGAGCGGCACGGCCGCGTCCGCCCGGAACACGTCGTCGCGGAAGTACGACCGGAACGTGCCGCGGCCGTGGAGCTGCTTGAAGACGATGCCGCCCACGACCGGCAGGAGCGGGAGCTTCATCTTGAAGCTCATCGGGAACGGGTAACAGAGCGCGTCCTCCAGGACGAGCCGCTGCACGAGCTCCGGGTGGTTGGCGGCCAGCGTGATCGCGACGGCGGCGCCCATCGCGTGGCCGACGAGGTGCGCGCGGCCGACGCCGAAGGCGGCGATGAGGTCGGCCACGGCCTCGGAGAACGTCTCGATGCCGTAGGCGTACCGCGCCGGGCTCGGCTTCTCGCTCTCGCCGAAGCCCGGCAGGTCCGGGGCGATGACGTGGAACCGCTGGGCCAGCGTGTCGATCACGTCATCGAACTCCAGGTGGCTGACGAGGAAGCTGTGGATCAGCAGCAGCGCCGGGCCGTTGCCCGCGCCGGCGACCAGGACCCGCATCCTGACACCCCGGGCGGTGACATCCCTGATGACGCGTTCGACGGGTCGGGGGGCGGCGGGAGAGGCCGAGCCCCGACCCTCGCTGGCGAGGGCTTTGGCCATGGTGGCGGCGAGACTATCAGCCCTTTTGTCTGAAAGGACCGATGTGTGTCAGGGTACGGGGCATGCCGCTCCACGAGCCCCGCTGGGTGTCGGGCGCCCCCCTGCTCGCACCCATTGCACCGAGCGTCGCTTTTTTCCCGTCACGGCCCCCGACCCGCGTCGTGCCGAGCGGGCCGACGCGTCGCTCCTACGGACGAAAAATGTCCGAGGTATGTCAAGAACCCCGGCAAAGCACCGCGTCTCGCGACAGCCACACAATAATCGTAGTCGCGTCAATTGACTGTATTCCATTCAGTGGAATAGAGTCGCCCGCGTCGGTTGGGTAGGGCCTCCGGCAATCGATGGGAGGACCGGTGCAGAGGATCCCTGAGGAGGTGCTTGAGCGCATCGAGCGGGAGCACGCCCAGGGGATCACATCGAGCGATATCCTCGAGCTGTTCGCGGCTCATGGCATCAAGTTCAGCGAGGCGACGCTCCGGAAGTATGTGCAGCTCGGCTTGCTCCCGCGCAGCGTGCGGGTGGGGCGCAAGGGCAAGCACCAGGGCTCGCAGGGGATGTATCCGGCCACGGTAGTCCGCCAGGTCCAGCGCATCAAAGAGATGATGGCCCAGGACTACACCATCGAAGAGATCCAGCGTGAATTCCTGTTCGTGAGAGGTGATATCGAGGAGCTCGAGCGCACGATGGCCAAGGTCTTCAATGCGCTCAGGGATGCCGCCAAGGAGAGGCGGAGTGAGACGAGCGGCAGGGCGATAGCCCAGGACCTCGCGAGCGCAGAGTCGCTCGCGCGGGAGCTCGTCGCCAAGCTGGCGTTGATAGAAGAGCGCTTGATGGCGCAAGCGCGGCTCACGAAACAGGCGGCTTCCTCTTGAGGGGCCGAGTCGCGGGGCTTTCGTCGTCGTGAAGTACATGGGGCCGCGGGCGCGGCCCCGCCTGGGTTTGATGCGATCGACGGGACGAGCATCGGCTCGTTTCGTCGCAATTTTTTAGGGACGGCATCCGGCTTTACGTCGGGCTTAAGGAGCGGATCCCTCTGCGTTCGAGCTGGGACTCGGACGTACGGGGAGAGACGCGCGCGCTTGAGAGCGGAGACGCTACCAAACGGAGGCAGCGCATGGCGACGGTGTCTGACAGCGAGCTCGAGATCTTCGGCCTGGACGGTGCGGATGCGGCGGAGGGCGATCGCGACCCAGCGGGCTCAACAGAGCCCGTCGTGGAGGGCGCGCTCGCGCTCCAGGCCGACCCCGCGGAGTCGGGGAACGCCATCACGCGCGAGCAGCGCAGGTCGCGGCGGAAGCGCGAGATCCGGGCGCGGACGATCAGCGTCAAGCGCATGACCAAGCGCGAGCTCGAGATCGGCCGGATGCTCTACCCCGAGACCGACTACTACAAGCCGCGGGCCCGCGCCGAGTGCGTCGACGGTCCGAGGCCGTGCCCGTACGTCTCGTGCCAGCACCACCTCTATCTCGACGTCTCCGCCAGGACGGGCGCCATCAAGCTGAACTTCCCCGATCTCGAGGTCTGGGACATGAACGAGACGTGCGCGCTCGACGTCGCGGATCGCGGCGGCACGACGCTCGAGGACGTCGGGGCGATCATGAACCTGACCCGCGAGCGGATCCGCCAGGTCGAGGTCAAGGCGCTCGCGAAGCTAGAGGCGCTGAAGGACATGATGGCGCTGCGCGATTTCGTCGACGAGGGTCCGGTCGGCAAGCGCCGGCTCCCCGTGCTGACCCAGCCGGACGACGACGAGGACGAGGACGAGGTCGACGAGGAAGAGGCCACGGGCGCGGACGGCGACGCCGAGGACGAGGGCCCCGAGGCGACCCGCGCTGGGCGGCCGGCCGAGCTCGAGGACGCCGGCGACTTCGACGGCGGGGAGTGATCAGTCGGGCCGGGCCTCGACGGTCACGATCGCGTCCGCGCCGAGCGCGCCCGCCAGGAAGGCGCGCCACGCGGCCAGCGTGATTTTCGCAGCGGCCGCGCGGGAGGGGCGGCCGTTGAACAGGTGGATGAGCCGGCGCCTGGGCTCCGCGAGCGCGTCGCGCTCCCGCCGGGCGAGGTGGGCCTCGGCGCGGCCGAGATCGGCGTCGGTCACCCGCTGCGCCAGGCCGGCGAGGAGCTCCTTCACGCGGGCCGAGGCCTCGCTCAGCTCTCCGGCCTCTGCCCTGATCTCGACGGCGAGCGCCGCGGCGCGTGTCCCGCCGAGGACGCGCGCGCTCGCGCGGGCCGCGAGCGGCCGCTTCGTCGGCGCTGCGCTGGCTGGAGCCGGGGACGCCGTGCTCGCCGCGGGAGAGAGCGCGGCCGCGAGCAGTCCGCCTTCGCCGTTGAGGGCGAAGGCCGTGAGCTCGGCGAGCTCGCGCGCCGTGGGAGAGGCCTCGCGCGCCGCAGGGAGCCGCGCGCCGACGACGGCCTGCGACAGGGCCGCCCCGGCCGGCAGGCGGGCGTCGTGGTGACCGAGCCGGGGCACCACCGCGCCGTCCGGTGAGCCGCACCCGCGCGGGGTGAGCCGCGGCGCGAGCCAGCGCTCGGCGGCCTCCGCAGCGGCGGCCGCCTGGGAAGCGTCGGCGTTCGCGAGGACGGCGAGCCGGAGCGGGCCGGTCGCGAGGGCCTGCCAGCGGAGCTGCACGGTCTCGAGCGCGCCGCTCGCCACCCGGTCCCAGACGCCGAACGGCTCGATCCAGGACGGGTGGTCGGGCGCGATCGCGGAGGCGAAGGCCTCGAGCGCCGCGGCCCGCCCTCCGGAGAGGTGCTCCAGGTGCTGGAGCGCCGCGGCGCGCGCCAGCGTGAGCGCCTCGGGGCCCAGCGTGGTCGCCGCGACCGCGCGCGCGGCGGCGTTCGCCACGCGGCGCCCGAGCTCGGCCGGGGTCTCGCGCTCGTCGCGGAACGGCGCGTGCGCGATCACGCCGACGGCATCCGCCGTGACCCACGGCTCGATCGTGACGTCGAGCTCGCGCCGCCGGGTCTGCACGGCGGCGAGCGCGGCGAGCGCCGTCGCGCCGGCGTCGTACAGCCCCTCCTCGGCGACGCCGCACGGGCTCCCGAGCAGGACCCAGACCTCGCCTTGCCCGCGCTCGACCAGCGCCCGCCGCTCCAGGGAGGGCTGGGCTCCCGGCGCGAGCGCGCGCGAGAGCTCGGCCTCGAAGCGCCGAGCGCCGGCCTCGCCCGGCGCCGCGGGCTTCGGCGGGTCGGCGCTCGGAGGGAGGCCGAGCGCCGTCGCCCACCGCTCCGGCGGCGCGCCCGGGGCGCTCCCCGAGAGCGCCCACCACGCGGCGCGCGCGCCGGCGTCGCGAGGGTCCTGCGCGGTGAGGACCTGACGCGTGGCGACGTCGGGGTTCGGCGGCGCCGAGAAGCCGCGGCGGATCTCCTGCCGCGCCACCGCGGCCGCGAGCGCCGCCGAGGCCTCGACGGGCGGGGCCGCGGGCAGATCGGCGGCCTCGATGGTCACGCTCACGCAGCCGCCGCGCGGGCGGGCGACCCCGAGCACCTCGACGGCGCGAAATGGGGAGGGGAGCGCCGAGAGGCGCGCGCGGAGCGGGGACCCAGGCGCGCCGAGCCGCTCCGCCGCGGCGACGGCCGCCTGGGGGCTCGCGACGCGCGCGGCCACGGTCACGCGGGCGGCGCGCCGTCCGAGCTGGTTCGTCGTGTACACGCCGACCGTGTCCGCCGCCGGCCAGGGGTCCGTGGGCGGGCCGCCCGCCGGCCAGGCGTCGATGCCCTCCGCCGCGCGCGCCGCCTCCTCGCAGAACGCGGCGGGGCCGACGGCGGCGATCGAGGTGCGCCCGGCGTGCAGCGCCGCGGCGCGCCACCCCTCGAGCTCGCGCGCGCCCGCGGGCGTCGCCAGATCGACCACGGGCGCGGCGCCCGCGAGGCCCAGCTGGCCGGTGCAGGCCGCGATCGGCGAGAGCTCCGGCGCGTCGAGCGGGCTCGATCGGAGCGCCTGCGTCCGCTCCGCGGCCCGGGCGACCTCCGGGCTGCCCGCCGCGATGGGCTGCGCGAACGCCGCCGACAGCGCGCGCAGGAACGGCGTGACGCGCGCCGCGTCCCTGACGAGCAGGCGCACGCGGAAGGCGCTGCGGTCGATGCGCGCGTCGACGTCGAAGCCGGCGGCGAGCAGGCGCGCCTCGACCACGCTGGCGAGCGCCGTCGTCGCGACCGAGCCGAGATCGGTCGCGACCGAGACGACGAGCGCGGGCGCGGGATCGCCGTCGCGCGAGACGAGCGCGAGCCGCGGCCGGGCGTCGAGGTGGCGCACCTCGATGCGCCCGACGCTGCCCTCGGGCGTCGAGGCGAGGGCGTGCCCCGGCGCCGGCGGGCCGCCGGGCGCCGCGCCGCGGCAGGCTGCGAGCAGGACGAGCGGCGAGAGGAGCGCGGGCCTCAGGGAGCGCATGCGTCGTCGGAGGGCAGCGGCGCGCCTTCCAGCTGGAAATCGGCCGGGCAACGCGGGGCGATCTTGAAGCCGTAGAAGTAGGTGAGCACGCCGGTGACGGACCGGAAGGAGGCGCCGTCCGCGAGCGGCGGCCCCTCGCGCTCGAGATCGTAGAGCTCGTTCGAGAGGCGCGGGACGTCGGCGGGGCGCACGCCGGCCCCGACGTCGATCGACGCGGCGTAGCGGCCGTCGCGGTTCGAGGGGTCGCCGGCGATCCTGACGCCCTCGACCCGCACGAGCATGCCGATGTACGGGCGCGCCGACGCGTAGCCCCTCAGGTCGTCGAGGGGCACGCGGATCGGGACGGCGGGGCGGTCCTCGAAGCGGAAGCTCATGGTCCCGCCGAGCTCGGGCAAGGTGCGGCAGCCGCCGAAGCGGCCGGCGGAGGGGCCGAGGAACTCGGTGAGCTCGCCGAGCACGTCGACGACGTCGCCGGGGATGAGCCGCAGATCCGGGGGGTCGAACGCGGGCTGGAAGACCGTCATCCCCGAGTAGGGGACCGGCTTGTCGGCGCTGTCTTGCACGTAGTGGTTGCCGCGCGCGCCCTCGCCGGTCTCGTCGAAGCTGTCGATGGCGACGAGGGTGGCGCCGGTGACGTGGGCGCGGCGAGCGGGCGGCGCGGCGCAGCGCCGGCTCTCTTCGTCCTCCGGGTCGAGCCACCCGGCGTCACCGACGATCTCGGCGACGCGCGCGCCGCCGCCGCGCTCGTCGGCGAGGGGGATCGCGGGGGCATCTCCGTCGCCGCCGCCGCACGCGCCGAGCAGCGGGGCGGCGGCCGCGATGAGCGGGAGCGCGGAGGAGGTGCGAGGCGGGCGAGCCATCCTCCTCGGCTCATACCACAGGGCCGACGGCCGCCGAGCCCCCTTCGGGGGAGGGAAACGTCACGCCGCGAGGCTGACGCTGGACAGCATCGCCTCCAGGCGGCTCTGGATCTTGTGGCGCTTCGAGTACACCGTCTTCACGCTGATCCCCATCCGCGCCGCGATCTGCTCCGGGGGCAGGCCCTCGGCGAAGTAGAGCGCGACGAACTCGCGGTCCTTGTTGGAGAACGCGTGGAGCACCCGCCCCACGAGCGCGGCGCGCTCGCGGCGCTCGGCCTGCTCCTGCGGCGAGGGGCGCTCGCAGGGGAGCTCGACCGCCGCGTCGTCGAGCGGGGCACAGCGCGGCGCGCGCCGCCTCGAGCGCAGATGGTCGTACGCGCAGTGGACGGCGAGCGTGCCGATCCAGGAGCTCAGCCGCGACCCGCGGCCTGCGTCGAAGGTCCTCAGCTTGCGCATGTCGTTCGAGAGCAGCTGCACGAGCAGCGTGGCGTGGATGTCGCGGATGTCGTCCTGCGCGACCACAGCGGAGAAGCGGGCGATCACGCCGCTGATGCAGCGGTGGACGAGCCGATCGTAGCGGGCGTGGAAGGCGCGCCAGGTGCGCTCGTCCCCCGCGATCATCGCCTCCACCAGCGCACCTTCGGCGAGCTCGCCGAGGTCTTCGCGTCCGTTGTCGCCGAGAAGCAAGTCGTTGGGCATGCCTGGCTCCTGTGCACCCGACGTGCCAGCGAGGACCGATGCGCGGGGCGTCGCGTCGCTGCGCGGCGTCCTCGCCCGGCGGCGGCCGTCGTCGCGCGATCCGCCGCGCAGCGC
This sequence comes from Sorangium sp. So ce302, assembly GCF_051530145.1. GTDB lineage: Bacteria > Myxococcota_A > Polyangia > Polyangiales > Polyangiaceae > Sorangium > Sorangium cellulosum_B. The sequence continues at coordinate 5,477,782 of NZ_CP150326.1, read as the reverse complement.
CGGCGCGACGCGCGATCTCCAGAGCCGCGGAGCTCGGGCGACGAGCGCGCGTCGCAGGGGTCATCGCAGCGGCGGCGGGTCGTCGCGGACCTGCGCGTGCCCGAGGCGCTGTTAACGCGGGTTCACGCGCCCGGCGCCGTTCTGGAGACCCCGCGCGCATCGGCTCGGCGCGCGGGCCTGTTTCGGGTTATGGACGGATCGTGCTCTCCGGTCGTGCCCTGGCCCTCGCGGTCCTCGCGTGGTCGCTCCTCAAGGTCGCGGTGCGCCGTCTCTTCGACGACGGTCCGAGCGGGCTCGCGCTCTTCCGCGAGAACTACGACGCCGATGGCCTGCCGCCGCTCTCGCCCGCCGAGCGCGCGGCCCTGCCCCGCTTCTCCCGCTGCATCGCGTGCGGGCGCTGCGACCTCGGGGAGGCCGAGCGCATCGCGGCCTCCAGGGGGGCTTACCGCGGCCTCATGACCGTGGTGCTCGCGTCGTCGCGGAGCATGCCGGACTTCGACGCCGCGGCGCTCGCGCTCGCGCACGTGCCGGAGGAGGTGCTCGCCGAGAAGGAGAGGATCTGCCCGACCGGCGTGCCGTTCCGCGAGCTGGCCGGGTTCGTTCGGGCCAAGGCCAGGCCCCAGGCGGCGCCGTCCGCGGACGGGGCGGGGAGCGGCGAGCCCTCGGCCCTGGCCCTGGTCGCCGCGGTGACCTCGCCCGCGGCCGACCTCGACCCCTCGTCGGCCGATCGCGCCGCGCCCGAGGCGACGTGATGACGCCCGGTGGACGCCGCGGCGTGGCGAGGACGCTCGCCTTCCTCCTCCTCTTTTGCACCCCCGCCTGCTCCGCTCACCAGCCTGCAGCGCCCCGCACGGGAGCCGACGCGCCGATCGCGCTCGGCGTCGCGCCGAGCACCCCGCCGGCGCCCCCGCGGCACCAGGCCGAGGACGACGATCCGGACGACATCGACAGCGTCTCCACGCCGATCGCGCCCGCGAGCGCGCGGAGCGCGGCGAAGGGGACGCCGATCCAGGGCGGGCGCGCCACCTACTACGCCGACAAGTTCAACGGCCGCCGCACCGCGAGCGGCGAGCGCTACAACCCGCGCGCGCTCACGGCCGCGCACCGGACGCTGCCCTTCGGCGCCGTGGTCGACGTGGTCCGCCGGGACGGCCGCCGCGTGCGCGTGCGGATCAACGACCGCGGCCCGTTCAAGCGCGGCAGGATCATCGATCTGTCGCGCACGGCCGCCGAGCGGATCGGGCTCATCGAGGACGGCGTCACCCAGGTGACGCTCGAGCTCATCTGGAAGCCGGCGCGACGGCCGCGCTGACGCGCGCCGCCGCGGCTACTGGACGAGGCTGAGCCGCGGGGCCGCGGCGAAGGCCGCGAGGTGGCCGCTCTCCTCGGCCACGTAGACGTCGCACCGCTCGTCCACCCGCAGGAGATCCGGGATGAGGTCCGTCGGCACCTTGCCGAGCAGCGCGCCGTCGCGCGGCCGGACGACGTGCACCTCGCTCTGCGGCACGAACAGCGCGCCCGAGCGGAGCACCGGCTCGAGGCGCCGCGGCCTGTCGCCCTCGACGCCGCCCGCGATGACGTGCCGGTACCGGACCGCGCCGTCGTGCGCGCCGACCCCGACGATCTCGCCTGCCTCGCTGTTCACGACGACCACATCGTCCACCATGAGGCACGAGGCCGTCGACGCGCACGCGGTCAGGTCGAAGCGCGTCGCCCCGGTGCGGCGATCGATCCCCACGAGCCCCGTGCCGCGCCGCCCGTGGGTCACCACGCACACCGTCTCGGGCCCGAGCAGCGGCGCGCCGACCGGCGCCACGTGCTTCGGCAGATCGACCGTCCACCGCGCCTCGCCGGACCACGGGTCCAGGTGGTGCAGCCGCGCCCCGCCGCGGCCGACGAAGGCGCCGTCGCCCGCCAGCGCGAAGAGCGCGTCGTGATCGACCGCCACCGGCGACGCGAACGGGAGCCGGTCGCAGAAGCGCCACACGACCTCGCCGCTCAGCACGTCGAGCGCCGCGAGGGCCGGCTCGCCGCTGCCCACGAGGACGAGCTTGCCCGCGCGGCGGAGCCGGAAGTTCTCGCCGCGCCGCGCGGCGTAGCGCCAGCGCACCTCGCCGGAGTAGAGGTCCACGGCCGCGAGGTGGCGCGTCCCCTCGCTCACGATGAGCATCCGCGGCAGCCCGGGGGCGCTCACCACCGCGCCCGAGGCGTTCGCGCCCACGCGCGGCGAGAGCCGCGTCGACCAGGCGACCTCGCCGCTCGACAGATCGTGCAGCTGCAGCGTGCCGTCGGGCAGGAGCCGCCCGAGGCCGACCGGCGTCATCACCGAGACCGCGCGCGGCGCAGGCTTGCGCCACAGGCACTCGCCGGTGCGCCGATCGATGCACGTCAGCTCGCGCGTCGAGCCCACCACCAGCACGTCGCCGCAGAGGAACGTGGCGCGGAGATCGAGCGACGGGATCGCCGCGATCCACCGGGCCGTGAAGCGCAGGCGCGTCCGCCCGAACGTGTCCTCGGCGGCGGCCTGCGGGCGCGCCGCCGCCGCGAAGGCGCGGTACGTCTCCGGGGCCACGTTGATCTTCGCTTCGTTGCGCGTGAGCTCGCGGAGCCGCTCGGCGAGCTCGCGGACGCGCGCCCGGAACTCGAACAGGCGCAGGTTCGACGTCTGCCCGCGATCGCGGCGCACAAGGCTGCGCGCGAGCGCACGCCCGAACGCGACCACGCCCTGGGCGAGCGCCGCCACGTCGACGGCCGGGAAGGTCCAGGTCTGCGCCCGCTCCTCGGCGGCCGCGAACGAGGGTACGCGGCCAGCGCCGGGCGCGCGGGGATCCGCGGAGGGGACGCGGCCCACGCGGGGCACGCCGAGCGTGAGCGACAGCGCCCCCTCGCTGTGCAGCCGGACGCCGAGGATCGCGCCGCCGACGGTCAGCCGCCGGTGGTAGGGCTGGCGCCGCGCCCACGCGTCGAGCGACTCGAGCGACAGCGACGCGAGCTGCTCGGCGAACGGGAAGACGAAGACGTCGGGCAGCTCCCGCGCCTCCTCGCCCACGAGCACGCGGATCTTGCCCCGGAAGAGGAGCGAGAAGAGGTCGGCCCGGAGCACGGCCGGCTGCGTGAGCGCCGCGCCCTGCGACGTGCGCAGGAGCGCCTCGGCCGCGATGGCGATCGGGATCTCGCCGGTCGGCTCGACGCCCACGATCGCGGGCTCTCCTCCCGCCTCGTCGGGCGAGAACGGCAGGGAGGCCGCGAGGCACCGCCGCGCGGCCGGGAGCCGCTGCTCGCCGATCCCGCCGAGATCCGCGTCGTTCTCGGCGAAGGCGGCGTCGCGGCGCGCGCCCGGGCCCCTGCGCGAGGCGAACCGGTCGATGGCCGCGAGGAGGCGCGCGCAGAGCGCTTCGCCGTCGAAGCGCCGCTCGTGCAGGGCGACCTCGGGCACGTCCCCGCCCTGGAAGACGGTGACGAGGAGGTCGCGGCCCACGCGCTCCAGCCCGAGCTCCCAGGGGTCGGGCTCGAGGCACAGGCGCACGACCGCGCGCGCGCGGCGTCCGGAGGCGAGCTCCGCCGCGGCCTCGGCGAGCTCGCAGAGCAGCGGCAGCGCCTCGGCCTCGGCGCGTAGCGGCAGCGCCGCTCCATCGAGCGGAGGAGACGCGTTGCGCGCCCCCTCCAAGACGAAGTCGAGCACATCGTGCAGCGACGTGCGCTCGGGCTCCGATGAGCAACGGGTGTTGTCGGCGACAAGTGACAGTCCGGGCATCCGCCGACGGATGCTAGGCAGCGCGCGGCCCGGTCCTAAGTTTTGTGCGCGGATCGCCGCGGAGTGGACAAGCACGTGCCACCTGGCTAGACGGCGCCGGCGCCGGGCGCGCCGCGGCCCGAGGCGCCCTGCGCTGCGAGGACGCCCCGAGAACGGCGACGTGCGCCGCGCAGAATGGTTGGCAATCGAACCGGACGTGCGACACTGCGCACCCCGAGCGCCATGCCTGCCGAGAGACCGCCCCATTTCTCGATGCTCCGGTCGTTCGCGCTCGCCGACTTCGTCACGCTGGCGAACGCGGCGAGCGGCACGCTGAGCATCCTGCTTTGCCTGAACTACGTGGCCGAGCGCGAGCGCATCTATATCTGGGTGGCGTTCGGGCTCCTGCCGTTCGCGCTGGCGTGCGACGTCCTCGACGGCACGATCGCGCGCTGGCGCCGCAAGCACTCGCCGCTCGGGGCCGATCTCGACTCCCTCGCCGACGTGGTCTCGTTCGGCGTCGCGCCCGCGGTGCTCGGCTACGCGCTCGGCCTGCGCGGGCCGTGGGACGCCGCCGCCCTCGTCTACTTCGTCGCCTGCGGGATCAGCCGCCTCGCGCGGTACAACGTGACGGCGGCCGAGCTGTCGGACGAGCGAGGAAAGGTGCGCTACTACGAGGGGACGCCGATCCCCACGAGCCTGCTCATCGTGCTGCTCTTCGGGGTGCTGTTTGCCAAGGAGCGCGTGCACGAGCAGCTCTGGCTCGGGTCCATCGCGCTCGGCCCCTGGGCGTTCCACCCGCTCAGCCTGGTCTATGTCGTGAGCGGCAGCGCCATGGTCAGCGGCACGTTGAGGATACCGAAGCCGTAGCGGGGAGGGGCGGGCGCGCGCCGGGGAGGGGCAGGCGCGCGGCGCCGCGCGAGCGTTCAGGTTCGGCGCGCCACACACCCTTGCCTCTTCCTCGGCGTCCAGGCAGCCTCCGGTCATGGGTCAACCCGCCGAGAAGGAGCCCCGCGCCACGTACGCCGACCTCGAAGCCGTCCCGTCGAACAAGGTGGCGGAGCTCGTCCGCGGCACCCTGCACGTGTTCCCCCGCCCGGCGCCGCGGCATGCGCGAGCCGCGTCCCGGCTCGGGGGGAAGCTGTCCGGCCCCTTCGACCTGGGCGAAGGCGGGCCCGGCGGCTGGACCATCCTGGTCGAGCCTGAGCTGCACCTCCCCGACCCGCGCACGCCTGGTGAGTTCGACGTGCTCGTGCCCGACCTCGCCGGCTGGCGGGTCGAGCGCATGCCCGAGCTGCCCGAGACGGCCTTCTTCCCGCTCGCTCCCGACTGGATCTGCGAGGTCCTGAGCCCGTCGACCGAGGACGTCGATCGCACGGAGAAGATGCCCCTCTATGCGCGCGAAGGCGTGCTCCACGCGTGGCTCGTCGATCCAATCCGGCGCACCCTCGAGGTCTTCTCGCTCGCCGCGGACAGGGGCTGGGAGCCCGGCCCCGTCCACCGCGACGCGGCGCGGGTCCGGGTCGTGCCCTTCGAGGCCATCGAGATCGATCTCTCGGTGCTCTGGGCGAAGTAGCGGAGGCGAGTCCCCGGTCCGGCGGGCCGCGCACGGTCGCTCTCGATCACGGGCACCCGGCGGCGATAGACTGTCCGGATGCGGCCCTGCTGGAGCTGTGGTGCCTCGCTGGAGGCAAGTCGTGATGGGATCGCATGCCCGCGCTGCGGCGCAGATGCCCCCGGCGTCGCAGGCGCGGCTGCGCCGCGGGGCGCGCCCGCGCCCGCGCCGGGGCCATCGCGGGCGACGAAGGTGCTCCTCGCCGCGGCGATGGCCGCGGTCGGGATCGGCTTCGCGGTGATGTTCTTCGCGCGCGTCGACCCGCCGCAGGAGCCCGCGCCGCGCGCGCGCCCGCTCTCCACGCAGCTCGACGCCCTCTGCTTCGTGGACGCGAACGGCGACGACGCGCCCGACCCGGTGCTGTGGCAGGACGGCAAGACCCGCGGGCGCGTGGTGGCCGTCGATGGGCGCAGCGGGCAGGGGATCTGGGCCTCGCAGCAGATCGAGGAGCCGGACGCGCTCGCCTGCGCGGACCCGAACATGGTGCTCGCGGGCGGGGGCGACGCCGCGCTGCGCGCGCTCGACGCCCGCACGGGCAAGGAGCGCTGGGTGGCGAACCTCCCCGGGGTCCCCGACGAGATCGCGGGGGGCGACGGCTGCGCGACCGTGGTGATGAAGGACGGCACGGCGACCGGGATCAAGCTCGAAGGGGGCGGGGCGGCCGACTGCCCGACGGCGCCGCAGCCGTCGGCGATCACGGGGCACTTCTGGGAGCGCAAGAAGAACCCCCAGGTGGTCCAGGCCGGCGGCGTGGAGGTCGTGCTTGCCGCGCCGGCCGGGGGCCCGCCGCGGCTCACCGCCGAGGGGCGGCGGGGCAGCGAGTCGCTCTGGAAGAAGGAGCTCGCCGCGCGCGCGCCGCTCTCCGGCGGGCGGCCCGACCTGTTCCTCGTCGCGAGCGGCGGCGCCGCCGTCGTCGTCGGCGTCGACGTGGTGAACGGCACCGAGCCGCGGATCATCTCCCTCGATCCGGTGTCCGGGGCCGCGCGGTACGAGCGCGCCGCGGCCTACCTCGGCGACCGGCTCACGGCGGCGAAGGCGTCCGGCCCCTACGTCTACGTCATCAGCGGCGCCGCGGTGAGCGGCGCCGCGCTGCGCGCGATCGATCCGGCGACCGGAGAGACCGCGTGGCGCGCGACCACGCCGCCGTCGCCGTGAGCCGGTCGCCGGCGTGGCCCGCGGCGCGCCCTCAGCAGAGGCAGCCCACGAACGTGCCCGAGAACAGCGGTCGCTCCATCACGGCGGCGCCGCACGTCGGGCACGTATCGCCGAGCTTGAGCTCGCGGGGCTGCGGCGCCGGCTTCGCCGGCTGCGCGGAAGGGGACGTCCCCACGACGGCGAGCGGCTGGAACTCCACGATCGACACGCGCGAGAACCCCTGCCTCGGCGTGGCGCTGCGCTGCGGCGACGTCAGGAGATCCTGCTTGCTGCGGACCGGCAGGATGGGCCGCGACATGTTGATGTACGCGAGCTCGATCGTGTAGAGCGCCGGATCGAGCATGCGCGGGTCCTCCGGCTGGACGATCCCGTGCTGGAAGGCCTCGATCAGCATGTCGACGTCCGTCCTCGCGTTGCGGTTGCGCGCGGCGTCGACCAGGAAGAGGCCATTGCCGTAGTAGGCGGCGTTGAGCCAGAAGCCGGTGCCCGCGGTGTGGTAGCCGCCGGTCGCCCACTTGTACCCGCGCAGCGAGCGCACGTGTGTCGTCAGCGCGTTCGCGAGCGCGTACGACGTCATGCCGAGGGGCAAGAGGCTCACGAGCGCCGCCGGGTGGAAGTTCAGGCAATCGCTGCAACAGACAGGCACCGTCGGCACGAGCGCCTGCGCCGGATCGATGCAGACCTGGACTTCCGATTCGCTGCGATAGCAGCCGGTAAAACACGAATGCCGCTCGACGGCGGCCAGGAGCGCGGCGGGAAGTGCCATGCGGGGAACTATACCGTCCACGAGGGCGCATGGCTGCCACGAGGCGCAGCGGCGCCGCCGTTGTCCGAGGCGTGCGCGCCGCGGCGAGCCCAGGTGTTCGCGACGTTCGCGCGCACGTGCCCGCGTGGTCGCGTCTCGCATCTCGCCTGCTCGCACGATTGCGAGCAGACGAGCGCAATTGCGTCCTTCGTGCGCCTGTCACAGGATCGCTGCGTGCTGATCGCCGTACACCCTGAGCGCTTGCTCTGCTGCCGGTGCGTCCTCGATGGAGAACGCGCGGAGCGGCGCGTGCTCCGGTGCAGCGCGGGCGTCAGCGCCTCGTGTCCATCGGAGTGCCGCGCGGACGCACGGACGGCGTGACGGGGCGAGAGCGTTCGCTGCTCGTTGCGCTCGCCGGCGCGCTCTCGGCGCTGCTCCCGGCGCTCGCGCTCTCGGGGTTCACGGTCGACGACGCCCTGATCACGGCGCGTTATGCGCACCACCTCGCCCGGGGACTGGGCTACCGCTTCAACGCGGCCGGGCCGGTGACCGACGGCGTGACGCCGCTCGGGTGGGCGTTCGTGCTGGCGCCGTTCGCGGCCGGCGGGCCGCTCGCCGCGCTCGCGGCCGCGAAGGCGCTCGGCGCCCTCGCGTGGACGCTCGCCGCCGGCGTCCTGGCGCTCGCGATCGATCGGGCGTCCGCTCGTCCCATCCGGTTCGCGGCGCTCGCGCTCGTGCCGGCGTCGGCGCCGCTCGCCGCCTGGAGCGTGGCGGGCATGGAGACGGGCGTCGTCGCGGCGCTCGGGGCGCTCGCCGTCGCGTTACCGGCGCTCGGCGGCGCCCTCGGCGGCGCGGCCTGCGCCGGGGCCGCGGCGGCGCTCCGGCCGGAGCTCCTGCCGTTCGCGCTCGTCGTCGCGCTCTCGGCCCAGGCGGCTCCGCGCCGCGACGCCGCAGCGGACGCGCCGCCGCGGCCCGCGTGGGCGCGAGCGCTCGCCGCGCTCGCGCTCGCGGGCCTCCCCTTCGTCGCCGTGGCCTTCGCGCGCCTCTCGATCTTCGGGCGGGCCGCGCCGCTCGCCGCGCTGGCGAAGTCGCCGGACGCGGCGCTCGGGGCCCGGTACGCGCTCGCGTGTCTCCTCCTGACCGGGCCTGCGGCGCTGATCGCGCCGGCCGCGTGGCGCGCGCTCCCCGCGTGGCCGCGCGGGCTGCTCGCGGCGGTCGCGGTGCACTTCCTCGCGGTCGCGGCGGCGGGCGGCGACTGGATGCCGCTGTCGCGGCTCGTCGTCCCGGCGCTGCCCGCCGTGGTGCTCGCGGCGGCCCACGTCGCCTCGGTGGCCGACGCGCGCGCCACGGCGCTCCGGCTCGCGCTCGCGCTCGCGGGGGAGCTCTTCGTGATGGTCCGGGTCGGGCCGACCGCCGCGCGGGTGGGCAGCGACCGGCTGCGCGTCGTCGAGGAGCTCCGCGGCGCGCTCGCCGGGGCGGAGGTCGTCGCGGCGCTCGACATCGGCTGGCTCGGGGCGGCGACGGGCGCGACCCTCGTCGATCTCGCGGGGGTCACGGATCCGGCGATCGCGGCGCTGCCCGGCGGGCACACAACGAAGCGGATCCCCGGGGCGCTGCTCGACGCGCGCCGGGTGGACGCGCTGGTGCTGCTGCTCGCCGAGGGCGAGGCGCCCGCGTCGCCGTGGCCCGCGTCGCGGTTCGCGCGCGGGGTGGAGCAGCGCGTCGCGCGCCTGCCCGGCGCTGGCGACGCGTTCGCTCCCGTGGCGGTGAGCGGCGTCCCGCACCTCCGCTACCTCGTGCTGCGGCGGCGCGCAGACGACGCGGACGCAGGCAAAGCGCCCCGTGACGCGGGCGCGCAGCGCGACAGGTAGGTGAGCCGGCGAGGCGCGCCGGTGCGCCAGCGTGTGCGCCGCGCCGACGCGAGCGCCTGCGCCGCGACATGCGTCCCTGGGAGGTGGCTCGGCCAGGGGATCGGCCGCGGTGAGCCGGCGCGCACGCCGCGCGGCGTCGAGCGAAGTGACAGTGGACGGACGGCGCGCGCCGCTGGCACGCTGTGCGATAGCGGCAGAGCGCCCGCCAGGAGCGCGTCAGCTCGATGCAGGCAGGAGAGGTCGTCGACGACCGGTTCGAGATCGAGGAGCACGCCGCCTCGGGCGCGACGGCGCGCGTGTACCGCGCGCGCGACCTCCGGTCCGGCGAGCTCGTCGCGCTCAAGCTCCTCCAGACAGCCGCGACCGCGTCGCTGAGCGCCCTCGCGCGCGAGCACCTCGCCCTCGCGACGCTCGCGATCCCCGGCGTCGCCCGTTACGTCGCGCACGGAGCGACGGGCGGGGGCCGGCTCTACCTCGCGATGGAGTGGCTCGATGGCGAGACCCTCTCGGAGCGGCTCGATCGCGGCCCGCTCACGCTCGCCGAGGGCCTCACGCTCGCCGCGCGCATCGCCGAGACGCTCGCCGCCGTCCACCAGCTGGGGTTCGTGCACTGCGACGTGAAGCCGGGCAACCTCATCCTCGAGGGCGGCGACCTCCAGCGCGTCCGGCTCATCGACTTCGGCGTCGCGCGCTTCTCCGGGGATGATGAGGAGGAGTTCCCGACGCTCGGCGACATCCGCGGCACGCCCCAGTACATGGCCCCGGAGCAGGCCCGCGGCGAGCCGCAGATCGACGCGCGCGCCGACGTGTTCGCGCTCGGCAGCGTGCTCTTCGAGTGCCTCACCGGGCGCGCCGCGTTCGGCGGCAGCGACCCGCTCTCGGTCCTCATGAAGGTCCTCCTCGAGGAGCCGCCGCGGCTCAGGGAGCTCCGCGACGACGTCCCGGCCTGGCTCGATCGGCTCGTCGCGCGGATGCTGTCGAAGGCGCGGGAGTCCCGGCCGCGCGACGCGGGCGTCGTCGCGGCGGCGCTCGCCTCGGAGGCGCTGGATTCACGCCTCGACGCGGGCCCGCCGTCGCTTCAGCCCCCGTCGTCCCACCCGCCGGCGCAGCGCGGCCGCGAGATCACGACCAGCGAACGGAAGGTCATGTGCCTCCTCCTCGCCCGGGAGGGCCAGGCCGACGCGGAGGCGACGCTCTCCGACGTCGAGGACGAGGCGAGGGCGCGGGCGATCCGCGAGATCGTCGAGCGCCACCGCGGCCGGATCGAGCTCCTGGAGGCGCGGTGGCTGCTCGTGACGCTCTCGGGATCGGCCGCGCCCACCGACCTCGCGGCGCAGGCGGCCCGCTGCGCCCTCTCGCTCAGGGAGCTGCTCGGCGGCGCCCGCCTCTCGCTCGTCATCGGCCGGGCCGAGGTCGCCGCGCGGCTGCCGGTCGGCGCGGTGATCGATCGCCTCGTGCAGCTCGTGCAGGGCAGCCGCGAGCCCCTCCATCCGGCGGCGATCCGCATCGACGACACGACCGCGGGCCTGCTCGGCGCGCGGTTCGACGCCACCCGGGACGCGTCGGGGTGCTGGCTCCACGGCGCGCGCGAGGAGCCCGAGACGCAGCCCTCGCTCCTCGGCCGGCCGGCGCCCTACGTCGGGCGTGAGCGCGAGCTCGGGCTGATCGAGGCCGAGATCGACGCCTGCTTCCGCGGGGCGGCCCCGGGCGCGGTGCTGGTGACGGGCGCGGTGGGGTCGGGCAAATCGCGCCTCTGCTACGAGCTCGTCCGCGCGCTCCGGTCGCGCAGCGAGCCCCTCGCGGTGTGGCTCGGCCAGGCGGACCCGATGAGCGCCGGCTCCGCCTTCGGCCTGCTCCAGCGCGCGCTCCGCCGCGGGCTCGGCCTGCGCGACGGCGAGCCGATCGAGTCGAAGCGGCGCAAGATCCGCGCGCGCGTCGAGCGCCGCTGCGGCGCCGCGGCGGCCGCGCGCGTCGCGCCGTTCCTCGGCGAGCTCGCGGGCGCGCCGTTCCCGGACGACGACGACGTGCAGCTCAGGGCGGCGCGGCGGCACCCGCTCCTGATGAGCGACCAGCTGCGCCTCGCGTGGGAGGATTTCCTCGACGCCGAGTGCGCCGCGCAGCCGGTGCTCCTCGTCCTCGACGACCTGCACTGGGGCGACCTGCCGACCGTGACGCTGGTCGAGGCCGCGCTGCGCAACCTGAAGGGCAGGCGGTTCGCGGTGCTCGCGCTGGCGCGGCCCGGCGTGCACGAGCTCTTCCCGGGGCTCTGGGGGCCTCACCTCGTCCGGGAGGTCCGCCTCTCTCCGCTCGCGCCGTCGGGCGGAGAGCAGCTCGTGCGGGAGGCGCTCGGCGCCCGGGCGAGCGCGGAGCTCGTGAGGACGCTCGTCGAGCGCGCCGACGGCAACGTGTTCTACCTGGAGGAGCAGATCCGCGCCGCCGCCCGCGGCCGGACCGCGGCGCCGCCGGAGACGGTGCTCGCGATGGTGCAGGCCGGGCTCGACGCGCTCGACCCGGAGGCGCGCCGCGTGCTGCGCGCCGCGAGCGTCTTCGGCGAGGCGTTCTCCGAGGCGGGGGTCGCCGCGCTCGTGGGCCGGTCGGAGGTCGCGCGCGAGGTCGACGAGCTCGTGCGGCACGAGGCGATCGTGCGGATCGGTCCGCGGAGCGCGGCCGGCGACGCCGCGCTCCGGTTCCGCCACGCGCTCATCCGCGAGGCCGCCTACGGCATGCTGACCGAGGGCGATCGGCGGCTCGGCCACGCGCTCGCGGGCGGCTTCCTCGCGCAGCGCGGCGAGGCCGATCCCATGGCGCTCGCCGAGCACTTCGAGCGCGGCGGCGAGCCCGCGCGCGCGGCCACGGCGTACCTCGCGGCGGCGCGGCAGGCGCTGCGGGGCAACGACCTCGGCGCGGTGCTGGCGCGCGCGGCGCGCGGCGTCGCGTGTGATCCGGCGCCCGTCACCGTGGGTGAGCTCCGCCTGCTCGAGAGCCAGGCGCACTTCTGGCGCGGCGATCTCGCGCTCGCCGAGGAGCGCGCCGCGGCCTCCGCGGAGCACCTCGCGGAGGGATCCGCCGCCTGGTTCGCCGCGCTGACCCGGATCATCATCGCCGCGGGCGCCACGGGCGGCCTCGAGCGCGTCGAGCGCTGGGCCGCCGTCGCGCGCGACACGCCTGCGCCCCTCGAGGACGGGAGCTCCGCCAAGAGCGCCTGCCTGAGCTCCGCCGCGCTCATGCTGATCTTCGGCGGCCGCTATGCGCTGGCCGACGCGCTGCTCGAGGGCGCGGAGCGCGCGATCGAGGGCGCCCCGGCGCCGGATCTCGAGGCCGTGGCGAACCTCCACGAGGCGCGCGCGATCCGCGCGCACGCGGGCGGCGACCCCGGCGCGAGCCTCGCGGGCATCGCGGCGGCGCTCGCGGCGTTCGAGCAGGCCGGCGACGTGCGGCGGGCGTGCATGGCGCGCATGAACCTCGGCTACTCGTACGGCCAGGTGGGTCAGCTCGAGGAGGCCGAGGCGGCGCTGCGCCAGGCGCTCGCCGAGTCGGAGCGCATGGAGCTGCGCGGCACCACGGCGTACGTCCTCCAGAACCTCGGCCTGGTGCTCTCCTACCGCGGCCGGCTCGACGAGGCGAGGTCGGTCGAGGAGACCGCGTGCGCGATGCTGGAGCGCCACGGCGACGTGCGGATGGAGGGCTGCGCGCGCGTCTACCTCGCGAGCATCCTGCTCCTCGCGGGCGATCCCGAGGCGGCGGCGCGCGAGGCGCGGGCCGCGGACGCGATCCTCGAGCGGGCCCCGCCGATGCGCGCCTACGCCGTCGCGGTGCTCGGGCGCGCGCTGCTCCACCTCGGCAGCCCTGGCGACGCGCTCGCCGCCGCCGAGCGTGCGCGCGCGCTGCTCGAGGAGGTGGGCGTAGAGGAGGGCGAGTCGGTGGTGCGCCTGGTCTACGCCGAGGCGCTGTCGGTCTGCGGGCGTGGCGCCGACGCCGCGCAGGCGATCGCCGAGGCGCGCGATCGCCTGCTCGCGCGCGCCGAGAAGATCAGCGACGGCGCGTTCCGGGCGCACTTCCTGGAGCGGGCCGTGGACAACGCGCGCACGCTCGAGCTCGCGCGGGCGTGGCTGGGCGAGGCGGCGGAGTAGCCGAGCGCGCTCGTCGCTCCAGGCGAGGCGCGCTGCGCGGTCCGCGCGCTCGCCGCTGCGCCGCCGGGGTGGCCTGCGCCGTAGTTCTCCGGTCGATCCTACCGCGAGCGAGCGGGCGGCGCGACCTCCTGACCGCGAGCGAGCGGGCGGTGCTACGCCCCGTCGGAGGGCGGTCGGCCAGGTCGTTTACACTGGGAGGCGGCGATGAGGAGCCGCCCTTTCATCACGCTGCGCCTCCCCAGGGTCGTTCATCCGGGCGAGACGTTCGACGTCGGGCTCTCGCTCGAGAGCGCCGCGAAGACGCCCATCAACTTCGTGCGCGTGGCCCTGCGGCACACGCACGAGCGGCTGGTTCCGGTCGAGGGGACCTTCGAGGTTCGCGATCTGCTCCTCCTCAGCGAGGAGGTGGCCGGGGAGGGGCGGCTCGGCGAGGGGATTCACCGCTACCGGGTCTCGTTCGCGCTGCCTGGTGATCTCCCGCCGACGTTCGCCGGCGCCTTCCAGGCGTGCCGGTGCGAGGTCCGCGCGCACGTCTCCATTCCGTGGTGGCTCGACGCGCGGGAGAGCCAGGAGGTCCTCGTCCGGCCCAGGTCCGCTCGGCGGCCGGAGGACGAGCCGTTCATCGACGCGAGCCACCGGGGGCGCGGCGCCTTCGTCGAGGTGTCGCTGCCGGGCCGGACCCTCACCCCGGGCGCGATCGTGACCGGGGCCGTCGCCTTCGGGGGTCTCCCGGGGCGCTATCCCTTTGGGCTCCGCGTCGCGCTGGTCGGCAATGGGGTGGAGCAGGTGAACGCGCGCAGCGGTTCGTACGAGAGCTGCCCGAACGTGTTCTTCCAGGATGTCACAGGGATCGCCGAGGGAACGGAGGTGCCTTTCCGCATCTCTCTGCCGGGCGATCTCGCGCCGTCCTTCCGCCTCCGCGAGGTTGCCCTGGAGTACGCGCTGGAGGTGACGATCGAGCACCTGGCGGGCGGGGAGCTGGTGCGGCACCGCGTGCCGGTGATCGTTGGCCTGTTCGAGCCGCGGACCGGGCGCGATGGAAAGCGGCCCCGGATCGGCGCGGATCGCTGGCGCGCGGTCTGGGCGCGCGCGGGGCGGCGGGTGGGGCTCTCGCTGGAACGGGGGCTGCGGCTCCGCGGCGTGCGCGCGGGGTGCACCGTCGAGGTGGCCTCTGCCGTGAAGGGGTTGAGGGCCGGCCTGGGCGCGACGGTGCGGTTCGCGGAGCCCTGGGGGTTGCGCCTCGACGTGCAGTGGCGGCGCGTGCTGGAGCTCGATGGGCTGGAGACGGGGGACGAGGGATTCGATCGGCGCTTCCGGGCGGCGGGACGGGAGGAGGCGCAGGTGCTGGCCGTGCTCGGGCCTGCGCTCCGGCGTGCGCTGCGTGCTTTCCATCGGGCCGACGTGGACGACAGGGAGGCGTGGGTGTGGAGCGCCGCGGAGGCGTCGGACGAGCACGCGCTCGACGCGTTCCTGGCGCAGGTCAACGCGCTCGCGCAGGCGCTCGCGGAGGCCGGCGCGGCGCTGCCGCCGCCGGCGGCGATGGCGGCGTGGCTGCCCGCGTGGCACCGCTTCGCCGAGGAGAGCGACGGGGCGCTCCGGGTCGGTTCGATGCGGCTCTCGGGGACGCTCGAAGGGGCGCGGTTCGAGCTGGAAACGCTGTTCAAGGGGGCCGTTCCGGCGAGGACGCGGGTCTCGTTGCGGCTGGATCCGTCGATCGAGGGCGCGGCCCGGCCGAGGAACACGGCGGAGCAGGGGATCGCAGCGGCGATCCTGGAGCAGGCGGCGCGCCTCGGTGGGGTTGCGGATGCGGAGGAGGGGGTCGCGGTGGCGCCTGGCGCGATCGCGGTGGTGATCGGGGCGCCGCTCGCGGATCCGGCGGCGGCGCGGGAGGTGTTGCGGCCCATGCTGGCGCTCGCGCGGCAGATGCGGGGGGAGGGGCGGGGCGGGCCGTATCGGTGAGGGGGAGCGAGGGCGGTGACGAGACATGGCCGGGGGCTGGTCGGCAGGGCAGGCGAGGATGTCGGATATGGCCTGGGGCCTGGTCGGCGGGGCAGGTCAGTATGTCGGAGATGGCCCGGCGGCTGGTCGGCGGGGCAGGTCGGCATGTCGGAGATGGCCCGGCGGCTGGTCGGCAGGGCAGGCGGGCATATCGCGATATGGGCGGGGGACTGGTCGGCAGGGCAGGCGAGGATGTCGAGACATGGCCGGGGGCTGGTCGGCAGGGCACGCAGCATGTCGCGACAAGGCCAGGGGTGCACCCGGGGACCTGGCCTTGGGAGCTACCCGGATTTCCCTCGGAGCGCTTCAACCGCGCGCCGGATGCCCCTCGCCACGTCGGTCCAGGCTTCATGGCGATCCGGCCAGCTGGTGACCGGTCTGGCATCCCTGGGTAGCACCTGGAATCTGGCAAATGACGCGCTTTGCCAGTCGGTCGGCCGAAGGATGACCGGGATGACGCTGGCCTTCCCGGCATCGTGGCGTGCGAGGGCGCGCTTCATCTCGTTGTTGAAGCAGTAATCCGAGTCGAGGAAGTTCGCGCTGACGAGGAGAAGGATCACGTCGGCCTCGTCGAGGTGCTCGTCGATCTGGCCAACCCACGCCTCGCCGCCGATGATGCGGCGATCATGCCAGCTCTCGAGGAGACCCTCGCGTTTGAGAAGGGCGAGGTGGTTCTCCAGCTCGTCGCGAAGAGGCTCGTCCTCGTGGGAATAGCTGAAGAAGAGGCGGATGGCCTTCTTCACGGGGTCAGCTGGTGCCGGAGTTGTGAAATAGAGATGCCAGAGGTTGCCGTTTGCGTCTCCCGCACAGAGAAGCTCATGCGAAACAGCCATGCTGACGAATGAGCAGGATCCGCGCACTGTCTCCAGGCATTCCCCTGTAGAAGCTTTCCATATTTTGAGTGTCCTGTCGTTGGAGGCCGACACGATACGCTGGCCATCGGGGCTGAGCGCGCATACATTGACCCCATCGGAGTGGCCTTCGAGGGTGGCGAGCAGCTGCCCGGTCGCGAGGTACCACACCCTGAGCGTCCTATCACTGGAGGCCGAGACGATGCGCTGGCCATCGGGGCTGAATGCGCAGGCATTGACCCCATCGGAGTGACCTTCGAGGGTGGAGAGGTGCTGCCCCCACACCTTGAGCGTCCTATCGTAGGAAGCCGAGACGATGTGCTGGCCATCGGGGCTGATGACACAGGCATTGACCGATTTGGAGTGGCCTTCGAGGGTCAAGAGGAGCTGTCCGGTTGCAACGTCCCAGACCTTGAGCGTCCTGTCCCGTGAGGCCGAGACGATGCGCTGGCCATCGGGGCTGAATGCGCAGGCATTGACAGAATTGGAGTGGCCTTCGAGGGTGGAGCGGAGCTGCCCGGTCGCGAGGTCCCATACCTTGAGCGTGCTGTCGTCGGCGGCCGAGACGATGCGCTGGCCATCCGGACTGATCGCGCAGGCATTGATCCAATGGGAGTGGCCTTCGAGGGTGGAGAGGAGCTGCCCGGTCGCGAGGCCCCATACCTTGAGCGTCTTGTCGTAGGAGGCCGAGACGATGTGCTGGCCATCCGGGCTGATCGCGCAGACATTGACAGAATCGGAATGGCCTTCGAGGGTGTAGAGGCTCTGCCCGGTCGCGAGGTCCCACACCTTGAGTGTTTTGTCGTTGGAGGCTGAGACGATGCGCTGGCCATCTGGGCTGATCGCGCAGGACTTGACCACATAGGCGTGGCCTACGAGGGTGGAGAGGCTCTGCCCGGTCGCGAGGTCCCATGCCTTGAGTGTTTTGTCGTTGGACGCGGAGGCGATGCGCTGGCCATCTGGGCTGATCACGCACGATTTGACAGAATCGGAATGGCCTTCGAGGGTGGAGAGGAGCTTCCCGGTCCCGAGGTCCCATACCTTGAGCGTTTTGTCGTTGGAGGCCGAGACGATACGCTGGCCATCTGGGCTGATCGCGCATGCATTGACCGACCAAACATGGCCTTCGAGGGTGGAGAGGAGCTTCCCGGTCCCGAGGTCCCATACCTTGAGCGTCCTGTCGTCGGAGGCGGAGACGATGCGCTGGCCGTCGGGGCTGATCGCGCAGGCATTGACCCGACCGGAGTGGCCGTGCAGTGTGCGCTCCTCTCCAGTCCACATCCGTACCGGATGCCGCAGCCGGATCTTCGGCAGGCTACGCGGGAACTGCACTGTCCGCGCAATTTGTTCCGCCTCCCACCCGGCCGAGCGCAGCCGGTTGTAGACCAGCTCCGGCAGCGCCTCCTGTGCTTCGCGGAGCCAGTGCGACTCGGCCCGCACCGCCCGATAGAGCAGGTCGATCTCGCCATCTCCGAGCTCCTTCGCGCTCAGGCGCAGCGCATCCTCGAGCGCCGAAGGCCCATCCTCGCGACAGAGCGCCTCCAGCAGCCCGAGATCCCGACACAGGCCCCGCATCTTCTCCCGCTCGCCCGCCGCGAGCGCGTGTGCGAGCGCATGGCGCGCAGCATACCGCTTCCGGAAATCGCTCTCCCTCGTTCCCGTCGGCCACCGCGCCGTCGTCTCCAGCAGCCGCCGGTGCAGTTCGGCCATGCGCTTCGGCCCGAGCTTCTCCGCGACGAAGGCGCGAAACGCCTCGTGGTACGGCCGGTACGCCCGCGCGCCGCGCCACGACGCCGGCTCTTCCAGGAGCAGCGTCCGCGCGGCGCGAAGGAAGTCCTCCCCGGTCTCCACGTCCTTCCACCCCGCCGCCGCCTCGACCTCCTCAAGCGGCAGCGCCTCGCGCGCCGCGCAGACCAGCCCCAGCCCGCTAGCGACCAGCCCGAACTGCTCGCGCGGCAGGCTCCGGAGCTGCTGCCAGATCTGCTCCAGAAACCCGCTCAACCCGCGCGGCAGGCGCTCCACGCGCCGCTGCTCGACCGGCTGCTCTTCGAGCCATTCCCTGAGCTTCACCGCATAGAGCAGGTTCCCCTCCGCCCGTATGACCGCCTCCTCGACGAGCCTCGGGTCGAGCTTCGGCATGAAGCGAGGCGCCTGATCGCCCCAGAAAGCGCGGCAGGCCTGCTCGTTCGAGCCCGCCCACGCGGGCGCGTCGAGGTCGATGCGCCGCACGTTCCCGCGGCTCTCCAGCCACCCGAGGTGCGGGTACTGCGGGCGCGAGGCGCAGAGCGCATGCACGCGCGGCGGCAGCGCGTACGGCAGGAAGCTCGGCAGCGGGTTCTGCCCGGCGCCGTCGCTCCGCGCCTCGTCGAGGCCATCCACGACGAGCACCAAGCGCTCTCCGCGGGGGGCGAGCTCGTGCTTGGAGACCTTCGCCAGGAGCTCGAGCAACCGGCTCTCCGGCCGCGCTTCGGTGTCCTTCTGCGCCGGGTAGAGCGCCTCGATCTGCGCTGAGAGGGAGCGCGCGACCGCCTCGGGGCGATCCCAGTCCATGACGTCGCGCCGGAGGAAGTGGTGCGGCGCCCTGTGGCCGCGCTGCTCCTGCACGTCGAGCCATCGGGAGAGGATCGCGCTCTTGCCCATGCCAGGCCCGCCCGTGACGAGCACCCAGCGGCCTGACGTCGCCGCGCCGTCGAGGTGGCGATCGATGGCTGCGAGCACGTCCTCTCGACCGAAGAAGCGCTCGTGGCGGCTGCGCTCGATGCCGAAGTCGATGAGGTCTCTCGCCACGGCGGCAGTCTAACAGACGACCTCCTTGTGCCGCCGCGTGGTTGCCGCTGGCCGAAGATGGAGCAGGGACGTGGGGCAAAGCGCTCGACTGAGCGCTAGTTCGTCCGGTTCCGGTTCGTCCGCTCCCCGCCACGGCTACTGGTCGCCACGGCGATCGTCGCGCCGACGAACACGATCTGCATCACCGTTCGCGGCCCGAGCGGCGTCACCGGGCTGCCGCCCAGGCTGAGCCCCGCGCGCGCCGCATACACGTTCGCAGGGAACATCGCCACGAGCAGCACCGTCAGCCCCGCAGCCGCCCACGGCGCGAGCCGCGGAACCAGGAGCGCCGCCGCGCCTGCGATCTCCAGGACCCCCGTCGCGGCCACGAGGAGCTCGGGGTAGGGCAGCGCCGGCGGCACCATCGCCACCAGCTCGGCGCGCCGGCTCCCGAAGTGGGCCGATCCGGTCAGCAGGAACATCGCCGCGAGGGCGTACCGCAAGCACGTCACCCAGCTCCCGAGGTGCCTGACGCCGAGGCGCCCGAGGACAACGAACAGCGCGAACGAGATCGAGAGAACGAGGAGAGGTGCCATGCCCTCAAGGTGGCGACCCGCTCCTCACCCGTCTTGAACGAGCTGGCTACGGCGTCTCAGATCGGATGGGCTCACCCCGAACATCCGTCGGAAGGTCCGGGTCATGTGCGCCGCGTCCGCGAAGCCGGCCGCGCTGGCGGCCTCCGAGAGCGCCGCGCCGCCGGCGATCGCCGCCCCGGCGCGCTCCAGCTTGAGCCACAGGAGGTACGGGCGCAGCGGCACGCCGACGCTCTCCGTGAAGGTGTGCATGAACCGCCCCGGCGAGAGCCGCGCGATGCCGGCCAGGGCTTCGAGCGACGTGTCCGCGTCTCCGCCGCTCGCCCGCAGATGGCGCAGCACCCGCTGGACCCCGGGGTGCCTCGGCCTCGGCGAGGACGCCGGGACCGCGATCCCCAGCGCCTCGAACACGCCGGGCAGCGCCGCCGAGAGCCCGGCCTTTCCGCGCTCGGCGATGCGCGACCGCAGCCGATCCGCCATCTCGCTGCCCATGACCTCGATGGGCGACGCCCCGAGCGCCTGGGCGAGCCCATCGCCAACGTCGCTCTCCGGCTCGATGAACACGATGAGCACACGGACGCCCGACGCGTCGATCGCGTGCGCGGTGTCCGGGGCCGTGAGGACGGCGCCTCCCGGCTGGAACGCGCCCCTGTCGGCCGTCTGGATCTGGAGCTCCCCGTCGAGCGCCAGCACGAGGTGCCAGCAATGGTGGGCGTGCAGCGTGCTCCGCTCTCCAGGGCCCCACGTCGCCAGCACGGAGGGCCACGGGCGCAGGGTGCCCACGGGCGCGGCGAGGCCTGTCGTTCTCGGCGGGAGGAGCATCGGTCCGGAGTCTACCCGGACGCAGCGAATGCCCGGCGAGGGCTCACCGCGCGAGAGCCGAGACTCTCCCAGTGTGCGCCTGCGCGCGCGGTCAGCCGAGCTGCCGCCCTACCGTCCGATGCGCGCGCGGATGGCGGCGCGCGTCTCCGCCGAGAGCGTGTCGAGGTAGGAGTCGGACAGGGCGTGGAGCACTTCGTCCGGCAACGCCAGCAACACCTGCTCGGGCGGCAGCCCCGCCACGCGCTGCTCGGGCGGCAGCCCGGCCATGCGCTGCTCGGGCGGCAGCCCGGCCATGCGCTGCTCCGGGGCGTACGCCGACAGCACCCGCTCGGGAGGGAGGGTGGCCAGGAGCTTGCGGACAACCTCGTCGAAGCCCTCCAATTCATGAATTTCCATGGCGATCTCCTCGGCTCCAAGCTGCTGCGAGAGCCACCTTCGGGCCTCGACGGTCCGGGCCTCGCCGTGCCCGAACAAGCGTAGCAGATCGTCGTCCTCTGCCTCCGCCGCTGCGTCGATCTCGACGATGAGCAGCGCGAATGCCCCGCCCTCGACCCGCCAGTAGCCGCCGCCGAGGTCGCCCCATTCCATGCCGAGCTCGGCCACATCCGCGTCGAGCGACCTGGTGCGCGACGGGACGAGCAGCACGCCGCACAGGTCGCTCCGCCGCTCGATCCGTTCCGGCTCGTCGGCGCAGTACAGGTGCAGGTAGCTGCACAGCCGGTCGAGGTTGCGCCTTCGGTAAGGCCGGCCGATGCTCTTGAACTCGACGATGGTGTCCCTGGGCAAGAGGTCCCAGAGCTTCTTCAGCGTGCCCGCGGGCTCGCTCGGCCCCGCGCTCCGGCGCAGCAACAGGTAATCGGCGCGGAGCGGCTCGTTCGAGAGCGGCACCTCGCTGCGCACCTCGAACCGGCGCGAGCCCCGTTGGTTGAGCAATGCGACGAGCAGCACGTGCCAGGCCGTCCGGGTCGAGCCCATCGTGCGCCGTCTACAGGCCTGTCCAGATCGGGGCCAACAATCCGTGCTGCCAGCGCGGCGAATCTCTGCCACTGCCGCGCGCCGATCGGGGGCGAGCTATCCGCGACCACGGCCGGCTGGACGCTGGACAACCATCGCCGTCCAGGATTCTCTCATCCCGGATGACAGCTCGCCGGTTCAAGCGCGGCAGCCCCGGGCTCGCCGTCGCCTACGTCCGCATCTCCACGGACGCCGCGTGCGCCTCCGCTGCAGCGCAGCGCGAGGCAATCGAAGCCTGGGCCAGCCGGGAAGGCGTCGACATCGCGTCCTGGCACGAGGATCGCGGGGAGGACATCGGCGACCGGCCCGGCTTCGCGGCGGCGATCGAAGCGCTCACCCTCGCCGGCGCCGGCCTGTTCGCGGTCGCGAGCGAGGACCGCGCCAGCATCGCGGGGATCAGCGGCCCGTACCGGTCCGCCGCGGGCGAGCGCGGCGCGCGCCTCGTGACCGCCGACGGGAGCGGGATGCCGGATGGGACGCACGGCTGCCCGATCTGCGGCGATCCCTTGGAGCTGTGGCCGCGCCACCCGCGCGCGGTGTGCGGGCTCTGCAAGCATGAGGCCACGGACGAGGCCGGGCGGCATCTCGAGTTCTTCAACACGTCATTTGGCGGCGGCTTCGGGGCGCGCTACGCGGATACCGGCGAACCTCGGGACAGCCACGCGTGCGTCATCCGGGGCGTGAGGTGCCGCGCCGACGAGGCGCGGTTCGGCGGGATCGTGATCGAGGCGATCGGCGAGAAGCCGTAATGATTCGGGCTGGCAGCTCGACAACCCGCGCTCAGCCCCGTCCGAGCGCAGGCCGCAAGGGGAGCACCGGCTCGTCGTCCGGCATGCGCAGGCCAGGGAGCAGCGCATCGAGCTCGCCCGGCTCGAAGCGGCAGAGGCTGGCGGCGTGCCAGAAGCCGCCCGCGATGTCGCCGCCGAGCTTGTAGCGGCCGTCGGGCCGGAAGGCGACCCAGCCCTCGGGGAGCTTGAGGAGCACGGCGAGACAGGCGCCAGTCCGCACGTCCCAGAAGCGGATGGTGCCGTCGGTGGAGCTGGAGAGCAGCCTCTCTCCATCCGGCATGAAGGCCACGCTCACGACCTCGCCGGTGTGCCCCTGGAGGACGCGCGCCATGTAATCGGCGGACACACGCCAGAGGAGAACGTTGCCGTCGTCGGACCCTGATGCGAGCCATGCACCGTCGGGGCTGAAGGTCAGGCACTTCACCTGGCCGGCGTGGCCGCCCAGCGCGCGCTGCTCGCCGCCATCGACGAGAGGCCAGAGGCGGACGGTCGTGTCGTCGGAGCCCGAGGCGAGCGTCGCACCATCAGGGCTGAACGCCACGCTCCTCACGACACGACCATGGCCTTCCAGCACGCGCGCTGCTCCTTCGCCGTCCACCTTCCAGAGCCGGATGGTTCGATCGAACGATCCCGAGGCCAGCGTCTTGCCGTCAGGGCTGAACGCCACGCTGCTGATTCCATCTTCGTGTTCTTCCATCACGCGAAGCGGCTCCGATGTCTCGGTGCGCCAAAGTCGCACTGTCCCGTCGAGCGAGCCTGACGCGATCATGCTCCCGTCATGGCGAAAGGCGATATCCATGATGCGATGATAATGCCCCTTCAACACGTGCGCCGTGCCGTCTTCGCCGAGACTTCTGAGCCGGACCGTGTGGTCGCGCTGTGCGAACGCCAGCGTTGTGCCGTCAGGGCTGAAGACCAGCTTCGCGGAGGAGATGACGCGATCCACGAGCGGCGGCACCGCAGTCCAAGTCGACATCCGCCAGATATGAATGCCAACGTCTTCGGAGCCGAGCGCGAGCGTCCCGCCATCGGTGCTCAACGCCATGGCCATGGACACGCTCGGCTGTCCTTCCAGCACGCGCACGGCGCCACCCGTCGACACATGCCACAGGCGCACCGTGCTGTCCTTCGAACCAGAGGCGAGCGTCGCGCCGTCGGGGCTGAACGCGACGCTCGTCACGGCGGCGGAGTGGCCCTCGAGCGCGTGCAACGCGACGCCTGATCGATTCCACAGCTGCACGGATCCGTCTCCCGCGCTGGAGGCGAGCGTCGCGCCGTCGGGGCTGAACGCGACGCTCCTCACGCTTCGCAAGTGGCCCTTCAGCGTGTGCCGCTGCTCGCCCGTCGTGACGTGCCAGAGGCCAATGTCGTAGTCCGCGGAGCCGGAGGCTAACGTGCCGCCGTCGGGGCTGAACGCGATGCTGAGCACGCCAGCCCGGTGGCCGCTCAATACGCGAAGCACGTCGCCTGTCGCGACCTTCCAGAGCCGGATGATGGTGTCGTGAGCGCCGGAGGCGAGCGTCGCGCCGTCGGGGCTGAACTTGACGGCCATCACTCCATCCAGATGGCCGTGGAGCACGGCGATTTGTCGGAAGGTGGCCACCTGCCAGAGCCGGACGGTACAGTCAGAAGATCCGGAAGCCAACGTCTCGCCGTCAGGGCTGAACGTCACGCTGTTCACATGACGAGAGTGCCCCTTGAGCACGCAGAGCACGTTGCCAGTCGATACGTCCCAGAGCCGGACGGTGCAATCGTCCGAGCCGGACGCGAGCGTATCCCCGTCAGCGCTGAAAGCGATGCTCGTGACCCAGTCGGAGTGGCCGTTCAGCCTGCGCAGCGCGCTCCCGGTCGCCATATCCCACAGCACAATCCCGTGGGAGTGACCCGATGCGAGCAAGGTCCCATCGGGGCAGATCGCTACAGCGTTGCACCGGCTTCCTTGCACCCACGTCGGCTCGAACCTCGCCGCATCCGGCATCGCCGCGCCGAACGTGTCGCACCCGTCGAGCTTCGCCCCCCGTGTCCCCACGAGCTTCGCCCCGCGCAGCCTCGTTGAGGCGAGCTTCGCCCCGGTCAGATCCGCGCCCACAATCCGCGCTCGCACCGCCGTCGCCCCGGTCAGGTCCGCCCCGCAGAGCGCCGCCCCGGAGAGGTCCGCCCCCTCGAGCAGCGCTCCCCCCATCTGCGCCCCGTTCAGGTTGGCCCCCACGAGCTTCGCCTCTCTCAGGTCCGCCCCCCGCAGATCGCACCCGCAGAAGTTCTTCCCCGACAGATCCTGCCCCCGCAGATCCGCCCCTGCGAGGTTCATCTGCTCGCACACCCCAAGCGCCGTCCGCCCGTCGATCCGAAGCGCGTTCGCCGTCGCCACCGTCCCCCACGCCCCGCCGAGCGCCTCCCGTACCCACGTCTCCGTCGCCTTCCGTCCCGCGAGCGCCCCGAAGAAATCCGCCATCAGGTCGCTCACGTCCCGCTGCGCGAGCGCCGCCGACTCCCCGGAGCGCTGCACCTCTTCGGCCGCCTCCCGCGCCACGAGCCACTCGAGCACCGACTGATGGATGAACCGGAAGTTCTCCTGGTCGTCCCACACGAGCAGCGTCCCCGACCCGATCTGGTGCACCGTCACCCCGAGATCGAGCTCGTGCCGCCCGAGCGCCTGCAATGCCGCGATGAGCTCCGCCGGCAGCTCGCGGATGTTCACGCTCTGCTCCGTCCGCTGCCACAGCCGCGTCGCGAGCTCCGTCACCGCACGCCACCGCTGCGCCACCGACAGCCCAGGCTGCGCGCCCTTCGGGTGCGCGCGCTCGTACTCCCAGACGAGCCACCGATCCAGGAGCAGCTTGTAGAGCCCCGCCGAGGTGATCTCGCCGTCTCCCGCCTTCGCTTGCCGTAGCTGCGCTGCCTCGATCTCGGCGATGAACCCCAGCATCCGCGGGTTCGCCGATAGGCCGAGCAGGTCCTTCACCTCTGCGAGCAACTGAATGCGCTCGTCAGCCGCCGCCTCGCTGTCGAGCCGGTTCACCAGAAACCTGCGGATCTGCGCCCCGGTGAACGGCTGCAGCCGCACGAGCCGATAACCGGGCAGCAAGGCGGCTCGCTCCGCGAGCGCCGACCTCACCTGCTGCTCCGAGATGAAGTGCTGGCTCCGGCTCGTGACCACCACTTTCGCCGCCTTGCCCTGCGCCGCCTGGATCAGCGTGTCGAAGTGCTCGACCGCGCGGTCGTACGTCACGCGGAAGGCGAGCTCGTCGAAGCCGTCGAACAGGAGCACGATCCGCCCCTCGGCCAGCATGTGCCGGAACGCGGGCAGATCGATCTTGCCGAGCCCCGCGAGCGCCAGGTGCTGCGCGATGAGCGCGTTCAGGTCGCGCGCCTTCTCCAGCGCGCGCATCTCGATGAGCACCGGCGTCAGCGGGCCGCCCGCCTTGCCCATCCGCCGCGCGAGCTCGTGCAGGAGGAACGTCTTGCCCGTACCGAAGTCGCCGAGCACCAGCACGAACCGGCTGTGCTCCGAGTCGAGCAGCTCTGCGATGGCGTCGAGCGCGCGCTCGCGCACCGCCTCCTCCTGGCCCGTCGTGAGCGCGACGCGCTGGTCGACGTAGAGATCCGGCGGATACGTGAGGTCCCGCTCGAGGCTCGCGTTCTGCCACGCCAGGTAGCCGCGGAAGTCGATGAGCCCCTGGTACTCGAGGAACCGCACGAGGCGCACGCGCCGCGCGCTCGCGTAACGCACGAGCTCCTCCGGCGCGGGCTCGCCGCCGTAGACCAGCGTGGACACGAGGCCGGGATCCTCGCGCCGGTACGAGGCGTCGATGCTCTCGATGAACGCGGAGACCGCCTCGGTCGAGATGCCGCTCTCGAGCGCCGCCAGCGGCGCGATCCGGACGATGCCGCCCTCGTTGACCGAGACGCGAAGGTAGACGCCGAAGGGGAGGGGCGCGTTGAACCACTCGATCTTCACCCCCTCGGGCTCGCGGAGCCTGCACACGCGCTCGACCCGCGAGAGGAAGTCGTCGCTGCGCCCTTCCCCTGGCAGGAGGATGTCGTCGCCGTGCGGACTCGCGTGGCCGCCCCGCGCGCTCGCCGGGAGGCGGCGCAGCCTCGGGCCCCGCCCGGCGTGCTCGGCGCGCGCAGGCGGAAGAAAGCGCCTCAGAAACGCGACGAGGAACGCCGCCGAGGCGCGGCACGCGAACGCGCGGAAGCTGTCGTCCTTGTCGTGATCGGCGTGATCCGAGACGGCCTTCGCGATGATCGACCGCCGCCCGAGGCGCTCCGCGACGTAGCCGATCGCCGCGGCCTCCATCTCGACGCCGAGCACCTTCCGCCCGATCGGCTTCAGCCGCTCGAACAGCCCCGCGTCCTCCTGCACCGCCTTGCCCGTGGCGATCGGGCCGATGTGCACGCGGAACGGCCGGGCCGGCGGCGGGCCGTCCGGGTGGAGCAGGCGATCCCGGCGGACCTGCGCCACGCCCGCCTCCGTGAGCTCGAGGCCGCCGTCGCCGATGCGGAGCACGCCCGCCGCCTCCAGCTCGCCGATGCGCTCGGTCCAGCCCGGGCACCGCGCCGCGCGCTCCGGCCGCGAGACGGGCGGCGGTCCCCCCTCCACCTGGCTCTCGTAGAGCGCGTGCCGGAGCCACCACGCTTGCGACGGCTTCGACGGCGGGCGCTCGGCCGCGAACGCCGCCTGCCGCTCGAACTCGCGCGCGAAGAGCGCGGCATCCATGTTCCACGTGCGCTCGAGGTTGTACGTCTCGATGTCGTGGAAGAACGCGCCCTCGCCGCCGGGGTGGGCGACGCGCTTGCCCTCGTCGTAGCTGTAGACCCGGTCGGCGACGATGACGTCGCCGAGCGACACCTCGCCGCGCTTGCCGGCGCAGATGCCGCACATCGCGAGGCACCCCGGATCGAGCTCCTCGATGAGCCCCTGCGCCCTCGCCGCCGCCGCGCTCCCGCCCATCCGGCCCGACCACGCAGCGGCGACGCGGAGCGGCTCGCCGCGGTCGTTCGCGACGTCGCGGACGTAGTACGGGAACCCGCCCGGATCCCGCGCCTCCCGCCAGCCGTCTCGACCGCCCTCGCCGAGCGCGAGGACCGCCTCGAGCTCGTCCTGCAGCGCGGTGACGATCAGCGCGTCGACGCGCCCTGTAACGATGTCTGCCGGCACAGGTCCACTCTAACAATAAGCGCTCACGTTCCGGGCTCGGTCTGGGTCGAGGCCTGATCGAGCGCTCGTCGCCAGGACCTGAGCCGGGCCCCGGTCTGGCGATCCCGTCGTTTTCAAGGCTCGGTCCAGGTCGAGACCCGGCCGGCTTCGCCCGCCCCCGTTCAGGCGCTGACGTCGCCTCCGCGCACGAGCGCGGTGAGCGCCTTCACGATCTCCAGGATCGCCTCCACGCGCTGTCGGATGCAATCGCGCACAGCGCGATCCGGTTGCCACGAGATCCTGTTGAAGATCGCGTCGCGGGCGTTGACGTCCTTCTGGAGCGCCTGCGCCACGAGCGATCTCGCGAGGTCCTTGTCGCATTGCTCGGCTGCCTTGATGACGGTCTCCGTGTTCTCCTTCAGCAGGAAGACGTGGAGCCGCTCCGGAGCGTCGCACCTGTCCTTGATCGCACGCACCACCGCCGCGTCCTCGGCGCTCTCCGTGATTCCCTCATGCTTGAGCTGGTGGCGTATGGCGTCGTTGTCGACGAGCACAAAGACCTGCTGGCCCTTCGCGCTCAAGCGGCGGATGTCCTTCCGGCAGCTCCGCAGCAGGTTCTGCACGCCCTTCATCGGCCGGCCGTCGAGCTTCCTCCGGAGCGCGAAGCGGTCTTCCCCGGCGTCATCGGTCACGCACGCGACGACGCGGTTGTGAAGGCCGAACTCCTTCTCCGGGCCCCGCTGATCTTCGTACAGGATCACCGCGAGCGGGGTCACGCCCCCTCCCGCCGCGTCAGGATCGAGGCCGCGTGGCCGGCTCCCCGCACGTCACCGAGCCCGCGGTAGTCCGTGAGCCAGTCTCGCAGCGCCTCGGGGTCGGGCCGCACGAGCCTCGTGGCGCGGCGCTCATCGAGCTCGCAGAGGACGACCGAACGGGCCGGGTCGGAGAGGCCGTCGAGCAGCCGGTCGGAGTGCGTCGCGAGCAGCACCGGCCGCTCCTTCGCCATGGCCTCGAAGAACCCGAGCACGCGCTGGAGCAGCTCGGGGTGCAGGTGCGTCTCTGGCTCGTCGAAGGCGATGAGGCTCTTCTTCGTGTTCAGCCGGTGGAGGGCCACGAACGCGAGGTACGCGAGCGTGCCGTCGGAGATCGCGAACGAGGGGATCTGCTCGTCGAGGCCGGCGTACTTGATCCGCAGGGCGATCGAGCCGCCGCCTGGATCCGCGCGCACGTTGACGGACTCGACGTCGGGACCGAGGCCCAGACGGACGTAGTCCATCGTCTCGCGCCAGTGCGCCTCGGAGAAATCGTTCTTGAGCGCGCTCCATGCGTTCGGGAGGTTGGCCCCGAAGCGCGAGAGCGCCTCCGCCGGCTCGATCGTCGCCGCGCCGCGCAAGGGCGAAGGCTGGCCGCGCGAGCGCTGCACCCAGCGCGCCGTGGTGTCGAAGGGGACGTGGACGTCGATCGCGCGGAGCACGGCCAGCGCTTCACGCACGAGCCAATGCGGTGGGAACTCGCCGAACGAAGAGAGCGCCAGCCGCCTGGGATCGATGGCCCTTTCGATGGGTGGAGTTTCTGTCGCATCGATCAGAAACCTGAAGGAGCTGCTCCTGGAGAGCCCCCCCTCGCGCGAGATGATACCGATACGTTGCTCCACGACAGCGTCGCTGTCATCGACTTCACCGCGGACCCAATCAAGGCGCTCGCGCAGGATGACTCCGCTCCTGTCGAGTGCGAAGGCGTACTCGTACCTGGTGTAGGAGTCACCGTCGGGCGCGAAGACCAGGCCGAGCTCCAGGTGCTCGGCGCCGACGCGGAGCAGGCTCCCGAGACCGCCGTGGATCTTGTTCAGATCCTCGAAGAAGCTCTCGCTGGCCGCGCGCTGTAGCAGCTCGCATGCCTCGATCAGGCTGCTCTTGCCGCTGCCGTTGTCCCCGATGAGGACGGTGAGACCGTCGAGCTGAAGCCGCACATCGGCGAGCGAGCGCAGCCCCTTTGCGAGAATCTCCGTGATGCGGTTGTCCGACATGACGATCGCTACCGGCCCGCGGTGCGGTCCGCGGCGCCCTCGTAAGTACCCCAAGCGTGTGGGCACGGCGTACCTTTTGTCCTTGCCGGTCCGTCCGTCGGTGGCGCATGCGGAGCATCAGCGAAGGCTAGCGCGCCGCTTGCGGTCACCCGGCCGGCTCCGCTGCCCGATGACCTCGCGCGCGCCCCGTAGCCCTTCCGGCGAAGTCCTGGCTGGCCCCCGGCCTGATCCCCCGCCGCGCGACGCCCGCCGCTCCGGCCTTCGCTTCTTCCTGGACGACCGCCCTCCCGGAAGGCTTTCATCCCGCCCATGGCGAGGCTCGTCGAGGCGCTGAACCGGTTCTTCGGGCGGGTCGAGATCCTCGCCCTCGGCCTCGAGAACGAGCGCAGCGCCGCCGAGGCCGCGCTCGCGAAGGGCATGCCCCTCGAGGCCCGCGAGCACGCCCGCACCATCCTCTCCGTGCTGCCCGACTCGGCGGTCGGGCTGGCGCTCTGGGCCGACGCCGCGGAGGACGCGTGGCTCGACCAGGAGGTCGTCGCCTCGCTCACGGATCTCGCGAAGCGCGTCCCGTGGCGCGCCGACGTGTGGCTCCGCCTCGGCCGCGCGGGGCAGCGCATCGGCTGGGACGGCGCGCG
Organism: Sorangium sp. So ce302; assembly: GCF_051530145.1. GTDB lineage: Bacteria > Myxococcota_A > Polyangia > Polyangiales > Polyangiaceae > Sorangium > Sorangium cellulosum_B. Next base: position 5,447,900 of record NZ_CP150326.1, on the reverse strand, counting down.
CGACGCGCTCGAGCGGGCCACGTCGGCGCCGGAGGAGCGCGACGCGGCGCGCCTCGCGCTGCTCGATCTCTCGGACCTCGACCTCGCCGCGGGCGACCCGGCCCGCGCGCAGCGCTGGCTCGACCGCATCCCGGCGCCGCTCACGACCGTGCCCGACCGCGACGTGGCCCTCCGCCGCGCCGAGTGCGCGCTCGCGTACGGCGATCTCGATGGCGCGCGCGCCGCCGCGGAGATCCTCGGCGAGCCCACCGCGATCGAGGGGCGCGCCGCCCTCGTGCTCGCCCGGCTCGCGCTGGCCGAGGCGAGCGCCGCGGCGGGGTTCCCCGCGGCGGGCTCCTCCGCGGCGGCCCTGCCGCCCGCCGTGGTGGGGCGGGCGCTCGACCTCGGGCTGCGGGCGCTCGTGCTCGACGTCCCCGGCGCGGCCGAGCTCTGCGCCGCCCTGGTCGCCGCCTCCCGCGACGTGCTCGTCGTCGACCGCGTGCGCCGCGTCGTCCGCGCCGCGGGCGCGCTCGACGAGCCGACCTGGGCCGCCGCGTTCGCCTTCGCCGAGGGGCGGCGCGACGACGCGCGGCAGGCGCTCGCGCGCGGGCTCTCCGCGGGCGACCGCGCCGCCGCGGCGGCGCTGCTCCGCATGGCCGTCGAGACCCGCGACCTCGGCGCGCTCGACGCGCTCGCCGCGCTCGCCGCGCGTGGCAACGCCAAGGACGACGACAAGGAGCAGCGCGGCGCGGCCGCGCCCCCGCTCCCCCCCGACCTCGTCCGGCTGCGCGACGCCGCGGCGATGGCGTCCGCGGGGCAGGGGAGCGGCGCGCTCGACGCGCTCGACGCGGTGACCGGCGAGGGCGCCGCGTGGGCCGACGACATGCGCCGCGCGATCGCGCTGGCGTGGGTGCCCCCTGCGGGCGGCCCCGCCGGGGCCCGCGCCGCCGCCGCGTGGGGCGACGTGCTGCGCGAGCTCGCGCGCACGGCCAAGCTCCTCGACCGGCTCGACCTGCTCGCGGCGATCGAGGCCCTCGCGGTGGAGCGGGAGCGGCCGCTCCGCGCGGCCGTGGTGGGCGAGTTCAACGCGGGCAAGAGCACCTTCCTGAACGCGCTGCTCGGCGAGGACGTGGCGCCGACCGGCGTCCTGCCCACGACCGCGACGCTCCACTGGGTCGCCTGGGCGCCCGATCCGTTCGCGCGCATCGTCGTGCGCGGCGGCCAGGACCGCGTCGTGCCGCACGCGGCGCTGAAGGACACGCTGCGCGCGCTCGCGGCGGCCGGGGACAAGGTCGCGCGGGTGTTCATCTACGCGCCCATCGAGCGGCTCAAGCGCGTCGAGATCCTCGACACGCCCGGCTTCAACGCGCCCGACCCCGATCACATCGCCGAGGCGCGGAGGGCGTTCGACGAGGCCCACGTCGCCATCTGGCTGCTCGACGCGCCCCAGGCGATGAAGGAGTCGGAGCGGCGGGTGCTCTCCGAGATCAGCGCGCTCGGCGTGCCCGTGCAGATCCTCGCGAACAAGGCCGATCGGCTCAAGCCCGACGCCCTGGAGACGGTGCTCGCGCACGTGCGCGACAGCCTCGCGGCGAGCTCCATCGCCTCGCTCACGCCGCCGATCGCGTTCTCGGCGCGGCTCTCGCTGAAGGGGCGCCTCGGCGACGAGGCGGCGCTCGCGGCGTCGGGGTGGGCCGAGGTCGAGGCGCTCTTCGCCGAGCAGATCGTCGATGCGAGCGACGCGCTCCGCGAGCGCGCGCTCCGCCGCAAGGCGGGCCGCATCGCGGCCGAGCTGGCCCATGCGGCGTCGGCGCGCGCGGCCGAGGACCGCGAGGCCGGGCGGAGGGCGCGCGCCGAGGCGGATCGGCTCCGCGCGAGCGCGGCGTACCTGCGCCGCGACCGGCGCGCGCTCGCCGCGGCGATCGACAAGGCGCTCGAGCCGGCGCGCCGGGAGCTCGCGTCCGACCTGCGCCCGATCGCGGCGCTGCCCGAGGAGCGCAAGCGCACCGACGCGAGCGTCCGCGCCTACGTGCAGGAGCGGCTCGTGGCGCGGCTGAGCTGGCCGCTCTCCGCCGAGATCGCGAGGGCGGCGCGGGCCGGCGCGGAGCCGGGGGCGCGCGGCGCGCGCGGCGCGAGCGGCGCCGAAGAAGGGGGCGCCGCGCCGTCGCCGCGGGCGGCGGCCCACGTGCGCGCCGTCCTGATGGGCATGGTGGCGGTCCACGACGCCCCCGACGAGCTCGCGGCGCGCCCGATCGAGGGCGTCGTCGAGGCCGCGATCGACGCGTTCGCGATGGCGCTGTCGGCCGAGGCGGAGGCGCCGGTCCCGCCGCCCGCGTCGGCGGCGGTCGAGCTGCGCGCGCAGGCGCTCCGGGCCGCCTTCGAGGCGCCCGTCACGCCGGCCAGCGCCTGAGGCGCGAGGCGTCAGCGGCTCAGGAAGAAGGCGAGCACCCCGAGCGCCAGCCCGATCACCAGCGCCAGCGGCACCACGAGCTTGACCATCCACAGGTCCGTCGGGCGCGCGGGCGGGCGGCGGTCGCGCCGGACCGGCGCAGGCGCGATCTCGATGACGTTCTCGGCCGAGGACCGCGAGGGCGGCCGCGGCGGCGCGGCGGCGGCGGTCGCGCCGGCGCCTCGCCGCGCCTCCGGCCTCGGGGACGGCGCGCGGGCGCCCGCGGCGGGGAGGAGCGGCCCGAAGTCCTTGCGATCGTGGATCACGACGTCGCTCGCCGGCGGATCGCTCGTCGGCGCGACGAGCCGCCGCACCGCCGGGAGCGTGCGCGAGAGGTCGTCCGACGTCGGTCCGGCCGGCGCCTCGCGCGGGAGGGCGATGCCGGGGAGCGTCGCGGCGAGCGACAGGATCGCGCTCGACGGCGGCCCGTCCGTCAGCGACGCCTCGCGGAACACGGACTTCGCCAGCACCTCGCCCCGCTGCGCCGGCGGCGGCAGATCGCCCTCGCGCAGCGGCGGCGCGGCCGACATGGAGCTCCGGAGCGACGGCGGCATCGCCACTTCGAGGGTCGGCGCGTCCTCGGGCGCGCTCGTCCGGGCGGCAGGGAGCAGCGCGTCCGACAGGTGGGGGAGGAGCCGCTCGAGCTCGTCGCGCAGCTCGGCCGCGCTCTGCTGGCGCTGGTTCGGCCATTTCGCGAGCGCGGTGAGGATGATCGCCTCGAGGGCAGGGTGGATCTGCGGCAGGAACTGGCTCGGCGCGGGCGGCGGCTTCCGGAGGTGATCCATCGCCACCTCCCACGCGACGGCCGTGGGCGGGAAGGGGAGCCGGCCCGTGACGAGCAGGAACAGGAGCACCCCGCACGCGTACACGTCGCTGCGCCCGTCGATGACGTCGCCGCGGCACTGCTCCGGGGACATGTACGCGGGCGTGCCGACGACCACGCCGACCGTGGTGACCGAGCCCCAGACGCTGATGGGCGCGCTGTTCGGCCCGTCGTCGTCGCCGCGGGTGTTCCTCTCGACCATCTTCGCGATCCCGAAATCGAGCACCTTCACGCGCTCGACCGCCGGATCCGCCGGATCCCGCATGACCATCACGTTCTCGGGCTTGAGATCGCGGTGCACGATGCCCCGCGCGTGGGCGGCGGCGAGGGCGTCGGTGATGCCGATCAGGAACCGCGCGGCGCGGGCCTCGGAGAAGCGGCGCTCGGCGAGCAGGACCTCGAACAGGTCCTGCCCGGCGACGAGCTCCATCACGATGTACGGCAGGTGCCCTTCCACGCCGGAGTCGAGGATCTGCACCGTGTTCGGGTGGTGGAGGCGCGACGCCGCCTTCGCCTCCCGGTAGAAGCGGGTGACGAACGTGTCGTCGCCGAGCAGCTGCGGGTGCATGATCTTGATGGCGACGTCGCGCGGCTCCGCGTCCTGCTCGCCGCGGTAGACCGCCGCCATCGCGCCTTCGCCGATGAACCCGGTGACGCGGAAGCGCCCTGCGATCGTCTTGCCGATGAGTTGCGGGCCCGCGCTCATGAGCGAGACTTCACCATAAAGTCCACGGAAAGAGCTACCCCGGCCTTCGCGATCTACGGCTTCGCCGGCGCGGGGCGGGGCTCGCCCTTCGCCCCGAGGATCGCCTCCAGGATCGGCCGCGACCCCTGCACGGCGGTGCGCTGCGAGTAGAAATGGAGCCCGCGCAGGCCGCCGAGCTCCTCGCCGCCGCCGGCGCGGCCCGGGCCGCCGTGGATCGTCTGAGGGAGGACGGTGCCCGGGCCGGGCGCCTGATCGGCGATCTTCTCGCTGCCGAGCAGGACGCGGCCGTGGTACGGCGCGACGCCGATCAGCACCTCCGCCGCGAAGGCGCGGTCGTCGCTGTAGACGGAGCAAACGAGGCTCCCGCGGCCCCGTCGCAGCAGCGCCACGGCGTGCGCCGCGCCGCCGTCGTATGGGAAGAGCGTGGCGACGGGGCCGAAGACCTCGTGCTCGTGCGCGGCGGGCGCGCCGTCGGGGCCGCTCGCGACGAGCAGCGTCGGCGGCACGAAGTACCCCTTGCCCGGGGGCACCCCGATCGCCTCGAAGGGCCCGGCGCCGCCGAGCGCCACCGCAGCACCCGCCGCGAGGCGCTCGATGCCCGCGCGCACGCCGCGGAGCTGATCGGACGTGGTCAGCGGACCCACCGTGACGCCGTCCTGCGCGGGATCGCCGACGCGCGCGTCGCGGAGGCGGTCGACGAGATCGTCGCGCACGGCGTCGACGACGGCCGCGGGCGCGAAGACGCGGCGGATCGCCGTGCACTTCTGGCCGGCCTTCTGGGTGATGTCGCGCACGACGTCGCGCAGGAACATCGCGTACGTCTCGGAGCCGGGGACGGCGTCGGGGCCGAGGACGGCGCCGTTCAGGCTGTCGGCCTCGACGTTCACGCGGACGCCGTCGCGCACGAGGCCGGGCGAGAGCCGGAGCGCGGCGCCGGTGGCGCTCGATCCGGTGAAGGCGAGGACGTCCTCGCCGCCGAGGTGCGCGAGGAGATCGCCCGGCGGGCCGGCGACGAAGGAGAGCGCGCCGCGCGGCAGCGGGGCGCGCTCGGTGAAGATCTTCATCAGCCGGAGCGCGACGAGCGCGGTGCTGGTCGCGGGCTTCGTGATGACGGGCATGCCCGCGAGGAGCGCGCAGGCGGCCTTCTCCGCGAGCCCCCACGCGGGGAAGTTGAAGGCGTTGATGTGTACCGCGACGCCGGGGCGCGGGACGAGGATGTGCTGGCCGAAGAAGCGCGGCGAGCGCCCGAGCTGCACGCCGTCGCCGTCCGTGAGCAGCCGCGCGTCGCCGAGCTGGGCGCCGAGGTCGGCGTAGTAGGCGAGCGTGCCGATCGCGCCGTCGATGTCGAACTTGGCGTCGCCGCGGGTGTTGCCGCCATTCCGGATGGCGACGTCGATGAGCGCGTCGCGCTCGGCGTGCGCGGCGCGCGACATGGCGCGGAGCAGCTCGCCGCGCTCGGCGAACGTGAGCGCGCGCAGCGCGGGCCCGCCCTCGGCGCGCGCGAACGCCACCGCGGCCGCGAGGTCGAGGCCGTCCGTGCTCGTCTCGGCGAGCGGCTCCTCGGTCGCGGGGTTGACGAGCACGTGCGGCGCGCCCTGGCCGGCGCGCCACTGCCCTTCGACATAGCTCTCGAGCCGCTCCATCGGGCGCGTAGCCTACTCGCGCGGTCGCTCGGCACAACCCCCGCGCGAGGTCGTGGCCGCGCTCGGCGCGCGCCGGGCCGCGGCCGCGCTCGGCGGGCGCACGTCCTGCGCGCACCTCATTTGCACGAGGCGGACGCGAGCAGCGCGGTGATCTTCGCCTTCACCACCTCGAACTCCCGCACCGCGAGATCGAGCTCGGCCTCGCGCTGCCTGCGGCCGGACTCGACAAGATCGAAGCTCGTCGTGGTGCCGGCCTCGAACGCGACCTGCGTGAGGCGCGCGGTCTCGCGCGCGAGGTCGCGCGACTGCTCGGCGACCGCGCGCGACTGCTCGGCGACGGCGACGCCCCGGACCGCCTGCGTCGTCTCGAGCCCGGCGGTGCGCTCCACCGCCCCGAGGCGCGCGCGCTGCTGCTCGACCGCGGCCCTGCTGATCTGGAGATCGCCGTAGCGCGCCCCGCCGTCCCAGATGGGGACGGTGAGCACGGCGCTGATGGACCACCCCCAGGACCGCGCCCTTCGGGTGGACTCGTCCCCGATCGAGGTGCGGGCGCTCAGCGTGCTCGACAAATCGACGTACGGGGCGAACGCGAGCTTCGCGTCGGTGAGGTTGCGCTCCGCGATCTCGAGCTCGGCCCGGGCGGCGCGGACGTCCGCGCGCTGATCCGAGCGCGCCTCGGCGCACTCCGACTGCACCTCCGCCGCGATCGCGTTCAGCGAGAAGCCCTGCGGGACGCCGACCTCGCCGCGCTCGCCCAGCACGGCCCCGAGCGTCTCCCGCGCCTTGCGCAGCGCCTCGTCGCCGGACACGAGCGTCGCGCGGGCGAGGGCGACGTCCTGCTCCGCGCGGACGACATCGAGCTTCGTGCCGGTGCCGAGGCGCTCGCGCCGCCGGGTCAGCTCGAGCCGCTCGAGCGCGCTGCGCAGCCCGACCCGGTTGATCTCGCTGACCCGCTCGGCCGTGACGATCGAGACGACGGCGTCCGCCACCGCGCCGACGGTGACGCGGCGGCGATCCTCGAGGCTCAGCTTGGCGACGTCCACCGAGCGCCTCGCGGTGCCGATGCCGTACCAGGCGCGCGGGGCGAGGATGGGCTGGCGGAGCGTGAGCGACGCCGACGCGGTCGTCGGCGCATCCTCGATCGCCCCCGCGCCCGGCTCCCCTGGCGCGGGGAGCGAGGGGCTCACGCTGCTGCCGCCCGCCAGCTCGTGCGTCAGGTCGCCGCGCGCGTCGAGGCTCGGGAGCGCCGCGGCGAGCGCCCGCCGCGCGACCCCCTCGGCGCGGGCGACCTCCTGCACGGCGATGGCGAAGTCCACCGACCGCTGTTCGATCATCACGCGCGCGTCGTTCCAGCTCGCCAGCGTGCGCGCCGGCGGGGGGACCGGCGCGAGCGCCGGGTCGTTCACCTCGATGCGCTGCGGCATCGCCGCCGGCGCGGCGGCCGCCGCGGGCGCCTGCTGGCCCGGCCGCGGCTGAGCCTGCTGGCCCGGTCGACCCTGGGGAGGCGCCGGCTGCGCGAGGGCGACGCCTTGGCACAGGGCGAGGACGGCGAGGTGGCTGACAGCGACCATGCGGAGCCGGCGATGGGGCATGCGCGACTCGATGCGCCGGACAGGGCGCGACGACAAGCCCGAAGCGGGCAGGGGCGCGCTCCCGCCCTGTGCGCGTGTGCGAAACCGTGCGCGCGGCGAGCCCGCGCCGTGGGTCACGGTCGTGGCGACGAACCGAGGATGCGCCACTATTCTGGACCACCGATGCCAAGCCGGTTGCCCCCGATCGACATCTGCCTCGGCTGCGGGACGCGGCGGCGATGTGGCCCCGCGGACCCCTGTGCTCGCTGCGGCGAGCCGCCCCACCGCGCCGTGTGGCGGCGGTCCGAGCCGCGCGGCGCGTCGCCGAAGATCGAGCTGTTCCTGAGCGCGATCACGAGCGGGTTGCTGCTCGCGTACACGGCGCTCTACGGGCTGCTCCTCTCGGGCCTGGCCGGGGCCGCGGACGACTCCCTCGCGGCCGCCGCGCTGTTCGCGGCGAGCGTTCTGCTCGGCGCGAGGCTCGCGCGGTGGATCGTGCGGTCGCTGTTCGATCTCTGGGGCACGACGTGGGCTTACTGCTCGGCCGACGGCGCCCGCCGGGGGACCGTGCGCACGCTCCTCGGGTGGTACGGCGCCGGCGAGGGCGTGAGCCTGACGGGGTTCCACCCGACGAGCCCGGGCTCGACGCTCTTCTGCTCCTCGGACGCGATCGAGGCGGGGCTCCCCGTCGTCGCCGCGAACCTCTCGCGCATCGCGGGGGCGAAGGGCGGCGACGCGTTCTCGCCGTTCGAGGTGCTGATGCTCAGCGCCTTCACGGGCCTCGTCGCGCGCGGCGAGGCGACCATCAGCAGGGCCACGGCGGTGCGCTGGCGGAAGGGCTGGCTCGGCGCCGCGCGGCGCGGCGCGCCGAAGCCGATCTTCACGATCGAGCGCTCCGGCGATCGCGAGGAGGGCAGCGCGATCGAGCGCGAGATCCTCTCGGCGCTGCAGGCCAAGGCGGACGGCCTCGCGCTCCTCGCGGAGCCCTCGCCGCCGGGGGGCTACCGCGACGCCGCGTGGCGGCCGCCGCCCGCGCGGCTCTGCATCGAGGAGGTGCTGTGCCCCCGCGCGCTCGCGCTGGCGGCGAGGGCGCTCCGGAAGGAGCCCCGCGGCGGCGCGCCGGTCGCGGTCGCCGCGGCGCTCGACGAGTTCGGCAAGCGCGACCCCGCCCGGATGAACCACCTCCGCGTGCTGCTCGCGGAGCAACTCCGCCGCGCGTCGTCGGCGTGAGCGGCGCGTGAGCGGCGCCGCAGCGCTCAGTGCCAGACGCCGATGCCGGCGCTCACGCTGTCATAGCGAGGCGCGAAATCCATCGACGCCTGCAGCGTCAAGGCGGTGTCTGGGATCAGGCCCCAGAAGGTCGTCGAGAGCACGCGGACGTCCGCGCCGAACGTGAAGTGCTGCCGGCCGACACGCCCGCTCCCCAGGCGGCTGAAGCGGTTCGGCTCGTAGTAGCTGCCGAACCGCGTGTGCACGCGGCCCGGGATCGGCTCCGTCTCGATCCCGAACCGCGGCGAGAAGCTCACGTGCGCGCCCGAGGTGCCCACCGCCGACGGGCCGTGCTCGCTCCCGGGCTGCTTCTGCGCCAGGAAGCGCTCCAGGCTCACCCCGTTCGACACCGGGCCCGTGACGAGGAGCTCCGCCGTGATGAGCAGGTGCTCGCGCGGCCAGTTCCAGTAGCGCGCGCGCCGCTCCGCCTCGAGGATGGCCGGCCCCGCGGCGAGCTCGCGCTCGTCGGCGGCGCGCTCGCGCGCCCTCTCTGTCGCGAAGACGCGCTCGCGCCGCGCGCGCTCCTCCGGGTCGTCGATGGCGCCGAGCTCGCGCTCCCTCCGCTCTTCCCGCGCGGCCTGCCTGCGCGCGACCGCCTCGCGGAGCTCCCGCTCCTGGACGTGCGGGTCGATCCACGCCGGGTTGAGCGGGCGCGGTCCGACCTGCACGGCGAGGCCGACCTCGAGCTCCCAGGGGAGGACGACCTCGTTCGGCAGGATCAGCCCGCCGGCGCGGCGGACCTGCCCGTCCATCACCACGCCCTCGCCGAGCAAGCCGCCGCCGTTCACCGGGAAGCGGAACGTCGCGCCGAGCCTGTAGGACGCCCAGTCGGGGCGCACGAGCACCCCGAGCTCCGGAGAGATGCCCGCGATGGTCAGGTCGGTCTGCTCGGCGCCGAGGTTGAGCGTCACCGCGCGCGCGCCGGCGCCCAGCACGAGCGCGTCGCCGAGCAGGCGGACGCCGCCGAGGAAATGGTACTTGCCGATCACGACCGTGGTCTCGGCGCCGGCCTCGTCCGTCAGGGAGTACCGTTGCAGCTCGGCGTTGACCCCGACGCCGAAGTCGCCCGCCTGGAGCTGGCCGCCGAGGGTCAGGTACACGAAATTCGAGTAATCGAGATCGATGTCGCCGCTGTTGTCGAAGTCGTTGTTCTCGAAGAGCTCGATGGGCAGCGAGATCGACGCGGCCACGTCCCACTCGAGCCAGCGCATGCTGAACGGCTCGCGGAGCGCGGGCGCCGCGGCGTTGGCGACCATGCCGGCGATCCCCTCGGCGTAGCCGGCGTAGGCGCCAGCGATCCCGGTCACGCGCAGCGGCGCCAGGATGGGCCCCTGGAAGAGGTCGATGGTGTAGGCGTTGTCCTGGAGCGGCTGAGCCAGCGCGGCCCCGGGCGGGCCCAGGACGAGGGCCAGCGCGGAGAGCGCCGCAGCGGATCGGCGGGCGATGATGCGGAGCGCCGCGGTCCTGTCGGTCACCTCGCGCTGCTCCCGTCCAACAGCATCTCGTCGCGCCCGCGGCGAGGTGATAGCACTGGCCCGCACGGAAGGGACCGTGGAAGCGGAGCCCGACCGTCGGCGGCCGCGCACCCCTGCCCGCCCTAGGAATCGCAGCTCCCATGCCCGCTCAAGCTCCCGCGCCCATCGCTCCCGCCCCGGCCGTGCCGGGGACCGAGGCGCGAGCGCGCCCTCTTGGAGCGCGGCGCCGCCCTGGCGGGCCTCGCGCCCGTGGCCGGCGCATCGCCCTGGTCGCGTACTACAGCTTCGCCGCGCTCATCATCGCCTCGTGCACCCTCCAGCTGATCCGGCAGGTCTTCTTTCTGCCGGCCGCGCCGTCGCCCTACGCGAGCTGCGAGGAGGGCCTCCTGGCGCTCGTCCGGGCCGTCGAGCACGCCAGGGAGGCCGCCCCCGGGACCGACGGGGAGGACGCCGCCCTCGCCCGCTTCAGGAGCACGCTCGCTCCGGCGTGGACCTACCGGGACGGAGTGGCCGCCTCGTGCCGGGGCTCGGAGGACAACGAGCGCGCTCTCGACGCCATCGAGCGGCTCCGCTATGCGGAGGAGCACGCAGCGCGGCGCGAGGCAGGCGATCTGGCTCCGCTGCGGCGGCGGGTCCGGGCGATCGTCGATGGCCAGCTTGGGCCCGCGTCCCCGAGATAATACCCCGACGCGGCGATCACGCAGGACGATATGACCGACATGACCGTTCCTTCTCCCCCTGCCGCAGTGGCGGGTGAAGCGCAGACCGGCGACAAGCCCCAGCCGCCGCCTACCTTCGATGTGCTCCCTCTGTCGTCCGAGCTGCGCGAGACCCTCGCGGAGATTGGCTACGTCCACCCGACGCCGGTGCAGCTCGCCGTCTGGGAGCCGGTGACGCGCGGGCGCGACGCGGTCGTGCAGGCGCGCACCGGCACCGGCAAGACGGCGGCCTTCGGGCTCCCGATCGTCGATCATGCCGTGAAGCGCTCGCTCGCGCAGGCGCAGGTGCTCGCGCTGTGCCCGACGCGGGAGCTCGCGCTCCAGGTCTCGGCGGAGGTCGAGCGCCTCGGCAAGCGCAAGGGCATCAAGGTGGTCGCCGTGTACGGCGGCGCGCCGATGCAGCGGCAGATCGACGCGCTCGCCGCGGGCGCGCAGGTCATCGTCGGCACGCCGGGCCGCGTGCTCGACCACCTGCGCCGCGGGACCATCGTCGCCAAGCACATCCGGCTGCTCGTGCTCGACGAGTGCGACGAGATGCTCTCGATGGGCTTCGAGCGCGAGCTCACCGCGATCCTCGCCGAGCTGCCGCCGGAGCGGCAGACGCTGCTGTTCTCGGCGACGCTCCCGCCCGACATCGAGCGCATCGCGCGCAGCAAGCTGCGCTCGCCCGAGTTCATCACCCTCTCGGGCGACGCCGTCGGCGCGCTCCAGATCCAGCACTACGTCTACCTGATCACGGGCGACAAGCTGACCTCCCTCGTCCGCATCATCGAGGTCGAGAACCCCGAGAACGCGGTCGTCTTCTGCAATACGAAGGACGAGACCGAGGCGGTCGCCGGGGCGCTGAAGCGCCAGGGCTACGACGCCGACTGGCTGAACGGCGATCTGCCGCAGTCCGATCGTGAGAAGGTGATGAGCGCGACGCGCGAGGGGCGCCTGCGCTTCCTCGTCGCCACCGACGTGGCCGCGCGCGGCATCGACATCTCGCACCTCACGCACGTCATCAACTACGATTTCCCGCAGGACGCCGAGGCGTACGTGCACCGCACCGGCCGCACCGGCCGCGCGGGCCGCACCGGCACGGCGATCGCGCTGATCACGCCGCAGGACGTCGGGCCGCTCTACATCCTCCGGCTGACGTACAAGATCCGCCCGCTCGAGAAGCAGCTCCCCACGGAGGGGGAGCTCAAGACGCGCGCCGAGGCCGATCTCGTCGCGATGCTCGCCGAGGCGTTCCTGTCGAAGGGCACGCACCGCGACGATCTCTCGCTCGCGCGCCGGCTGCTCACGCACGACCAGGCCGAGGCGATCGTGGCGGGCCTCCTGCGCGATCACCTCGGCGCGCGGCCGACGGCGCAGGAGGAGGCGAGCGCCGCGCGGCGCGCCCAGCAGCCGCAGCGCGCGGCGGCGCGCGAGAGCGAGGGGCGCGGCACGGATCCGTCGACGAAGCCCGAGCCCGCGGCGCGCGGGCGGGCGGCGCGGGAGGCGATCCCCCGCGCGGCCGACTCGGCCGAGCCGCGCTCGCCCGAGACGGAGCGCAGCGAGCGCGAGCGCGAGCTGGCGCGTGAGGGCGATCGGGATCGCGGGCGAGAGCGCGATCGGCGATCGCTGCGCCTCCGCCGGGACGAGGGGCGGCGAGGCCCTCGCGGCGCGGACGCGCCCGGGGGGGAAGAGCCGCGCCGGCCCGAGGGGGCGCGGGCGCGCGACGACGGCCCCGTCTCGGTCGAGCCGCTCACGCGGCCGGAGCCGCTGATGCGGATCGAGCCGCCGCGAGCCGAGGGCGGGTCGGGCCGCGGCCCGGCGGAGCGCCTGCGCGATCGACCCGCTGCGACGCTGCTATCGGCGCGCCGCGGCGCTGGCGCCGCTGGCGCCGCCGGCGCCGCGCCGGGCAGGCCTCAGGGCGGCGCGTCGGGACAGCCGTTCTCGCGCCACGCCGACTTCACCATGTGGCAGCCGCCCGAGGAGGAGGGCGACGACGAGCCGATCCTCGGCGAGCCTCCGTCTCCGGCGCCCGGCTCGCCGGTGTCGCGTGGCGGCGAGCGCGAGCGCACGAGCGGCGCCCTGCCGTCGGCCACCGGCGAGGCCGCGGTCGAGATCGAGAGCGGCGAGGCCGGCGAAGCGCCGCGCGCCGAGCCCTCGCGCGACGAGGCGGACGGAGAGTTCGTCGAGGTCTTCATCAACCTCGGCCGCCGCGACGGCGCGCGCGCGGCGGATTTCCAGCGCGCGCTCATCGAGCGGGGCGGGATGGCCAAGGGGGACATCCGGCGCATCCGGGTGCGCGAGCGCAACGCGTTCGTCAGCGTCCCGAAGGCCGAGCTCGCGCGGGTCGTGGCGACGCTGAACGGCGCGACGATCGCGGGCAAGGAGGCGCGCGCGGAGCAGGCTCGGGAGCGCACGTCAAGCGCCGAAGAGGTGGCGGAGGACGCCTGAGCGCGGGTCGCGCGGATCGACGCAAGAGCGTCTGTCCGCTGCCACATGGCGGCGGAGCGGGCTCCACGCGGGCGTTTCAAGCGGTTCCGCGCGGCGCACGACACCGCCTGGCGGCGCAGGTCGATGGTACGTCGGTGGGGGCTTGCGTGCGACGTCGTCCAGGCGTCGCCGCTCGGCGCGCAACGCGCTAGCCAAGCTCGCCCACTGGTCGTATCACGGAAGGGATGGGGCGCAGTGGAGCGGAGGACATCGACCGGCTTCGACGGGACATCGATCGAGCGCTTGCTGACAAGCTCGATGCGGACAGGGTGCTCCCGCTGCTCGCGCGCCTGGCCCGCGCGACGGCGCCCGGGAGCGAGCCGTGGCTCTACGCGCACCGCCACCTCGCGGAGATGGGTGTGGAGCACGATCCGTGGCGCGCCGCGCTCTTCGCGCGCCGCGTGCTGCAGTTCCACGAGGAGGACGACGGCGCCTGGGCGGTGCTGGGCCTGGCGCAGTCGCTGCTCGGCAACTACCGCTACGCCGCGCGCGCCTACGAGCGCGCGCTGGCCATCGCGCCCGAGAATCCGTGGTACGCGCACAACCTGGGGCACCTCTACGACGTCGCGCTGAACCGCCCGCACGACGCCTTGCCGCTCCTGGCGCAGGCCACCGAGGCGCAGACAGGCGAGGCCGACATCGCCGCGAGTTACGCGCACGCGCTCGCCCGATGCGGCAAGCTGGTGCTCGCCAAGAAGATCTTGAAGCGCGCCATCCGTCACGGGGCGACCGCGGACCAGATGGCGCTGTGGCGCTGGCTCGACGCGGGTGCCCCGACCACGGGCGAGAGCGGCCCAGACCCTCGGCGCCCGGCCGACTCGAAGCGCAAGGCCAAGCGACGGCGCGCTCGCGAGCGTCAGAGCCTCGGCGATTGAGGTTGAGCGACCCGCGCGCGGCTGTGATCACGCAATCCGCGCTGGTGACCGGCGCGCGTCGCATGGGGGGAATCTCACGTGAGCTCCGGCCCTCTCCATCCGCACATCCGAGGAGCGGAAGCAGGAGGTGCGCGCCAACCGAGCTCGGCTGCGCTGCGGCGCGGCATAAGCTGCTGCTGGCGTGCTCGATCGTGACGCGGGGCACGGGAGCGGTTGTGCGGGCACGGGCTACCTCGGCTGGGCGACGGTGGATGCCGTCGCCACAAGCGACACGCATGGCTGACGCGAAGCTTGACGGTGGGTTGCCCGGTTGGCGATAAGCTGTGTTTCTCGACTGGTGCTGGACACGGTCCCCGCTTGGGACAGGGCACCCTGCGAGGAGAAGAAATGAGCGTCACGAGCGTGCAAAGGACGGACAGGACGGCGAAGAGCCACGCGCTCTCCGCGGCCGTCTCGTTTCGCCCGCGCGGCTCATCCTCCCGGCGCGCGCATCTGGAGCAATCCTGCAAGGGGATGCTCCGCGCCGCGCACCGGAGGGACGCGCTGCCTGGCGCCACGCACGGCGCGCGCGGGCTTACGACGGGGAGTTCGCGATGAGCGAAGAAGCTCTGCGGCAAGAGATTGCGAGGCTCACGGAGCGCGTCGCGACGCTCGAGCAGCAGATCGAGGGGCACGAGCGCGCGGCGAAGGAGCAGGCCGCGCAGCTCGACCGGGCGGCGCACGAGGCGCGCGAGCGCGGCGAGCAGCTGGCCCGAGCGGACGAGGAGCTGCGGCGACAGGCTGGCATCTTCAAGCTCGTGCTCGACAGCATGGCGGACGGCGTCGCCGTCGTTGACGACAGGGGCGAGCTCCTGATGCGCAACCCGGCCGCGGAGCACATGCTCGGCCGCGCGCCGCTCGACCTCACCTCGGGGGACGACGCGGGGCCCGGCGACGCCACGCTGTTCTTCCCCGATCGCGCGACCCCCTGGCCGATGTCCGAGCACCCGCTGTCGCGCGCGCTGCGCGGCGAGACGGTCGATCAGATCGAGCTCTTCGCGAGGAAGTCCGCCGACCAGGACGTGCGGGTCGCCCGCCGATCCAACGGCATGGCGGGCGGCGCGATGCCGACGCTCGCGCCCACCGCGGGGCCGCAGGGGGACGACGTCGAGCCGCGGTCGGTCCGCGTGCCGTCGGTGTTCTCCGAGCCGCGCATCGAGACCGGCCCGGTGTCCGGCCTGTTCCTGACGGTCAGCGCCAGCCCGATGCGGGGCAAGGACGGGGCGATCTCCGGCGCCGTCGCCGTGTTCCGCGACGCGACCGAGAAGAAGCGCCTCATCGAGGATCTCGAGGCGAAGAACCGCGACCTCGTGGAGAGCGAGAGCGCCAAGAGCGAGCTCGTCGAGCGGCTCCGTTACGCGATCGACGAGATCTCGACGCCCATCCTCGAGCTGTGGGACGACGTCCTCGCGCTGCCGATCATCGGCGTCGTCGACTCGCGCAGGAGCGCCCAGATCATGGAGCGGCTGCTCGACGAGATCGTTCGCCGCCAGTCGCGCTACGTCATCATCGATGTGACGGGCGTCGAGGTGATCGACACGCGGACGGCCGACCATTTCATGAAGCTGATGAAGGCGGTCGAGCTGCTCGGCGCGCGGTGTCGGATCACCGGGGTCAGGCCCGCCGTCGCGCAGACGATGGTGGAGCTCGGCATCAACCTCGGCACCGTGCGCGCCGCGCGCAACCTCAAGCATGCGCTGCGCGAGAGCATGGCGCTCGCCGGCCAGAAGCCGACGCCCGCGTCCCTCATGGGGACCCGCCGCGGCGCGGCCAAAGATAACGAGAAGCAGACAGGACAACCGTTCACACCTGGCGGCCCGCGGGCCGCCTTCGATCCGTCGGGCAGCGGTGCAATGACCACGACACAGCTGCAGCTCAGCGCGAGGAAGGAGACGTCCACTTGATGCAAGCGGGTAGGGTCCCCATCGTGGGCCTCTTCGGGAACTTAATCGTCTCGGTGCAGGGCGGGCTCACTGACGGCCAAGTGGAGCAGCTGCGCGACGACGTGACCGGGTCGATCGAAGCGCGATCGCCCCGCGGCCTCATCGTCGACCTCTCCGGTGTCGAGATTCTCGATAGCTATCTCACCCGCGCCATCCGTGACATCGCGCTCACGGCCCGGCTGATGGGCGTCCGGACGGCGGTGTGCGGCTTGCGCCCCGCGGTCGCGATCGCGCTCGTGGAGATGGATCTCGAGATCCCTGGCGTGGTGACGGCGCTCAACCTGGAGCGCGCCGTCGAGATGCTCGCGCCGTCCGCGGAGGACGACATGATGCCGCCGGAGCTCACGAACGAGGTGTCGCATGAAGATCCCTCCTCGTGACGGACCGCCCTCCAGCGGCGGCGCCACGGGGCCGCCGTCGAGCCGGTCCAGCGGACCGGTGTCGACGCGCTTGCCGGGTACGCCGCAGTCGGCGCGCGGCCCCGTGCCGTCGTCTCCGCAGATCGTCGGCCGCTCGATCACCGATCAGATCGAGACGGTGCTGGCGCAGTTCCTCTCGCCTGCGGTGAGGAAGAGCGTCATCGACTGCGGGATCCGGCAGGCGAAGGTCGATCCGCTGGTCGCGCGCGAGGGTGATCTCCGGCGCCTCCTCGTCGAGGTCAAGCGCGGGGTGAAGCTGTTCGTCCGCGACCAGGCGCAGCTCGATCGGTGCATCTCCGAGCTCGGTGAGCTCGACCACGCTGCCCCTGCGCCGCGCGAGATCACCATCGATGTGCGCAACGAGGAGGACGTGCTGCGCGCGCGGTCAGCCGGCCGCGAGCTCTGCATCGAGCACCTCGTCAGCGACGTCCTGCAGACGAAGATCGTCACGGCGATCTCCGAGCTCGGGCGCAACATCGTCAGGTACGCGGGCAGCGGACAGGTCGTCGTCCGCTCGCTCACCTCGCCGATGCGCGCGATCGAGATCGTCGCGCAGGACAACGGGCCTGGGATCACGAACCTGCCGGAGATCCTGAGCGGCAAGTACCGCTCGCGTCACGGTATGGGCGCGGGCCTCCGCGGCACGAAGGCGCTCATGGATGCGTTCGACGTCAAGACGGCGCCAGGCGCTGGGACGACCGTGACGGTCAGGAAGTACCTCGGATGACGGTCGCCATCGGGACCGCGTGCTGCGTCGCCGCCGGCGAGGAGATCGCCGGCGACGAGGTGGTGGTGGTCCGACATTCCCCGTGGGTGCTGATCGGCCTCGCCGACGGGCTCGGTCACGGTCCCCACGCCGCGCAAGCGGCTTCCGCGTTCTGCCGCTACGTGGAGGACCACGCGTCGATGCCGATCGAGGATCTCTTGACCGGGGCAGGGGAGCAGCTCGCGTCGACGCGCGGGGCCGCGGCTGCGCTCCTGCGCATCGACGAGAGCGTGGGCGAGCTCGAGTTCTCGGGCGTCGGCAACATCGCGATGAAGGCGATCACGCGGACGGCCATGCCCAGCTTCTGCTCGGCGGGGATCCTCGGGCGGCGCGTGCGGCGGCTCCGCAGCTTTCGCTTCCCCATATCGCCTGGCGATGTCGTCCTGCTCCACTCCGACGGGATCTCCAGCGGCTTCGATCTCGGCGCGTTCCGCGACTTCGATCCCGAGGAGATGGCGCGCCGGATCGTCGACGCCCACAAGAAGTCGTTCGATGACGCCACGTGCGTCGTCGCCGTGGTCCGCGACAGGGGCGCGGCGTGACGCAGCGGTTCCCGCCCGCGTTCAGCATCCCCGTCACGCGCGAGGAGGATCGCTTCGCCTGCGCGGCCGAGGGCGCGCACATCGCGCGCTGGGCAGGGCTCTCGGAGCGCGCCCAGCACGAGCTCGCGATCGCGATCGCCGAGCTCGTGTCGAACGCGGTGCGCCACGGCGGCGGCGGGAGCATCAGCATCCGCGCGATCCGCGACGACACGCAGGCGGGCGGCGGTCGGTGGGGTGTCGAGGTGATCGTGCGCGACTCCGGCCCAGGCCTGGACCCGAAGCTGGCGCTGCTCGAGGACGTCGGGCCGAAGAGCGATCGCGGCCCGTCCTCGTCGAGCTCTGCGCGGCTGACGCCGAGGATGCCCGGTCAGGGGCTCGGCGTCGGGCTCGGCGCCGTGCATCGGCTGATGAGCTCCGTCATCATCCGTTCGTCACCCGGCATCAGCACAGAGATCATCGCCGTCAAGTGGAAGTAAGCGGCGCCCCGCGCGCGCACGCGGCGCGGCGGTCGTGGCGAGGAGCGCCCTCGCTCGATCAGTTGAGCTCTTTCTCGGTCCGCTCGTTCTGCTCGGCTTCGAGGAACGTCGCGGTGATCTCGCGCTCGAGCGCCAGGTTGATCTCGCGCTCCAGCGCCTCGATGCTGCCCGCGAGGCGGGCGACGTTGAGGGCGTAGACGAAGACCCGCGCGCACGGGTGGACCTCGGCGCTGCCGCGGAGGCCCCGCTCGCGCTCGTCGGCGTTGAGGCCGTCCAGGAGGACCAGCGCGCGGGGATCGACGCCTTCGGCCACGAGCTCCATCCCGGGAACGTCGGAGATGTAGAGCTCCGCGCCCTCGACGTAGCGCCGGAGCACGGGGTTGAGCGCGGCGACCGTCTTCTGGGCCAGCGTCACGAAGCCGTCGCGGCTCGGCGCCCAGGGGGGCATGCCGAGTTCGACGTCGAGCTCACGGGAGCGCAGGAAGGCCTGCGTCGCCCCGCGGACATCGCCCCGCTCGTCGCGGATGAGGCCGAGGTAGTAGTGGGCCTCGGCGTGCCGCGGGTCCTTGAGCGCTGCCTCCTCGATGAGGGCGGCGGCCTTGTCGGCCTGGCCGATCTCGTAGAACGCGCGGCCCACGAGGAAGGTGTGGTTCGGGTTGTCGTAGGGGCCCTCGGGGATCCTCGCCGCGACCTGGGCCGCCTCGTCGAGATCTCCCTTGCCGAGGAGCGCGTCGAACTTCAGGAGGAGCGCGTCGATGATCTCCTCGTCGACCTCGGCCAGATCGAGCGCCTGGTCGCACATCTCGATCGCCTGGTCGAAATCGCCGAGCGGGTGGATGTAGACCTCGGCGGCGTTGAGCATCGCCTCCAGGTAGGTGTCATCGAGGGCGATCGCCTGGCGGTACGCCTCGATGGCCTCCTCGCCCTCGCCCTCGAGGGCCGCGACGAAGCCGAGCAGGTTGTGAGCCTCCGGCGAGTTCGGATCTAGCTCGAGCGCCCGCCGGGCCGACGCCTCTGCTCCGCGCGTGTCCCCGCGCTGGACGAGATCCCACCCGCGGTCGAGGTGCGCCGAGAACTGGTCCATGGCGGCTCCACAAGTGTGCGAAGGGGAGCCCCGAGTCAAGAGGGAGCCCTGTCAAAGCGACCGTTCAAGCTGTTCCGAGCACGGCCCGCCCGGATTTCCAGCAACCGGCGGAGGCAGGGTGGCAGGGGGCAGGCCCGCTGGCGAGTCCAGGCGAGGCGAGGCGCGGCTCCGGCGCGCTCTCGTACCACGCGTCGCGGCGAGCCCGGTCCGGCCGCTCCCGGGCGGCCCGCTCGATGGGGAGCGCACGGTGTTGCTGCGTCCTCGTCGCGCGGCCGCGCGCGCCGAGCGGCCGCGCGGCCCGCTCACTCGTGGATGGACACGAGCGTGCCGCGGTTCTCCGGCGTGGCCCAGACCCCGTGCCAGCCGCGCGGGAGCCTGGGCTCGCTCCAGAAGAAGACCTTCTTCGCGTCGAGCGGCGAGAGGTTCACGCAGCCGTGGCTCATCTCCCGGCCGAAGTTTCCGTGCCAGAAGGCGCCGTGGAGGGCGTACGAGCCGTCGTAATACGCGACGAACGGCACGTCTTCGATGCTGTACGGCAGATCGCCCGCGACCGTGCCGTCGCCGTCCATCGTGGTCGCGACGTGCTTCTCGCGGATGCGGAACACCCCCGTGTGCGTGGGGTGGTCCTTCTTCTTGTCCTTCGAGCGCCTCCCCGGCGAGATGAGCGCCGCGAAGACGGGCTTGTCGCCCTCGATCGCGACCAGCGTCTTGCGCGACAGGTTCACGTCAATCCACTTCTCGCCCGGCGCGAGATCCGGCGGCGGGGCGCCGAGATCGGTGTACGTCCCGTCGGCGCCCTTCATCCACCAGCCCTCGGTGGTCTTCCGGTACACCGTCGACTTGTGGGTGTGGCTCTCGCCCGTGAGGCCGAACGCCGCGAAGCGATCGAGCGAGCCGGCCACGGAGACGGACTTCTTCTCGGCGTCGAACTGGTACTTGCTCGCCGACTTCGCGAGGATGAAGCCGACCGACTTCGCGCCCTCGGGGAAGTCGATGCCCTGCGAGGCCGGCGGCTTGATGATGTACATGCGGTCGCTCGGCGCGACGAGGCCCGCGGTCGTCTTGTACCAGCTGCGGCCGTTCCAGCCGAAGGTCTTGTCGACCGCGACGAAGAAGCCCTTGACCATCCGCTTCGCGACCGTCGAGTCGGCGTCCTTGTCGAGATCGGCGAGCGTGACGTTGAGCGGCCTGCCCTTCTCGTCGACGTTCTCCCACCAGGGCTTCTCGGGCTCCTCCTCGACAGGCGCCGGCGCGATGCCGAGCGACGCGGCCGCGGCGACGGCCGCCGCCTTGTCCTCGACTGCAGCCGGATCCGCGGCGACGGCGGCCACCGGCGCGGGGCTCGCGGCGGCCTCGGCGCTCGCCGCGGCGCGAGCGGCGGCCGCCGCGGCGACCTCCTTCTCGGTCTCCTCGTACAGCGCCTCGGCGCGCTGCTTCTCCTCTTCCTTCCGCTTGCGCTTCGATGACTCGAGGTACGGCTCGTAGCGCGTCATCTCGTCCTTCGAGGGGACGGAGCGGTAGAGCGGCGTGCCGTGGGTCGTGTTGAAGGCGTACTTGTACGGGAGGACGTCGTCGAGGTTCGGCGGCGTGATGCCGAGGCGGACCTGCGGGTTCGAGAGGTCCGTCGTGGCCGACCTCCCGCAGACGTAGCCGCCGTCGAGGAGGCGGTACCAGCCCTTGGCGCAGCTCCCGCCCTTGATCGGCTTCGGATCGACCGGCACCTTGCCGCCGAGCCGGATGTAGCCGAGCCGCTGCTTGGAGAACTCCATCGTCGGATAGACCGCCGCCTGCGGCACGATCGAGCCGAGCAGCGGCCCCGTGTACGGCTTGTCGGGCGCGGGCGGCTCCGGGGCCTCCGAGGGCGCGGCGGTCGGGGCCTCCTTGGGCGCCTCGGCGGACGCGGCGGCGCGCGCCGAGGGCGCGGGGCGGGGGAGGGACGACGTCCGCTCGGGCGGGGAGGCGCCTTCGGTGGAGGGGCCGGGAGGGGCCTCGCCCTGGCAGCCGCTCGCCCACGCCGCGGTGCCGGCGAAGGCCGCCGCGGCGATGAACCCGAGCGCGCTGGACACGAGCGAGGTGCGCGCGACGCCGCCTCCGCCGGCGCGTTCGGCGCGTCCGGTGTCCGGCGCCGGTTGCGGGTTCCGCAGATCGTCGGTGCGGACGTTGCCGCTGCCGTGCGATCGTGCGGGGTCCTTCTGCCCGCGAGGGCGGGGCGCCTGAGAGCGGTTCATCGCATCCACAGCGTTGGGCGAGGACCGGCCTTCCCGATCCTCGCGGTCTGATGATCGACCCGTAGGGTCGGGTCGGCTCGGCGGTCTTAGTACCTGGTCACTCACGTGTCGATCCACTTCTCTGCGGAGCGCGCGCCCCTCGAGCTGACGACGGCGGACGCCGGGGCAGGCGGCATCGCATGACCATCGCTTGAGCGAACGACGTGCCACGAAGCCGCGACGCGCGGCGCGGGCGCGCTCCGGGGCATGGATGCCGTTCGGACGGCTGCTGCTAGGGTACCGCCGTGGCGGAACGGACCCCGGGGCGTGGCTTGAACAACACGACGGAGGTCCAGCGCGTGGGCCGTGGCACCGCGGTCGTCCCGCTCGTTCGCGCCGCATCCAGGCGGGCGCTCGTCACCGCGGCCGTCGTCGCGGCGCTCCTGCACCTGCCCCTGCTCCCGACCCCGCTGTTCGCGTGGCTCGACGCGATGTTCGCGCTCCGGGGCGAGCTGGCCGACTACGACGTCGGCGAGACGATCGTGCCGATCGATCTCGATCTCCTCGCGGACGACCCCAGCGCGGTCGCGGCGGCGCCCTCCGCGAGCGGCGGCGAGGGGGCGCCTTCCGGGGCGGGCGCCGCAGCGCCGGCGACGCCGTCGCCCGCGACGCCGTCGCCCGCGACGCCGCCCGCCGCGTCGGCGAGCGCCTCGCCGGAGGCGCCGGACGCGGGCGCGCCCGAACGGCCGCGCCGGAAGCCGCCGGGCGACGCAGGCCCGGACGCGTCTGGCGATGGGGGCACGGAGAACGACGGCGACCACCCGAACCTGCGGACCCCGCTGAGCGCGGCGGGCGCGCCGGGCAAGCTCGCGTCGAAGGACCCGAACGTCCAGGTGCTCATCGCCGGCGACCGGCTCCGCAACCACGAGCTCGGCGCGTGGTTCGGCCGGATCCTGACGACCATCCCCCAGTGGCAGTCCTTCTTCAGCGACACCGCCGTCGACCCGATCCGGGACATCGACCACCTCCTCATCGCCGGGCCGCAACTCCGCGACTCCAGCAAGGTCGTCGCCGTCATGGACTACCGGGCGCCCGAGGAGACCATGCGCGCGGCCGTCGATGTCATCGTGCAGCGGTCGAACGGCTCGTGGATCGAAGACGCCCCCGTCCCCGCCGCCCGGGCCACCGCCGACCGCAGCAAGCGCATCTTCGCGATGGTCCCGGACCGGCGGCTGCTCGTGGTCCTTCCCGCTGCTGAAGAAGATCAGCTGTCCAAGTTGAAGTCCATGAAAGGATTCAACAAATCTTCAGCAGCAGGCATCGTCATCTCGATGCTCACGCCCGCGAACGCGTTCCGCGGGGTCCAGGCGGTCCCGCGCAGCCTCGCCTGGATGCGCCTCACCGTCACGCCGACCAAGGACGGGGGCGCGGACCTCGCCCTCACGGCGGGCGATGAATCCGCTGAAGATGCGCTGGTTCACGCGCAGGAGCTCACGAAGACCTTGAACGCGATCCGGACCATCGACCTGGGGATCACGAGGATCGATGTGGTGGATGAGATCGCCTTCAACACCGACGGGAAGGTCATCTGGTCGAAGCTCCACGTCACGAACCGGCAGCTCAAGCTGATCATGGGCTTCGTGGAGAAGGCGCTCCTGGAGCAGGGCGGCGCGCGGAAGCCGTAGCGCGCGGGGCGAGAGCGGCCGCGCCGGGGCGAAGGCGGCCGCGCCGGGGTCAGGGGGGCCGTGCCGGGGCGGAGCGCGGCCCGGGCCGCGCGGAACACTAGCCAAAGCGGCGGCGTTCAGTTAATCCGACCAGCCCGCGCCGATGACGCCCGAACACTCTCCGTACGCCGTGCTCGATGAGCTTGCCGGACACCCCCGCGGCGACGACCTCGCGCGGGTCGTCCACACCGCGGCCTTTGCCGCCGCGGACGAGCGGCGGACGACCCTGGAGGGCGGCCTCGCGGAGCTCGTCGACCGGGCGGGCCTGTCGGTCGCCGACGCGGAGACCCGGTTCGGCAACGTGGTCCGGGCGCTCGAGCGCGGCACGAGCGAGGGCGCGGGGAGCGCGACCCGTGTGCTCCTGGCCACGCTGCTCGCGCGCGGGGTCGCGCTCTCGCCGCCCGACGGGCCGGAGGCGGAGGGCCGCGTCGCCGAGGCGCTCGTCTGGCTGGCGACGTACACCTCCGTCGACGCGCTGACCGCGCTGGACGCCGCGCTGGGCGACCGCGCTGCGGGCCTCTGGCGGTCGATCGCCGCGCTGGTCCGGCGCGCTGACCAGGGCGCGCTGCCGCAGCTCGGCCGGGCGGGCGCGATCATCGCCGCGGCGGCGCTGCGGGGGAGCGCCTCGCCCGACGCGCGCGCCGAGGCCGCGGCGCTGGTGGACGACGTGCGCGATCCGATCGTGCGCTCGCTGCTGCGCGACGCGCTGTCGCCCGGCAGGCGGCCGAGCCGCGCGCCGAGCGCCAGCGGGGCCGCGCAGGAGGGCGCCGGGGCGACCGGGGACGAGAGATGGGCGCCGGAGCGCGACGGCGGGGTGACGGCGCGGCTCGCGGGCGAGCTGTCACCGCCGCCGCGCGGGCCGGTGGCGCTCGTGCTGCTGGCGGCGACGGGGATCCTGCTCGTGATGCACGTCCTCCGGCTCGCCGGGCGGTTCCTTCTGCGGTACCGCCGGCCCGCCGCGCTGGAGGTCGGCCCGAAGGGCGTGACCGTCCGGAGCCGGACCGAGCTGTTCGGCCGGACGCTGAAGGAGCGGGAGACGTACATCCCGGTCGAGGCGCTCCTCCGGGCGACGCGCGAGGTGCGCTACCCGCGGCTCGCCCTCTACGCGGGGCTCGTCGCACTGGGGCTGGGGACGTACCTGGGCGTGTCGCTGCTCGTCGACGGCGCGCGCGCGGGCTCCCCGGAGCTGCTCGGCATGGGCGCGCTCGTCTTCGCCTTCGGCGCGGCGCTCGACTTCGGGCTGTCGCACCTGGAGACGGCGACGCGCGGCCGCTGCCGCGTGGTGCTCGTCCCACGGAAGGGCCCTGGGGTCGCGCTCGCGGGGATCGAGCGCGACGCTGCGGACCTCGCGCTGGGCAAGCTGCCGCGCGTCTGAAACTTGGCCGGGTCGCGCCGCCTCCGCTAGCCCGATCGGGCGAGGTGATGGCGATGCGCTCGAAGACCGAAGCGATGGCGGGGCTCAGGCGGATGCTGCACGACATGCTGACCGCGCGGGAGGGCGGGGAGAGCGCTCCCCGCCTGGCGCGGGTGAAGGGCTGCGTCGACGGCGCGATGCGCGCGTTGCTCGACAGCGGGCAGGCGACCCGGCAAGAGCTCCTCGATCTCGTGGCCGCGGAGCGCGCGCGCGTGAGCGGCCCGGCGACGGCGGAGATCGGCGCGATGTCGCTGAGCGCCTGACGGCGCGGCGGCGCCGATCACGGCTGCGGGCAGCTCTGGTTCGTGGCGAAATCCCAGCAGGCGCCGCTCACCCCGGCCGCGCCGTCGCTTCCGGGGGAGCCACCGAGACCGGCGGAACCGCCGTTGCCAGCCGTGCCTCCAGTGAACGGCACCTCGGTGGCCGCGGGGCTCGGCGTGACCTGGTAGGCGATGCCCACCGCGTGGCCGCCTCGGCCGCCGCCGCCAGGGCCGCCATCGCCGCCCGCACCGCCCTTGCCACCCATGCAACCCGCGAGCGAGCCAGCGCCGGAGACGCGACTCCCCCCTTTGCCCCCCATGCCGCCCTCGCCGCCGGGGCTTCCACCTCCGCCCTCACCTCCATGGCCCGCCTTGCCGACGGCGATGGTCACATCGGTCAGCGCCAGCTTGGTCCCCAGGCTGAGGATCCCGATGCTCGACCCGCCGGCCTTGCCACCGCCGCCTCCCGTTCCACCGCAGCCGCCGGCCCCGCCGCCGCCGCCGCTGGCGCCCGCGCCGTCGATGTAGCTACCCCCGCTGGACATGCAGAAACGTCCTGCTTTCGCGCCGCCTCCTCCACCTCCGCCTTGACCGCGCGTCCCGCCGACGCCTGTGCCGCCGTCACCTCCGGTGATGCTGGCCAGCGTCAGCGTGGTGCCGTTGCCAGCTGTACCAGCGCCGCCAGAGGCGCCCCTCGCGCCGCTCGCGCCGTCCCTGCACTCCACCGTCTCTCCCGTCTCTCCCGTCTGCCCGTGTCCGATGCCGCCGATGCCGGATGCGGGCGGGGAGGCCGCACCAGGCGCGCCGTCGCTGCCGGTCTGCCCGCGCCCTTCATCTACAGCGGGCTGTCCACCCAGGCCGCCGGCGCCGCCGCTCGTCTCGCCGTCCGCGCACGTCGTTACGCCGGGCTGGCCGCTGTAGACCGCCACGAGGCACGCGCTCGAGACGTCCTCCAGCGCGTCCGCGCCATCCTGCACGACCTCCGGCGTCTCGCCGCTCGCGCCGTTCACCCCGTTCCCCGCGATCACGTCGACCTGCTCGAGCTGCGCGTCGATGTCCGCGACCGCCACGCCGATCGACGATCCGCCCGGAGCCGTCGCGTTGGCCGCGCTGATCGTGAAGCTCCGCACCCGCGTCCCGCCCGCGTCCTCCGTCAGCGTGAGCGTCACCTTGTTCCCGGGCCCGCCGATGGCGCTCCGCGCCGCCGGGCTCCACGTCCAGCCTGCGCCGCAGTCGAAGCCGCCGATCACCTCGACGGCCGCCCTGACCGTGACGCTCTCCTCGAATACTCCGCTCGAGCACGCCAGCACCCGCTTGCCGTTCGCGTTCGCGAGCGCCTCCGAGAGCGACGCGTACGGCCTGGCCTTCGTCCCATCTCCTCCGGACGCCGCGCCCGCGCTCGCGAACACCGCGCACCGGTCCACCACCGTGCTCGCATCCTGGGTCGGGTCCGGCTCGCACGTGGGGCCAGGGCCTTCGCCGCCGCCCGTCGTTTCGGGGGGGCAGTACCTCGAGTCTTCCTTGCAATCCTCGGCGTAGGACAGCGGCCAGCACCCGGCGAGGTGCAGCGCCGCGACGGCCGACGCGGCGGGAAACAGCCACAGCGAGAACGGGACGCCGATCCGCCGCCGCGCGGCGCGCTGCGCGGGCGCGCCGGCCTGGTCCTGCGCTCCACCGGACGGCGCAGGGGATGCGTTGCTCACCGCGTTGCTGCTCGTTCGTTCCGTCGCTCTCATCGTCCCAAGCCTTTCCTGTGACGCTTCGCTCTGCCTGCAGATCCTCGCAGAAGACGCACCCGCGCCCTGGCCGCGCCGACCCGGGAGCATACCCAGTCGGCGGATCGCCTGCTCAACGGCGATCCGTCGGCCGAGCGCTCCAGGGGGACGCCGCACGCGGTGATCCTGTCGTCTCGCGGCCCAGGCGCTCGCGCTCCGGCGCGCGCTTCAGGGGGTGACGAGCGCCACGTCTCCCTTCGTGGTCTGTCCGCCGACGCGCCACCAGTTCGCGATGAGCAGCCGCCCGTCCACCTCCACGATGCGCGAGAAGGCGCCCGCGAGCCCCTCCTGCTCGATCTCCTGGATGAGCCAGCTGTGGCCGTCGCCGCTCTTCGTCCCGATCGCGAGCCGCAGGGTCCCGCTCGTCGCGTCCTGGTAGCTGATGCGCACCTCCCCGGCCGCCGTCACGAACACGTTCGCGTCGTCGCCGATGAGGTGCTGCCCGTCCTCGAAGGGGACGCCCTCGATCCCGAGCCCGTCGTCCGCCACCTCGGAGGGCTCGACCTCCGTGCCTCCCTTCACCCGAGCGTACCGCAGCCCCTCCGAGCGGCCGTCCGCGTAGGCGAGGTGCCAGTCGCCGGCGCGATCGATGAACAGCGACGTCCCCATGCCCACGTCGCCCGTGTCCGTCCCGTCCGGCGCCGCGCCGTCCACGATGCGGGTCTCCCACGCGCCCATCGACCTCGACGCGATCACCACGTCGCCGTGGATGCGATCGTAGAACGCCAGGCCGAACCCGGCGGCATTGTCGGGCGCCATCGCGATGTAGTCGCCGATCGCCTCGGGGTACGTCTCGATCCGGTTGCCGTCGGAGGTCGCTGCGCACGCCGGCGAGCCGCCGTCGTCGATGCACGCCTGCCCGGAGGCGCACCCCGGCTCGCAGTCGCCGGCCGCGAGCGGCGTCGTGCAGCGCCCCGTGCTCCGGATGCACTTCGCCCCGGCGCCGCAGAGGAAGGCGCGGCACGGCGTCGCCTCGTCCTTCGCCACGTCCTCGAACCGCCACGCGCCTTCCCCGGGCGTGGCGCTCTCGCCGGTCGCGATCCGGACGCTCGACGTGACCGCACCGCCCTCGCCCGGCTCCATCGCGAGGTAGGCGATGACGGGCGACCCCTTCACGAAGAGCAGCTTCGCGTAACGGCCGATGTCGCTGCTCGGCGCCTGCTGCACGAAGCTCACCGCCCACGTGTCGCCCCGCCGCTGCGCGAACTTGAGCGCGCGGTTCGTGCGGTCGTAGTAGGCCACCGCCGGCTCGCCGTCCGGCCCCACCGCGATCGACGTCCAGAGGCCGACGTCGTCGCCGGGGTCGGTCTGGCCCCCGCGGAACCCGCTCACGTCGAACCGGGCCGGGTCGACCGGGGGCTCCGCGGGCACGCCGTCGATCGCCTCCCACGCGACCGCCTCGCCGTCCCACGTGCCGATCACGAGGTCGCCCCACGCGAACGCGTTCCGCCAGTCGGCCTCCGCGTAGCCGGCGACCCAGACCGTGCGCTTGTCGGCGGCGACCGCGACCGAGGTGTACGCGCCGATGAGCCCGTGCTCCAGCGTCATGCAGTCGGGCGCGACGCACCCCGGCTCCACCTCCTCCGGCTCTTCACTGCATGAGCATCCGGCGTGCGAGCCGAGGAGCGCCATGACGGCGACCCCGGCCAGCGCGCCCTTCACGCCCCGCGCACCGCGCTGCGCGGGGCGCCGAGGCGACGGGCCCCGGTCGCCGCGCCGCGCGAGCCGCAAGGCCGCCGCCGCGACGGCGAGGCCGAGCCAGCGGACGCCCGACGGCGTCTCGCCGGCGCCGCCAGCCATGACGCAGCCGCAGCCCGCCGACGGGTCGACGGGGACCCGGCCGCGGAGGATCGCCTGCCGCGCCGTGCCGAGGTTCCCCTCCTCGTCCACGGCCTCGACCTCGATGTCGACGGCGTCACCGGCGTCCACCGACGTCGTCTCCGCCGCCGTCGACCACGGGGACCACGCGCCGTCGTCGAGCCGCACGCGCACCTTCGCGCGCGCGGCGTCCGAGACCCGATCGCGCACCTCGAGCGGCGCCCGGCCGTCCACCGCGGCGCCGATGGCGATGACCGGCGGATCGACGTCGACCACCATCTCGACGGTCGCCGGCGTGGGATCCAGCGACAGGGGAGCGCCCGCGATCCGCGATCGCACCGAGATCACGTGACGCCCCGGGAGCCGCAGCCACTCGTCGCGCAGCTCGACGATGCGCTCGCGCGTGAACGGGCGCCACACGCCGCTGTCGATGCGGTACGAGTACTCGACGGCCCGCGTGCCGTCGTCGAGCGGCGAGCTCATGACGAGCCGCGCCGTCGGCCCGTTGTCGCGGGTCATCGTGGGCAGGCGGAGCCCCTCGGCGCGCACCTCCTTGCGGCTCAGCTCGGCCTGGGTGTCGCTGCTCGGCGAGCGCTGCTGCGCCGTCGTTCCGAACGCCGCGAAGATGCCGAGGTAGTTGTCCTGCCCCTTCGTGAGCTTCCGCAGGCCGGGGGAGCCCGCGCCCTCGGCCGACTCCGGGATCACCAGCGAGAGCCCGAGCGCGGAGAGCGGCCCGTCGAGATCGATCGCCGGGATGCCGCCGCCGATCAGCTGCCCGAGCTGACCGCTGAGGAGGCCGCCCAGCGCCTCCGCGATGTTGTCGGGGTTCTCCCGGAGCAGTCCGTTGTTCGTCACCTCGCCGTTCTCGACCCTGAGCGCCTCGATCACCGGCGTGAGCCCCTCGGGGGTGACCGAGAGGTTCATGGGCACATCCACGTCGAACGTCGCCGTCATGAACCGGATGAACCTGTCGAGCGACCAGACGTAGAAATCGAAGCTCGCCCGGTCCAGCTGGACGCGGATGAGCGGGTCGTCGCTTCCGTTCGTGCCATTGCCAAACGTGAGCCGAGGCGGCGCCTGCGGGCGGATGACGACCGCGACTTGCTGCGACTCTCGCTGCAGCGCGAGATCTTTTGCGGAGGGGGCCAGCAGCCCCAGCGTGCCAGAGTTGAGAAGAGGCACGGTCTCCGTGGAGATCCCGAGACAGAGCAGCCCGCTGTTGTAGAGACCGTTCATGGCATAATTCGCGAAGCGCTCGGAGATCGCGAGACCGACGTGGGGGCCGGGAAGGTCTGCTGGCCAGTCGGAGACGGTGTTGGCGACGAGCTCATCGGGAATCGGGATGCCCGCCGGGAGCGCCATGTTCGACAGCGGCACACATTTCGATGTCGGCACCGGCTCGGCGCCGCCGTAGAGGCCAAGGGTGAGCCCGTTGCCGACCGGGTTGAGGTCGCCCCACGCGAGATCGGAGCCGTCGTCCCGCTCGCTCGTGCCGCCGCCGGCGAGCAGGAGGTCGAACCCGCCCTGCGTGCCCGGGGAGATGCTCGCGAGCAGCCGGCCGAGATCGATGTGGCCCTCGACGCCGAGCAGGATCGAGGCGCACTCGTCGTTCGCGTGCGTGCCGTAGCGGCAGACGCCGCCGATGTCGTTCGTGCCGTCGGGGCAGGCCGGGTCCTGCGTCGGATCCGCCTTCAGACAGAGCTGCTGGTCGAGCTGGGCCTTCAGCGTGTCAGCGAGCGAGCCGGTCAGGAGGGGGAGGACGATTGGGCTCAAGAAATCGAGGATGTCGCCGGCGACGGAGTCGCCGCAGTCGAGCTGCAGCCTCGACTCGAGCTGATCCTCGTCGATGCCGAGCCGGACGATCTTGACGCGGGAGTAGCCCTGCCGCGAGTGCTGCGGATTCACGTCGATCTCGACCGAGAGCTCGACGTCGAGGTTGATGTTCGTGAAGGTCTGGTCGTCGGGCGGGCACGCGTCGTTGCCGTTGAGGGTGGCGATGACCGTGCTGTCCGTGACGAGGAAGTCGATCAGGATCGGGAGGTTCTGCAGGCGCACCGGCAGAGACCCCCGGATTCGCAGGTTGTGCGGGGTCCGCGGTTCGAGATGAAGCGCCGCGCTCCCCACGTCGATCTCCGCGGTGCACCTCGGCGGGCTCGCGTTCGGGTCGGCTCCACCAGGACAGACCGTGTAGTCGACCAGCGCGGACCCGGAGGACCGGGGGATCGGGAAGGTGATGATTCCACCGTCCCCACCCCCGAGGAGCGCGCGCCCGAGGACACCCAGGTTCTGCTCGAGGAACTCGACGCCCGACTGCGTGAGCCGCGCCGCGCCGGCGTTCTCGATGCGGTCCGCGGGCTTGAAGCCGGCGGGGAGGGGGGTCATTCCACAGCCGGCGCACCCGCCTCCCGAAGCGGCGCATCCGGCGATGACGAGGAGAACAAGGATGGCGGAGAAATGCTTGATGACGCGGGGCATAAGGAACCCTCCGGGGGAGCACGACCCGCAGCGCCGCGCCCGCTGGGCGCGGGCTTCAGGACGCCACGACAGATCGTACGCTCCCCGGAGAGCCGCCCGCAAGCGCTACTGGGGACAGAGACCGGTAATCTTGACGGCGCTCGCGGCATACTCGCCGCCGAGCGCATAGGCGTCGGCGCACTCGTCCGTCGCGGCCGAGTTCGTCGCGCTGCACCAGTCGCCCTTCAGCACGATCTCGCCGTTCTCGTCGCGCTTGCACGTATTGGGCGTCTCACCGGTGCCGTACTCTCCAATATCGCCCGAGAGCACGACACAGAGGCTCTGCTCGATCCCGGGGATGATCACCCGGTCGACCTCCTCCAGCGTGATGAACGCGGTGAGCTTGCCGCCGTTGATGAACGCAGGGGGATCGCCGTCCGGGCCGGGGAGGCAGGCCTCGATCGGGCTGAGCCCCTCGCGGTTGTACCGTCCGATGCAGTTGTTGTCCGCCGACACCTTCGCGTCGGTGAGCTGCACCTGGTGCATGGGCAGGACGATCGGCTCGGTGGCCGCGTCTCCCGCGCCCGTGTCCAGGAAGATCGGGACGTTCAGGATGTCGGACGCGCCGCTCCACGCGCCGTCAGTCAGGGGAGCGTCGAGCTCCTTCGGCGCGATCTCGAACTCGCCTGCAGACATGTTGGCGAAGCAGTAGCCCGCGAGCGGGTCGCTGGTGGGCATCGCGCCGCCGGTGCGCAGCTTGCCGGTCGCCGTGTCGAACTCGAGCAACCAGGAAAAGGTCCCGGTGCCATTCAAGTTGCACACGGGCAGATTCATCGTCAGGCCCTCGGCGACGAGGCGGGCGATATAGCCGACCGCGAGTACGTCGGGCTTCGTGATCGTCAGCTGCGCCATCCGCAGACCGAACTTCGTCGCGCCCTGATTGTCGTGGACGGCAATGCACTCGGAAGCGACAGCCGTGCAGACCGGGTTCGTCGGCGAGCAGTCGCCTGGAGCCCCGCCGCCGGTCCCTCCCGCTGAGCTCGAGCTCGAGCTCGTCTCGCCGGCGTCGTCGCCCCCGCACCCCGCTCCCGCCGCCGCGCCCATCAGCGCGGACACACCTAATACGCAAAAACCCTTCAGAAACCGCATCTCTTGCCTCCTCTGGTGTCGCAAGGTGCGGAGTATAAGCGGCGGCAATGCGATGACCACGCGGTCGAGGTGACGCCGCGCCGCGTCGCTAACGCCACATTCACGTCACACGCCGATGAGCCCGGCGCGCTTCGTTCGCGTCGCCGCGCGGCGTGACGCCTAGCGGCGCTCGTAGCGGTCGCCGAGCCGGGCGCCGACGGGGAGCGCGCGCAGCAGGCGAATCATGGTCCACACCGTGCCGGCCAGCTTGCGCAGCTTCGAGGTGCCGACGCGCTCGTTGTACTCGATGGGCAGCTCCACCACGCGATAGCCGCACTTCGCAGGGAACAGCAGCGTGTCGATGGGCAACGCGTCGCCCTCACCGTCGAAATCGAACGCGCGAATCACCGAGCAGCGGTAGGCGCGCATTCCGCTGTGGACGTCAGATGTCGGGATGCCATGCATCGCGTGTGTCATGGCGGCAAAGGCGCGGTTGGCGATGTAGTTCGGGACCGGCATGGCCGCCGGCCTCGTGCGGGTGCGCGCGCAGTTCACCACGTCGGCGCCCTCCTCCTCGATGAGGCGCCTGAGCACGGGGATGTTCTCGGCCGGATAGGTGAAGTCGCAATCGAGGTAGATGAGCAGATCGCTCCGGGCGGCGGCGCTGTACATGAGGAGCTCCATGGCCGGCCCGTGGCCGCGGGGCGGCACCTGCCGGAGCACGCGCGCCCCGAGGCCGGCCGCGATCTCGGGGGTCCTGTCCCGCGTGGAGCTGTCGACGCAGAGGATCTCCGCGTCGGGCGCCGCCTTCCTGATCTCGCCGATCATGGCGCCGACGCTCTCCTCTTCATCCATGGTCAGCATGCCGACGGTGAGCCGCATCCGGCGCGGGCGCGGCGGCTTCCTGGCGACGATCACGTGCTGGAACGCGAGGAGGCCGGGCGCGCGGTCGGCGACCACGTCCTCCAGCGGGCGGACGAGCGCGTGATACGCCTTGTAGGGGAGCGAGCTGGCGAGATCGCCGGGGTCGTCTCCTGCGCCGAGGCCGCGGAGGATGAGCCCCTTGGCGGCCCGGACGAGCATCGGGTTCTGCTCCACGCGGAGCACCTCGAGCCCGGCGCGCTCGATGAGCCGGACCGCCGACGCGCGGGTGAAGAAGCGGAGGTGCGTGTCGTCCAGGATGCCGCTCGGCTCGTAGTCGAACCGGCCGGCGAGCAGGCCGAGGCGCACCGGCCAGGCCGCGACGTTGGGGAGCGAGATGATGACGTGGCCGTCCTCCTCGAGGTGGGGCAGGAAGCGGCAGAGCACGGCGAGCGGGTCGGTCGTGTGCTCGAGGACGTCGGCGAACAGGAGCAGGTCGAAGCGCCGGTCGCCGAGCGCCTCGCGCACGGCGGCGTCGCTCGTGATGTCGGCGGCGAGGACCTCGTCGAGCGCTGCGCCGGCGCGCGCGAGCGAGCCGGGCGCGATATCGATCCCGGTCACGCGCGCGCCCGTGCGCTTGACGGCGGCGCCGTTGAGCCCGATCCCGCAGCCGACGTCGAGCACCGTCCGCGGCCGGCCGGCGACGGCGACGAGGGCCCGGTTCACCTCTTCGACCGCGTACTTGCGCCCGGCGAAGGCCTCCGGCGCGGCGCGGGGCGGCGAGCGTCGACCCGGGGCGTCCCCGTTACCGAGAGGGCGTGGCCCGCGGTCTTCGCGGCCCTCCCAGTCTTCCCCGTCTCCTCGCGCGTGGCCGGGCTCGGCGTTCACGCGCGGCTACTTAGCACGCTTCTCCCAGGCGGCGTTGAATTCGCGGATCGTCTCCTCGGTCTTCGGGTTGTGGAGCATCTTCCGCAAGATGGCGGGAGGCACGGTCACGATGTGCGCGCCGGCGTCGAGCGCCTCGTTCACGTCCATGAGGTGGCGGATCGAGCCGACGATGATCTCGGCGCCCAGCCGCTCGCGCTCGAGCCTCGCGCGCGTGCGCTCGATGACCGGGGTCGCGGCGTAGCCCATGTCGCGGATGCGCCCGCTGAAGATCGAGACGTACGCGCCGCCGGCGAGCGCCGCGAGGTACGCCTGGTTGAAGCTCATCACGCACGTGACGTTGGTGCGCACGCCGCGCTTCGCGAGGGCGTGCGTCACCTTGAGGCCGACGTCGCTGAACGGCACCTTGACGCAGATCCGCTCGGGCGCCCACGCGTGATAGCCGCGGGCCTCGTCGAGCATCGCCGCCTCGTCCTCGCTCGTCAGCTCGACCGACACGGGCCCCGCCGACGCCGCGAGCACCTCGCGGATGCGCCGCTCGAGATCGACGCAGCCCGCGTCGCGCGCGAGGATGAGCGGGTTCGTGGTCACGCCGGCGAGCACGCCCCAGGAGAAAAGCTCCTTGATCTCGGCCGGGTTCGAGCTGTCGAGGAAGAACATGGAGCGCTCCAGCGGGCTCGCTCGAGCCCCGGCGCGGTCTAGGCCAGTTCGATGCAATAGAGAAGGGGGATAGCGAAGGGGGATAGCGAAGGGGAGAAGGGGAGAAGGGGAGAAGGGGAGAAGAGAGAAGTGGAGAACGAGACACCGTCCACGCTGCGCGGCTCGCCGCGCCGCCCTGCAGTGACGTTCGCGGTGCGGCCGGTGTGAACGACGTTGCAAAGACGGAGAGTCCGCGCTTCAGTTCTGGTTGTCGGAGATGTCCCTCCGACGGAACGTTTTCTCCACGGCCATGCGTCGATGAGCAGCGGACGATCGTCGAGGGATCCGGTGGCGCACAGCCCGCTGCTCGCGGCTTGCTCGCCGGCGGGGCTCTACGTCGCCGCGCCCGACGGCCGCCTCGTCGACTGCAACGAGGTGCTCGCCCGGCTGCTCGGCTATGGCTCGCGGGAGGAGGCGCTCGCGGCGGGCGATCTCCACCTCGGCGGGGGCGCGGCCGGCACGACGCCGCCGCCGGCCGGCGCGGTCGAGGGCTTCCTCACCCGCCGCGATGGATCGGCGGTCCGGGTGATGAGGACCGAGACCATCGCGGAAGCGAGCGGCGAGCGGCTCGTGGTCGGGGCCATCGTCGATCTCTCCTCCGCGCGCTGCACCGACGATCGCCGGCGCGAGCTCTCGGAAGGGCTCGGCCAGGCGCAGAAGATGGAAGCGGTGGGGCGGCTCGCGGGCGGGATCGCCCACGACTACAACAACCTGCTCGCGATCATCCTGAACTACACGAGCCTGGTGATAGAGGAGCTCGACGAGCAGAGCCCGGTACAGAAGGATCTCGCCGAGATCAAGCGCGCCGCGCAGCGGGCCGCGTCGCTGACGCGGCAGCTGCTCACGGTGAGCCGGCGGGGGCTCGCGCAGCCGGTCGTGCTGGATCTGCGGGACGTCGTGCGCGGCATGGACGGCGCGCTCCGCGCCGCCGTCGGCGACAGCATCGATCTCGCGATCGCGCTCGGTCCGTCGGCCTGCCGGGTGCTGGCGGACGCGGGGCAGCTCGAGCAGGTGGTGATGAACCTCGCGCTGAACGCGCGCGACGCGATGCAAGGCGGCGGCCGGCTGTCGATCGAGGCGCGCGCGGTCCGCGTCGGCGCTGCGGGGAGCCTGCGCGACGCGCACCCGGCGGTCCCGCCCGGCCGGTACGCGCGCCTCGTCGTGAGCGACACCGGCAGCGGGATGTGCGACGACGTGCGGACGCGCGCCTTCGAGCCGTTCTTCACGACGAAGCCGAGGGGGAAGGGGACCGGCCTCGGGCTCGCCACCGTGTACGGGATCGTCAAGCAGTGGCACGGCCACATCGAGCTCGCCTCCCGGCCCGGGCAGGGCACGCGCGTCGAGATCTACCTGCCGCTCTCCGCGCGCGGGGCGTCCTCGCGGCGCGCGCGCGCGGTACACGCGCGCCGCGCCGCGCCGCGCCCGGGCGAGGGCGGGACGGTGCTCGTCACCGACGACGAGGACGCGGTGGTCACGCTCGCGAGCCGGATCCTGGGGCAGAACGGCTACACGACGCTGACGGCGCGCGGGCCGCGCGAGGCGCTGCGCGTCTGCGAGGCGCAGCGCGGGCGCGTCGACCTCCTGCTCACCGACGTGCTGATGCCCGAGATGTCCGGCGGCGAGCTCGCCGCTCGCCTCGTGAAGCTCAGGCCGGACATGAAGGTGCTCTTCATGTCCGGCTACACGGGCGACGCCCTCGACGGCCCGTTTGCCGTCCGGCCAGGCGCCGCGGTGCTGGGGAAGCCCTTCACGGCCGAGTCGCTCCTCCGCGCCGTCCGCAGGGCGATCGAGGGGGCCGCGTAGGCGGGACGTGTCGGCCTCGCCTACGGCGCCTCACCTCGCTTGATGCCGTACGTGCGGATCTTCTTGTGGAGGTTCGTGCGCTCGACGCCGAGCAGAACGGCCGCGCGCGAGATGTTCCAGTCGAGGCTGGCCAGCACCTCGACGATGTAGCGGCGCTCGGCCCGATCGCGGAACTCGCGGAGCGTGAGGCGAGGGCGCTCCGGCTCGTGGCGGGCCGCGCCCGCGGGCGGCTCGGCCGCGACGGGGGCGGGGGGCGCCGCCGCGCCGTCACCGGCGGCCCCCTGCGCGTCGTCCTCGAACGGGTTCTCGTGCGGATCCTCCGGGAGATCGGCGATCGTGACGACATCGCCCGAGAGGATCGCGGCGCGCTCGATCACGTTCTTGAGCTCGCGGACGTTGCCCGGCCAGCTCCGGCGCTCGAGCGCGGCGTAGACCACCGGATCGATGGCCTTCTGCTTGAGGCCGTTCTCGTTGCAGAACGCCGCCATGAACGCGTCGGCGAGCGCGCGCAGGTCCTCCATGCGGTCGCGCAGCGCCGGGCTCTTGATGGGGAACACGGCGAGGCGGAAGAAGAGGTCCTCGCGGAAGCGCAGCGCGGCGACCTCGCGAGAGAGGTCCTTGTTCGTCGCGGCGAGCACGCGGACGTCGACGTACCGGCTGTGCTCGCTGCCGACGCGGCAGATCTCGCCCGACTGCAGCGCGCGCAGCACCTTGGCCTGGGCGGCGAGGTCCATGTCGCCGATCTCGTCGAGGAACAGCGTGCCGCCGTGGGCCTGCTCGAAGAAGCCCCGCTTCGGTCCGCTCGCCCCGGTGAACGCGCCGCGCTCGTGGCCGAAGAGCTCGCTCTCGATGAGCTCGCGCGGGATCGCGGCGCAGTTGACCCGGACGAAGGGGCCCCGCGCCCGCGGCGACAGCCGGTGGATGGCGCGGCTGACGAGCTCCTTGCCCGTGCCGCTCTCGCCCGTGATGAGCACGCTCGCCTTCGTGGGCGCGACGCGGTCGATCTCCTTGAACAGCCGCTGCATCGCCGCGCTCTGGCCGATCATCTCGTAGCGCGCCTGCACCTGCGCCTTGAGATCCTCGACCTCTCGAGCGAGCCGTGAGTTCTGCAGCGCGTTCTTCACGCCCACGAGGACGCGCTCGCGGTTCAGCGGCTTCTCGAAGAAGTCGCTGGCGCCGAGCTTGATCGCCTTCACCGCGTCGTTGACGGTCGCGTGGCCGCTGATCACGATCACCGGGAGCTCGCGGGTGGCGTCGTCCTGGCGCACGCGCTGGAGGAGGTCGAGGCCGTTCATGCCGGGCAGGAGCAGGTCGACAAGGGCGAGGTCGACGGGGCTGTCGCCGTGCGCGAGCAGCTCCAGCGCCGCCTCGGCGCTCGCGGCCTCCGCGACCTGGTAGCCCTCACCCTGCAGCACCAGCGCGAGGGTGCGGCGGATGTTGCGCTCGTCGTCCACCACGAGCACGGTGGGCGCGGCGGCGCCTCCGGGCGGGGCGGTGGCCGCTGGGGCGGGCGGCGGAGAGGAAGCGGGCATGGGTCGACCATACCCCAGCTCAGCCGTGCGCCACGATGCGGGGAGCGAAGGAGCACAGGCCCGGCCCCACGGCGGAAGCCCTGGCGCGCCGGCGCCGGATTGGGTACGAGGCCTGCTCGATGAGACCCTCCGCCGCTGTCCTCGCCCTCGCCGGGTGCCTCGCTGCCCTCGGCGCGCTCGCGGGCTGCGATTTCGAGCTCAACGACGGCCGCACCGCGACCCTCACGTACACCGAGGACGCGCGCGCCGCGTACAACGAGGCGATGGCCGCCTTCCAGGCCAAGGACTGGGAGGACGCTCGCGCCCTCTTCGGCGAGGTGAAGCGGCTCTTCCCTTACAGCCGCTACGCCCGGCTCGCCGATCTCAGGATCGCGGACCTCGATTTCGAGCAGGGAAAGTACCCGGAGGCGATCTCGGAGTACCGCGCGTTCATCCAGGAGCACCGGACGGACCGGAATGTCGAGTACGCGAAGTACCGGATGGCGAAGGCGCTCTACCTGGACATCGACGACACGGTGTTCCTGCCGCCGGCCGAGGAGCGCGATCAGGCGACCACGCTCGAGGCCTACAAGGAGATCCGGACGTTCCTCCGGCAGTACCCGCGCAGCCGGTACCGCGAGGACGCGGCTTACATGCTCGAGGTCGTGACGGGGCGGCTCGTGCGCCACGAGCTCTACGTCGCGCGCTACTACCTCAAGGAAGACGCGTTCGACGCGGCCCTCGCCCGGATCGACTACGCGCTGCGGACCTTCCCGGGCTCCGGGCTCGATCCGGAGGCGCTCGTCCTCAAGGGCGAGACGCTCCTCAAGATGAAGAAGCCCGACGAGGCGCGCGCCGTGTTCGAGTCGGTCATCCGGGACTGGGGCGGCCCGTTCGCCGTGACCGCGCGCCGGTTCCTCGACGAGATGGGCGGGCCGCGCGGCACGCCTGCCAAGAAGGCGGCGTCGGGCCGCGCCCCCGCGGGGCCGCAGCTGTGACGCAGGCCGTCGGACGGCCGTCCTCCGGCGCTCGCTACGTGCTGGAGCAGGCCGACGCCGGAGATGCGCCAGGGGAGTTCGTGTACCGGGGCCTCGTGCGGCTCCCGGACGCGGACGTCCCGGTCGAGGTGCGGGTCGCCGAGGCGACCGGCGCGGCCACGGCGAAGGTGGACGCCGCGGCCGTCCCGCACGGCGGACCGCATCCCGAGGAGCTCTCCAGGACGGCGGCGGCTCTCGTCCGGAGCGCGACCAAGTCAGCGGACGCCCATGCGCGGCGGCCGCCGCGGAAGATCGTTCGCTGGCGCGGCTAGGCGAAGGCGGCGGGGCACGCGCTGCGGTCCGGGCGCCTGGCGCCTCGGGCGATTGGCGCGCCTAGGGCCGTCGTCTCCCGGCCGGGAGCCATGCTAAAAGCGTCCCACCATGTCCGAGAAAGTACCGATGACGCCCGAGGGACAAGCGCGGCTCCGCGAAGAGATGCGACGGCTGAAAGAGATCGACCTGCCGCAGGTCGTCAAGGACATCGGGACGGCCCGGGAGCACGGCGATCTCTCCGAGAACGCCGAGTACCACGCCGCCAAGGAGCGCCAGGGCATGATCGTCGCCCGCATCAGCTACCTCGAGCAGACGCTCTCGCGCGCCGAGGTGATCGATCCGTCGAAGCTGAGCGGCAGCAAGGTTCAGTTCGGCGCCAAGGTCAAGCTCGCGAACGTGGACACGGACGAGGAGCAGAGCTTCCAGATCGTCGGGCCCGAGGAGGCCGATCTCAAGGTCGGGCGCATCTCCATCGCCTCGCCGCTCGCGCGCGCGCTGCTCGGCCATGAGGTCGGCGAGGAGGTCCGCGTGAACATGCCCGCCGGGCCGCGCACGTACGAGATCCTCGAAGTCTCCTACGCATGACCGAGCGCAACGGGGCCGCTCCGATGCGCCCGCGGGGCCATGGGGGCGCCAGCCGGCCTCCTGGGGGGCCCGCGCCCTCCGGGCGGCCCCTCCTGGGAAGCCGGCCTGACACGACGGCCGCCGGGGAGGGGATCGCCGGCGTCATGCCGGGGCCGGCCGGCCACCGGGCCCCGGCGGCGCCGCGCCCGCAGGCCGGGCCGGCGCGCCCGTCCACGCCGGCGCCCGCGCCGAGCCGCGCCACGTTCCCGAGCGGGAACTCCGACGCGCCTCCGAGGAAGCTGGAGACGGAGATCGGGTGGCGCATGGCGGACGCCTACCTCGCGATCGCGGCGCTCGCGCTCGCCGAGCTCCTGGTCGTCGGCGTGTGGCGGTGGCGAGAGCTCCTCGGGCCCTACGAGCTCGGCCGCGCCCTGCGCGACCTCCTGCCGCTCGCGCTCTCGGCCGCGGCGCCGTGCGCCGCCGTCCTCGGCGCGGTGCTCGAGATCGTCATGCGCGCCGAGCGCAAGGCGTTCCGCGCCGCGGCCGCGCTGATCGCGGGCGTGTTCGGCGGCGCGGTGGCCTTCGGGGTCTCGACGGGGCGCATGCTCGAGGGCGGCCGGCGCGCGCCCTTCATCGCGGCGCTCGCGCTCGTCGCCGCCGCGGCGACGTTCGCTGCGGCGCCGCGCGCCGCGCGCGCCCTGAAGCGAGCGCGCGCCGCGGCCTCCGGCAGGTGGCTCCTCCTCGCGGCGATCTGCGCGATCGTCCTGCTCGAGGTCGCGAACGTGCGCGTCTTGCCGCGCCTCTACGCCGCCTTCCACCTGGGGCTCGCGGCGCTCACCCTCGCGGCGGCGACCTTCGCGACGCCGGCGCTGCCTGCGCGCGCGGCTCGCCTGGAGGACCTGCACGGGCGGCGCTCGCCCAGGCTGGTGCGCGCGGCGCTCGCGCTCGTCCTCTTCGCGTTCGGCGCGGCGCTCGCGCCCGGCGCCGCGGACAGGCTCGCGCTGGCGGACAACATCCGGCTGATCTACGCGACGCACAGCCCGCTGCTCGGCCACGTGGTCGAGCTCGCCGCCGTGCTGTCGCCGCCCGAGCCGCTCGACGCCGCGCCGCTCGACGAGCGCGCGAGCGGGCACGCCATCGATCTGCGGGGGCGCGACATCGTGCTGATCAGCGTCGACGCCCTGCGCGCCGACCACGTGGGGGCGTACGGCTACGAAAGGAAGATCACCCCGAACCTCGATCGCCTCGCGGCCGAGGGCGTGCGCTTCGACGCGGCGTACACGCCGACGCCGCACACGTCGTACGCGGTGTCGTCGCTCATGACGGGCAAGTACATCCGCCCGCTCGTGCTGCAAGGGCTCGGGGACGACTCCGAGACCTTCGCGCAACACCTCCGCCGCTACGGCTACAAGACGGCGGGCTTCTATCCGCCGGCGGTGTTCTTCATCGACGGCGAGCGCTTCGGCGCGCTGCGCGATCGGGCGCTCGACTTCGAGTACCGGAAGGTCGAGTTCGCGAGCGCAGAGCTCCGGCTGGAGCAGGTGCGGAGCTACCTCGCCGGGCTCGGGCCGGAGCAGCGCGCGTTCATGTGGGTGCACCTCTTCGAGCCGCACGAGCCGTACGAGGCGCACCCGGAGCACCCGCTCGGCGACCGCGACATCGACCGCTACGACGCGGAGATCGCCGTGGCGGACGCGGGGGTGGGCGCGATCGTGGACGAGGTCCGCAAGGGGCGCCCGGACGCCGTCGTGATCGTCACGGCCGATCACGGCGAGGAGTTCGGCGAGCACGGCGGTCGCTACCACGGCACGACCGTGTACGAGGAGCAGGCGCGCGTGCCGCTCCTCGTGAGCGCGCCCGGCCTGCTCTCGCCGCGCGTGGTCCGGGCGCCGGTGCAGCTCGTCGATCTCCTGCCGACGGTGCTCGCGGGGCTCGGCATCCCGAGGCCGGCGCGCGTGCGCGGCGCCGACCTCGGGCCGCTGCTCGCCTCCGGCGACGAGGCGGCGGAGCAGGGCAAGGCGGCGCCGGGCGGGCCGCCCTCGCTCCCGGGCTTCGCGTTCGCCGAGACGGACACGCAGACGCTGCTCGCCAAGGGCACGCTGCGGCTCGTCTGCGCGCGCAAGATCGGCGCGTGCGCGCTCTACGACGTGGCGACCGATCCGCGCCAGCAGGAAGACATCTCCGCGCTGCGCCCGGCGGAGCTCGCCGCGATGCGGTCGGAGCTGCGCGCGATCGAGGCGTCGCACGGGCGTTACGAGGTCCGCGGCCTCCGGCAGGAGGGCAAGGGCTGGCCCGACGCGCTCCGCCGCGGCATCGCGGGCGACGCCGACGCGGTCGTCGAGGTCGCGGCGCTGCTCGACGACGCGGACGTGGCCATCCGGCGCAAGGCGGGCGAGGTGCTGTTCGATCTGCGCCGCTCCGAGGCGGCGCCCTCGCTGCGCCTCGCGCTCGTGCGCGACGAGGACGACGAGGTGCGGCGCTGGGCGGCGCTCTCGCTCACGCGGCTCGGCGAGGGCGCGCCGCTCACCCGCGATCTCGTCGTCGATCGCGATCGCAAGTGGCGGCGCCTCGCGGCGCTCGCGCTGGCGGAGTCGGGCGATCGCCGCGGCGACGACGTGCTCGTGGCGTGGCTGCGGCAGGTGGTCCGCGGCCCCGAGCAGGACGGCGGCGCCGACGCGGGCGAGGTGACCTCGTTCGAGCGGGCGCGCGAGATCGTGGACGCGCTCGCCAAGATCCGGGTGAAGGCGGCGCTGCCGCCGCTCATCGCGGCGCTCGGCGACGTGCGGCTCCGCCCGTACGCCGCGGCCGCGCTCGCGGCGATCGGCGAGGACGCCGCGCGGCCGGCGCTCGCGGAGCGGCTGAGCCAGGAGCCGTACCAGACCGCGCGGGTCGCGATCGCGGAGGCCCTCGTGAAGCTCGGCGCCGGCCCCGAGCTCCGGGCGCC
This sequence comes from Sorangium sp. So ce302, assembly GCF_051530145.1. GTDB lineage: Bacteria > Myxococcota_A > Polyangia > Polyangiales > Polyangiaceae > Sorangium > Sorangium cellulosum_B. The sequence goes on along the minus strand of NZ_CP150326.1, from coordinate 5,405,296 downwards.
GCTCCTGCGCATGCTCGGCACGCCCGATCCGCTGCCGGGGGGGCTCGGGCTCGCGCTCCGGGCCGACATCCTCGACCTCCTCGGCGGGCCGCGCGAGCGCGATCTCGGCCGCCTGCGCCGCTTCGCGAAGAGCGGGGTGGGCCTCGGCGTCGTGATCCCGAAGGCCGGCAACGGCAAGGGCGTGCGCGTCCTCTGCCGCGCGCGGACCGACGACGGCCGCCCCGGCGAGGTGCGGTTCGGCAGGCCCACGCGTGGCTGGCGCCCGCCGAAGCGGGACGGCGCGTCGCTCGTCCCGGCCAGCGCGCCGGAGCTCGATCCGGAGCGCGCGGTCACGCTCGCGATCCCGCCGGGGAGCGAGCCGACCGAGGCGTTCGCGACGCTGCCGCCCGCGGCGGGCGCGCAGGCCGGCAATTACGGCGATTTCGTGGTGTACGCGACCCAGAACGTCGAGGTGTCCGCGTGCGCGGTCGTCCCGCTGAGCGACGAGATCCCGCCCCCGCAGCCTGCGCCCTGGTCGCCCGGGGAGGCCGGGGCGCCGCCGCGCTCGGACGACGAAGCGCCCGCCGCTCACCGGCCAGATTGACGCCGCAGGCCGCGAGACTAGAGTCCGCCGCGTGTCGGACAAGGACCGAGAGCAGGCCGAAGAGAAATCCGCGCGGAGCGACGGCGATGTCGCCACGCGGAGCGATGGCGACGAGGACGGGGCCGCGGAGGCGGCCCCGGCGAGGCCGCCGCGCGGCGCTCCGGTGAAGGACGCCGGCGGCGGCGACGGCGACGACGAGGCCGCGCAGCGCGTGGCCGACGCGCTCGGCGTCGGCGAGGCGGAGGAGGCTCCCGCGCCGGAGGCGGCGGGCGAAGAGGCGGCCGAGGCGGCGCCGAACCGCGCGGCCCGCCGCCGCGACGAGGCCACGGCGCGCCGTCGCAAGAAGAAGGCGATCGGCGAGGAGCTGCCCAAGGACAAGAACGCCCGCGCGAAGGAGCTGCTCGCTCGCCGCAGGGAGCAGGCCGAGGGGCGCCGCCCGGTCCAGCTGCTGCCGGGCGAGATGGTCGAGGACGCGCTCAGCCGGATGAGCAGCGGCGCTGGCCGGTGGATCAAGGCGAACTTCCACATCCTCCAGTGGGGCGTGCTGGCGGCGCTCGTCGCGACCGGCGGCGTGCTGTTCTACCTGTCGCGGGTCGAGAAGAAGGACGCCGTCTCTTCGTCGGCGCTCGTCTCGGCCGTCGCCGCGGATCGGGGCAGGGTGCTCGCCGAGGACACGCGCACCGAGGAGGAGAAGGAGCTCGACGTCACGAGGACCTTCAAGACCGCGGACGAGCGGTCGGCCACCGCGCTCGCCGAGTACAACAAGGTCATCGACGAGCACGCCGGCACCGGGGCGGCGACGCTGGCGAAGCTCGGGCAGGCCGGGGTGCTGCTCGACAAGAAGGACTACGCGCACGCGCTGGACGCGTACAGCGTCGTGGTCTCGTCGCCGCTGGCCGGGGCCGATCCCGACGTGAAGGGGCGCGCCATCGAGGGCATTGCCTTCGCCCGCGAGGGCAAGGGGGATCTCGACGGCGCGCTCGCGTCGTTCAAGGAGCTCGAGGCGATCGACATGAAGGGCTACAAGGAGCTCGCGCTGTACCACCAGGCGCGGCTCCACCTGGCCAAGGGCGACACCGACAAGGCGAAGGAGCTGCTCAAGAGCGCGCACGAGAAGCTCCAGGCGCCATCGACGGAGGGCCGCCCGTTCCAGTTCCTCGAGGCGGTCGTCGAGGAGATGCTGCGCAAGATCGATCCGGCCGCCGTGCCGCCCCGCGCCGCGTTCGGCGGTCCGAAGGGCCAGTCGATGACGCCGGAGGAGATCGAGCAGCTGCTCCGCCGGGCGCGTGAGAACGCGGAGAAGAAGGCGGGCGATGCGCCGCACTAGCCGCGCAGCGGGCGTCGCGCTCGTCTGGCTGGGGCTCGCGCCGCTGAGCGGCTGCGGCAACCTGGGCGTCGCTGCGGCGCCCGATGCGCCGCTCTGGCTGCATCACCCGGGCGGCGCCCTCGGCATCACGATGCGCCGCGAGCTCACCGCCGAGACGCGCAAGGTCGGCGAGGCCTACGAGCGCGGCCGCCCCGAGATCGACGTGGCGCACCGGCGCGTCTTCGTCGGATCGAGCGATCACGGGCTGTATGCGCTGCGCGCGGACACGAGCGACGTCCTCTGGCGCTTCGAGACGCTCGGCCCGGTGCAGTGCGAGCCGCTCTACGACGCCGCGTCGGACACGGTCTATTTCGGCTCGGACGATGGCGCCCTCTACAAGGTGCGCGCGTCCGACGGCGCGCTGCTCTACCGCTTCATGACCAACGCGAGGGTCGCGCGGCGGCCGGTGTTGCGCGACGGCGTGCTCTACGTGACGAACTCGAACGACACGCTGATCGCGCTCGACGCGGCGACGGGGGCGATGCGCTGGCACCAGCACAGGACGCCGGCGGGCGGGATGGAGATCTCCGGGCACGCGGGGCCGGCGCTCGGCCGGGACAAGGTCTACACCGCGTTCTCGGACGGGGTCGTGATGGCCTACGACCTCAAGGACGGGTCCGAGCAGTGGGCGCTCGTCGACCTGGCTGCCGAGGCCGAGCAGAGCGCGGGCGGCCAGACGCCGAAGTACCTCGACACGGACACCACGCCGGTCCTCGGGAAGATCGCCTCGGGCGATGTGGTCTTCGTGGCGGGTTACGCGGGCGGGGTCTTCGCGCTCGACGCAGAGAACGGGACCCGGGCCTGGATGAACGAGACGGCGGTCGGCGTGACCGAGCTTCTCCTGTGGGAGCAGCCTGCGCACCAGCCCCGGAGCGGAGGCGGTCCGATCGTGCCCGCGCGGAAGGTGCTGCTTGCGTCCTCCGGCATGACCGGCCTGTGGGCGCTCGATCCGGAGGATGGCCGCACGATCTGGCGCCGGGACCTGCCTGACGGCGGCATCTCGGCCCCCGTGCCGTTCTCGGGGGCGCTGCTGGTGACGACCACGCGCTACGGGATCTTCCTGTTCTCTCCGCTGGACGGGGCCGTGATCGACGGCATCGAGACCGGCGGTGGCATCGCGATGACGCCGGCGGCGTACGGCCGGCGTGCGTTCGTCCTGACGAACGGCGGCTCGCTGCTGAGCCTCGACGTCGAGACGCCCCCGGTTCCGAAGGGCTGAACACACGTACAGACTGAGGCGCGGCGGCTCGATGCTGGCGGGCCGAAGGGCGCGCGGGGCGTTGCGGACGACGCCTTGAGGCGTGTTGCGGGGCTCCGGAGTGGTGCCTCCGGCCAGGTCTCGTGGCGGGCAGAGCCAGGGGTGGCGGCGGACCGTCCGTGGGCGAGGCCGACCGCAGGTTGCAGGCCGACCGACCCAGGTTGCGGCGACCGACGGCGGCGACCGGCGCAGCCGACCCAGGTTGCCGCGGGCGAAGCCGACTGACCCAGGTTGCGGCGACGGCGGCGACCGGTGCAGCCGACCCAGGTTGCGGCGACGGCGGCGACCGCCGCGGGCCCGATCGGCCCTCAGGTGCATGAATTTGCTCGTGAAATCGAGCCGATCTCCCCTGCCCGCAGCACCGGCCTTGGATCGCATAAGAAACATTATGTCAACTCGCGCCCCCGGTCGGTTTTCCGGGCCCCACGGCTGGCGCGAGCGCAGCCAGGCGAACCCCGGCCGAGCCGTCGCGCGCTTCTGCAACCGCGCCCCTTCGCCCGGGCGCCCGCCGGCCCACGACGGCCCCGAGCGAACCGTCCGCCCGGCCGGGTTCAGCTCTCGCTGCGCTCGTCGCCCTCGTCCAGCGCTTCAGGGCGTTGCGGCGGAATGGCCGCCCACAGGATGACCTCGCCGGCTCGGGCCGGCGGGCTCCCGGAGGCCTCCTGCTCGCTCCACCACGCGCGGACCTTCGCGGGCGCGCCCTCGCCGAGCGGCTCGAAGCCCTTCTTCTCGTAGAAAGCCTGGGCCCAGCTCGCCTTCTCCCTGGAGCGTACGACGATCTGATCCATGCCGAGCTCGCGCGCTCGATCCTGGAGGTCCGCGAGCAGCCGCGTCCCGATGCCGCATCGCTGGTGGTCCGGGTGCACCGAGAGCTCCTCCAGGACTGCGACCCCAGGCGCCTCGTCACGCCACGCCAGGTAGCCGGCTACCTCGTCGTCCGCTTCTGCCACGCGCACGTCGTGCCGCCGCGTCAGCGCGGCGAGATCGGCGAGCGTCCGCGCCTCGATCTCCGAGACCCCGACCCCAGCGCCAGCCTCGCGGTGCGTCGCCGTACAGGCCTGCTCCAGCGCTACGAGCGCCGGCAGCTGGGCCTCCTGCAGTCCTGTCACGCGGATCCGCTTCGGGGCTGTCCGTTCGTCATGCATCCCCCGAGGCTACCGTCGATGCGCGGGATGCCCCACTTCTTGCCGAACGTGTCCCCGCGGCGCCGCGGCAGCTCAGCTGCGCAGCTGGAGCAGCCGCGCGATCGTCTCGCCGTCCCCGGGGCTCAGCGGGACGAGGATCCCGAGCGCCGCGCCCCGTGGCGGAGCGTTCCTTCCGTCCATCGGGACGAGCCGGAGCTCCCCGGCGCTCGAGATGCCGATCACCGCGATCCGCAGCGCCGGCAGCGGCTCGATCTGCGACGCGGGAAGCCGCGGCGGAGGCGCCTGCCATTCCCCTTCGTACGGCGGATCGTTCCACGACGAGTCCTCCGACGAGCCCCCACGATCGTCCGTGAGGGCTCCCTGCGACCAGGACGCCGCCTCCTCCGCGCCCTGGCCCTGCATCGCGTCCGAGGGCTCCCCCGCCAAGGTCGGATCTCCCTGGTGATCCGCAGAGGCGATGCCAGCGTCGGCTTCATCCGGCTCGGCCTCGGTCCAGTCGGCGCGGTCGTCGGACGCGTCGCCCGCCTCCGGTGCGGCAGCGGGCGGCTTGCCGTCGCCCGCCAGCTGCTCCAGGGCGAGCATCGGCGTCTCCTCGTCCAGATCCTCGATCCGGAGCTCCATCAGCACCCGCTGCTCCTGCGGGGTCAGGGGGCGGCGCGCGGTGCCCTCATCGTCCGTGCTCGGCCAGAGCCCCGGGCGCCGCTCTGTCGCCTCCTGCGAAGAGCCCGCGCCGAGCGGGACCGCCGGCCGCCGCGCCAACGCCGCGGCCATGGCCGTCGGCGTCGGCACCGTCGCGCGCTGATCGGCCGGAGGATCTGCGTCGGCCAGCTGCTGCTCCCCGCTGGCACTCTCGCGCGCGGCGTCCGACGCGCCCTGCCCCGGCTCCTGGCCAGCGAGCGCACCCGCCGCCGGGAGCTTGACCGCTGGGACCTCCTCGGTCACCGCGGTGGTCGACGACACCCTCCCGTGGGGCGACGCCGCGAAGCCGGTGATCGCACGCGCGTTCGCCGGGACAGCGCGGCCAGGCGATCCGGCCGTCGAGGCGGCCGCGCCCGGCGGGGCGCCGGTCTTCGTCGCCGCGGCAGGGCGCGCCGGGAGCCCTGGCGCGTGGCTTGGCGTGCGCGCCGCCGGCGACAGCTGGGTCGGGGTCACCTCGCGCAGGGCCGCTGCGCTCACCGGCCCAGGGGCGCGCCCCGGCACCACCGACGCCGGCCGGCCCAGCCCCGTCGCGGGCCTGGGCACGGCGCCGTCGCGGAACGTCGCCGCCGCGGACGTGATCGGCCCTGTCGGCGCATCGCCGGCAGGCGCGCGGACCGAAGGCGCCCGCATCGCGGCGGGCGGCGCGCTCGTGCCCGCGCCGCCGCGCTCGGCTCGTCCTGCCTCCACGCCCGGCGGATGCGACGGTCGCGCCAATGCCCCCGGCGCGCTCGGCCTGGGCGGCGCCGCGCTCGCCGTCGCGGGAGGCGCGCCGGACGCCTGGGGAGGCGCGCTCGCGGCCGCATTCGGCGGCGCGCTCGCGGTCGTGGGCTGCGAGGCCGTGGCCGTATCCGCCTCGAGCGCCGCGATCTTCTGCGCCACCTCCGCGGCGGCCTTGAAGAGCTCGAGGGCGCGCAGGTCGGCGTTGGCATCCGAGGCCTGCTCCGCGGCGCGGCGCAGCCATTTCAGGGCCTCGTCGCGCTCCCCGCGCCCCCACAGCGCGGTCGCGGTCGACAGCGCCCAGTGCACGTCTTCGTTGTCTTCGTCGTGAGGCGGCGGGATCGGGCGCAAATTGGCTTCCATGAGGCCTCGTCGAGCAGGTCGCTCACCGTGTATCACGACTCCAGCGCCCGCGTCTTCAACGCGAGCTGGCGCACTTTTCGCACCTTTACGCGCACTTTTACACGCGTCTTTACACGCAACGAATCATTCCCTTTCGCCGCACGCGGTTCCCGTCGGTTCCCGTCGGTTCCCATCGGTTCGCATCCGTTCCGATCTCCTCGCGCGCCGCATCGATCGCCCCGGCCGCGCTCGCCGCGCCCTCTCTTCGGGCTGCGCTCGCCTACCCTCCGCAGCGATGCGTCCCTCCGAAGCGCCTTCGCCCCCGAGCTTGAGGTCCGTATACGCTTCGTGGCACCCTGGCTTTGCGGGACCTCCTTCGTGACGTGCAGGCGCGATGGCGCTGCGTCGCTCCGGCAGACGTCGAGGCTACGGGCCTCCACGAACGTAACGGTGGCACTCGAGCCCTACCCCTCCAAACTCCGCCTCCCCATCTAGTAGGACCACCGCGTGCAGATCCTGTCGGACCTCAAGCCTGGAGACACGCTGGGCCGCTACGAGCTCCTCATGCCGGTCGCCCGTGGAGGGATGGCGGCCGTCTGGGCGGCGCGCCTCGTGGGATCCCGCGGCTTCCAGAAGATCGTCGCCATCAAGACGATGCTGCCGGAGTTCGGCGACGACCCGGCCTTCGAGGCGATGTTCCTCGACGAGGCGCGCCTCGCGTCCCGCATCCGGCACCCCCACGCGGTCGAGATCGTCGAGCTCGGCGACGAGAACGGCGTGCTCTACATCGTCATGGAGTGGGTCGACGGCGACACGATCGCCTCGCTGAACAAGCAGGTGAAATCGACCGGCGGCGTCCCCCTGCCGATCCTCCTGCGCATCGCCTCGAGCATCTGCGCCGGCCTGCACGCCGCGCACGAGCTGCGCGACGACGAGGGCAGGCTCGTCGACCTCGTGCACCGCGACATCTCCCCGCAGAACGTGATGGTGTCGTTCGACGGCATCGTGAAGATCGTCGACTTCGGCGTCGCCAAGGCCACGGGCCGCCTGCACGAGACGCACGTCGCCGGCCAGCTCAAGGGCAAGATCCCGTACCTCTCGCCGGAGCAGCTCACGTCGGGCAAGGTCGATCGGCGCGCCGACATCTTCTCGCTCGGGGTCCTCCTCTACACGACCCTCAGCGGCTACCACCCGTTCCGCGGCAAGACGGACGCGAAGACGATGGAGAACATCATTCGCTTCGCCCCCGTCCCCATCCGCGAGCTCGTGCCGGACGTCCCCTTCGATCTCGCGCTGGCGATCGAGCGCGCGCTGGCCAAGGATCCGGCGGACCGCTGGAGCGATTGCGCGTCGTTCCAGCGAACGCTCGACCAGATCGCGATCTCTCTCGGCGCCTCGGTCACGGACGGCGACGTCGGTCGCTTCGTCCGCGAGACGCTCGGGGACGCCGTGACCGAGCGCCGGAAGAAGCTCGCGACGGCGATCCAGCTCGCGGACAGCCGCTTGTCGTCGCGGGGGGAGCTCCGCTCCACGTCCGGGCGGCGAGGCGAGCCGCGCAGCAGCAAGCGGCCGCCCGCCGGGAACACGCCGCTGCCGGCCACGTTCGCCGGCATCCTCCCCGTCTCTCTCGACGAGCCGCCGCCCAAGTCCTCCTTCCCGCCGCCCTCCAGCCGCAAGCTGCCGGTCAAGTCCGCGCCTCCGGCCCTGATGACGCCGGCGCCCCGCCGACGGCGGCGGTGGCCCCGCCGCATCTTCCTGGCCTTGGTCGTGGTCCTGCTGCTCGTCTCGGGGGCGGCGCTCGCCGCCCGCGCGGGCCTCCTGCCCGTGCCCGGCGAGGTCCATGACGCCCTTCGCGATGTGCGCGCGCTCCTTCGCGGCGCGCGCGAGCTGCTCCGCGGCGTCCTCGAGCGGCTGAGCGCGCTTCTCGCGGACTAGCTCCGCGCGGCCGTCACTTGATGCCGGCGGACGGCTCCGGCAGGCAGACGCCGAGCGCGCAGAGCAGCAGGTTGACGTCGCCTGCGGCGCAGTACACCTGCCGCGCGCAGTAGTCGTCGTAACCGCAGAGCTGATGGCAGGACGCCTCGTTCCCGAGCGCCCCGGTGAACGTCATGCAGGACCAGCCGCTCGACAGCCAGAGCCCCTCGGGCCGCTTCGTGTCGAAGAGGCACGCGTCGGCGCGGGTCTCCGGGTCGAACACCTCCGCGGTGCAGGCGTCGCCTCCGGACAGCTTGCCCCGCGCGGCGGACATCGTGTTGAGCAGGTAGGTCACGTCGCACGCCTGATCCGAGGCCGAGTCCCGCGCGATCCGGGCGCGCAGCTCGTCCTTCCTCGCCGCGTAGGAGCGGACCGCGCGGATCGCGCCCGTGACCTGGTTGTTCCCGCCATCGGGCTTCGTCCCTTCGGCGAGCGCCGCCAGCACCTTCTCGACCAGCTGCTCCGTCTCCGGATCGGCGCCCGCGGAGCCGTCCTTCGCGTAGCCGAGCCGGATGGTCGAGGGCGGCGTGCGCGACGTGCACGGCTTCGCGTGCGCCCAGAGCTCCTCGCTCACGATGGGCGGCCGCTTCGTGAGCGGCTGCTTGCAGACGCCCACCGATCCGGGAGGCAGCGAGCCGGAGGCCCGCGGCGTCGGCTGCCCGGGACCTTCGTTGACGTACTCGGTCGACGCGCAACCCGCGGCGCCCGCGGTGACGGACAGCGCGAGCAGCCAGCCCACCGAGAGAGCTGCGACGCAGCGATGCGGAGCGTTTCCCACGGCCGCACGGTAGCAGAGCCGGAGCGCGAGCAGAAATTCTCGCACGGAGGCGCGCCTCGGCCGGCGGCCGCCTCTCGATGCACCCCGCCGCCCCGCCGCCCCTGCCCCGCCGAGCGCCTCCGCGGGAGCCGCCCGCGCGCCGGGAGGAGGGCTGCTCCCGGCGCGCGGCCTCCCCACGGCGGCCTCCGCCGCCGGGCAGCTCGGGGCCTCACAGGCCGAGGCTCGACTGCTCGATCAGGTCGTCGACCACGGCGTGGAAGCTCTTCGTCCGGGCGTAGACCGCGAGCTGGCGATCCGCGCTCGTCCCTTCGTGGAGGATCCTCCGGACCCGCTCGAGCTCGCCCTGCGATCCGAAGATCTCCGCCGACTCCTGCACGAACTCGAGGAGCTCGTCGACGAGGTGGCGGACGGGGACCTGCTCCTGCTTCCCGAAGTCGATGAGCTGCCCGTCGAGGCCGTAGCGCACGGCGCGCCACTTGTTCTCCTCGATGAGCTCCTGCCGGTACTCGCGGAACCCGAGGTTGCGCCGGTAGAGGAGGTAGAGCTTGCCCATGACGGCCTGGACGAGCGCGGCCAGCGCCACGGTGTCGTCGAGGCGCGTGGTCATGTCGCAGATCCTCACCTCGACCGTGTCGAAGAACGGGTGCGGGCGGACGTCCCACCAGATCTTCTTCGCGTTGTCGATGCAGCCCGTCTTCACGAGCAGATCGACGAAGCGCTGGAAGTGGCCGTACGACTCGAAGAGCCCCGGGATCCCGGTGCGCGGGAAGCGCTTGAAGATCTCGCTGCGCGTGCTCTTCAGCCCCGAGGGGCGGCCGAGCCAGAACGGCGAGCTCGTGGAGAGCGCGAGGATGTGCGGCAGGAAGTAGCGGACCTGGTTCGCGAGGGCCATCGCCACCTCGCGGTCCTTGACGCCGACGTGGACGTGCAGCCCGAAGATGAGGTTGGCGCGGGCGACGTCCTGCAGGTCCTCCACGATGCACCGGTAGCGCTCGCCGTCGGTGATGTCCTGCTTCTTCCAGTCGCTGAACGGGTGCGTCCCGGCCGCGACGATCCGCATCCCCCCTCGCCGCGCGAGCGCGTTCAGGCTGCCGCGCAGCTCGGCGAGCTCTCCCCTCGCCTGCCGGATGTCCCGGCAGACGCCGGTGCCCGTCTCCACGACCGACTGATGCATCTCCGGGCGGGCCCGGCCGCGCAGCAGCTCGTGGCCCTGCCCCCCCTCGAGCAGCTGGCTCACGTACGACCGCAGCTCGCGCGTCTCCGCGTCGACGATCTGGAACTCCTCCTCGATGCCCAGCGTGAACTGGCCGTCGAGGAGCCCCTCGACGGCGGTCACGACGAGGCCCCGAGCCGAACCTTGCCCACGGAGGGCCGGACGAGCCTCGACCACGCGTAGCCGTCCCTCGTCCGCCGGTCGCCCCTCGAGCACTCCACGGCGAACGCGACCATCCAGTCGACGGCGATGTTGAAGTACCGCTCCCGCAGGTGCTCGATGTGCATGTCCGGCGCCGGGTTCGTGAAATCGATCGCGTACGGGACGCCGTCGCGGATCGCGAACTCGATCGAGTTCATGTCGTAGCCGAGCGCCTTGTTGATCTTGATCGCGTCCTCGATGACGCGGTCGTGCAGCGCCTTCGGGAGCCATCGCTCGTTCTCGTGCTGCACGTAGCAGCCGCGGAGCCCCGTGGGGCCGATCGCCCTGGGGTCGTACTGGATCGGGAGGATGCGATCCTTCCCGACGCAGATGCAGCGGACGTAGTCGTCGAAGTCGATGAACTCCTGCAGGGTCATGACGTTCTGCCCCGAGGCGTTGTAGGCGGCGAGCAGCTCCTCCTGGCTCCGCACCACCGACACGTCCTTCCACCCGCCGCCGTCCGCGGGCTTGAGGATGGCCGGGAAGCGCACGTAGTCGATGATCGCCTCCCAGTTGAGCGGATACTCGAGGTTGCGGAGGCTGCGCTCCTTGACGATCGCCGGGATGTAGTCGCGCTGGGGCAGCATGACGGTGCGCGGCGTCGCGATGCCGATCTGCGACGCCAGCGAGTAGCCGAAGAACTTGTCGTCCGCGCTCCACCAGAACGGGTCGTTGATCACGAACGCCCCGCCGAGCGCGGCGGCCTTCAAGTAGAAGCGGTAGTGCTTCACCTCCTGGCTGATCCGGTCGATGAGCACCCGGTACGGGCTCTCGAACCGCTCGGGCGTCCCGCCGAGCTTCGCGATCTCCGCCCGGATGCCCGGCACCTTGTTGCACCTCTCGAGGAAGGCCTGAGGGAACGACTGTTCCCAGCCGACGAGGATGCCGATCTTCTCCGCCATACGTTGCTTGCTCCTCCACTACGCGTACACGCGGCTGGCGCCGCTGACGCACAGCGTAGCGCGGACACATGGGAAATTTACGCTGTAAGTGTGTCGATGAGTCAGGTTGTCACACGGTCCAACAGCTCTGTTCGCACGGCCGCCCGGCGCGTTCGTGACAGCGCTTGCAATCGCAGCAAACGAGCGACGCGAGGCGCGGACGCGGACGCGGATCGCGAGGGTGGCGGCGGGACCGGTGCGGGCGCGTGTGGCGGCGCGGCACGCGGCGAAAGCCACGGAGATCGAAGGGCAGGCGCGGGCTCGATCAGCCAGGGACGGAGGCCGCGAGAAATAAATCTTGACGGACTCCGTTCGGCGAGTACAGTCGCGCACCTCTCCGACGGGGCGGGTAGCTCAGCGGCAGAGCGTCGGCCTTACAAGCCGATGGTCGCAGGTTCGACCCCTGTCCCGCCCACTTCCTGGGTCTAGGGGCCTGGGTGATCTGTAGTGATGTCAGTCTGGGGTGGTAGTTAAGTTGGTTATAACGCCGGCCTGTCACGCCGGAGGCCGCGGGTTCGAGTCCCGTCCACCCCGCCAGCTTTCTTCCCTGTCACATCTGAGTCGATGCTCGCCTGAGCCTCCCTCGGTTGGCTTGCATCGCTCGGTGCAGGCCAGGCGAGGAGGTCTGGCTCATGGCGAGCTTGCTCATGGGAAGCAAAGCCGAGCTGGCTCGGCGCTCGCCGAGCGGTCGTATCCCTGACGTCTGGGGTGGTAGTTAAGTTGGTTATAACGCCGGCCTGTCACGCCGGAGGCCGCGGGTTCGAGTCCCGTCCACCCCGCCAACGCTTCTTGAATCTCCGCCGCGCCGCCGTTCGCCGTCGCACTTCTGACAGGCCGGGCGCTTCGGGCGTGGCGCGCGCGGCGCGCACGGCATTGCGCCTCAGTCGTCGCGCTGCGAGAGCGTGAGCAGCGCCTTGACCTTCGCGTACGAGATGTAGGGGTTGTCCTCGGCGCCCCCGAGATCGTCGGCGTCCTCGCCCGCGCCCTGGGCCCGCACCGGGATCCAGAGATAATCCGGGTGGAGCTCCTTGCCGTTGACCCCGTTCACGATCGAGGGGTTCTTGATCCACTCGCCGCCCAGGATGGTGAGGTTCTCGTCGAGCTCGAGCACGTAGTGCAGCTCCGACACGGAGAGCGGCACGGTGCGCTGCTCGGGCGGCGTGAGCAGCGTCTCGCCGGTGACCGAATCGGAGATCATCCAGAAGCGCGCGGCGACGCGGACGAAGCGCGTCGCGCCCGGGTTGAACCTGTAATTGTAGCAGTCGGCGCCCGCATACGCGCCGCCGCACAGGAGCCGCGCGGCCTGCCGGACGTCCACCTCCTCGATGACATCGATCGAGAACTGCTTGACGGGGAAGCTCCACACCTCGACGTCCCAGGTGTGGTCGACGACGAACATGAGCTTCTGTCGCTGGGTCGAGTCGCCGTGGAGCGGCTTTGCTCCGACCCCGAGCAGCCCGGTCATGGCCACGTGCATCGTGGCCGGGTTCAGGTCGCGGCAGGCGGGGTCGATGGGCCTGCCGTAGACGTCGCGCATCGTCCGATCCGCCCGCGTCTCGCAGCGACGTCCCGAGAAGGTCACCGAGTCGCTGAAGTAGAGCTCGCTCATCAGCGCCTCGATGTCCGCCATGCGGAACAGGACGCAGCCGGTCTCCGCCGCGGCGCACTCGGTCACCTTCGCGCCGGAGAGCTTCACCCGGACGTCGCGGCGCGGCCCGGCCCCCTCGGCGGCGACGTAGGCCGACCACCCGTTGCAGTGCCCCCACCAGTACTCCGGGTAGACACCCTGGTAGAGCCCGTGATGCTGTAGCTCCCAGCGCGTGGCCGGGCCGGCCACGACCACCGTCGGCTGGATATACGGAGGATTGCGCAGGTAGGGAGGCCTCCTGAGGTCGTCCATGCTCCACGAGGCGATGGCCCCGAGCGTCTCCATCTGCCCCGAGTGGAACAGGACATCGTATTTCTCGACGGGAGAGATGTTGTCCGGGTCGGAGATCCGGTCGGAGTAGTTCTTGTTGGTCGAGTTCCAGCGATCGGCGATGCCGTTCTGCCGCTGCGGCCACCAGTTCGAGGCGAACGCGGTCGACTGCGCCTCGCCTTCCCGGAGCGTCGAGTTGAGCTGGAGCAGGGAGCCCCGGAGCTCGGGGTGCAGGTGCGAGGGCAGGTTGGCGCCGTCGAGCGCCTCGCGGCCGCCGGCTCGCGGGATGAGGAGCTGGTGCGCGCCGCCGAGGATCTGGCCGGTCTCGGGTGAGAAGCCGAGCACATACGGCAGCTCTCCGCCTTCCATGAAGCGGAAGGCCGAGACATTCAGGCTGCTCGCCGCGACGGCGACGCTCTCTCCCGGCGCCGGGTCGAGCTCCGCGCAGCCCTGGACCAGAAGCACCGAGCTCACGACGCTCGCCCTCATCCACGTCTTCATCGCCGAACCCCCCGGAGACCGACGACCGCCGATCTCTCGCGCGTGCTCTGCAGAGGGCGCGCCACCGAGCCCGGCGGTAAAGAGCGCAGCCATTGCACGGAGCGGCGGCCGGACGATTCACCGTGCGCCGATGCGCCAGAGCACGACCTTCACGGTGTCGATGAGGATGGAGATATCGAACCAGAGCGAGAAGCTCTTCATATAATAGAGATCATACTGGAGCTTCTCCAGCGCGTCCTCGGCGGACGCGCCGTAACGGCAGCGCACCTGTGCGTGCCCCGTCACTCCCGGCTTCACGAAGAGCCGCTGCCGGAAGAAGGGGATTTGCTTCTCCAGGGCGTCGATGAACTCGGGGCGCTCGGGCCGCGGCCCCACCATGCTCATCTCGCCGACGAGCACATTCCAGAGCTGCGGCAGCTCGTCGAGCCGCGTCTTCCGGATGAAGCGCCCGACGCGGGTCACGCGCGGATCGTTCTCCGTCGCCCACGCCGCCCCGTCCTTCTCGGCGTCGGTCCTCATCGAGCGGAACTTGTGGATCCTGAACGGCTTCCCGAGAGCGCCTGTCCGGATCTGCGAATAGAGCGCCGGCCCCCTGGAGTCGAGCTTCACCAGGGCGGCCGTGAGCGCCATCAGCGGCAGCGCGAGGACGAGCCCGACGGTCGCGCACGCGACGTCGAAGATCCGCTTCGCGATCAGCGTCCGCCGCCGCACGCTGAACCCGTGAGAGAAGATGATCTGGCTCGGCCTCAGCTCGCGCACGCAGATCTTGCCGGTCACCCGCTCGTAGAAATCCATGCCCTCCTCGATCTCGACGCCGCGGAGCTTCAGATCGAGCAACTCTTCCAGCGGGAAGGCGGCGCGGCGATCGGACGTCGCCACGATCACCGCCGCGACGCCGCGCTGCTCGACGAGGCGGCGGAGGTCACGGTACCTCCCCGCGATCTCGGCCTCGTCGATCGGCTCCTCGTCTCTGACGAGCCGGCCGGCGAGGCGCAGCCCGAGGACCTGTCCATCCTTCCGGATGAGGGCCGCGCACGAGCGGGCGAGCTCGCCTGAGCCCAGCACGACCGCGCGCTTGGAGAAGCTCTCGCTCCTCATCACCCGATCACACGCCGCGCGCCACGCGGGGAGCACGAGCGCCGCCGCGCCGAGCGACGTCAGGAGCACCCGGTCGCTGATCTGCGCGTCCGGCACGAGCCAGAACGCGAGCCACAGCACAGCCGCCGCCAGGCCGAGCGCCCGGAACGTCGTCAGGACCAGCGCCCGTGCCCTGGGAGGCTCGGGCCCGTACAGGCCGTGATAGTAGAGCGACGTCAGCGCCACCAACGAGATGCTCGCTGTCCGTCCGAAGCGCTCCCCATCGAGCGTATGCTCCCAGCCCACGATCACGCCCGGCGCGCAGCACACCAGGAGCGAGAGCAGGCTGGCCTCGACAAACCACACCATGGCCCGGCGCGGCGACCGGAACAGCTCCAGCATCTTCCCTCCACTCGTCGGCCCCGGGCGGTCGCACATCACGGCGCGTCGCCTCTGACGGGGCACCTACGGTTGTAGTTGAACCTACACTAGAGCAGACCGGGGCAGACTGCCAGATGCCTCCGACGAATCTCATTTCATGACGGCGGACTGAGCCGCCGTGCGCGAGGTCGGGCGCGGCGAAATTGGCGCTTTCGCGGCCGGGTCGCGCCGATGACGTGCGGGCTGTCGTGGGGAGTCGCGGCGCGAGAACGCCGTCGACGGATTGCCTACGTCGAGTCCTTAGCGTCCCGTGGACCGAGGCTGAGCCGCCGCGCGCCACGCGCCACGCGCCGCGCGCCACGCGCCACGCGCCACGCCAGGCGTGCGCCGCCCGGTGCACGGTCGTCTCGCGGCTCTCCGGCGGCTGAGCCGTCGCGCGGGTGGGCGCGCCGCTCCCTGCGGGGGGAGCGATTGGCGTGTCGAGGGGGCTTATCGCGCGTCGCGCGTCGCGCGCGGGCCGGCTTGCGCGGCGCGCGCGGGTGGGGCCTCGCCGGAGGTGTCGCCGCCGTCGTCGGGCTCGCGGCCTGGCTCGGGCGCCTGCCAGCGGCCGGAGGGCATCCCCTGGATCATCGCGCCGCGGCGCTCGTCGTCCCAAGCGCCGTCGGGATCGCGGCGGAGCGTCCGGTGTCGATCCGTCGATAGCGTCCCCGAGATCCCGGCGCTGACGATGCTCCTCAGCGAGCCGCCGGCCTCGCCTGCGTTCGGCGCTGGATCGAGCGCGGCGCGCGTGTACTCCAGATCGACGCCGCCGCTCAGCGCGAGCCCGCGCCAGAGGGGATAGGAGATCTCCGCGCCCGCGAGCGCCGTGGTCGTGGACACCGACCCCTCCCTGGAGGGCGCCGCCGCGCCGGGGGTGAGGTGGAGCGGGGGATTGGCGGCGACGGGGGCGCTGCCGGTCGAGAAGCGGGCGACCCCGGTCACGATGAGGTCGCGGGTCGCGCCGCCCCGGGCGGGCCGAAAGCTCGCTTCGAGGGACGCCTCGTGCTCGTGTCCGAATCCGATCCTCGGCCCGAGCGACGTGTAGGCATAGGCGTAACCCGCCGTCAGCCGATAGCGCTCCTCCACGTAGGTGAGCCCGATCCGCGCCGCCGGCGAGAGCACCGCGTCGCGCGACGACAGCACGGGCGGCGGGCTCGCGACGGTCACGCCGCCGGCGACGCGCGTCGAGAGGTTCCGCGTGAGCTCGTGAGACTCGGAGAGGAGCGCGGCGCCGGCGTGGACGCGGGCCGCGCCGCGCGTGAGATCGGTGTCGAGCAGCGCGTGATGGTACTGGGTGACCTCGTACCGGAGCTCGGGTGTCAGCGTGTCCAGCGCGCCGAGGTCGAACGAGGTGCTCACCTCGGCGCGCCCCGTGTGCGCGTCGATCCCGACCGCGGCAGGGTCGTCGGCCGAGAGCGCGCCCGCCTGCTCGTAGCCGACGCCGACGCGCACCGAGGAGCGCCGCGACGCCGTGATGGAGAGGGCCGGCGCGGCGGAGAGCGTGTATTGCAGGCGATCGCCGGACAGGAACGGATCGCGCGCGGCGAGCGCGTCGTCGGCGCGCACGCCGAGGCGGGTCGCGAGGTAGCCGGCCGCGGCCATGGAGAGATCCGCGAGCGGCGAGAGCGCCCAGCCCGCTCCCCCGCCGAGCCGCGCCGAGGCGCTGTCGGAGGGCGTGAGTCGAGCCGGGTCGAGCGAGACCTGAAATACCCGCTCGTAGCTTCCATCGACGCTCAGTCCATAACGAGACACCTCGCCCCGGAGAGACCCCTCGAGCGAGCCCACGACGCCAGCCATCAGCGCTCCCGAGCCCACGTCCCCGACGTTCGACGCCACGCTCTGCTCCAGCGCCGCCCGCGCCGTCACGTCGGAGTCCCACATCGGCAAGACGAACGAGAACACGCGCCCCCTCGCTGTCGAGCGGCAAGCCCCGCGGCACGGAGCGACCCGAATCGGCCGCCCTCCCCTCCCCGGCAGCACGCCCGGCGCCCGGAGCGTCCCACGTTCGATGATGTTTGCAACATTACAAATCTGGCCTCGGCGTGCGCGTGCTACGGCGTGCCGCGCGAGGGGCTGCGCAGCGCCGCCGGGGACGCTCCGGAGAGCGGGCCAGGCCGTGCAAGGCGTGCGCTCGCGGTGTGGACGTGCGCCGACAGGGCAGGACGTACCCCGGAGTCCATCGCTGCCCCGCTGAGGGCGGACCCATCGAATGTAACAAATATTACATCATGAAGTCGGGTGTGAACGTGGGCATGAAGGAGGCGGGCTGGCCGAGGCCGCTGCGCGTCCTCTGGGTGACGCGCATCTTTCCGAACCGGGTTGAGCCGCTGTCGTGCGCGTTCCAGCGGCAGCAGCTCGCGGCGCTGTCGCGCCTGTGCGCGGTGGAGGTGCTCGCGGCGATCCCGTACCACCCGGGCGTATCGCTCCTGGGCGATCGCACACGCCCGGGCCGGCTGGTGGCGGTGCCCGCGCGCGACGAGATCGACGGCGTCCCCGTGGTCCACGCGCGCGCGCCGTACCTCCCCGGGGCGGGCCGGGTGCTGGCGCCCGTGAACGCGCCGCTCTACCTGGCGGGGCTCCTGCCGTACGTCCCGCGACTGCGGGGGCGGTTCGACGTCGTGCTGGGGGCGTGGCTCTACCCCGACGCCTGCGCCGCGGCGCTGCTCGCCCGGATGCTCGGCCTCCCTTATGCGGTGAAGGCCCACGGCACGGACGTGAACGTCGTGGCGCGCTGGCGATCGGTGCGGCCGCTCGTCGGCAGCGCGCTCCGGTCCGCCGCATGCGCCATCGGCGTGAGCCGGCCGATGGTCGAGGCGCTCGTGGCCCTCGGCGCGCCGAAGGAGCGCGCGGTCCTCGTCCGCAACGGGGTCGACCGCGCGCTCTTCCGCCCTGCCGACCGGCGCGCTGCCCGGCGCGAGCTCGGGCTCCCGGCGCGCGGGCGCATCGTCACCTTCGTCGGGCACGTCAGCCGGGAGAAAGGGATCCACGAGCTGCTGCACGCGTTCGAGGCGCTCGGCAGGGACGGCCACGACGGAAGCGAGCCTGTCCATCTCGTGATCGTCGGCGACGGTCCGGAGCGGGCTGCGGTCGAGCAGGCCGCCGCGCGGCGCTTTCGCGAGCCCGCAGATCTGGGCGAGGGGCGCGGGCGAATCATCGCGGTCGGGGCAAGGCCGCTCTCCGCGGTTGCCCGCCACCTCGCCGCGACGGATCTTCTGGCGCTTCCGAGCTGGGCGGAAGGAACGCCGAACGTGGTGCTCGAGGCGCTCGCGGCTGCGCGGCCTGTGGTGGCCACGCGCGTCGGGGGCATCCCGGATGTGGTGACGCCGGGGCGCACCGGGCTTCTCGTCCCGTCGCGCGATGCCGGGGCGCTCGGCCGGGCGCTCCGCGAGGCGCTCGCGCGAACCTGGGACGAGGACGCGTTCGCCGAGGCGGCGCCCCCGTCGTGGGAGGAGAGCGCCGAGGCGCTGCAGCGGCTGCTCGCGCGGGCGGCGTTCGGGGACGACGGGCGGGCCGCCTAGTTCCATGTCAGAAATCCCGCCGGGGATTGCTGACATGGAACTGGCGCGGCCGCGAAGCGGACGCAGGGGTTCGGGGCGAAGCCCCGAGGAACCAGCGGCGGATCACCAGTAGATCGACCAGGTGCACCGCGGCGCCCCGCGGTGCCTGCAGGCCGTATGCTCGACCGAGCTGCGCTTGCTGCCCAGGAGCGCGAGGCCCGCCTCGACCCAGCCCAAGATGGCATGGCCGCACATGTAGAGCGGCAGGCCGCCGCCCGAGAGCGTGGCCCTCCCCGCGGCGTCGCTGGTGGCCGTCACGCTGAAGTCGCCGTACTTGAAGTAGGTCTTGTACATGAGGCCGAAGCGCTTGAAGAGCACCGACGGCGAGCCCACCACCGCCATCGTCTTGTAGGTCGTCGTCAGGTCCTTCCGGGCGATCTCCGCGCCGAAGAAGCGCATCTTCTCCATCCTGCCGCCGAAGAGCCCGTGCAGGAGCGCGCAGTCGATCTCGAGGAGCGGCGCCATGTCGTGCCAGGCCAGAGGCATCGGCGGATCGTCGAGGTAGCGGGCCGCCTGCGGCGAGAGCTGACGGCTCAGATCCGCCACGGCCCGATCGCCATAGCTCTGCCGCAGGGCCTCGGCGCGGGAGCCGATCAGGGTGCCCTTCACGAGATTCCCCTCGCGCAGGACCCGAGGATCGCCAAGGAACTGGGAGGAGTCTGGCGTCGGCATGCTGCAGAGCGCTCCTATCTTCGCCGAGTATAGCGACAGATCCGCGCGGAGGTGCGGCGGATTCGCGTCATGTGTCCTCGAGCCTCGAGGCGCGTGTCCTCCGACGTTCCGACGTTCCGAGGTGTCCGAGTCTTCCGGGGCCGCGGAGGGGCGCGGAGGCGAGGGCTCACTCCGCTCGGCATTTCGATTGCGCTCGCTATTTCTACGTCGCCGCCGTCCTGCCCCGCGAAGCGCGAGCGCCAGCTCCGCCGCGATGGCGTCGCCTTACCAGGTGAATGGTACGCAGTATTACCACCTGCGCGACGTGCATGGCGCCGTCCTCCGACGGTCGAGCACAGGGATGATGCGCGCGTCTCCGCCCGAGGGTTGATGAGGTCGCCACGCGCGAGCCGCTCGGCGGCGCCGTCGATGTTGGCCATGTGACACGGACGCACACTGCTCATTCCTCGTGACGCGCGACGCGCACGAAAATACTCGGCACGACGCGTGCTGTTCAGCGTGGGTCAACGCTGGCCGGCGCGGCTGTTCGCGCCCAGCGATACCGAGAACCAGCATGCGACCGATTCACCACATCCTCACCGCCGCGGTGCTCTCCCTGGGCCTTGTCGGGGCGCCGGGGCGCGCCGCCGCGCAGCCTGTCACCGGTCACCCGCGACTCTGGCTCACGAACGAACACCTCCCAAGGCTGCGCGGGTGGGCCGCGGACAGCCGAAACCGCATGTACAGGGAGGCCATGTTGCCCGCGCTCCGGGGTGCGATCGCAGCTTACGAAGGCCGGTTCTACCCGAATGGGCGGCCGAACCCGACGTGGCCGGACGGCGGCACCAACGCCTACGAGCAGTATCCGACCGAGGCGTATGCCGAGTTTTTCGCATTCATGTCGCTCATCGATGCCGACGTCGCGGCCCGCCCCACCCACGCCGTCAGGGCGCGCAATCTCTTGATGGTCGCCATCGAGGAGGCGAGCAAGGGGAGAGCCGACGGCCAGCCCTTCCGCCGCCCGGGGTTCGCGACCGGCGATCGCTCGCGCTGGTGGGGTGAAGGGTTCCCGCTGACGGTCGATTGGATCTATAACGCGACCGACAGCGGCGGCCGCCCGGTGCTCTCCGCCGGCGACAAGGCCAAGATACGGCAGGTCTTTCTCAGGTGGATTGACGACAACCTCCACGCCTCGACGGCGGGCAACGAGCACCCCCACCCCGTCGGCGTCATGAACGATCCGGCGCTGCTCCGCGATCCGCTCCAGCTCAGGTGGGCTGCGAACAACTACTATCTCGGCCATCTGCGCCAGGTCACGCTGATGTCGCTCTCGATGGACGACGCGGACGACCCTCCGCTCGATCCGAGCGCGCCGGCGGGGACGCTCGGCAACACGCTGCGCAGCTATCGCGCGGACGCGACGGGCGCGTGGCTCTACCAGGCCTTTGCCATCTTCGAGGCCTCCGAGACCGCGGCCAAGCAGCTCGGGGTCCCGTCCGACGGGCTCGGCGTGGCCAGCGGCGGCCTGCCCGTGGAGGGCTTTCTCTACGGCGGCGGCGTCGCGACCCTCCACCACGCGCTGCTCGGGCTCTACACGGCCGGCTACGGCACCCAGGCCCAGTCAGGACCTCAGATCGGGCTGCTGCGCAGCGGATACTGGGACCGCTTCACGGACGGGTTCCTGCACTCGATCGCGCCGGGCCCGGTCACGTACCCGTCGAGGCGCGACCTCGGGCCGGTCTACGAGATGGCGAACTACGGCGACACGCTGCAGGTCTGGGTCGAGCCGCGCTTCGCGGAGCTGTTCGGCTCGCTGGGCGTCTACGACCAGCTCACGGGCAACACCGCGCGCTTGCAGAGATCGCGCTGGATCGTGGCCAACACGATCGCGGGCGGCGCGCCCGAGCTCTACGCGCGCACGTCCAAGATCTGGGGCTCACCCGCCCCGAGCCGGGCGATCCTGAGCTTCATGCTCTTCGACCCGGCCGCGCCGCTCCCGGCGGATCCTCGCCCGGCGATGCCCACCGCCTTCTTCGAGCGGGCGCAGGGACGCGGCTCCCTCCGCGCGCGATCGGACTGGACGGCGGGCGCGACGTGGTTCACCTGGCGGTGCGGCTGGGTCACCATCAACCACCAGATCGGCGATTGCAATCAGATCGAGCTCTACCGGAAGGGAGAGTGGCTGACGAAGGAGCACACGAGTTACTCGAACAACCTGATCGGGGCCACGACCGACTACCACAACACCCTCTCCCTGCAGAACGACAAGCCGTCGAATATCCGCTGGTACGAGAAGGAGATCGTCGCGCGAGGCGGCCAGTGGCGCGAGGGGCGCGCCGCCGGCGATCCGAGCACGCGCATGACCCGCGGCGCCGGCTACGTGTTCGCCGAGGGGATAGCGACGGATCTGTACAACACCCGCGAGAACGTCTGGGTGCCCACGGACGCCGCCCGCGACATGGTCCATGCGAGCCGGTCGGTCGTCTGGCTGCAGCCGGATCACGTGGTCGTCTACGACCGCGCGACGTCCCGCACCGCCGGCCGGTTCAAGCGGTTCAACCTGATGACCACCTCGGCGCCGCGGATCGCCGGCCGGACGGCCAGCGCCGTGACCCCGCGGGGGCAGACGCTGTTCATCCAGAGCCTCTTGCCGCGGAGCGCCCGCATGGCGGCCGTGCCGATCGAGAACGTCGACAAGCCGGCGGCGATGGAGCCGACGACCCACCGCCTCGTCGTGGAGGATCCGACCGCCCCGACGGACGTCCGCTTCCTGCACGTGCTGCAAGGCGCGGACGCGGGCGCGGCGATGGATGCGGCGACGCGGATCGACAGCGCGCAGGGCTCCGGCTTCGACGGCGCGCTCGTGGCGGGCACGGTCGTCCTCTTCCGCTCGGATCTGCGCTCGGAACCGCGACCGAGCTCGGGGCCGCTGTCCTATCAGGTGCCTCGCGCGACGCGCAGGCACGTGATCACCGGTCTCCTGCCGAAGGGCGGCTACGACGTGGCCGTCGTCTCCCGGGAGCCGGAGCTCGCGATGCGCATCACGCCGGGCGGGCGCTACACGACGGACGACTCGGGCGTGCTCTCGTTCGACACGCCGTAGCGCGCGGCGCGGTCGGCGGCGCGGACGGCGCCGGTGCGATGAACGGCGCGGCGCTCCCGTCAGGGCTTCGGGGCGAACACCCTGTCGAGCTCCTCCTTTCCGAACACCGGCGCCCAGGGCAGGAGCTCGTACTGCGCCAGCCCCTTCGCCGTGAAGGGATCGCCGTCCCGGATCCGATCCAGCGTCGCCGCGGCCGCCTCGTCGGGCACCCGGAGCAGGAGCGCCCCGCCGTAGCGGGGATCGAGCGGCCCTGACACGAGCAGCAGTCCCTGCTCGATGAGCCCCTTCAGGTAGGCGCGGTGGGCGTCGACGGCCGGGAGCACCTCGTCGAGCGGTCGCCTGTAACGAATGATCGCAATCGCGTACATGATGTCGTGAGTCCTCGCGCCGCAATCTACCAGAGCACAGCGCGCCCGGCCGGAGAGTCTGTTCGCGCCAGGGCGCCCTCCGGCCGAGCCTCCGGCGGCAATCGCGCGGTCCCCCTTTCCCTTCGCGCTTCTGTCTGGCAGTGTGCGCGCCCTCCGCTGGAGACACCTGTATGGCGAGACCCCCGAAAGCAGCACCTGCTCCCGTTCTCCCGTCCTCGCCGGCCGCCGCGCTCGCTGCGTACGGCCGCGTTGAGCCGAAGCTCCTCGAGCTCGGCCCCGACGATCTCGTGACCGTCTACGTCGAGGTCCCCAGGGCCGTGAGCTCCGTGCTCTCCGCCCTGCCCCACCTGCGCGAGCTCCGCGACGAGATCGTCCGGGATCTCCCGAACCATCCGATCGCGATGCTGGACGAGCTCGAGGACTTCGCCCTCGCGGCCTGGTACGCCGATCTTCTCTACAGCACGCCCGCGAGCGAGCTCGACGCGAAGAAGCTCACCGAAGAGGCCGGCACGCTGCGCGAGGCGCTCCTCGTCGCCGCCGAGGCGCTCGGTCACAGGAACCTCCTCGACAAGCAGCGCGTCGCCGACATCCGCAAGGGCAAGGGGCACGCGGATCTCGCGAGCGATCTCATCGCCCTGGCCGAGCTCTTCCGCGGCTCCTGGGACAAGGTCCGCGCGAAGACGGCGGTCGAGGACGAGGAGCTCGAGCGCGCCGCGGATCTCGGCGTGCGCCTCCTCGCCGCGCTCGCCGCGAAGCCCGGCAAGGGCTCGTCCGCGGCGCCGAAGATCACCGACGCCGGCGATCGCCGCGCCCGCGCGATCTCGCTGGTCGCGAAGGCGTACGAGGAGTGCCGCCGCGCCGTCGCGTACCTGCGCTGGCACGAGGGCGGCGACGGCGACCTCGCCCCGTCGCTGCTGCAGAAGCCGCGCGGCCGGCGCCCGAACGCCGAGAAGGCCGCGGCGGCCGCGAGCAGCGCCTCGTCCGAGGCGCCGGCCAAGGCGCCCGACGAGGAGGCGTCCGCGGCAGAGGGCGGCGAGCTCTCGTCCCCCGAGCCGGCGAACGACGCCGCGCCGGTCGTGGGCGCCTGATCAGCCGCGCCTCGCGGGCTTGAAGCGAGCGCGGAGGCGAGCGAGTAGGCGAGCGCGTAGCAGAGACGAGGCGCGGGCAGCGCGGAGGCTCCTCTGGGCCTCCGGCCGCTCCGCGCCCTCACCTGCCTCGACGCGCCTCGCCGGCCTCGAGTCCCGGCTCCGGCTACCGGCTCCGGCTCGACTCCTCGATGAGCTCGACCTTGTAGCCGTCCGGATCCTCGACGAACGCGATCACGGTCTTGCCGTGCTTCATCGGGCCCGGCTCGCGCGTGATCTTCCCGCCCGCCGCCCGGATGCGGTCGCAGGCCCCGCGGATGTCGTCGACCCCGAGCGCGATGTGCCCGTACGCCGTGCCGAGCTCGTATTTGTCCACGCCCCAGTTGTGCGTGAGCTCGAGCTCGGCGTGCTCGGGGTTCTTCCCGTAGCCGAGGAAGCAGAGCGTGAACTTGCCCTCCGGGTAGTCCTGCCGCGACAGGAGCTGCATCCCGAGCACGTCCCTGTAGAAGCCGATCGAGCGCTCGAGATCGCCGACCCGGAGCATCGTGTGCAAGATCCTCATGCCGATTCCGTCTCCTTCTCTGGTTCTCTGGCCCTGGCGCCTGCGCGGCGCTCAGCCGTAACGCACCGAGATGAGCTCCATCTCCGCCTCGCCCGCCGGGCGGCGCACCGTGATCACGTCCCCCGCCCGCTTGCCGAGGAGCGACCGGCCGACCGGAGAGCGCCAGCTGATGCGTCCTGCCGCGCTGTCGATCTCGTCCTCGCCCACGATCTGGTACGTGTGGCGCGCGCCGTCCTCGCCCTCGATCTCGACCGTCGCGCCGAAGAAGACCTTGTCGCCGCGCTGCTCGGACGGATCGACCACGACGGCCTTCTCCAGCCGCTTGGTCAGGTAGTGCATCCGCCGGTCGATCTCGCGCAGCTTCTTCTTGCCGTAGATGTACTCGGCGTTCTCGGAGCGGTCGCCCTGCGCCGCCGCGTCGGCGACCTCCTGGACGATGCGAGGCCGCTCCACGGAGCGGAGCCGCGCGAGCTCTTCGGACAGCCTCCTGGCCCCGCTGGGCGTGATGTAAGCCGGGTCGGACATGGTCGATCGCGAGCGAGCCTACGCCGCGCCGCTCGCCAGTTCAACGCCGTGGATCCCGGCGCGGGAGCCCCGCCGACGACCCGCCTCGGATGCCCCGATCTCCACGGATCTCCACGAGATTCTTCACGTGTTGCGGACGGATGTTGACGCGCCGCGGCGACATGCTAGGCGAATGCAGAACTGTGCCGCAGCTGCGCGGAAGACCGGGAAGGGAACCGGCTGCCAGCGCCTCCCTGCCGCGGCAACGAGGAGGTCTCCCATGTCGAACGCTCAAACCCACCAGAACCGCTACAAGGCCGACCTCCGCGAGATCCGCTTCCTCCTCTTCGAGCAATTCCGCCTGGACGAGCTGCTCGGCAGCGCGCCCTACGACGCGTGGGGGCGCGACGAGGTCGGGATGGTCGTCGACGAGGCATACAAGTTCGCGTGCGATGTCTTCGGCCCGCTCAACGCGGTCGGCGATCGGGTCGGCTGTCGCATCGAGGAGGGGCAGGTCAAGACCCCGCCGGGGTTCAAGGACGCGTGGGACAAGCTGTATGAGGCCGGGTGGAAGTCGGTCTCGGTCTCGCCCACCTACGACGGTCAGGGCGGTCCCTTCACGCTCTACACGGTGGTGGAGGAGTTCCTCTGCGGCGCGAACGCGGCGCTCAACATGTACCCCGGGCTGACGTACGGCGCGGCCGAGGTGATCGAGCACTTCGGGACGCCGAGGCAGCGCGACCTCTTCTTGAAGCGGATGTACGGCGGGCAGTGGAGCGGGACGATGTGCCTGACCGAGCCCCAGGCCGGGTCGGACGTCGGCTCGTCGCGGACGAGCGCGGTGAAGCAGAAGGACGGCAAGTACCTCATCCGCGGCACGAAGATCTTCATCTCCGGCGGCGATCAGGACCTCACCGAGAACGTGGTGCACCTCGTGCTCGCCCGCGTCGAGGGCGCGCCCCCCGGCACGAAGGGGCTCAGCCTCTTCGTCGTGCCCAAGGTCCGGGTGAACGACGACGGCTCGCTCGGCGCGCCGAACGACGTCGTCGTCGGCAACATCGAGCACAAGATGGGCATCAACGGGTCGTCGACGTGCGTGCTCAACTTCGGCGAGAGCGACGCCTGCCTCGGGGAGCTCGTCGGCACCGTCGAGCACCAGGGCATGCCGCAGATGTTCCGGATGATGAACGGCGCGCGCATCTCCGTGGGCCTGCAGGGCGTGTCGGTCGCGTCCTCGGCGTACCTGAACGCGCTCGAGTACGCGAAGGATCGCAAGCAGGGCTCGTCGATCCTCCAGTGGAAGGACGCGACGGCGCCGCGCGTGCCGGTCATCGATCACCCGGACGTGCGGCGGATGCTGCTCGACATGAAGAGCCGCGTGGAGGGCATCCGCGCGCTCATCATCAAGCTCGCGCGCCACCAGGACGCGGTCGCCGTCTACCAGGGCAAGGACGACCGCGCGGCCGCCTACAACCAGGGCCAGGTCGACCTGCTCGTGCCGCTCGTGAAGGCCTACTCGTCCGACCAGGCGTTCCGCGTCTGCGAGACGGCGATCCAGACCTTCGGCGGCGCCGGGTACACGAAGGATTACCCGGTCGAGCAGTACTGCCGCGACGCGAAGGTCTTCTCGATCTACGAGGGCACGAACCACATCCAGGCGATGGACCTCGTCGGGCGGAAGCTCGGCCAGGGCGGCGGGGTCAACCTGCAGGCCTTCCTGAACGACGTGGCCGAGTTCGTGAAGGCCAACGAGAAGCACCCCGTCCTCGCCGCGAGCATCAAGGAGCTCCGCGAGGCGCACGAGGCCGTCGCCGGCACCGCGATGCGGCTGCTCTCGTGGTTCCAGATGGGCAAGATGCCGATGGTGCCGCTCGCGGCGAACCGCTTCCTCGAAATGATGAGCGAGCTCGCGATCGGCTGGCTCCTGCTCGACGGCGCGGTCATCGCGCTCAAGGCGATGGAGGGCCTCCCGGCCGGCGACGCCGGCGCGAAGGACCGCGCCTTCTACGAGGGCAAGAAGCACGCTGCCCTCTACTTCGCGGCCAACGTGCTGCCGCACGCGAAGTTCTCGGCCGAGATCCTCGGGCGCGAGGACTCGTCCGCGCTCGACATCCCGGCCGACGCGTTCGCGACCGTCTGACCTCCCTCCCCGCGCCGGCCCCGCCTCCGGGCGGGGCGCGGCGCGGGCTCACGCGGGGACCGTGAGCCGCTCCGCCAGGTCCCGGACGGGCACGGGCATCGTCGGGTCGCGCGAGACGGCCATGATCTCGGCGCGGAGCGCGCGGACCTCCGTCAACCGGAGCCACGAGAGCGCGAGCCGCGTCATGCTCGGCAAGCCTCTCGCGAGCACCGCGCGGACGACGTCGGCCGCGGGGAACGAGAAGGCCACCTCCTCGGGGGGCAGGCCCGCGGCCTTCGCCGCCGCCTCGATGCTCCCGTCGAAGTCGTCCCGCTTCGTTTCCAGCACCTCGAAGAAGGCCCGCTCGCGCTCCGGCGCGATGGCCTGAGCCGCCCCGCCGCCTTCGGGCGCGAAGACCCAGGCGCCCGAGCCGTCCAGTCCCACCCGGGCGCCGGACTCCAGCGTGACGAGCGGCAGGAAGCGACCGCCTTCGATCGGCTCGCCGCCGCCGGCCTCGATCAGCTCGCGCACGAGATCCCCCAGGTTCGCGCTCATGGGCCGATGTTCGCACGGAATACCCGGCGATGGGCAACTGGGGGCAACGGGAGGCAACTGAGCCGACACGCCGCGCGCCGGCAGGCGCGGGGCGGCCACGCGCTCACGCGCGCCGCGGCCCTCGTCTCCTCCCCGCCCGGGTGACCCCTCCCCCGCCCGGGCGACGCCCGCGCCCGCCAACGAGCGCGCGCGTGGCGGGGCAGGCGTGGCGATCGCGCCGGGCGGCACGCGCAGGTCGCTTTGCTTGGAAAACGCGCAGGGCTGACCGGAATAGGAATAGTATGAGGATTCGATTCAAGGTTGATGCACGGGTAGTGGGGTTCATTCCGGTCGCGATGGCGTTGAGCGGCTGCTTCGAGCAGCCGGATGATATCATCGGGATAGGGAACCTCGAAGACGAGCTGTCCGACGAGGCCTGCACTCCGAGCAAGCACGAGACGGTCCCCTCGAAGTGCGGGGTGTGGGTCTCGAGCACCCTGGGGGACGACAGCAACGCGGGGATCCAGAGGGCGCCCCTGAGGACGATCTCGGAGGCGCTCCAGCTCTCCCCGGACAACGGAAGGCGCATCTATCTCTGCGCCCAGACGTTCGATGAGGCGGTGATCGTGCCGGGGGGACACAGGCTCTTCGGCGGGCTCGACTGCGACGACCGCTGGCGCTGGATAGGCGACAAGAAGAAGACCACGCTCACCGCTCCCGAAGGCGAGACGCCGCTCTCGTTCGACAACGGCGAAGGCGCGGCGGTGATCGAGGATCTCCACGTGATCGCGCGCTCGATCCCGGTGACCCACACCGAGCTGGCAGGCCGATCGGCGATCGCCGCGAACAGCTCCGGGGTCCCTGTCGATTTCACGCGGTGCATCCTCGAGGCGGGCGACGGGGCGCCGGGGGCCAGCGGCGGGGCGTTCGTGGACGGCGCTGCCGAGAAAGGGATGATCGGCAACTTCGGCAACGCCGCGTGCTCGGCCACGACGGTCACCGGCGGGCTCCCCGTGAACAACACCTGCGGTACGCCCGACGATCGGTCGGACGACTCGCGCGGCGGCACGGGGGGGACGGGTGGCCTGGAGTCCGGGGGGGATGGAAGCAGCGGGGTTCCGAGCGATGTGATGAACGGCGGCAAGGGCGAGACCAGCGCCCAGCGCTGCACCGCGGGGCAGGATGGCGCGGACGGGGTGGACGGGAGCCCGGGCGCCGGCGCGACGGGCTTCGGCGATCTGTTCCTGGATGGGTATACTGGCCCGCTCGCTGGCGACGGGACGCCGGGCAGGCGGGGCCAGGGCGGCGGAGGAGGCGGCGGCGCGAAGGGCGGCACCGGCGCGCAGATGTGCCCTTTCGAGGTCTCTGCGGCCGGCGCTGGCGGAGGCGCCGGGGGCGCGGGCGGGTGCGGGGGGCTCGGCGGTCGCGGCGGAGGCGCCGGCGGGGTGAGCATCGCCCTCTTCGTGGGGAGCGCGTCCATCGACTTGAACGACGTGGTTCTGAAGACCGGCCGCGGCGGCAATGGCGGCGCTGGGGGCGAGGGCCAGCCGGGCGGCGAGGGCGGCGACCACGGGGCAGCCGGGACCCGAGGCGAGGCCACCGGGCTGAACGCCGCCTGCCCTGGCGGTCGCGGTGGCCGGGGCGGCCAGGGCGGCCCGGGCGGCGGCGGGCTCGGCGGCCACTCGATCGCCATCGCGTACGCGGGCATCGAGCCTTCGCTCATGAACACGACCATCGAGCTGGGTGAGGCCGGGATCGGAGGGCGCGGGGCCAGCCGAACCTATGACGGAGCCGACGGCGTGGCGGCAGAGATCTACGATATCGAGCAGCGTTTCCGGCAGTAGCGCGGCGTGAGGTCCGCGCCGCGACAGCGCCCGGCTCTACGCCGGCGCCGCCGGCGCGGGCCAACTCCGATCCTCCTGCATGCAGCGGAGCTGCGTCACGCGCCGTCCCTCGGCGGTGGTCACCACGATCTCCCGAACGGGCGTGTCGCGCCGCGCACGTCGGCTCAGCTTCTCGACCACCAGGAAGCCCTCCCGCGCACCCGCGAGGTGGAGGAACTCGTCGAACAGCGCGATGTGCGCGTGCGCGCCCTCGTCGGCCGTCGCGATGCGCCGCTGGGTGGTGACGCCGATCGCAAGCGCGCCGCCCCGGGCCCGCACGACCATCGCAGGATCGAGCCCACGCTGGCTCTCGTCAGGCACCGTCCAGATGTCCGCGACCCCCGCCTCGGTGAGGCGTCGCTTCATGTAGTAGAAGGAAGACTCGAGCGTGTTGTTCCGGTACGGGATCGCCTTCGACTCGATCGGATCGACGTGATTCCGCCAGAACGCGATCAGCGCGCGCGCCCAGCGCCCGCCGTCGAGCCGGCGATCCTGGAACGGCCAGTCCTCCGCCATCGCCTGCGCGCACACGCCGCGCAGCGCCTGCTCGTCGATCCCGCGCGTCGCCAGGCAGGGCGCGCAGTGCATGTAGGCCGTTCCCCTGTCGAGGAGCGCGCCGCACATCGAGCAGATGTCGTTGCCGTAGCCGGGGCCCATGTACCGGAGCCAGCCGGCGCTGAGCTCCTCGTGAGCCGCGCGGCGCTCCTCGTTCCGCTCGATCTCCCGCAGTCCGTCCCGGAGGGCCTTCGAGGCCGCGCGCCGCTCGTCATCTCGCTGCTTCATCCGCTGTCCTCCAGCGTGAGCCCGTCCGCGCCGGCTCGGGCAGTGTAACGCCCGAGCCTCCGCCGCGCTTCGCAAGGCGGTGGGATCCGCCCATGCGCGATCCCGCACACCAGCCCGGCGAGCGCGCCGCCGTGGGTTATTGACGCTGACTTTCATTTACGGCTACGGTTCCGGTCGACGACATGTCACGATTTGCCCTGTTTCTTGCCCTCCCGCTGGTCTTCAGTGTGGGTTGCGGCTCGGAGTCCGCTCCCGACGATCCTCTGGCTGGCATCACGCTGATCGGCGATGACCTCACCGACATCCCGCTGCACGACGCTTCTGCGGAGCAGGTAGCTCGGTTCAAGGACGGCGACGCGCTCTTCGATTTCGTCTTTCGCGAGCGCGATGGCCTCGGGCCGCTCTACATCCGCGCGGCGTGCGCCGGCTGTCACGACGGCGCCGCGCGCGGCCCGGGCGCGGTCCAGAAGATGGCGCTCGTCGAGGACGACGGCGTGACGCCGGCGGCGGATCAGGGGGGGCTCCCCTACGGACACACGTTGCGGCCCTACGCCGTCGGGGGGGCGACGACGCTCTCGCAGCCCGAGACCGGGGCGACGATCAAGGTCTCGAAGCGCCTCGGCCCGCCGGTGTTCGGGCGCGGCTACATGGAGGCGGTCGACGACGCCGAGATCGAGCGGGTCGCGGCCGAGCAGGCCGCGCGCGGCGACGCCATCCGCGGGCGCATCAACCGCGTGGTGTTCCACTCGAAGAAGAGCGGGGACGAGTCGTTCAACGCCTTCGTCGAGGGCGACGAGAACCTCATCGGCCGCTTCGGGTTCAAGGCGCGGGTCGCCACGCTCGACGACTTCACGGCCGATGCCTACCAGGGCGACATGGGCATCACCTCGCCGCTCCGGCCGGACGAGCTGCCGAACCCCGACGGGCTCACGGACGACGCCAAGCCGGGCGAGGACGTGGTCCTCGACACGGTGAACGCTGTCGCCGACTACATGCGCTTGCTCGAGATCCCGAGGCGCGCGCCCGCCGACGCGCGCGGCCAGGCGCTGTTCGCCGAGGCCGACTGCGCCGCCTGCCATGTCCCCTCGCTGAGGACGCGCGCCGACTACCCGATCGCGCAGCTCGCGGACATCGACGCTCCCGTCTACACGGATTTCCTCCTGCACGACCTCGGCCCTGATCTCGCCGACGGGCTGGCCGACGAGTCGGCCAGCTCCGTCGCCTGGCGGACGGCGCCGCTCATCGGCGTGCGCCACAGCACCTCGTACCTCCACGACGGCCGCGCCAGGACCATCGAGCAGGCCATCTTGCTCCACGACGGCCCCGGCTCGGAGGCCGCCGCTTCGGTCGCCGCGTTCCGCGCGCTCTCCTACGAGGATCGCGGGGCCCTGATCGACTTCGTGCGCTCGCTCTGATCGACGTCCACCGAGACGCACACGCACCAATCCACATCGCGCGCTCGTCGAACGCGAGCGGTGACAAGGAGCTCAACATCATGCACATCCCCGCCCGCTTGCGGTCCGGTCTGGCCATCGCCGCCGCCGCCCTCTCGCTTCCTGCGTGTGGAAGCGACAACGAGACGCTGCTCACCGACGCGGAGTACGAGCAGCAGGCCGTGTCCGACGTGAAGACCTTCATCCAGGGCAACATCGACCAGTTCGCCGCCGCCACGGCCGCGCTCCAGGCGGCCGCGCCCGCGCCGGACGCCGACGGGTGGAGCGCGGCGAGCGACAAGGAGGCCGTCGATGCCATGAAGGCCGAGTGGAAGAAGGCACGGCAAGCCTACGAGAGCATCGAAGGAGCCATCGCGGTCGTCTTTCCGGATCTCGACTACTCGACGGATGCCCGCTACGACGCGTTCATCGAGGTCGAGGCCGACGACGACCTCTTCGACGGTGAGGGGGTGACCGGCGTGCACGCCATCGAGCGCATCCTCTGGGCCGACGCGATCCCGGAGCCCGTCCTCGCCTTCGAGTCTGAGCTCGATAACTACAGCGAGGCGGCCTTCCCTGCCACCGAGGCCGAGGCCGCTTCGTTCAAGGACGCGCTCTGCGCGCGCCTCGCGGCCGACGCGGCGAAGATGCAATCGGATTTCGGCTCGCTCGCGCTCGACGCGCCGTCCGCCTACCGCGGGGTCATCGCCTCCATCGCGGAGCAGGTGGAGAAGACCAGCAAGGCGGCGACCGGAGAGGAGGAGTCGCGCTACGCCCAGTACACGCTCGCCGACATGCGCGCGAACGTCGCGGCCGGCGTGGCGACCTACGAGGCCTTCCAGCCGTGGATCCTGACCAAGGGCGCCGAAGGCGCGGAGGTCGACAAGGCGGTGCGCGACGGCTTCGAGCGGCTGTCGAGCGCGTACGACGCGATCGAAGGCGACGCGCTGCCGCCGCTTCCGGAGGGGTGGAGCGAGGCGGAGCCGACCGACGAGCAGCTCGCAACGCCGTTCGGGAAGCTGTTCTCGCTCGTGGAGCACGAGAGCGACGACGCGACCCCGGGCACGCTCGCCAGCGACATGACAAGGTCCGCCGATCTGCTCCGGATCAAGACGCTCCCGTAGAGCGGGGCGCATCTTCGTGCGCTACTGGCTCATCCGCGTCGTTCGGCAGCCCGTATCCCACGAAGCAGCACCCCGCTCCGGCGCGGCGCGCTCGGCCGCGTCAGTCGCCGGCGTTCCACCGCACGAGCACGCACGTGACGTTGTCGGGGCCGCCGTGCTGGTTGGCGCGGTCGATGAGGGACCGCGCCGTCGTGGCGAGGTCGCTCTCCTTTGCGAGCAGCTCGGCGATCTCCAGCTCGGAGACCGGACCCGAGAGCCCGTCCGAGCAGATCAGCAGGAGATCTCCGGCCTCGGGCCGCTCGACGCGCGTGGCCACGTCGACGGTCTTCCCCATCCCGAGCGCGCGCGTCACGACGTTGCGGGCGAGCAGCGGATCCACATCGTCAGGCAGCTGCTCGCCGCTGTTCAGGTGCTCGTTCCAGAGCGAGTGATCCTCGGTGAGCCGCTCGAGCCGGCGCCTTCGGTAACGGTAGACGCGGCTGTCGCCGACGTGCGCGATGCACGCCGAGCTCCCGTCGGCGTAGACGCCCGCGAACGTCGTCCCCATGCCGTAGCAGAGCGGGTCGCGCTGCCCGACCTCGAAGATGCGCTCGTTGGCGCGCCAGATGGACGACACCAGGCGCAGCTCGAGGGGCGTCACCTCCTCGTCGTACCCCGTCGGCTGGGTGATCTCGCCCTCGCCGTCCTTGCAGAACGAACGCACGATGTCGACCGCCATCCGTGACGCGACCTCCCCACCGGCGGCGCCGCCGATGCCGTCCGCGACGACGAAGAGGCCGAGATCCAGATCGACCGCGAAGCTGTCCTCGTTGTGCTCGCGCTGGTGGCCAACGTGGCTGTCACCGGCGGCTTCGATGTGGAGCGGGGGGTTCACAGAGCTTCCTCGTCAGCGGGACGCGTGTCGTGCCGGGAGCATCCAGCGGCGGGACGCCTCGCGCAAGTCAGGAAGGAGCTCAATTCGAGTGAAGAGCGCCGGCCTGCTCGGACACGTGCGTGACGTGCGTGACGCGCGTCACGTGCGCAGCGCGGCGGTCGCTGGCGACTGGAGAGGCGGATGGGCGCCGTGCGGCTCGCTGCGCTGCCCGGCAGGGGGCGGGACGCTGGCCGTGAGGGCCTCGAAGCGGCCGTTCTTCCAGGTCACGAGGCCTCCCGAGAGGCGCGCGGCGCTGCCCGCCCCCGGCTCGGACCTCAGCCAGACCAGGGGGCGCGCGGCGAAGACCGGCTTGGTGCAGGCCACGTCCTCGAAGGCGGCGGACCACGAGCCGGTGTTGCCGAAGAACAGCCCGCCCTCCCAGGTGCCCTCGGGCGTGTGCGTGTGGCCGAAGACGACCGCTCTGGCGCGATGGGCGCGGGCGACGTGGCGCGCGGCGCGACTGACGCGCTGCCACGTCGCGTCGAGCGGGAGCTTCG
Source organism: Sorangium sp. So ce302 (assembly GCF_051530145.1). Classification (GTDB taxonomy): domain Bacteria; phylum Myxococcota_A; class Polyangia; order Polyangiales; family Polyangiaceae; genus Sorangium; species Sorangium cellulosum_B. Next base: position 5,371,047 of record NZ_CP150326.1, on the reverse strand, counting down.
GCACGAGGCGCTCGTAGACGATGAGCGCCGCCGGCGCGACGAGCGCCCCCGGCGCGAGCCAGAGCGGAGCGAGCACCAGCCACACGAGCGCCACCGCGACCGCGAGCAGCGCCAGCGCGGCCCGGTCGAGCCACAGCTCGCGCGCGACGAGCCCCAGCCGATCCTCCGCCGGGGGTGCGAACAGGCGGGCGTGACGGGCCACGGCGCGGAGCGGGGCGCCCGTCTCCTGCGCCGCGGCGGCGAGGCACTCGCGCAGGCGAGCGCGCCGCTCCGGCTCGCGCCGGCGCACGAGCTCGACGAGCGTGCGGAGCGCGCCGAGCGCCCACGCGCCCGCGAGCGAGCGGCTGGAGAACATGTAGTAACGCGCCCAGTGCGCGAGGTACCCGAACGCGGACAGCATGAACGAGGCGTCCACGTGCGGGTTGAAGTAGCCCATCCGCGACACGAGCAGCCGGCACACGAGCGAGCCCATGGTGGGCTGGATCTCGCCGGGTTTACGCCCGAACGGGACCATCGGGTAGCGGTAGCTGCAATACGCGTCGTACTGGTTGCCGTGCTCCACGATGATGCCGTCGGGCGTCTTGTGGAACCACGCGCGAAACACGACGCGCGCGCCCAGCGCCGCGCGCGCGGCGCTGGAGAGCGGCGCGTCGGCCAGCGCGGCGAGCGCCGCATCGACGACGCGGGCCCGGATCAGGTCGCGCACCTCGGGCAACGTGAGCTGGACGTCGTGGTTGCCGGAGATGAACACGACGGTGTGCCCGTCCGCGACGACGCGACCGAGCGCCTCGATGAACACCGGGTGGTCCGCGAGGATCGCCTTCATCGCAGGGACCGCGTGCTCGGCGCTGCGGGGGAGGTCGTGAAAGACGCTCTGCTGGTCGATCACGCGCGGCGCATCGAAGTCGAACACATCGCCGTTGAGCACGAGCGTGAGCTCATCGCGCTCGGCGCCGCGCGCCGCGCCCTGCCTCATCTCGTCCCGGAGCGCGTCCAGCATCGCCGCGACCTCGCTGTCGGGGGAGTAAGGAGCCTGACGGTAACGCATCCACAGGCCGTCACCCGGCTCGAGCTCGCAAAGATGGATATCTGAGATCGCCACCGTATGGAGCATTCGATAAGGTGACACACTCGCCCGTCCACGGCCGTCAGGGAACGGTCACGGCCAGGGGTCGGGCGGTGGCGGAGGCGCATGCGGGCGCGGCGCAGCATGACGTGCCGCGGCGCTGCGATCGCCCTGGACTGCGAGGTATCGGCGTCTGCGCGTCCGGGCGGCTGTCGGGATTTGTGGTGTCTTGGGCGTTATGTCGCTCGTGGTCGAGCGTGTTGCGCCACGACGCCGGCGCTTGCTCGCTAGGGCTTTCCCTTGCGCTTGACGATCACGAACTGCACGCGGCGGTTCTTCTGGCGCCCTGTCTTGACGCGGTTGTCCCCGACCGGCTGCTCGAAGCCGTAGCCCTTGGCGACGAGCTTCTCCCTCGGAACCCCGGCGGCCACGAGCCACGAGAGGACCGCGTCCGCGCGCTGCTGCGACAGGCGGAGGTTGTATTCCTCGGTCCCGTTGTCGTCGGTGTGGCCTTGCACCTCGACGAGCTCGATGTCCGGGTTCTGCTGGATGGCGTCGCGCACCTCGTACAGGATCTCGTCGGAGATGGGATCGACCGTCTCGGCGCGCGACTTGCCGTAGACGACGAACTGCACCGGCTTGGACGTCTTGATCTCGTCGGCGTTGACACGAACGAACCTGGGGCAGCCGTTCTGTCGTGGATCAGGATCGGAGGGCCCCCGCTCGTTCGGGCAGGCGTCCGCGGCGCCGCGGACGCCGTCTCCATCCGGATCGTCCGGGCAGCCGTTCTGCTTCGGGTCACGGTTCGCCGGCCCCTTGACCTTGGGGCAGGCGTCCGACGCGTCGGCGATGCCGTCGCCGTCCGCGTCGCCAGGGCAGCCGACCTTCTTCGGGTCGTCGCTCGCCCCGCCGCGCACGCTCGGGCAGGCGTCGATGCCGTCGTGGAAGCCGTCGTCGTCCGAGTCCTCGGGGCAGCCGTTCTCCGTGGCGTCGGCGCTGCGGGCGCCCGGGGTGTTCGGGCACGCGTCGTCGATGTCGAGCACCGCGTCCCCGTCGCGATCCGCCGGCGGGCAGCCGTCCTTCGCGCGATCGGGTGAAGGATCGCCCTTCACGTCGGGGCAGGCGTCGATGTCGTCGTTGATGCCGTCGTCGTCCTTGTCGCCCGCGACGGCGGCGGCCTGGGCGCGATCCGGGGCCGGCTTCGGGAGCGGCGTCCAGCCGACCATGCCGACCGCGCGGACCGGCGGTGTGCCGATGGCGCTCGTGAGGCCCGGGCCGACCGCGGCGCCGAACGTGAGGCCGTCGAGGACGCGCAGCTTGGCGCCGAAGAGCAGCTCGGCGTTGACGCTCGCCTCGTCGCGCTGCACCGGCGTGCTCGAGAGCAGGAGCTCGTCGCCGAGCGGCGCGCCGCCGTACGCCTCGGCGCCGAGCTGGAGGAGATCGCCGGCGATCAGGAGCCCGGCGGCGCCGCCGAACGTGAACAGCTGCGGCCGGTTGGGGCCGCCCCCGAGCTCGACGCCGCCGCTCGCGCTCCACAGGAACCCGAGCGACGAGCCCGCCGAGCCGACGCGCCCGCCGAGGCTCGCGTGGACGGCGCCGCGAGCCTCGGCGTCGCCGGTGTACTGCGCCGGCGAGCCGGTGGGCGCGAACAGGTAGCCGCCGATCCCGAGCTGGAGCGGGCCTGCGTCTTCCCCGAGCAGGCGGACGCGCGCGCCGAAGCGCAGGTCGCCGAGCTCGGGCGCCGTCAGCTCGGTGAACTCGACGCCGGGGATGCCCGGGTCGTCGCCCCCTTGCGCGACGGCGAGGGGTGCGTCGATCGAGAGCAGGAGGCGATCCCAGAGCGCGAGCGAGGCGTCGAGGCGGAGGAACGTCTGCGAGGAGACGAGGTCGACGGGGGTCTCACCGCTGGTGTGGATGGGGCGGTGGGCGTAATCGAGCATCACGTAGGCGCGCGGCGCGAGGTGGCCGGGAGCGGCCGGAGAAGGCACGCCGAAGAAGGCGTCTCCAGCGGGCGCCGGCTCGAACCGATCCAGGGAGAAGCCGCCGGTGGATTGACCTCGCGAGGCGCCGGCGAGCGTCATGAGGACGGCCGTGGACGCGACCGCTGCGACGGAGGAATGCCTCATCGGCCGGGCACGATAGCGGGGGCGCGTGGCGGGGGGCAACATCCGCATTTTTTCCCTGGCCGCGGCGATCCTGGGCGAGGTCCAGGAGACGGTCTGCGACCCGCTCGCGCCGCGTTCGACATGGCCACGATTCTGGCCACAGGACGACGGCGCGCGGAGGGCGCGCCGCGCCAGGGACGATCAACGGCTATGGAATGGCCGAGCGCGGCGCGTCACGGACAGTCGCCGAAGGCGCTGTTGGGAACGACGCTGCGCGTGATATCCGCCGTGACGGTGGGGATGTCCTGTGTCCAGACGTGATCCGTGGGAGCCGCGTCGCAAGTCCCATTCTGTGAAAGGTCCACGTACCAGTGCATCTTGTACGCTTTGTCGCCGGGTATCTGCCCCGTCACGCTGAACGTGCCGTCGGCCTCGATCGCGTCCGACGCGCTCAGGGCCGGCGCGGCGTCGCCGGCAGCGACGACGGCCACGTAGACCATGTCACCAGCGGTGTAGGCGGGAACGTAACCGGTGCCGCGGAGGGTGAAATTGAAGCTCTCGCCCGACGTGCCGCCTGCTCCCGCGCCGCCGGAGCCGCCCGCTCCCGCGCCGCCCGTTCCCGTCCCGCCAGCGCCGCCCGTTCCCGTCCCGCCGGCGCCGCCCGTTCCCGCACCGCCGGTGCCGCCTGTTCCCGCGCCGCCGGAGCCGCCCGCGCCCTCGCCGCCAGCGCCGCCCGTCCCAACGCTGCTCGTGCTGCCCTCACCCGTGGTGGTGGTCGTCGTCGAGCTCGAGGTCGTCGCGTCCCCCGTGGCGTCGTCACCTCCGCATCCCGCGCCCGTACCGGCGATGACGAGCGCGCCCATCGCCATCCACACCGCGATCCACCGAGATGCCTGCATGAGGGTCCTCCTTGAAGCTCCGTTATGGCGGGGCGCATCTCCGTGCGCCGCGGGCTCATCCGCGTCGTTCGGCTCGCTGCGGCGTACTTTCATACGCCTCACTCGCCTGCCTGGCGGCTGAGCCCGTATCACACGAATCTGCAGCTCGCTATCCAAGATTGACGATATCGGACGGCTGCGTCGACGAGGAGCCACCGCGCTCGCCGGGCGTAGTTCTCAGGTGATCGCCAGAGCCCAGTTTCCGCGGCGTGGAATCATGCTGCCCGTCGCGTTTGCAGCCGGCCTCGCCGCCGGAGCACGGCGGCGAGGATCAGCAGCATCCCCCACGCCTCCCGGGGCATCGGCGCACGTCCCATGCGGCAGTCGCAGCCGCCTTGGAAATCTGGCGACGTCGCGCCGCCGCTGGTCGCAGTCGCCGTGGCGGCCTCACCGCCGGCGCCGCCCATGCCGCCAGCGCCTCCCGCTCCGCCGGCCCCTCCGCCGCCGCCGCTGCTGGTCGGATCCGGCGGCTCGCAGGCGTCACCCTGGCCGTCCTCGTCGGTGTCGGTCTGTTCGGGGTTCGCCACGCTCGGGCAATTGTCGGTGTCGGTCACCACCCCGTCGCCGTCGGGATCGCAGGCATCGCCGAGATCATCGCCGTTCGCGTCTTCCTGCCCGGCGTTCGCGTGAAGCGGGCAGTTGTCGCAGACGTCGCCGTGGCGGTCGTCGTCGGCGTCTGCCTGATCGGCATTCACGATCTGCGGGCAATTGTCGTCCGCGTCAGGGATCGAGTCGCCGTCGGCGTCATCATCGCAGGGATCGCCGAGGCCGTCGCCGTCGATGTCGGCCTGCGGCTCGCCCGGCGCAGGCGGCGGGTTCGCCGCGAAATCGCAGTTGTCGTCCTCGTTGATCACCCCGTCGGCGTCCGGATCGCCGTCAGGATCGCACGCGTCGCCGGCGCCGTCGCCGTCGGCGTCTTGCTGGCCGGCGTTCGCCAGGCTCGGGCAGTTGTCGTCGACGTCGAGCGTGCCGTCGTTGTCCGAGTCGCCGTCGCACACGTCACCCTTGCCGTCGCCATCGGTGTCGACCTGTGGCTCGCCCGGCGCGGGCGGCGGGTTCGCCATGAGGCGGCAGTTGTCGTCGCCGTCGAGCACGCCATCTTCGTCCGCGTCGGTGTCCCGGTAATCCGGGGTCCCATCGCCGTCTGTGTCGGTCGCCGGCGTGTTCAGCAGAGCATCCCCGGCCTCTTCGGAATCGAGCACCTCGTCGCCGTCGCTGTCGGGGTCCACGGCGTCGATGAACGCGTCATCGTCGGTGTTGTTGGTCGGATCGGCAGGATTGTCGCGGTTCAACACCTCCTCGAAGTCGCCGATGGTGTCGCCGTCGGAGTCGACGCTTGTCGGGTCGGTCCGGAGCGCCGCCTCCTCTGCATCCGTGAGGAGGTCGTTGTCGTCGTCGTCGTCGCAGACGTCCCCGTCGCTATCGCCGTCGGTATCGAGCTGGTTGGTGTTGATGTCGTATCCGCAGTTGTCATCTGCGTCGAGGACGCGGTCGTTGTCGTCGTCATCGTCACACTCGTCACCGAGCGCGTCTTCGGGCCCGTTCTTCGGGTTGTTCTCCTGCCCCGCGTTCGGGGTGGTGCGGCAGTTGTCGGTGCCGTCCGGCACCCCGTCCGCGTCGTCGTCGTTGTCGCACGCGTCGCCCTGCGCGTCGCCGCCGGCGAGGCTCTGGTCGGTGTTGATCTGCGTGCTGTTCGGCGCGAACTGGCAGTTGTCGGCCGCGTCGAGCACGCCGTCGGCGTCGTCGTCGTCGTCGCAGTCGTCGCCGAGGGTGTCGCCGCCTGAGAGGCTGAGATCGGTGTTGGCCTGGGCGGGGTTCGGCGTCGTGACGCAGTTGTCGTTCACGTCGGGCACGCCGTCGGCGTCGTCGTCATCATCGCAGGCGTCGCCGAACCCGTCGCCGTCGGTCAGGTCCTCGTCCGTGTTCGTCTGATCCGCGTTGCGCTGGAGCGGGCAGTTGTCGGTGGCGTCGGGCACGCCGTCGGCGTCGTCGTCGTTGTCGCACGCGTCGCCCTGCGTATCACCGCCGGGCAGGACCCGGTCCGTGTTGCGCTGGCTCGTATTCGGCTCGGTCGGGCAGTTGTCGGTGGCGTCGGGCACGCCGTCGGCGTCGTCGTCGGCGTCGCACGCGTCGCCCTCCGTGTCGCCGGTGGCGACGTCGGTGTTCGTCTGGTTCGCGTTCGACACGTCCGGGCAGTTGTCGCACGCGTCGCCTATCCGGTCCCCATCGCCGTCGTCCTGCTCGTTCGTCCCGCTCGGCCTGTTCGGTGTCGCGGGGCAATTGTCGCAGACGTTGCCGACCCCATCGTGGTCATCGTCGATCTGGCCGGCGTTGGCGATGCTGGCGCAGTTGTCGCAGGCGTTGCCGAGGCCGTCGCCGTCGCTGTCGATCTGGTCCGTGTTGGCGACCTCGGGGCAGTTGTCGCACGCATTGCCGACGCGGTCCCCGTCGCCATCGGCCTGGTTCGCGGTGATGAGGCGCGGACAGTTGTCGCAATCGTCGCCGAAGCCGTCGCCGTCGGTGTCGACCTGGGTCAGGGTCGCGACGTACGGGCAGAGGTCGCACGCGTTGCCGAAGGCATCGCCGTCCTCGTTCTGCTGATCGTTCGCGCGGTCCACGCAGTTGTCGCACGCGTCACCGGTCCCATCAAGGTCGCTGTCCGACTGGCCGGGGTTCGACGTGGCAGGGCAGTTGTCGCAGACGTTGCCGAACGCGTCGCTGTCCCCGTTCTCCTGGTTCTCGTTCGCGCGGCTCGCGCAGTTGTCGCACGCGTCGCCGACCCCATCGCCATCCACGTCTTCCTGGAGGCTGTTGGGCGTGCCAGGGCAGTTGTCGCACGTGTCGCCGACCCCGTCGTCATCGCCGTCCGCCTGGTTCTCGTTCGCGCGGCTCTGGCAGTTGTCGCAGACGTTGCCGATCGTGTCACCGTCGCTGTCCGCCTGGTTGGTGTTGGCCGTGCCAGGACAGTTGTCGCAGACGTCGCCGAAGAGGTCGCCGTCGGGGTTGCGCTGATCGGTGTTCGGGGCGTTTGCGCAGTTGTCGCAGTCGTCTCCGACGCCATCGTTGTCCCTGTCCCGCTGATCGTTGTTGAATGCAGTGGGGCAGTTGTCGCAGGCGTCGCCGTAGTTGTCGCCGTCGGCGTTGGCCTGGCTGGCGTTCGAGATGTTGAGACAATTGTCGTTGAAGTCGCTGTCGCCATCCGCGTCGTTGTCGGTCTCGCAGATGTTCCCCCGCCCGTCGCTATCGCTGTCGAGCTGATCCTCGTTGCTGGACGTGTCGCAGTTGTCGCAGACATCCGGGACGCCATCGTCGTCGTCGTCGAAGTCTGGATCCGCTGCCATGGGCGTGGGAATCGTCGGACACTCGTCGGCGGTGTCCGCTATCCCATCGTCATCGTCGTCGAGATCGGCGTCGTCCGGGGTGCCGTCGTTGTCATCGTCATTGTCGCAAGCGTCGCCCTGAGCGTCGCCATCGCCATTGTACTGGCTCGGGTTGCTGACCCCGGGGCAGTTGTCGACGCCGTTCGCGACCTCGTCGTTGTCCGTGTCCCACGGCGCCGCGCTCGCCGGCCGCGGCGCGAGCGCCACGAGCGCGAGCAGGCCCGCGAGCAGCGGCACGATCCCGCGTCGCGCGGCGCCGGCGTGCGCGAGGTGGCGGGACATCCAGGGCAAGGCGGGGAAAGTCATCGCGGCTCCTCCAGACAGATCGCGCCGTACGCGACAGCGCCCCCGTAAGCCTACCCAGTTTCGCCCTCCTCCTGGGGAGGTTTTCCTCGGCCGCGCGCTCGATCGAGCGGCGATCGCCCGCCGCCGCGTCCCCGTGCCGGAGGCCACGTCGGAGGAGCCCCCCGCCGCTTCCGACGCGCCGCCTCACTGTTCGGCGGCGGGCCGCCTTCTGTTAGGATGGGCCAGATCCGCCCTCTCACGTCGCGCGCGCCGCGCCGACCACGGAACGACCCTTGCGAAACCACCGCGTGCTGCGACTCGGCTTCAGGCTGCGAACGGCTGCGCTGCTCTCTGCGTGCGCCATTCTCCCCCAGGTCCTTGGCTGCTCCGACGAGGGCGCCTCGCGCCGCTCGCCTCCGTCCAGCCCCGGGTCGCCTCAGGCGGCGCCGCCCGGAGCGCGCGCCCGCATCGCCGCGATCCGCGCGCGCTTCGCCGACGCCATCGCCCCTGGCCCCGTCAAGATCGTCGCGGCGACTCCGGCCGGCGCCCTGCGCGTGGCAGCCCCGGAGGCCGCCGCGGCGTCCGTCGAGCTCCCGGCGCGCGCCGCCGGTCCGGTGCGCCTCGCCGACGGCGCGTCTCGCGTCTCGATCGCCTTCTCCCTCGTCGACGCCGCCGACGTGCCTGCGGCGGTCGACAGCGGCCTCGTCCTCTACGCAGGCGCGCTGCGCGCCGAAGGCGGCGGCGCCCGCGACGTCCTGCACCGCGTCCTCCCGAACGGCACCGAGGACTTCGTCGTCTTCGAGCAGGAGCCGGTGCGCAAGGAGCTCCGCTACCGGGTCGACGTCACCGCCGTCTCGGGCCTCCGCCTCGTGGAGCGCACGCTCGAGTTCCTCGACGCCGGTGGCTCGCCCCGCCTGCGCGTCGCGCCCCCCTACCTCGTCGACGCGACCGGCGCGCGCGTTCCGGCCTCGCTCTCCGTCGAGGGCTGCTCCGTCGACACGAGCCCTCGCGCCCCGTGGGGCCGGCCGATCACCCCGCCGGGCGCGCCGGCGTGCACGGTGATCGTCGGATGGCAGCCCGCCGGCGTTCGGTACCCGGCGCTCGTCGACCCGCAGTGGATCGCCACGACAAACCAGATGATCACGCCGCGCGCCCGTCACACGGCCACCGTGATCGACCCGGCGAACCCTGCGAGCCCCGTGCTCTTCGCGGGCGGGTTCGACGCGTCCGGGGGCGCTCTCGCGACGGCGGAGCTGTACTTCCCGCTCGACCGCACGTTCGCGAGCACCGATGCGATGGACGTCGCGCGCGGCGCCCACACCGCCACGGCGGTCACGAAGCTCGCCCCGGCGGCGCCGTCGGATCCTGCGCCTCCGCCGCCGGCGGTCGTCGTCGTGGGCGGCAGCAGCCAGCGCACCAGCGGCACGCCGGTCGCTGCCGTCGAGGTCTACAACCCGGCCACCGGCCAGTTCGTCAGGGACGCGGGGGCCTCTCTGGGCCGGTTCAATCACTCGGCCACCCTCCTCGATCCAGGCGAGGTCCTGGTCGCAGGCGGCCTCGCGGATCCGCTCAACCAGCCCACGAGCACCGCTTCCCTCTACACCTTCAGCGCCTTCGGACCGAACGGCGGCGCGCCCGTCACGAGCACGCTCGCCTCCGTGGGCAGCATGGCGACCTCGCGCCACGCCCACACGGCGGTCCGCCTGAAGACGGGGAATGTGCTCGTCGCAGGCGGCTTCGTCCTCTCGGGCGCGGCGCTCACCTCGGCCGAGATCTTCCACGAGGACGAGGGCGTCTTCCGGCCGATCGCCGTCCTCTCGCCCTCAGCGACCCCGATGACGGCGCAGATGAGCGCCCTCCGTGGCTTCCACACGGCGACGCTCATCGACCGTGCGGAGGCGCTGGGCGGTCAGGCGGCGACGACGCTCGATTCAGGCGAGGTGATCCTCGTCGGAGGCACCACCCGGGTCTCCAGTGGCGCCTACGTCCGCACCATCGACATCTACCACGACGGCGTGGCCGATCCGACGAAGCGGGGCTTCGAGCTCCAGCCGACGCCGATCTCCATGGCGAACGCGCGCGCCAACCACACGGCGAGCCTGCTGCCCACCGGCGACGTCCTCATCGCCGGCGGGTTCGACGGCACGACCTCGCTCTCGAGCGCCGCCATCTACGATCCGCTGACCAGGAAGTTCAGCGCCCTCAGCCTGCCGGCCGGCTCGCTCGCACAGGAGGCTCGTCGGGAGCACGCCGCCGTCGTCGTCAACGCCGGCACCGACCGCGTCGCAGGCCGGGCGGTGCTCGTCGCGGGCGGCATCGGGGCCACGAGCGCGCAGCCGCTCGCCAGCGCGCAGCTGCTCATCAAGGCGAACGGCGAGGCGTGTGCGCACGATCAGGAGTGTGCATCAGGGCATTGCTCCGACACGGAGAACGTCTGCTGCAACGAGGCGTGCGACCAGGAGTGCTTCTCGTGCACGGCGTCGGGCAAGGGGACGGGCAGCGATGGCGCCTGTGGTCCTGCGAAGCTCGACACGGAGCTCCCCGTCGTTTGCGTCAACCAGATCGAAGTGCACAACCGCTGCGATGGCCAGGGGCGCGCGCTGGCTCATGAATCCACGAAGGACTGCAAGCCCGGCCGCTGCGGCAGCAACAACAGGTGCATCCTCTATTGCCTGGACGACTGCGGTTGCGACGAGAGCGGCTGGTGCGACGTCGGCGTCGGCGATCCGGACGCCTGCGGTGAGGCCGGCGGCGCCGGCGGTGCATCGTCCGGAACGGGTGGTGGTGCTGCGGGCGGCGCGTCCACCGGCGCGGGTGCAGGCGGCGCAGGCGGCGCGTCCGCTGGGGCAGGTGGCGCGGGCGCCGGCGGCGCAGCCGCTGGATCGGGTGGCGCGGGCGGTGCGTCCGCCGGATCGGGTGGCGCGGGCGCAGGCGGCGCAGCCGCTGGATCGGGTGGCGCTGGTGCCGGCGGTGCAGGCGGCGCGTCCGCTGGATCGGGTGGCGCGGGCGCCGGCGGCGCAGCCGCTGGATCGGGTGGCGCGGGTGCCGGCGGCGCGTCTGCTGGAGGCAGCGGAGGTGCAGGTGGCGCAGGCGGAGCGTCTGCTGGATCGGGTGGTGCGCCGCCCGGGTCGGGTCTGTGTCTCGATCGACTCGCCAACGGCGCCGAGTGCACGCGTGATCGCCAGTGCGTCTCGGGCCACTGCGTCGACGGTTTCTGCTGCGATTTCCGGTGCGATGGCCAGTGTCAGGCATGCGACGTGGTGAACAACGTCGGCAGGTGCACGAACGTCGGGACGCCTGTCGACCACGAGTCGCCGCACCCCAACGAGGGCGGCACCTTCCTGCGTGAGGCCTGCCCCGGTGAGGGCGCGTGTGCCGGTTACTGCGGCGGCGCCACCGACGCCAAGTGCATGTTCCCCGTGGAAGGGGCGGTCGCGAAGACCTTCACGTGCTCCTGCCCGGACGAGGGCTGCATCGTGGGTCCCGCGACGCTCACGCGCTTCTTCTGCGCAGGAGACGGCCGCGAGAACGAGCCGGTGGTCGAGCGCTGCGGCGGGTTCAAGTGCGCGGACGAGACCGCCTGCAAGACCTCCTGCGCCTCCGACGACGACTGCATCCAGGACTTCGTCTGCCTCGACGGCGTCTGCGCCGACCTCGAGGAGATCGGACCGCGCTGCGACGGCGAGCACACGCTCCGATCCCCGGGCGTCGACACGGACTGCACCCCGTACAGCTGCCCGCCGGGCGGCAGCGCCTGCGCCTCACCGTGCAGCTCGGTGGCCGACTGCGTCGATGGCATGGTGTGCAACCTCGCGAACCAGTGCGTCCCGCAGATCGATCCGTCGGAGGTCCCGTCCTGCTCCTGCGGCGTCGTCGGCGCCCCCGCCGAGCGCAATACCGCAGGCCTCTCCGTCCTCGTCGGCGTCGCCGCGGCGCTGGCCGGGCTTCGCCGCCGGCGGCGCTAGAGCGGCGGTCACCCGCTTCGGATACGGGCCCACCTCGGCGTTTTCGGTGCTCAGCGCACCGGAGTGCGCTTGCGCGCCGAAAACGCCGATCTGGGCCCGTCTCCTGTGCGGGAGACCGCCGCTCTGCTGCGGCTCTGGATGGCGCAGAGGGGGGCGGAAACCGCTGTAGACGATCAAGACGCATGCAACGGCGCGCGTCGCGTCGCGGCCGCGCACCGTGGACCGACGCGTCAGCGCGGGTCTCGTCAGAACTGGTAACGCAGGCTCGCCCCAGGCGAGAACATCAAGACGAAATCCCCCATGAGCGACTCCGGCTCGTAGGTGCCGATCCCGTCCGTCGACGCCGACAGCTCGATCGTCCTGTCCCACTTCGGCTTGCTGAGGCCGATCAGCAGCAGCAGCTTCAGGCTGCCGGACACCTCCCACCGCTCTCCGAGCCGCAGGCCGAGCCGCACCTCAGGATCCGCGTAGAAGTAGGTCGCCGAGGCGAAATCGACCACCGGGAACGTGTTGAACCACTCCCCGCCCGTCGTCCTGAACCTGCCGGTCCGCTCATCGCGGACCTCGCCGACGAGCACCCCCGCGCCCAGCCGGAGCAGCGCCGGGAAGCGCTCGCCGAAGTGGTATCCGAACGTCGCGCCGGCAAGGAAGCCGCCCAGGCGGAGCGTGTCGCTCGCCGTGCCGTCGAGCGGATCCCGGTAGCCGACCGGCCTGAGCGTCGCCGAGCGCTCGTCGAGCTGCTGCGCCGCGAACAGGCCGCCGAGCTCGATCCCGACGCCGATCCCCGAGCCGAGCTCGTAACCCCCGTGGACCATGCCGAGCCCGCCGAGGCCGAGCGAGCTGGAGCAACCCGAGTCGCAGCCGTCCGCGATCTCGCCGCCCAGCGTCGGCGCCAGCAGGAACGACGCGCTCACGTCGAGCGTGATCTTCGGCGGCTTGCGCCAGATATCGGCGTCCTCGTCGCGCTCGAGCCCCATGTCGAGGCTCTGGCGCTGGCCCTTCTGCAGCGTCACCGTGCGCGTCCCGGTGACGAACCCGTCGGCCTTCACCTCGACCCGGTGCGTGCCGGCCTTGAGCCGGCCGAGCCAGACGCCGTTGCCCACGTTGACCGAGTTGATCCACACGCTCGCGCCGGGCGGCGTGGGGTCGATCCGCAGCGACGCGTCGAGATCCTCGGCGAGCAGCGACAGCGTCGTGAGCTCCTGCGGCTTCACGGGCGCCGCCGTCGGCTGCGTCCCGAGCTTCCCCGCGCCGCGCAGCGCCACCATGTGATCGCCGACCGACAGCGCGCCGATCCACGGGGTCTGCCCCACGACGACGTTGTCGACGAGCACGTCGACCGTCTTGCCGGCGCGCTCCACCACGCGCAGCCGGCCGGAGCGGGTCAGCCTGCGGAGCTTCGCGTTCACCGTGGCGGTCTGCCCCCCGGCGACGTCGACGCGCGTCTCCACCGGCTCGTAGCCTTCCTTGAAGACGCGGATGACGTGCGCGCCCGCCGCCACGCGGATCGGCTTGACGGGCGGGTACTGCCCGCGCTCCTCGCCGCTCACCACGATGGACGCCCCGGGCTCCGCGTTCGTGATGTCGAGCGTCCCCACGAGCGCCCGCAGCTCGGCGATCTCCCGCTGCGCGGCCGCGCGCTCGGCGGCCGACATCGTGAAATCGCGGAGGAAGGTCTCGAACATCTCGAGCGCCTCGTCGTAGCGCTGGAGCTTGCGCAGCGCGATCGCGGCGTTGTTCGTGGCCACGCGCGTCGGGAAGAGCTTGCGCGAGAGGAGGAACTCCGCGAGCGCAGGGCCCCACGCCTCCTCGCGCAGCAGCGTGAGCCCCTTCTCGAAGTGGAGCCGCGCCACCTGCCGGTCCGTCTCGGAGACGGGCGCCTCCTCGGCCGGCACCGCAGCCCCGGTGGCCGGCGCTGCGCCTTCCCTGGCCGGCGCGCCGGCTTCCGCGGCGGGCGCGGCGCCCTCCTTGACCGGCGTGGCGGCGTCCGTGGCCGGCGGCGCCGGCTGCGCGAGCGCCGGTCCGGCGGCGACCGCGACCGCGACCGCGGCCGAGAGCGCGCGCAGCCGCGGCGCTGCGCGGGGACGCCGAGAGAGAGAGAGAGGACGAGAGCCGCCGCGCCGCGTACGCAGATCCATTCGATCGAGCACCGTACTCAGCCTGTCGTTCCGCTGCTACTTTCCGAACTCGTCGGTGTTGTCGATGATCCCCTTGGGGGTCGTGGGCGCGGGCGGCGGCGCCGGCGGCGCGGTCGAGGCGCTCTTCGCCGACGTCGCAGGACCGCCCTTCCCCGACGTCGGCGTGAGCTCGACCTTCGGCGGCAACGCGCCGGTGTCGGTCACCACGACGTCGGCCATCGCCTCGCCTCCCCCCTTCTTGAAGACGCGCACCCTGTGCACGCTCCCGGGCGGCCCGGTGATATCGAGGATCCCGTTGCGTGTCGTCACGCGCTTGCCCTCGACCTCGACCGAGGCGTCGGCGGGCAGGATGACGACCTGGACGCGCTTCGGCTGCGGCTCGACCGCCGCGACCACCTCCGGCGTCGCGGCCGGCGGCGGCGTCGGGGCCGGGCCGGTCGACGTCGGCGTGGCCGCCGCAGGCGGGAGCGTCTCGACGGTCGCCTTCGCCTCCGGCTGCACGACCGGCTCCGGCGACGGCCGGCTGATGAAGTACACGCCGGCCGCGATGACCGCGGCGGCGAGCGCGGCGCCGGCCACCACCGGCACCCGCGGCACGCCGGGCTGCGTGCCGCGGTGCGACTGCGTGAGCGCCCCCGTCGTCGCAGCGCCAGCGTGGTGGGTGGCCGGAATGATCGCCGCCGCCGGCCCGCTCTGGAGCGGGGGCGGCGCGAACGACGAGTAGCCTCCGCGGTGCTCCTGCGGGACCGCGGGATACCCCCCGCTCTGGTTCGCCTGTGCGGTCGCGGCGTACGCGCCGCTCTGGTTCGCCGGCGAGATCGCGGGGTACCCGCCGCTCTGGTTCGCCGGCGAGGCCGCGGCGTACGCGCCGCCCTGGTTCGCGGGCGGCGCGTTCATCGCGAGCCGCGGCGCGGACTGCCGGTGCACGGCCTCCGGCAGCGGCACGAGCATGCCCTCGTGGATGCCCCAGCCGTACGGAAGGAGCGGCCGGATGGCGCCGAACATCTCCTGCGCGCTCTGGTAGCGCTGCCCGGGGGCTTGCAGGAGGCATCGGTGCACGATCGCCGCGATCTCGGGCGCCACCCACGGGGCGAAATCCTGCACCTGCGGCGGAGGATCCGAGCAGATCGCGATGATCAGCTCACCGAGCGCGGTGATGTGATGGTACGGCGTCCGCCCGGTCAGCAGCTGGTAGAGCACGGCGCCGAGCGACCAGATGTCGGTGCGGTGGTCGATCTCCTTCTGGCCGCGCGCCTGCTCGGGCGACATGTAGAGCGGCGAGCCGATCAGGTTCCCGGTGCGCGTCAGATCGGCGCTCTCGGTCTCGTTCGCCCGGTCCATCTTCACCTTGGCGATCCCGAAATCGAGCAGCTTGACGAGGATCTCGCCGGCGTCGCGGCGCGCGAGGAACAGGTTGTGCGGCTTGATGTCGCGGTGGACGACGCTCGCCTCGTGCGCCTTCTGGAGCCCGATGCACGACTGCGCGACGATGCGCAGCGCGAGGTCGGGCGCGAGCGGGCCGACGCGCTTGATGAGCTCGTGGACGTCCTCGCCCGCGAGGAATTCCATCGCGAGGAACGGCAGGTTCGAGCCGCGATCGACGCCGGCGTCGAGCACCTGGGTGATGTGCTGTGTGTCGATCGCGCCTGCCGCGCGCGCCTCGCGCTGGAAGCGGCTCACGACCTTCGGGTCGCGGGTGAGATCCGCCGAGCTGATCACCTTCACGGCGCAGCGCCGGCCGGTCCCCGTGTGCTCGGCCTCGTAAACCGAGCCCATGGCGCCCTCGCCGAGGAGCTTGCGAATCTGATATTTGCCGTCGATGATCGTGCCGATCACAGCGTTAGCGCCACTCTAAGGGATCGCTCGCGGCGTAGCAACGCCCGTGAAGGCGGCGCATGCCGCCGGCGCGGACTCGCTGGACTCGGGTGTAATTTCGCGGGCCGCGTCGCGCTCCCGCGGCGCAACGCGTCTCACCTCACCATCATCGCCGGCCATCCACCATCCCGCGCGAGCCGCGGGGGCACGGTCGCGTGGCGCCGTCCCCCCTGCGTCCGCGACCCGCGCTGGCGGCGACGACCTCACCTCACATGGGTCGCCCCCGCCGGCGCGGGCCCAGCCTCTGCCATTGCAGCCGTTCGAGCGCTGCCGTCACGTCCCCGCCGTCCGCTGGCCGCCGGGGTGGTGAGCCCGAGGCGGCGCTGGCGGAGCTCGCGCGGGAGAGCGGCGACGATGGGCCGACCCGAGATCGGCCATCGAGCGCGAGCGACTCACGCTCTCCCGTGGCGGCCTGCGCGCGGCGCCGGGCTTGTTTCCTCCGAGCCCCGCGCCCTCTCAGCGGCCGGCGCTAGCGGCCGAGGCCCGAGGCCCCGTAGTTACCAGCCGAGCCCGCTGTTGTTGCCGCCGCAGCTCCCCCCGCCACCGCAGCAGCCCCCCGAGAACCCGCCACCGCCACCGCAGGGGCTGCCCGCAAACCCGCTACCGCCACCGCAGGGGCTGCCCGCAAACCCGCCACCGAAGGAGCCCGGCGCGAACCCGCCACCGCAGGGGCCGGCCGAGAACCCGCCGTTGAACGGGCCGCCGATGCCCGGATTGCAGGGGTTGTGCGGCGGCCGGTTGCAGCAGCAGGGGGGAGCGAAGTTGTTGCACGGGTTGCACGGGAAGCAGTCGGGAACGAACGTGGTGCAACTCGACGAGATGATCGCGGCGGGCACGCCGAAGCCGCCGAAGCCGCCGAAGCCGCCGAAGCCGCCGAACGGCATCCCGCCCACACCCGGCACGCCACCGACGCCCGGCACGCCCGCGGGTCCCTGGCCGACAGGCCCCTGGCCGACAGGCCCCTGCCCCATCTGGCCGATCGGCGCCTGCAGGCCGGGGCTCGCCGGTCCCTGCACGCCGACCGGCGCCTGGCCGAGGTCCATGGGGCCCTGCGCGCCGATGGGCCCGCCCTTGCCACCGTACGGCTCCTGATACCCGCCCCTCGCAGACGCGCCGGCCTCGAGCGCCTCGGCGGTCGAATCGACCAGCTCGACCTCGTCGACGCCGGCCTCGTCGAGATCCGCGTCGTCCGCTGCATCGATGGCGCACCCCGTGCCCAGCGCCGCCATCACCATCGCGAGCCCCAGCACCTTGCCATGAATCGAGAGCATGTGTTGTCCTCCTCAATATCCCGTGATGGCCGGAAGGTCCGAGCCACCTTGGGCTCATCGAAGAGCAGGGTGTGTGCCTCAGCCCTCGTGTGCAGACACTGCCGCTGCGAGCTCGTGTCACCGGCCTTGGCGCGTCCGCAAAAAGGCATTCTCTGGATCGACGCCGGCCTTGGTTTTCCGGGTTCTCAACGCGGAGACCGGCGGGACGGCCCCCGATCGGAGGGCGTATCGCGCGCGGGCCGCGCGCCCCATGCTGGAGATGACGAACTCAACGCCTCGGCGCCGGGTGCCGCGCGCAGCGCGCAGCGCCTCTCTCGCGGGCTTTCGAGCAGGTCACCTGCGCTCCCGCCCGCACCGCGGCCGTCGTGAACGAGAGCCGTCGAGCCCCGCTCGAGGCCCGCTGGCGACGGCGCGCGGCGCCTCCCCGCCGCTCGTCTGACCGGGCCGCAACCCGCTCGCGACGTCGGACCCTCTGCGCCTGACGTGCTCAGGCTGCGCCGTTTGTGCCCCAACGGAGGCACGACACGAATCAATCGCCTCGGGCCGTAATCGTCTGCCTCCGCCACCGCAACTTCGCGGCGGGCGCTCGAAACGAGCCGCGTCGGCGAGATCCTGCGCCAATGGACCACCCGATGCGCGCACGTGGGCTCATGTGGTCAAATCTATGTGGATGGATTCACCTGGCGCCCTGGTGGTCGACGCCCTCGTCTCGCTCGGCGCCGTCCGGCGGCGTGATGTCCGTGCAGCAGCGGAATCCAAGGTGGTAGTTCGCGTGGCTGCCCCTGCTCATGAGGCGCGTCGCGTGCCAGTCGGGGGCGCGAAAGCGGCAGTCGTCGGCGTGGACCTCCATCGACGAGAACGCGAACCAGCTGCCCTTCATCTCGGTGAAGCCACGATCGCCGTGCCGCGCGAGCTCCTCGGGCAGGATGGGCAGGCTCATGTGCTCGGCCACGTTGCCGTGCAGATCGAAGACACCGAGGCTGCTCCGGCATGCGGGGAACGCGCCGGCCGGATACGTGTTGGAGCCGCAGCGGTCCCACCCGCCGCCTGGACAGCCCGGCGTGCGGGAGCTCCCCGTCCCGCAGAGCGCGTGGTTCTTCGCGGGGCCGTAGCTCCACACCTTCTCGCGCAGGAGGTTGTGGTGCCAGCTCGCCTCGTTCCGGGGGCGCGCCCATTCGTACTCGACGTCCGGATCCCGGAGGGCGCCGGCGCACGCCCCCTCCCACTCGTGCGCGTCGCAGATCCGTTTCCCGACCGCCCTGCACAGGAGCGCCACCTCGCGGGCCCGGACGTGCACCACGGGGTACTCGCAGGGCACGTTCGGGAACTCGAGCTGATCGATGCACGCGGGGGCGTCCGCCGCGGTCTGACCGCGCGTGGGATCGAAGAGCGGCACCATCCCCGGCGCGCCGCAGGCCGGCTCGCGCGCCGGCTCGATGCCCGAGAGCGCTCGAATGCGACGGCACTCGGATCGTGACATCGGGTGCCGCGTCAGCGAGGGGTTGCCCTGGCCGAGCACCGTCGACGCCGCGAAGATCGCCTCGACCTGCCGCATCGCCTCGTCGGGGAGCGCGAGCTCGCGCCGCATCCGCGCGAACAGCCGGAGGCGCTGCTCTTCCAGCGTGCCGGGCTCGGCGTCCTCGTCATCCGCCGTGAGCGTCACGCGCTCTGGTGGCGCCGTCGGCGCGCGCTCCGGCAGCGCGCTCGCCACGAGCGGCGCCGCGCTGCGCGCCGCCGTCGCGGGCGCCCCGGTCCACACGGCCACGGCCGCGCTGGTCCACACGGCCGCCCCCGCGCCGGCAGCGCCCGCGGCGACGAGGGCCGCGGCCCTGCCACGCCGGCGCGCAGGCGCCGCGCGCGCGCCGGTCGAGAGCGCCGGTGGCGGGCCGCTCGACGCGGGTGATCGCAGGGCGCAGGCCGGCTCTATCGGCGTCTCGGTGCAGGACATCAGCGCGCGAGCTCGCGCTTACTGCTACGAGCATCCATCGATTCCGGCAACTTTCGGGGCGCGCGCGGCCCGAGCGGCTCCTTGACGGTACTGCCCGGGGCACGTCAAATGAGGCATGGCGCGAAGGGCGGCCCTCCGAGTCCTCTACCTGGCGCTCTTGCCGGTGCTCGTCCTGCTCGCGCTGGTCATCACCCCGGCCCTCGTCGTCTCCAGCGTTGCGAGCCAAGGCCGCGTGTGGCGGCCGGAGACATGGAAGAAGATCTCCTACGGGAGCCGCTACTTCCGCTCGTCGTTCCGGGGGAGGCTCGGCGAGGTCGTCGACGTCATCGACGTCGTCCGCGATCGCCTGATCCTGCTGCTCGTCCTCCTCGCCGCGGCCTGCGGCGCCGGCGGGCTCGCCGTGCACGCCCTCGAGATCGGCGTCCCCGCCTGGCTCTCCGCGTGGCTGGACGGGTCGTTCCTCTCCTTCCTCGCGTCCTGGTTCCCCGCGGGCGGCAGGCTCTCCGTCGGCGGCGGGGCCGCGCTCGTCCTGGCCGTGTGCACGGCGCTCGCCGCGCTCGCGCTCGGGCTCTCGCTCTATGCCTGGCTCGCGTCCGCCCTGGGCGAGGCGACCCGCGTGATCCTGCGGTATGGCGGCGCGGCGACGCTCTTCCCCGATCCTGGCGACGCGATCCCCGGCGGGCGGCTCGTCCTCTGCCAGATCTCCGATCTCCACATCACGGCGGGCGGCCGCGAGCCCTACGAGATCGAGGAGGGCTCCGCCGCGTGGCCGGAAGGGGCCCCTCGCCCCGACACCGCCGAGCTGACAGGCCGCCTCCAGCGGCTCGTGGCGGAGATCGCCGCCCTGAAGCCGCCGCTCGTCGCGCTGACGGGCGACATGACCGATCTCGGGGAAGAGGCGCAGTGGGACGAGCTCGAGGCGGCGCTCTCCGGCATCCCGGCCTCCTCGCAGGTGCTCATGGTGCCCGGCAACCACGATGTCGCCATCAACCTCGGCACGTCGCCTGACCCGTACCTCACGAAGCGGGCGGAGCGCGAGCAGCGCTTCATCGAGGTGCTCACCCGCGTGGAGCGCGGCCCCTTCCAGCCTCCCCTTCACGTCCCGGCCCGCAAGCGCGCGCGGCGGCGGCTGCGCGCGATCGCCGGCCTGTATCCGAGGCGGCTCGATCTCGGGGGCGGTATCCGGATCTTCGGACTCAACTCCAACCGTTACAGGTCGCGGTTCGTGGGGTCGAACGCGATCGGGCAGATCGGCGGCGCTCAGCTGCGTCGCCTCGCCCGCGCGCTCCGGCGGGGGTCCGGCCCGGTCGTCGTGCTGCTCCACCACCACGTGGCGCGCCTCGCGGGGCCGATCTCGCTCAACGACACGTTCATGATCGCCATGGATGGCCCGCGCCTCCTCGAGATGCTCGCGGCGTACCAGCAGAAGAACCCGAAGAAGAACAGCGCCCTCGTGCTCCACGGGCACAAGCACCTCGCGTTCTTCGGCCACTACCGCTCGAAGAGCGGCGGTCGCGTCAGCGTGTACGCGCACCCCTCCTCGACGCTCGGCCACGAGACCGACGGCCACCTCGACGGCGTCGCCAGGTTCGCGGCGATCCGCCTGACGGACGACGGCATCTGGCGCGTCGAGACCCACCCGCTCCGCCCCGCGCGCTCTGCCGCGCCCGCGCCGCCGGCCCCAGCCGAGGCCGAGGTGTCTTGACCGGACCGACCCGACCCAGGTCGGGTCAGCCCGCCCGCGCGCGTGGACGCGGATGCCCGCGCGCCTTGCGGAGCCCGGGGAGACCTCGACCGATGAGGATGTAGCGCAGCGCGTTCTCGGCCGCGTTCGCGATCAGGAAGGGTGCACGATCCATGGCCTCGGACAGCGTGCATGGAGCCTCGAGGATCGACGAGAACGAGTCGATGCCGCACGCGTAGTTCACGCGCGCATCCTCGTCGATGGTCCCTGCCAGAGCGATGACCGGCAGCCTGAAGTGCTTTGCGCGTCTGGCCAGCTCCGCCGGCATCTTGCCGCGCGAGGTCCGGGCGTCGAGCCCCCCCTCCGCGGTGACGACGAGATCGGCGTCGCGCAGGAGGCCGTCCAGGTCCAGGTAGCGGACGAGGACATCGTAGCGAGGCAAGAGCGTCGCCTCCAGCAGGGCATGAAGCCCCGCGCCGAGGCCTCCGGAGGCGCCTCCTCCCGCCATGGTTCTCACGTCCACGCCCACGTCGCGCGCGATGATGGCGGCATAGCGCTCCAGGGCCGCCTCCAGCCGCGCGACCATCTCCGGCGAGGCGCCCTTCTGCGGGCCGAACACGCGCGCCACGCCGCCAGGACCGCAGAGGACGTTGCGCCAGTTGCACGCCACCTCGATCTGCACGCGGGGAATGCGGGAGTCCCTGCCCGAGAGATCGATGCGGTCGAGCTCCAGCAGCGCTCCTCCTCCCGCTCCGATCTCGATCCCCGCCGCGTTCAGCAGGCGGATGCCCAGCGCCTGGGCCATGCCCGCCCCGCCGTCGTTGGTGCCGGAGTCGCCGCAGCCGATGAGCAGCCGTTCCGCGCCCGCGTCGAGCGCGGCGCGGATCAGCTCGCCGACGCCGCGTGTCGTTGTGGCCATCGGGTTGCGCGCGTGAGGCGGGACGAGGCGGAGCCCGGCGGCAGCGGCCATCTCGAGCACCGCCGTCCGTGGTCCGGCGCCGCCGAGGAAGCCGAAATGGGACGCGACAGGCCGGCCCAGCGGACCTGTCACGATCGCGGGGTGCAAGGAGCCGCCCGTCGCCTTGACCAGCGCCCGGGTGAAGCCCTCGCCGCCGTCCGTGAGCGGCGCCTTCAGGAGGCGCGCTTCCGGCAGCGCGCGCCGGATGCCCGTCGCGATGGCCTCGGCGACCTGCTCCGCATCCAGGCATTCCTTGAAGCCCGACGGAGCGATCAGGATGCGCAGGGGACTCGTCATGGCGCGAGCCCCATCCAGCGCCAGTAGGTGAAGTAAAAGACGGCGATCGACGCCAGGTGGATCGGGAGCAGGACGGCGCTGAGGAGCAGGAGATCCGCCGGGCGGAACGTCTCTCCGTCGAGCCCCTGGAACATCAGGAGCGCCTTGGAGCTCACCGGGAACGTCAGGCAGTAATCGATGCCGACCGTGCCGATGAAGATGACCGCCGCGGGGTCGAGAGCGCGATCGGCGGCGAGCTGCAGCAAGACGGGGCCGAGCGCGACGATGCGAGCGACGTGGGAGGTGAGGTAGAGATGGGACGTCAGCGACATCACGCCGACCGCCACGACGAAGAACAGGCGCCCTCTGGCGCTCTCGATACCGCTGTTGCGGAGCAGCGCCTGAAAGAGCCAGCCGGATGCGCCCGTGTCGATCAGCGCTCCTCCCAGGACGAGCGCTGCTCCGACGAAGAGGAGGAGGTTCCAGTCGACCGCCTTCACGCCTTCCTTCCAGCGGAGCGCGCTGCCAGGCGCCGTGAGCACGAGCGCGCCGGCCAGCGTGACCGTGGCGCTCTCGTAGCCGTGCCACCGCTCCGAGAGCCAGAGCACGACCATCGTCGCGCCGACGGCCAGGGTGATCCGCTCCGATCGCGACAAGGAGCCTCGAGGGCGCCGGGGAACCCGGATGCATCGCCCGCGGCGCTCGCCATCGAGGAAGAGCGCCATGATGACCGCGCAGGCGGCGCCGCTGGCCACCATGCCGAACGGCATCCCGTAGAGGATCCACTCGCCGAAGGACAGCCGACGGCCGGTGACCTGGCTCAGCAGCTGGTTCGCCACGAGGTGAGACCCCGCGCCGACCAGCGAGCCGATGGTGCTGACCAGGATCACGGTGGGGAACAGCAGCGCGAGGGCACGGGTGATGCGCGGATCCTCCGTGATGGAAGAGATGCTGCGGAAGATGGGAATGGCGATCAAGGCACGGCCGGAGACCGACGGGACGAAGAGCGACGACGGGATGAGCACGGCCGTCAAGCACCAGAACAGGCCGCGCACGGTGCGAGCGCGCTCGACCACGCGCTGCGCCAGCCGCATCGCCAGGCCGGACTGCTCGACTGCGCCACCCAGGATGAACGCGCCTATCATCAACCAGATGACGTCGGACGCGAGGGAGTCGAAGAGCCGTTCCTGGGGGCTGACGCCGGTCAGGAGGAGCAGCAGCGCCGCGCCGAGCCCGACGTACGCCACGTCGAGCGACGTGGTCGACCAGAGGATGATCGCCAGCAGCACGGCGAAGAGCGCGATCCGGGCGGGCGCCGGCAACGTCGCCGGCAGGACGACGGCGATCCCCGCAGCGATCGTCAGCGAGAGGGGCAGGACGACGCGAACCCGATCGGCCGGGCGTGGCGGGGCCGGCCGCGAGGGCGGCGGGCGGACGGCCACGGCATTGCTGTCATCCGCGGCGCTTTCGAGGTCGGGCGCGTCATCATGATCTGCGTCGCTCGAAGACATGAAGATCGCCCGCTTGGAGGAAGGCATAGTCCGTGCCCCATCCTGCAACCGTGCGGACGAGACAGGCTGCTCGCAGGCCGCGATCACGGCCGCGGGTGCGCCCGACCCAAGCCCGGCGCGGCGCCGTCCACGTTCGGCGCCAAGGTCCGCCTCGTCGACAACGTTGCCCACCAGAGCCGGCGCTCTCAGCCCCTTCCATACACCGGGCGTCGCGCACCGAGCTGTGGTGAGAGAGGAGACCACACTTCGAGGAATGCTGGGCCGCGGCAACCCATTGCCGGACCGCGTTGCCGGAAAGCATCATTTCTGATCCGTGCGTCGTCCGGCTGCCATGTTGGTCAGCTATGCTTCCCGGATGACGGACACCGGGAGCGAGCTTCACGGCCGTGTCTGCTCCGGGTGTCTCACGCAGAATCGACGGCTTTGGCGCCGGCGACACGCGCCCGGCCGCGCTTCATGGAGGGTTCGACTTATGAGATTGCCCACGATGGCCATTGTGTTGCTGACAGTGGGTGCGATCGGCGTTGGATGTGGGGGCAATGGCGCCAGCGACGGCGACGGGAGCTCGCAGAGCGGCGGCCCGGGGAGCGGGGGCTCTGGCCAGGGGAGCTCCCAGAGCACGAGCGGCGATTTCGGATCGGGCGGTCCGGGCGCAAGCGGCTCCTCGGGGCAAGGCGGCTCCTCGAGCAACGGCAGCTCCTCGGGCCAAGGTGGGGCGTGCGCCACCCAGTCGGCCAGCGCCGACCTCCAGCCCGTGTACCTCGCCTTCGCGTTCGACGTGTCCGGCAGCATGGGCATGGGCGACGAGCCCTGGTACGACAAGGAGCTCAAGTGGGATCCCGTCGTGGCGGCGACGAAGCAGTTCTTCAGTGATCCCCTGTCCGAGGGCATCAACGCGTCGCTCAGGTTCTTTCCGAGCGACGACGAGGACCGCGATGAGAAGTGCTCGGCCGAGACCTACGAGAGACCGGAGGTCCCGATGACGCCGCTGCCCTCTGCGCGCTTCGAGGAGGCGATCACCGCGGTCACCCCGGCCACCAGCGCCGACTGGCGCGGCGGCACGCCGACGCTGTTCGTCATGCAGGGGACGATCTCGTACGTCGAAGACCAGCGGCAGGCCACGCCCGGCAGGTACGCCATCGTCCTCGTCACGGACGGCTATCCTGCGGGCTGCGGCACGGAGGCCAACAGGATCGAGGGCGTGTCGGACGCCGCGGCCGGCGCGCTCGAGGACGGCGTCCCGACGTACGTCATCGGCGTCGACAACCCGCCGATCGAGGGCGCGCCGCACGACCTCGACAACCTGCACCAGATCGCCGACGCGGGCGGGACGGAGCAAGCCTACCTGATCGACACGGGCAATCCCGGGGCGACCTCGGCTGCCTTCAAGGCGGCGATCGACGCGATCCGCGGCGCCTCGGTCTCCTGCACGGTCGAGATCCCGCCCGCTCCCGACGGGCGGAGCTTCGACGCGCAGCGGGTCCGCGTGACGTACCAGAGCGGCGGAGGTAACCCGACGGCGCTCTCCTACGACCAGGAGTGCGCGAGCGAGAACGCCTGGCGTTACGACAGCGCCGCGAACCCGACCCAGATCGTGCTCTGCGACAGCACGTGCGCCACGATCCAGGCGGACCCCGAAGCGGCCCTGGGGGTCGACTTCACCTGCGAAGACGTGATCGTGATACCGCAGTGAAACGCGGACGACGCCCAGCACACCTGCGCTCGGCGTCGTCTGTCTCGGCGGTTCTTGACACCCTGCGACATTCCCGCCCACGATGCCTCGGTGACACCTCACCCGCCGAAGTCGCCCGCGGCCCTCGCTGTCCCGCGCCCCGCTGCCCGCCCGCCCGCCGCCCTCACCATCGCGCTGTCGCTGCTGGCCGGCGCGTGCCAGGGCTCGTCGACGAGCACGAGCCCGCCCTCGGAGAAGACCGCCGGCCCCAGCGCCGCGGCGCCGGCGAGCGCTGCGCCCGCGGCGCAGGCCGCCCCCTACAAGGTCGGCATGGTGCTTGTCGGCCCCTACAACGACAAAGGGTGGAACCAGGCCCATCACGACGGCATCCGGTCGGTGCTCGCCAAGATGCCGGACGTCGGCTTCGAGTATGTCGACAAGGTGAACCCGTCCGACCGCCCGAACGTGAAGGGTTCCCAGGTCGCGGACGATCTCATCTCCCGGGGCGCGCGGTTCGTCGTCTACAACTCCGACGATTACAAGGACGACGCCCTCGAGACCGCGCGCAAGCACCCGGAGGTCACGGTCATCCACATCTCCGGCGATTACGCCTGGAAGGAGGGCAAGAACCACAAGCCCCAGCCGAACCTGGGCAACCTCATGGGGCGTATCGAGACGGCCCAGCACATCGCCGGGTGCGCCGCGGCGCTC
Source organism: Sorangium sp. So ce302 (assembly GCF_051530145.1). Taxonomy (GTDB): domain Bacteria; phylum Myxococcota_A; class Polyangia; order Polyangiales; family Polyangiaceae; genus Sorangium; species Sorangium cellulosum_B. The sequence goes on along the minus strand of NZ_CP150326.1, from coordinate 5,345,264 downwards.
GGCACCGAGACGGGCAAGATCGGGGTTGTCGGCCCGCTCGTGAACGACGAGACCCGCCGGCTGGTCACCGCGGCGTACCTCGGCGCGCGGTACTGCTGGGAGAAGTACCAGAAGAAGAAGCCGGAGGACCTCACGTTCAAGGTCACGTGGATCGGCTTCTGGTTCAACATCCCGGGCGTCACCCTCGACCCCACCAAGGTGTCCGACGACTTCATCGGCGGCGGCTTCGACGTGCTGATGACCGGGCTGGACACGCCCGAGGCCGCGCTGCAGGCCAAGAAGGCGAGCGGCGCGGGCAAGAAGGTCAAGTACGTCCATTACGACCACAGGGCCGGCTGCGACCTGGCGCCGGAGATCTGCCTCGGCGTCGCGTACTACAACTGGGCGCCGCTCTACCGCGACGCGATCGAGAAGGCGCGCGCGGGCAAGTACGCGAGCGATTTCGTCTGGCAAGGGCCGGACTTCCGCGACCTGAACGGCGAGTCGTCGGTCGTCGGCTTCGGGCCTGGCGCCGCGCTGGGGGAGGCGCAGGCGCCGCTCGGCGCGTTCGTCATCGAGCTGGCCAACGGGCTCGACCTCTTCAAGGGGCCGCTCAAGTTCCAGGACGGCACCGAGTTCCTGAAGGACGGCGAGGCCGCGACGCCCCAGCAGATCTGGTATCTGCCGCAGCTGGTCCGGGGGATCACCGGGCCGAGCAAGTAGCCGTCTCCGGGCGGTGACCCATGCGGATCGAGATCGAGCGCGTCGCGAAGCGGTTCGGCCCGGTCAAGGCCAACGACGGCGTGTCGCTGACGATCCAGGCTGGCGCCGTCCACGGGCTGCTCGGCGAGAACGGCGCCGGCAAGAGCACGCTCCTCCGGATCCTGGGCGGGCTCCTCCGCCCGGACGCGGGTCGATTGCTCTTCGACGGCCGCCCGGTGGCGCTCGCGAGCCCTGCGGACGCGCTCGCCGCCGGCGTCGGCGCGCTCCACCAGGAGCCGCTCGATTTCCCGCCGCTCACCGTCCTGGAGAGCTACCTCGTCGCCCGGCCCCGCGCGCGCGGCGTTGAAGGCGGTGCGCGCTCGCTGCTCGCAATCCGTGGCCGCGCCGCGGGCGTCTTCCTCCCCCGGCGCGCGGCGCGCGAGGAGCTGCTCGCGCTCGCGGCGCGCTTCGGCTTCTCCGTCGACCCGGACGAGCACGTCGCCCGGCTCACCCTCGGGGAGCGCCAGCAGATCGAGCTCTTGCGGCTCCTCTCGCTGGGCGTCCGAGCGCTGCTCCTGGACGAGCCCACGACGGGGATCTCCGGGGCGCAGCAGGAGGCCCTGTTCTCCGCGCTGCGGCGGCTCAAGGCGGACGGCAAGGCGATCGTCCTCGTGTCGCACAAGCTCTCCGACGTCGAGGCGCTCTGCGATCGCGTGACGGTGCTGCGGCACGGCAAGGTGGCGGGAGAGGCGGAGATGCCGGCCGGTGCCGATCGTCTCGTCGCGCTGATGTTCGGCGAGGCGCTCGCGCCTCAGGAGCGGTCCCCCGAGGAGGGCGGCGGCGCGGCGCTCGCGCCCCTGGAGCGCCTGCCCGAGCCGAGCGGCGGCGCGGAGCCGAGCGGCGGCGAGGCGCTCGCCCTCGGGGGCGTGGCGTTCGGCGATCACCGGCTCGACGTGCGCATCGCCCACCTGGCCGTCCGCCGCGGCGAGGTGATCGGGCTCGCGGGCCTCGAGGGGAGCGGCCAGCGCCTCCTGCTGCGCGCCTGCGCGGGGCTGCTCCGGGCGCGGCGGGGACGCGTCGTCGTGGGCGGGGCCGACCTGACCGGCCGCCCCTACCCGGCCTTCCTGCGCGCCGGCGTGGGCTACCTGCCCGCCGATCGCCGTCGCGAGGGCCTCATCGCGGGCCTCTCCATCGAGGAGCACGTCGCGCTGCGCGCGCCGCGGCCCGGGCTCTTCCTGCGCCCGCGGGAGATCCGGCGCGCAGCCGAGCGGGCGATCGAGGCGCTCCGGATCCGGGGCCGGCCCGACACGCCCGTCGAGCGGCTCTCCGGCGGCAACCAGCAGCGCACCCAGCTCGCGCTCCTCCCCGCGGGCCTCGCGCTGCTCCTCCTGGAGCAGCCGACCCGGGGGCTCGACATCGCGTCGGCGCGCTGGGTCTGGGAGCAGCTCCTCGCGCGGTGCCGTGCGGGCGCGGCGCTCCTGTTCGCGTCGTCCGACCTCGACGAGCTGATGCGCTACAGCGATCGCATCCTCGTGTTCAGCGGCGGGCGCGTCTCGCCGCCCGTCGGCGTCGCCGACCTCACGCTGGACCGGCTCGGGCGGATGATCGGAGGCGAGCTCGACGACGCCGCCCTGCCCTCGGCGCCTGGTGCACCTGCGCTGCCCCCGGCGCCTGCGGGGTCTGATCGATGAGCTCCGAACCGAGCGCCCCAGCCGAGCGCGCCGTGCGCCGCGGGGCCGTATCCCTCCTCCTTCGCCTCGCACCGCTGGCCCTGGCGTTCGCGCTCGTGGCGGGCCTCTGCGCGCTCCTCGGCGCCTCGCCGGCGGCGGTGGCCGCGGGCCTGTGGAAGGGCGCGTTCGGCTCCACGGATCGCGCCGCGCGGGTGCTCGTCACGCTGGCGCCGCTGCTCCTCTGTGGGAGCGGCCTGCTCTTCACGTTTCGCGCTGGCCTGTACCACCTCGGCGTCGAGGGGCAGCTCGTCCTGGGCGCCGTCTGCGCCACGGGCGCGGCGCGCGCCCTGTGGCCGCACCTCCCGGCGGGTGTCGTTGTCGCGCTCTGCGTCGGCGCGGGCGCGATCGGCGGGGTGCTCTGGGGCACCCTCACGGGCGCGCTGCACACGCGGGTCCGGGTGAGCGAGATCTTCGCGGGCCTCGGCATGAACTTCGTGGCCCAGGGGCTGGTCCTGTACCTCGTCTTCGGCCCGTGGAAGCGCCCTGGCGTCGCGTCCATGGCCGGCACCGAGCCGCTCGACGGCGCGCTCTGGCTCTCCACGCTGGGCGGCACCGATCTCAGCCCCGTCGCGCTCCTGCTCGGGGTCCTCTCGCTCCTCGGGACCGCCGTCGTGCTCGGGCGGACCCACCTCGGGCTCCGGCTGCGGGCGGTGGGGCTGAGCCCGCCGGCCGCGGAGGTGCTCGGCGTGCTCGCGGCGCGGCAGGTGCTCCTTGCGTTCGCGGTCTCCGGCGCGCTCGCCGGCGTCGCCGGCGCGCTGCAGGTGCTCGGCACGTTCCACCGGCTCATCCCGAGCATCTCGAGCAACCTCGGCTTCCTCTCGCTGCTCGTGGTGATGCTCGCCGGGCGGCGCGCCGCGCTCGTCGCGCCGATCGCCCTGTTCTTCAGCGCGCTCAACGTCGGCAGCCTGGAGCTCCCGATGACCCTCGGGCTGGAGTCCTCGCTGTCGGGCGTGCTCCAGGGCGCGCTCGTCCTGTTCGCGCTCCTGTCCCCCCGGGCGGCGCGCGGCGGCGGCCGGCCGGAGGTGGCCTGATGGCACGAGGCCCGAAGGGACGAGGCCGATGGAGGCAGGGCTGATGGAAGGACGCCTCCGATGGAAGGAGCAGCCCTCATGAGCGACGGCGGCGCCGAGCTCCTCTCGCTGCTCGCGACCGCGCTCGCGGCGTCGACGCCGCTCGTCTACGCGGCGGTCGGCGAGACGCTGACCGAGCGGGCCGGCGTCATCAACCTCTCGGCCGAGGGCGCGATGATGCTCTCGGCGATGGTCGGCTTCGCGGCCGCCCTGTCGACCGGGAGCGTCCTCGCCGGCTTCGCCGCCGCGGCCGCGACCGGGGCGCTCGTCGCGCTCGTCGTGGCGATCGGCGGGATCTACCTCGGCCGCTCCCAGATCGCGGTCGGCTTCGTCCTGGCGATGCTCTGCGCGGATCTCTCGTCGGTGCTCGGCGGCCCGTACGTGCGCGTCCCCGGGCCGACGGTGCCGGCGGCGTCGATCCCGGTGCTGCGGGACGTGCCGCTCGTGGGGCCGCTGCTGTTCCAGAGCGATCCCGTGGTGTATGGCAGCTACGTCCTCGTCGCCTGCGCGTGGCTCTTCCTCTATCGCACGCGCGCGGGGCTCCTCGTCCGCGCGGTGGGCGAGCAGCCGGCGGCGGCGCACGCGCGCGGCGCGCATGTGACGTGGGTGCGCACGGCGGCGACGCTCGTGGGCGGGGCGCTCGTGGGCATCGCCGGCGCGGCGTACTCGCTCGATTTCAAGGCGGGATGGAGCCACCGCCACACGGCGGGTTACGGCTGGATCGCGCTGGCGATCGTGATCTTCGGCGGCTTCCATCCGGTGCGAGCGGCGCTCGGCGCGTACCTCTTCGGCGTGCTCTCGTCGGCGGCGAGCCTCGGCCAGAGCGCTCTGCCATCGGTTCCGACGCAGGTCTTCAGCGTGGCGCCGTTCGCGCTGATGATCGCGGTCCTCGGGCTCACATCGAGCGGGCTCCTGGAGCGCGCCTCCGCGCTGCTGCCGAGCGCCGCGCGCCGCCCGCTCCTGCGCGCGTTCGACGCGACGCCTCCCGCGGCGCTCGGGCAGACCTACCCGGCGGACGACGGGGCGGAGCAGCGGCCGCGCGGCGTGGATCAGAGCGCCGAGGAGCGGTTGTGTGATGTGGGTGATGGGGCGGAGGGGCGGCCGCGCGGAATGGATCAGCGGGCGAGATAACAGACCTCGAGCCAGGGGCGGTCGCTCTGGAGGGGGTGATCGCTCGAGCGGTACGACGTGCGCCCGTCCGGCCCTTCCTCGACGAGGAAGCCGTAGTTCGGTGTCGTGCCGTCGACCCACGCCTGGACGAGCCCGGTCAGATCGGCGCTCATGGCATAGGGGCTGACATAGGTGAGCTCCGCCGCGGTGGCCTTGTCGTAGCTCGCGGCGAAGCTCTGCCAGGTCACTTTGTCTTCGCTCCACGGCACGGTGATCCGGTGAGCACGGACGGTCTCGTCGCTCGATCCGAAGGCGACGACGCCGAACTCTGCCGACGTGACGGTGGCCCCGGCGGGGATGCCGTCGAGCCCGAACCGGTAGAGCGCCTGCTTGCGCGCGCCGTTGGAGTCGCCCGAGTAGTTGTAAGGGATGTGGCCGTCGCTGTAGCGGGGGAAGGCTTCCCAGATATCGGCGTCCTCGACCGCGCCGAAGGCGCCTCGCTGCAGGGTGACGCACACGTCTTTGCATGCGTCCCCGAGGCCGTCAGCATCGCTGTCGAGCTGGTCTGGATTCGCGGCAGCGGGGCAGTTGTCGCAGGCGTCGCCGATCCCGTCGAGGTCGCTGTCGGTTTGGTCCCAGTTGGCGACGCTGGCGCAGTTGTCGGTCGCATCGCAGAACGTATCGCCGTCGGTATCGCCGAGCGGACACGGATCGCAGGCGTCGCCGATCCCGTCTCCGTCCGCGTCGGCCTGGTCCGGGTTGCCGTGGTTGGCGCAGTTGTCGCAACCCGCGCCCAGGCCCGGCGCGATGTGGTCGCCGTCGTCGCTCGAGAGCGACGACAGCCCGATCTCGTAGCCGTCGCAGACGTCGCGATCCGCGCAGGGGATCGGGCCGGAGACCGCATCGTACAGGCAGAGGAGCGACGCGCCTTCGGTCGCCTCGACGTACACGCGGGCGAAGCCGACGGCCGTCGACCCGCCGTCGACGACATCGACCTGGAGATCATTGCACGCCGCGGGATTGTAGAGGGCGAGGACGTCGGGCTCGGTGAACGTCCTCTGGAGCGTCTCCGAATTGCAATCGCAGCCGTTGGTGCTCACGACCGTGTCGAGGTGGACCCCATTCAGGTACAGCGAGAACGCGCCGGCGCCGCAATCGGCGTGGTTGATGGTGTACGTGATCGCGGTCGGTGCCCCGAATGCCGTCCCGGGGATCCCTGCGAGCACGAGAAGAGTGAGGCAAGCGCTAGCAGCGCTCGTATGGAAGTATCGCATGATTCTTCTTATATTCTTAGTTTAGACAACATACAATAGCCCTGAGAGGTTTTTGGTTCGCTGGTGCGCGCGTGTGCATCTGTCGCGTCTCGCGTCTCGCGTCTCGCGTCTCGCGTGTCGCGTGTCGCGTGTCGCGTGTCGCGTGTCGCGCAGTGAACAGCGGGGTACACGGTGCGCAGTGAACAGCGGGATACTCGCCATGGGGTGAACGGCGGGATACGCGCCGTGGGGTGAACAGCGAGGTACACGACGCGCAGTGAACAGCGGGGTACACGGTGCGCAGTGAACAGCGGGATACTCGCCGTGAACAGCGGGATACGCGCCGTGGGGTGAACGGCGGGGTACGCGACGCGGGTTACGCATCCGGCGGTCAACTCGTCGGGGGCGGGCGGCCGGGCAGCGCCTCGACACCATCGCCGTCCGCATTCGTGATGACGCCGGTCGTGGTGGTGCCGGTGTCGATGGGACGTTGCGGGCATTCAGGCGGCTTGCCGCATTGACGATTTCTTACGGCGCTCCGCCGCGAGCGGCGGGCGCGCGGGTACGGCCGGGACGCTGGCGCGCAACCGGCGGCTGGGATATAGCGTTACGACCGGGCCAACATCGGCATTTGCCCAGATTTGGCCAGGACGAGAGGCAGGCGGGAGAAGGACCTTCTCCGCCGTTGATCGGGGTCGACCGCGGATGGTCCGGACCAGGCGGGCGCGACCTCCGGATCGGTCGAGCCCGCGTCCGCGCGCTGCAGCAGGTAGGCGGCGCGCAGCGGCTCGGTCGACAGCGGCACCTCGCGTCGCGCTTCGAACCGGCGTGGGCCCCGCTGGACGAGCTGCGCTGCGAACAGCGCGTGCCAGGCCGTCCGGGTCGAGCCCATGGGGCGTCTCTAACGGACGGGACAGGCGGGGCAAGTATCCGCGCCGCAGCGCACTCCCAGGGTCTGCAAGCGACGGTTCACCTGCTGGTGTGCCCGAGGTTGGACCGTGCGGCGTCGCGAGAGCTCAGGAGGGGAAGTCCTGGTCCAGCTGGGCGACCAGATCGTTCCGATCGATGCTACGCCATGCGCTGCACGCGGCCTCGATGTGCCGCCGCCGAGCGGCCGAGTCGGGCGCGAGGACGGCGAGGCGGTGATGTGTCCAGCCGATGGAGTAAGGCGCCGGGATGCGCTCGTAAAGAGCCAGGGCCTCCTCGTAGCGAGCACGGGCAGCGCTGGTTTCGCTGTGGGCTTGCGCGATGTCTCCAAGGCTCTCGATGCAGTCGGCCTCGCCATGCACAGCCCCCACCTGCCGGTAGAGCGGCAGCGCTTCTTGATAGCGCGTCCTCGCCTCGTCGTGCTGTGAACGCTCCAGCGCAATATCTCCAAGGCTCTTGATGCAATTGGCCTCGCCGCGCAATGACCCTACCTGCCGGTAGAGCGGCAGCGCTTCCTGGTAGCGCGCTGTGGCCTCGTCGTGATGCGAGCGCGGCAGCGCGATGTCGCCAAGGCTCTGGGCGCACAGCGCCTCTCGCCGCCGGTCTCCGGCGCGCTGCGCCACCTCCAGCGCGCGACCGCCACGTACTCGCGCACCGGCGAGAGCATCTTCAGCCGGCCGCCCTCGAAGTAAGCCAGCCCTACCTGCGCCAGCGCCCGCGCCGCCGCCGGCCCTGTTCCCGGCAAGAGCACCGCAAAATCCCGCTGCGCGATGCCGTCCGGCAGCACCGCCAGCACCGAGAGCAGCCGGCGCGCGCCGGCCGCCATTCGCGGCGATCCGAGCGACAACTCGAGCGAGGTCTTCCAGCTCCGGAGCCGATCGCGGGCTCCACCGTCGCGCTCCAGCACCGCCGTCCGGCGCGCCTCCCACTCCTCCTTCAGGTTGACCAGATCGTTGCCGTGGGCCGCTTGTGCCAGCAGCGTGATCGCCAGCGGGATGCCCTCCATGAGGGGAAGGAGCGCCGAGAGCGCCGGCTTGCCCCGGTGCTCCTCGCCCGCGATCGCGCAGAACACCGCCTCCGCCTCGGCCCGCCCCAGCGGCCGGAGCTCGACGGGCGAGCTCCAGGTCACGTGACCCGGCCGGCCCGCGCCGCGCACCGACGCCACAAGCGACAGGCCCGGCACGGCCGCAAGCTCCGCGAGCAACGCCTCGGTCCCGGACCGGTCGTCGCCATCCCAGGGCGTCTCCAGGTTGTCCAGCACGAGCACGGCCGGGCCCGCTGCGAGGACCGACAGCGCCCGCTGCCACCGATCCGGCCCGGAGGTGACGCGCAGCGCGCCGGCCAGCGCGACGGCTGCAGACTCGACATCCGGCGCAGCGTCGAGCCGCGCGAAGGCCACGCACCACCTCGGTCCACGCCTCGCCCCGAACCGGCCAGCCCTCGACAGGCCGCCCACCCTCGGGGAGCGGAGCGAGCTTGCCGAATTCGGTCCAGCCCCAGTCGCCGACTATCCCGCGACGCGTGACGCGTGACGCGCTCTCGGGGTGGACCGACGGCTCGAAGTACCGCTTCATCGAGTACGGCCATCGCGGCCAGCGCATGCTGGGCGCGAGCGCTCCGGACGCGGCCCGCGCCGCGCCTGCGGGAGCGCGTCAAGGGAGCGTCGCCCGCGGTCGCCTGCTTCACCCCGGCAGAGGTCCTCCGTGAGGTGAGGCTCGCGGGCGCGCCGTGACGGCTCAGCTGATCCCCATGGGCGCGCCGCCCTCGGCGACGAACCGATCGGCGATGTCCACGAGGAGCGCGTCGGTGGCGGGCTTGCTCTTCACCGTGACCTGCGTCTCGTCCGGCAGGAGCACGAACGAGCCGACCACCTTGCCGTCGAGCCGCACCTCGTGGCTCCCGCCGGGCGGAGCAGGGGCAACCTCGTAGACCTTGCCGTCGCGTGCCTTGATCTTCATGACCTAGCGGTAGCACGCAGGAGCACCGAGCGCGTTCCCCCGGGCGGCAGCCCCACGGCAGCCCGCCTCGGGCAAGAGCCCCTCCACCGCGGGCGGATTGCGCGGTAGGATGCGGCTGCGCGCTGCGCGCGAGGAGTGTTCACCGTGCCGAGATTCGATCTGGTCCCGAGCCCGATGCTCGCGTCGACGACGGCGCGGAAGCGACCCGGTGAGAGCGTCATGACAGCGGCCTCCGCGCGCGCCATCGAGCCACGGACCTACGCCGCGGGCCGCCCGCTCGACGCCGATCGCTGATGCTGACGCCAGAGCCTGGCCAGCCCCCCGAAGCCGGCGGCGGATGGATCGTCCTCGGCGTCCTGAACGAGATCCTCCTCAAGCTCGCCAACCAGCCGGACCTGCGGTCGCTGTGGGAAGAGGTCTGCGCGAGCGCGCGCTGGATCGTCCCGTCCCAGCGGCTCTGTGTCGTCCTCGCCAAAGATGGCGGCGGCGCCAGGATCGCGGCGAGGTACGAGCGCGGCACCTTCGAGTACGGGGCGCCCGAGGGCGGCGGCGTCGTCGTGGACGCCTGGATGGTCGCGGCGCTGGAGGCGCAGCGCCCCGCCTGGTTCAGGGGGCCGTGGGACGAGGCGCGCGAGGCGGATCGCGCGCGCGCATGGCTCCTCGCGGAGGACCCCGACGTCGTCTTCCATGTGCCGATCCAGGTCTACAAGAAGACCATCGGCACGATGCTCTTCGCCCTGGGAGACCAGCGCCAGATCGACCGGAAGGCGCTGGCGAGCGCGACCACGTACGCGCTGTACGTCGGGGCCACGTACACGACGCTCAAGAACTCGCTCGACCTCGCCGCCGCGAGCGCGCAGCTGCGCGAGCAGAACGACGAGCTCGAGCGGGTCCAGATCGAGCTGCGCCTGCAGCTCGACCGGGTCCGCGCGGCGCACGAGGCGATGCTCGAGATGTCGACGCCGATCATCCAGGTGTGGGACGGCGTGCTCACGCTGCCCGTGATCGGCACGATCGACAGCGCGAGGGCGGCCCGCATGATGGAAGAGGTGCTCGACGCGGTCGTCCGGCACGGCGCCCGCTTCATGATCGTGGACCTCACCGGCGCGCAGGCGGCGGACACCTCGACCATCGATCACCTGCTGCGGATCTTCGCGGCGACGAGGCTGCTCGGCAGCCGGTGCATCGTCTCCGGCGTCCCGACGGCGATGGTCGGGCGCATCCTGGAGTCCGGCGGCAGCCTCGACGGGATCCCGGTGTTCAGCACGCTGAAGAGCGCGCTCGAGCACGCGGTGGGCGCGATCCGGCAGCAGGCACAGCCGGCGCGCCGGTAGCCGCCGCAGCCGGAGGAGCGCCCGGACCGGAGCGGTGAAGGCGGCGCGCCGCGCGCCGCGCGCTGTGATACGCCCGCGATCCCACACAGGAGCATGACGGATGAAGCTCGCGATGATCGGACTCGGCAGGATGGGCGCCAACATGGCGCGCCGGCTCATGCGCGGCGGCCACGAGGTCGTCGCGTTCGATCTGAACCAGGACAGCGTGAAGCGGCTCGGCGAGGAGGGCGCGGCGACGGCCTCCTCCCTGGGCGGCGCGGTGGCGCAGCTCGCGTCGCCGCGCGTGGTCTGGGTCATGCTGCCCGCGGGCGCGCCGACCGAGCGCGTCGTGGAGGAGCTCGGCGAGCAGCTCGGCGCCGGCGACGTGATCATCGACGGGGGCAACACCTACTTCAAGGACGACGTCCGCCGCGCCAGCGCGCTCGCCCCGAAGGGCATCCGCTACGTCGACGTGGGCACGAGCGGCGGCGTGTGGGGGATCGACCGCGGCTACTGCCTCATGGTGGGCGGCGCCCCCGAGGCGTTCGCCCTGGTGCAGCCAATCCTGCGCACGCTCGCGCCGGGACCGGGGGACATCCCGCGCACGCCGGGCAGGCAGGAGGCCCAGGGCGGCGCGCACAGCACGTCGGAGGAGGGCTACCTGCACTGCGGCCCGGTCGGCGCCGGGCACTTCGTGAAGATGGTCCACAACGGCATCGAGTACGGCCTCATGCAGGCCTACGCGGAGGGGTTCGACATCCTCAAGAACGCGGCGACGGAGCGCCTGCCCGAGGAGCACCGGTACGCGCTCGACCTCGGCGAGATCGCCGAGGTGTGGCGTCGAGGCAGCGTGGTGGGGTCGTGGCTGCTCGACCTCACCGCGATCGCCCTCGCCGAGAGCCCGGAGCTCGCCGGGTACAGCGGCTTCGTGCAGGACTCCGGCGAGGGCCGCTGGACCGTGATGGCGGCGATCGAGGAGGCCGTCCCCGCAGAGGTGCTGTCCTCGGCGCTCTACGCGCGCTTCCGCTCACGCCACGATCACACCTTCGCCGAGAAGGTCCTCTCCGCGATGCGGCACAAGTTCGGCGGGCACCTGGAGCGCCCGACGGGGGGTTGAGGCGAGGTTGACGGCCAGAACCGACCTCTGGCAGCGTTGCCGTCATGGCCCGCACCGCCCCTGTCCCGAACATTCCGGCGATTCCTGGCATGAACCCGGGGGTATTTATCATGGGAGGAGGCGCCGTCGTCGGTGGGCGCGGCGGAGCCTCAGGCCGTGGCAAGGCGCGAGGACAGGGGGCCAGCGGCAAGAACGGCGGCGACAAGGCGAAGGGCGGTGGAAAAAACGCCTGCGGCGCAGGTAAAGATGGCGGCGGTTGCCCGAACCACCATGGCGGCCGCGGAAGCGGAAAGATCGCCCAGGGCGACCCGGTCGATGTGGTCACAGGCCGCGTGTTCACCGTCCCCGAGACGGACGTCGACATCCCGGGTCCCCTTCCTCTCCAGATCGTTCGGTCGTACGGCAGCCAGGCGCGTGGGCGGGACGTCGGGCTCGGCTTCGGATGGACCCACAGCCTCGCATGGGCGATCGAGCTTCGCCGGCGGACCACCATCGTCGTCACGGCCGACGGCAACGAGGAGGATTTCGGACTCGTTCCGCGGGACGCTGGCGTCCTCGGCCCGCATGGCTGGGTCCTCCACAAGGAGGGCGACGGCTTTTCCCTCGATTTTCCGGACGGGGATCGCCTGCTGTTCGAGCCGGATCCGGGCGACCGCACGCAGCATCGCTTCCGCCTCGCCGCGCAGGTAGATGCATTCAACAACCGAATCGCCCTCACCTATAGTGAAGGTCGCCTGGCCCAGGTCACCGACAGCGTGGGGCGCGTCCTACGGATTCGACCGGCGTCCGCGGGACGTATCGGCCAGATCGAGTTCGTGAGCCGCGCGTCCAGGGGGCGTTCGCTCGTCTTCGCGCGCTACCAGCACGACCAAGCAGGCGATCTCGTTGCAGTGACCGATGCGGATGGAAACACCACGAAGTACGGCTACGACGACGAGCACCGGCTCGTCTGGCAGCAGAGGCCGACCGGGCTGACGTTCCACTACCGATACGATCCCGCCGGACGATGCGTCGAGACATGGGCAGACTACCCCGGCGCGGTCGACCCGTGCCTCGCCGCCTCTGTCCCGGCGCTTCTATCGGATGGCAAGACGCCCGCGAAGGGCATGCACCACGTTCGACTCGACTTCTATCCCGATGGCTACTCGGAGGCCACCGACTCGGTCACATTTCACCGTTACTTCGGCAATGAGCACGGAAAGGTCGACAAGGCCATCACAGCCGGAAGCGTGTATACGCGCACGTATGACGAGCGGGGCCACCTGCGCTCGTTCACCGATCCACTCGGAGCGACGACCTGTTGGACGCGCGATGTCTTCGGGAACGAGACGCGAATCGTGGACCCGCTCGGGAACGTGACGGTGATCGAGCGGCTGCGGAACGGCGATATCCGCAAGATCATCGATCCGGAAGGCAGCGTGACGGAGGTGGTGTACGCCGAGCGAGCGATCTTCTGGACCGATCCGATCGGCGCGACCTTCGAGGTCCGCTTCGACGCTCGCGGCCTCATGGAAGCGACCGTGGCTCCGACGGGGCATCAGACGCGTTACCGTCACGATGAACACGGCAATCTCGTCGAGGTGCTCCGCGCTTCCGGCACACGCTGGACGGCCGCGTACGACGAGCTCGGCAGGCGGACGGCGGAGCGCGACGAGAGCGGAAGCGTGACCGAGTTCTCCTACAGCAACAAGGGGCTGCTCCTCGCGGTGCGCGAACCGAACGGCGCTGTGACGCGTTACGATTACGATGGCGACGAGAACCTCATCTGCGTGACAGATGCCGACGGCCGGGCGACCCGCCTCGTGCGCGGAGGCACCGGCTCGCTGGCGGACGCCATCCTGCCGGACGGGAGCGTCATTCAGCTCCGGTACGACCGCGAGGAACGCCTCGTCGAGATCCGCAATGCGAACAGGGAGGTGTACTCGATCGAGGTCGGCGCTCTCGGCCTCCCGATCGCAGAGAGGACGTTCGATGGCCGGGAGATTCGCTATCAACGCGACGCGCTCGGGCGCGTCCTCCTGATCCGCCGTGGGAGCGAAACGACAGAGCTCCAGCGCGACCTCGCCGGACGCGTGGTGAAGAAGATCTACGACGACGGAGCCGAGGAGCACTTCTCATACAACGGCCGTGGCGAGGTGATCCTGGCGGAGGGGAGCGGCTGTACGGTCGAGCTGCGACGCAACGCGGTCGGATGGGTGATCGGGGAGAAGCAGGTCGTGGACGGCGAGGCGTTTCAGGTCGAGGTGACCTGCGATCGGGTCGGGACTGCGCTTCGGAGGGCGACGTCCCGAGGTCATGCGGTAGAGTGGGCCTTTGATGAGGCCGGGCGCTGTACGCGCACGCGGCTCGACGGCCGCGACGAGATCTTTTCGCGCCAGGACGAACGGGGACTCCCGGTCGAGACCCACCTGCCGGGCGGAGGCCGCATCGGCGCGCGGTACGACGCGAGCGGCAGGCTCGTTGCACGGCGGGTGTGGCCCTCATCCAGCTCGCTCGCATTGCGTCCAGGCGAGCCGGAGTGGGTGGGGCCCCGTATGCTCGACGTGACCGTGGATCAGGCGTTTCAATATACCTCGGCGGGGCATCTCGCAGCCGCGTGGGATGCGCACTTCGGACACAAGCGCTTCGAACACGATGCGCTCGGCCAATTGCTGGCCGTGATCCCCGAGGAAGCGCGCGATGGGCTCGCGGCCAGGCGTCCCCATGCTGTCGAGCGCTTCCGCTATGATGCCGCCGGAAACCTCCATGAGCACGGCGAAGGGGCGGAGGTGCGCCGCTACGAGAGCGGGGGCCGGCTGGAGACCAAGGGCTCCACCCGCTTCCTCTATGACGAGCAGGGTCGGCTGATCGAGAAAAGGGCGCGAGGCGCCGCCGGGGACGACCACGTGACACGTTATGCTTGGTCGGCGAGCGGAATGCTCTCGAAGATCCAGGGGCCAGACGGAACGACGGTTGAGTTCATGTACGACGCGTTTGCGCGGAGGATGAAGAAGACCGTGTGGCAGAAGGGAGAGAGCGGTGAGGCGCGCCTCCTGCGCACGACGCGCTTCTGCTGGGACGCGATGACCCTCGCCCACGAGATCGCGGGGATCCCCGAAGGGGAGATCGAGGAGCGCACCTACTGCTTCGATGAGAGCGGGGCTCCGTGGGCTCACCGCGATACGAGGCACACCGGGGAGGGGTCGGTAGCGGGGCCATGGCTCTTCTATTTGAACGAAGCCATGACGGGCTTTCCGGAGCGCCTCGTCGATGGGAAAGGTGAGGTCGCGGGCGAGCTGTTCCGCACGGCATGGGGGAAGGTGACGTCCGAAGCCGGAGGCAGCGCGCCGACACAGGTGCGCTTCCTGGGGCAGTATGAGGACGTGGAGACGGGGCTCTTCTACAATAGGCACCGTTACTACGACCCCGATCTCGGGAGGTACATCTCGCCCGATCCCGCAGAGATCGACGGCGAGCTGAACGCCTACTGGTACGCGCGCAACCAGCCGTGGACCATCATCGATCCCGATGGGCTCATCTATTCCCGCATCCTCGACAAGGACGGCAACGTCCTTACGTACGTGGATGAAGATACCAGTACGAAGCCGTATGTGGGGAGGAACCCCAGCGAGGGAGGCAAGGTGACGCCCGCCGGCCACATCAGCGACAAGCCGTGCGCGGAGGCGCAGGTCTTGACGGTCATGGGGGAGAACATTCGAAGAGACGTGATGAAAGATCAGAAGAAAGTGCGCGTTCAGGATCGGATGACCTCCGAGCAGGTCGACGCCGAGGTGAACCGGCGCATCAAAAAGAAATTCCAGGACGAAGGGCTCTCGATCGAGACGTACGACAGCGCGAAGATGCGGAAGCGGGTCGACCCGTGCGAGAGATGCGGAGCGATGTTCGAAAGGCTCGGCATTCAAGAGCACGTCGTCGGGGCGAAGGGCAAAAAGGGCCAATACGGCGTCTACAGGGCCTAGAACAGGCGGCGAGCGTCCCCCACCGAGGTGCGAATGCATCATAAGGAAAAGGAAGGATCTCCCGCAGCCGTCTCTTGGACCGAGGAGGAAGAGCGCGCCCGCGAAGCCATCGAGCGATGGCGCGCTTCTCCGGGCCCCGCGTGCCTGCTGCACGGCCCTCCGGGAGCCGGCAAGACAGCGCTGTGTATCCGGCTAGTCGCCGAGATGGGCGAGCGTGCCGGGATATGCTGCGCCGCGGTGCAGGTAGGGAGAGCGAACCGCGTCGTCTCCGAGCAGGAGATCCTCGCGTCGCTCCTCGGGCAGCTGGGCGAAGACGTGCTGCGCCCTCCGCGGGATGCCTTGAAGCTGCGCTCGGATCTCCGGAACAGGCTGGCGAATGGCCAGGATGAAGACGAGCCCGAAGTGCTCCTCGTGCTCGACGGTCTCGAGGAATGCGTCGACTGGCCTCGTGCCGCGGGGATATCCACGCTTCGAGAGCTCGGAAAGCGCGTTCGATGTCTGGTCTCCATCTCCGGCGGCGAGGGCGACGCGCGCGCCTGGAGGAAGCGGCTCGGATGGAAGGCCGGTGATGCGCTTTTCGTCGCGGTTGCGCCGCCTTCCCCCGCGGCAGCGGAGCGCCGAGGCATTCCGAGCTGGGCAGCTGCAGGGGGCAACGGCGGACCGAAGGCGCTCGCCGCGGAGGTCGAGCGTGAGCTCCGACTCCGCCAGGGAGGAGAGGTCGCGCTGGAGATGCTCTCCGTGCTGGCCCGCGCACTCGCGCCGCTTGATGCAGAGGATGTCGCGGAGCTCCTGGAGATCGACGACCTTGCCGTGCGCGGTCACCTGCTCGTGTACGGACCGTTCCTCGATCGGATCTTGCGCCGGGATGGGCCCGTGCGTGCGGTGCGATTCCAGCACGAGGCGCTGCGGGTCGCGTGGGAGCAGAGGAGCGCCGGTCGGGAGGAGGCGATCGAGGCGCGTTACCGCCGCGCGATCGCGCGATGTACGGCGGAGCCCGCCGGCCGCCGGCCGGCCTACTTCCACCGCTATGCGAGCGCACACCTCGCGCTCGGCGGCGCTCCCATCGCTTCGATGCTCGCGTTTGCCGAGCCGGGTTGGATAGCGGATAACTCTGCCGAGGCGCTCGCGTATGCCCTCACAGATCTCCGCCGCCTGCGCGATCGAATAGGAGAGGAGGTCGAGCGTTGCAGGTCCCTGCCTCCCCCCCTCGCCGCGGCGCTCGTCCGCTGCGCGGCAGCGCAGGGCGCGGCGGCGACGCTGGGAAATGCGGAGCCGTGGGAGAGCGCCGATGCAGATTTCGCGACTCCACTGCTCGATGCGGACGCGGCGCGCGCGCTTTCATTGCTTGCCCTCGCCGCGGAGGTCTCACTGGCCGCCCAAGCCGGAGTCCGCGAGCGAGCGCTCGAGATCGCCGATCGCACGGGCGCGCGGTGGTCGAGCGCCTCGGCGCTGATCGCCATGGCGGAGGCGGCGGAAGGCGAGAGGCGCACCCGGTATGCGCGCGCCGCGCTGGAAGCTGCGCGCCAGTCGGACGGGGAAGATGCACCCCGGGCGCTCGTCGTGGCGGCGGGCCTGCTCCCCGAAGAGGAAGCCCAGGAGGTCGCCGCAGAAGCCATCGCGCGCGCGGGAGGGGCGCCGCCCGCGCTCGTGCCTCGGCCGCGAGTGAGCGAGGCTTCCGCCGTCGCGCTGGAGCGAGCTTCGCGTTCCCTGCCCGCGCCCCAGCGAATTCGCGTCCTCGCCCGGTTGCTCGCGGACCTGCCGAAAGAGGCGAAAGTTCACGCTGTCCAGGAGATCGAACGGCTCTGGACGCCTTGGTGCATCGAGAGCAAGAAGGAGGCTGAGGCGGTGGCGCCTTATCTGTCCGACGCTCTCCTGGAGAGGGCGCTCGAGGAGGTCCCGGTCTGGCCGGTGCACGCTCTCGGGGCGAGGCTGGTCTCGCTCGGGCGAGAGCCCGACGCCCGCGCGCTCGTGCTGCGATGGGCGGCGAGCAGCGCAGGGCACCGGGCGGACGCGCTGCTTCGCCTCGGCGAGAGGCTCCCTGCGGAGCGGCGGCCGGTGGAGGAGGTCCAGGCCCTCTTCGAGGAGCTCGCCCCGGAGGAGCGATGCAATTTGATCAAAGAGCACCCTTCCGCTTCGGTCGCGCTCCTGGGGGCGGAAGCGGCTTTACGCATAGCAGGGGACTGCGTCGAGCCCTCCGGGAGCTACGTTCGGGCCGTCGCACTGGCACGGCTTGTAAAGGCGCTTCCTGAAGCGATGCGCGCCGAGGCGGCCCGACGTGCGGTGCTCGCCTTCGAGGCAGCAGGCGCAGACGCCGATGTGCTCGGCGATCTCTGCGAGGCTGCGCCGTGGATGAGCCCTGCCGAGGCGGCACGGCTGGTCTCGACGAGCCTGTTCGACGCCTCAGGGATTCCGTCGCTGGCAGGCGTCTTCCAGGGATGGGCAAGCGTGGCGCAGCTCGCGGGCGTCTTTCGCCGGGCCGGAGGGGAGGAGGCCGTGCTTGCGGCCGCCGATGAGGTGGCGTTCGCGGGGCGGTGGCTGCGCAGCGTGGAGTGACCCGTCCTCCCCCGCTCATGCTCATGCAGGACGCTTGGTCAGGAGTGCCACACGCCGCGCCGAAGAACGATGAAGCGCCGGCGAGGTCGAGGCGCGATCCTAACGGCCCGAGGCGAGGAGCGCCTCGGCGAGGAGCATCGCGTCGACCGGCCAGAGCTCGGGTGGACGCCGGTGCTTCGCCCCTGCCTCGGGGAGCGGGCGACAGCTGAGCACGAGGCGGCGGAAGCGGTCCGGGACGGCGTCCCGGCCGTGCGCCGCGCCGAGCAGCGCGCCGGTGATCGCGGCGTTCGTGTCGGTGTCGCCGCCGGCCATCACCGTGTCGACGAGGCCCCGCTCGAGCGAGGGCGCGTGGAGGAGCTGGTAGAAGGCGTTCTGCAGGGCGATGAGGACCCAGCCGGCCTGGTGCGAGAAGCTCCGGGGCGGGGCGCTGCGCGCGGCCGTGAGCGCGGCGACGACCGCGCGCTCGCCGCTGCGCTCCGCCTCGTCGAGGGCGGCGGCGCAGGCGCCCTCGACGCCGGCGCCGCCCACCGCCGCGGCGATGGCCGCGACGAACGCGGCGGAGGCGGCGCAGCAGACCGGGTGGGGGTGCGTGAGCGCGCTGTCGTCGCGCGCCCAGGACGCGGCCTCCCGCGGGCGCCCCGCGCCGAGGACGCCGAGCGGCGCCGCGCGCATCACCGAGCCGTTCGCCTCGCTGGTCAGGCTCGCGGCGGCGCGGGCGCGCTCGCGGCGCGCGCCGGGCAGCGGCGCGCCCGCGGCGGCCCTGAGCGCGGCCGCCGTGGTGTTGCCGATGTCGAACGGGCCGGAGCCGTACCAGTGCACGTAGGCGTCGAGCGCGGCCTCCGCGACGAAGCCGCGCTTGCGGACGATCGAGCGGGCGAGCATGAGCGCCATCTCGGAGTCGTCGGTCGGCTGCCCGGCCAGCGTGCTCCACGTCCCGCCGTCGGCGAGGTCGCGGACGCCGTCCGGGTAGAGCGGCGCGATCGCCTCCGCGGTGCGGAACTCGCCGAGCGCGCCGAGCGCGTCGCCCGCGAGCTGGCCGAGCAGGCAGCCCTGCGCGCGCGCGAGCGTGCCAGCGCCCTCGACGAGCAGGCTGCGCGAGGGGCGCAGGAGCCCGTACGTGCCCTGCGGCTGCGGGATGCGGCCGTGGATGACGGCGTTCCACGGGCGGCGCGCGAGCTCGCGCACGACCGCAGGGGCGCCGCCGAAGAGGCGGCAGACCTCGCCGTCGCCCTGCGCGGTGTACGCGACGGGCGCGCCGTCGTCGTCGACGAGCTCGCCGCCCGCCGCGCGCACGAGCGCGTGCCCGGCGGCGTAGTCCCAGCTGCGGGGCCGGCTGAGCGAGACCGCGGCGACGCCCTCGCCGGCCGCGGCCAGGGCGAGCCTGTAGGCGAGGCTCGGGAGGGCGAGGAACCGCGCGGGGGCGACGCAGCGGGCGTTGCGGGCGGGGAGGTAATCCGCCGACTGCGACAGCAGCACGACGGCGTAGCGATCGAGCGCGCCGCCGGCGAGCGACGTCGAGACGGCGGCGCCGTTGCGCCGGATCGGCCCGGCGCCCTCGGCCCAGGCGATGAGATCGCCGTCGTCGTCGGGGTAGGCGTACGCGAAGACGACGCCGAGCACCGGGGTGCCCTCGCGGAGGAGGCCGATGGAGACCGAGGCGCCGCGGTAGCCGTGCAGGAAGGACGCGGTGCCGTCGTGCGGATCGACGACCCAGCGGTGCGACGGGTCCGCGCCGTCCAGGGCGCCGGTCTCCTCCCCGAGGAACGCGTACGGGGTGGCCCGGGTGAGCGCGTCGCGCAGCAGGAGCTCGACCTCCACGTCGACGTCGGCGCTCGTGCCGGCGCCGCGTGGGCCGCCCGGGCGGTGGAACTCCGCGCGGAGGAGCGCGCCCGCGCGGCGCGCCGCGTCGACGGCCAGCGCGAGCTCAGCGTCGTAGCCCATGCCGTTCCCCTGGTTCCACGCGAGGCACCCTACCCCAGGTCGGCGCGCTGGCGGTGGCCGGCGTCGCGATCGCCCGGGGGAGGCGCGGCGCCGTAGCCGCGCACATCGGCGACGGCCGCGTCGACCTGCGCGACGATGGTCCGGGCGTGGTCGAGGAACGCCGCGCCGGCCGGCAGGAGCCGCATGCCGCGCGCGGTGCGCTCGAACAGCTGCGCGCCTAGCTCGTCCTCCAGGCCGCGGATCTGCCGGCTGAGGGGCGGCTGCGCGATGTGGAGCCGGCGCGCGGCGCGGCCGACGTGGCCCTCCTCGGCGACGGCGATGAAGTAACGGATCTGCGAGAGGCTCACGCGGCCGATTCTAGCCCGAACCCCGCGCGCGGGGAGCCGCGCGCGAGGGCCCGATATCAAAACGGTATTGGATGGCCGCTCGCTGCGCGCGCATACGCCTCGCATGAACGTGGACATCCTCAGGCCTCACGCGTGGGAGGCGATGCGGCGCGCAGGGCGCGCGGCGGCGGCGACGCTCTCGGCCGTCGGGGCGCGGCTCCAGCCCTTCGTGACGACGGCGGACATCGATCAGTGGGTGCGCGAGGACACGGCGCGGCGCGGGGGCCGCCCGAGTCAGCTCGGCTACAAGGGCTTCCCAGCGGCGGTGTGCACGAGCCGGAACCACGTCGTGTGCCACGGGATCCCTCGGCGCGACGAGGTGCTCCTGCCGGGCGACATCGTCAACGTCGACGTGACCACGGAGCTCGACGGCTACCACGGCGACACCTCCGCGACGTTCTTCATCGGGGAGCCGAGCCCCGAGGCGCTGCACGTGGTGGACGTCGCCAGGCGCTGCCGGGACGCGGGCATCGCGGTCGTGCGCGACGGGGCGCGGCTCGGCGACATCGGCGCGGCGATCGAGGAGATCGCGCGCGCGGAGGGGTGCGGCGTGGTCCGCGAGGTCGGCGGGCACGGCATCGGTCGGAGGATGCACCTGCCGCCGCACGTCGCGCACACGGGGGTGCGCGGGGCGGGCATGCGGCTCCGCGCCGGGATGGCCATCACGATCGAGCCGATGGTCAACCTGGGCTCGCACCGCATCCGCACGCTCGACGACGGGTGGACCATGGTCACGGAGGACGGCAGCCTCTCGGCGCAGTTCGAGCACACCGTGCTCGTCACGCGGGACGGCTGCGAGATCCTGACGCTCTGAGGGCCGCGCAGCGGCCTGCGCCTGCGCGCGTCGGACCTGGAGCGCCAGCTCGTCGAGGCGCTGGCCGAAATCGAGCGCCTCCGCCGCAACTGACCGCGCCCGCGCCGCGCGCGAACGCGGCGGCGTCACACCCCCTTGGTCACCCAGGCCCAGACGAACTCGCACTCCATCGGCGATGCGCCGCTCTCGTCGGTCACCGTGACGGCGACCGCCACGTCCCCTTTCGGCTGGTCCAGGAAGGACTGGCGCTGCTCGGGCGTGAGGGTCGCGACCGCGCGGAGGCCGCCTTGGGCGCGGCGTTTGTAGTCGATCTTCATGCTGCGCAGGAGCGGCAGCTTGTCGTCCGGCAGGTTGACGGCGACGACGAAGCCGGTCGCCGTCTCGGCCAGGAGCCCCGCCGCGGCCGCGTGCACTCCGCCGATGTGGTTCCGCACCCTGCGCCCGTTGGCGAGCCGCAGCGCTACCCGATCCGAGCTCACCTCGTCGAACTGGATCCCGGCGGTCCCGGTGAACGGCACCATGCGCTGGAACAGCACGGTCTGCGCGCGCGTGCGCAGGAAGGACGGGAGCGCCTGGAGCGGCGCGAGCGAGCGGGAGATGAAGTTCAGCTGGGACATGGAGCCTCCGAAGGACCGCGAGCTTAGCGCATGTCGGCCCGGCGCCTCGTCAGGCCGTGGGCGGCGCGGCTCCGACGTCAGCGCCGCCGCCGCTGGGGCTTGTTCACCGCGACCGCGGCCTCTTCTTCCGCCCGTTCCGCCCGTTCCGCCGTGGAGCGCGCGGTGTCCGTCTCGACGCGCAGCTTGCCCTGATGGTCCCCCTCCTCCGCCGCGCCGATGCGCTGGCGCGGGGCCGCCGCAGGGCGCCAGTCCTTGCCGATCGCCCTCGCCATGGCCACCTCGTGCCTGCGGCGATGGTGCTCGTGCCACCACTGCATGCGCTCGGCCTCCTCGGCCCAGTCGTCCTCGTGCGCCGTGAACGCGACCAGCCCGTGGATGGCGACGCCGATCGCCCAGCCCAGCGGGATGATCGCCGCCCAGAGCACGACGCCGAGCGGCAAGGCGAGCGTGAGGAGCGCCGCGTTGACGATGAGGTAGACGCCGAGGTGCCGGTAGAAATCGCGGCGCTTGCGCCGGAGCCACGTGGCGCGCTCGGCGGCGGTCGCCACGCTCGACCTCCGCTCCACGTCGTCGCGCTCGTCGCGCTCGTCGCGCTCGTCGCGCTCGCCGCGCTCGCGCGCGCGAAGCGCGCGGCTCGCCTCGCGCAGCGCCTCGGGGCCCACGCCCACCTCCTCCGCCGCGGCGAGCAGGTCGTCGAAGCCGAGGCGCGCGTCGCCCCGCAGGGCGCGCGCCGCGCCTCCGTCGGCGGAGGCCTGGCGCTCGATCGCCTGCGCGAGGACGTCGCGGACCTCCTCGGTCGAGAACCGCTGCGCCGCGGTCTCGCCGCCGCGAGGCGCCTCGCTCCGCTGCGCGCCGGGCGCCTGCGCGGGCGGCGCGGACGTCGCGGCGGCAGGCGCGGCGGGCGCCTCGCCCCTCCCGGCCGCCTCGAGCGCGCGCAGGAGATCGTCCATGGACGCGAACCGATCGTCGGGGCGCTTCGACAGCGCGCGCAGGACGACCGCGCTCACCGCGGGCGGAACGGCGGCGGCGTCGAGCAGGGCGCGGTCGGCCTCGTCGGTGAGGATCGACGCGACGACGGCGAGCATGTCGCCGGCGCCGCGCCAGGGTAGCCTGCCGGTGAGGAGCTCGAAGGCGAGCACGCCCCACGCGAACTGGTCCGCGCGCCCGTCGAGCTCGGCGCCGCGGATCTGCTCCGGGGCCATGTAGACCGGCGTCCCGAGCTTGACGCCGAGCGCGGTCAGCGTCGGCAGCGCAGGGGCCTCGGTGGACGCGTTCGGATCGGCGTCGCCGGCGGCGCGGCGCGCGATGCCGAAGTCGAGCACCTTGATCACCCCGTCGTCCCGGACCATCACGTTCTCCGGCTTGATGTCCCGGTGGACGAGCCCCCGCCGGTGCGCCGCCGCAAGCGCGCGGGCGACGTCGGAGAGCCAGGCGACCCGCGTCGAGGCCGGCGCGTCGGCGCCGCTGATGGCGCTGCGCAGGGTGCGGCCCGGGACGAGCTCCATCACGATGAACGGCGTCCCCTCGAGCTCGCCGACGTCGAAGATCGAGACGGCGTTCGGGTGATCGAGCGCTGCGGCGGCGCGCGCCTCGCGGAGCAGGCGCGCGCCGGCGTCCTCGTCCACGGCGCCGCCCGCGATCACCTTGACCGCGACGCGCCGCCCGAGCCGCGCGTCGTGCGCCCGGTAGACGCAGCCCATCCCCCCCTGCCCGATGGCGGCCTCGATCGTGTACCGCTCGAACGAATCGCCCGGCTTCAGCATTGCCGGCCGGGAGCCTAATGGATCCGCGCGGGCTTGGACAGGCGGCCCTTGGCCCGCGAACGGCGCGTGCGGAGGTCGATCTGTGGCCGCAGGACGCCCCGTCGGCCGTGGAGGGCCCGGGGGCGTGGCGTCAACTCCGCGGATCGCGGCGCCGCGGCTTGTGTAAGGTGGCGCCATGTCATCGCATCGAACGATGCTGCTCGGCGTCGCGGTCGGGGCAGCGGGCGGTCTCACGGCGAACGCTGTCGCGGCAGGGCACCCGGCGCTCACCTGGATCGTCGATCACATCACCTACCCGGTGGGCCAGATCTTCCTGCGCCTGCTGTTCATGCTCGTGCTCCCGATCCTGTTCTCGGCGCTCGTGATGGGCGTCTGCGAGCTCGATCTGAAGCACGTCGGTCGGCTCGGCCTGCGGACGCTGGGCTACACGGCCGTCGTCTCGAGCATCGCGGTGCTGATCGGCCTCGTCCTGGTGAACCTGATCCGCCCGGGCGACGGCCTGCCCGAGGCGGTCCGGAGCCTCGCGCACGGCGGGGGGATCAAGGCGGCGACCGCGCCGGCCGACACCTCGCCGGTGGGGATGATCATCGCGATGGTGCCGGACAACATCTTCAAGGCGGCGGCAGGGGGCGACGTGCTCGCGGTGATCACGTTCTCGCTGCTCTTCGGCATCGCCCTGTCGCTCACGCAGACCGATGGGGCGGCGCGGCTCCGCGAGTGCATCCAGGGGCTGCTCGACGTCTCGATGCGGCTCATCGAGGGGGTGCTCCGGTTCGCGGCGATCGGCGTGGGCGCGCTGCTCTTCACGATCACGTCCCGCATGGGCATCGGCATCATGCAGCAGCTGGCGGCGTACGTGCTCACGGTGCTGCTCGGCCTCGGCCTGCACATGTTCGTTGTCTATTCGCTCTCGGTCCGTTTCCTTGGCGGGATGTCGCCGGTCGCGTTCTTTCGCGGGAGCCGGACGGCGATCGTGACGGCGTTCTCGACCGCCTCGTCGAACGCGACGCTGCCGACCGCGCTGAAGGTCGCCGAGGAGGAGCTGAAGCTGCCGCCGTCCGTGGCGCGCTTCGTGCTGACCGCCGGCGCCGCGATGAACCAGAACGGGACGGCGCTGTTCGAGGGGGTGACCGTGCTCTTCCTGGCCCAGGTCTACGGCGTCTCGCTGAGCTTCGGGCAGCAGGCGACCGTGATGCTCATCTCGGTGCTCGGGGGGATCGGCACGGCGGGGATTCCAGCCGGCTCGCTGCCCGTCATCGCGATGATCCTTGGGATGCTCGGCATCCCGCCCGAGGGGCTCGGCCTGGTCCTCGGGGTGGATCGGTTCCTCGACATGTGCCGGACGGTGATCAACGTGGTGGGGGACCTGGCAGCGGCGGTGTTCGTATCGCGGGATCAGCACCCGAAGCCGCAGGAAGCAGCCGGCGCGTGACTGGACGGGGCGAGCGCCCACGCGCGACGCCTCGCAGCGGAGGCGTCGCGCCCCGCAGGCATGGCTCTCCCCTGGGTCAGTCGTTGCGGAAGATGGAGTAACTCCCTGACCGGATCGGAGCAATGTTGAAGACTTGGAGCGCCGTGTTTTCCTCCACGGGAGCGGACAGGGCTTCGGACGGAGCGGATGGACGGCCAAGCCAAGCAGAGGAACATCCACGATAACGGCAGCCGTCGCTGCCGCCCTGGCCGAAACAGGGCCCGTGAGGCGGGCGCGCTCAGGATGGGAGTCTCGGAGAACAGGCGCCGGAAGGCTGTTCCGTCGCGGTCGAGGTGTGCGCGGAAACAGGGAGCCGGTGGACGGTGCCGCCCTCCATCACTCGAGCGTGAACGTCGCTCCCGTCACCGGATCGCACAGCAAGATCGGCACGTCCTCACCGGCGCTCTTCAAGCGCGCTCGCGCCTCCTCGATCGCCTCGTCCACGGCTGCCTCCGCTGCCTCCTGCGCGGCCTCCCCTGCCCGCTCGCCGCTCGCGCCGAGCTGGGCCGCCCGCTGGTCCTCCTCGGCCCGCTGCGCCCGCTCGCGGTTCGCCTCGGTATCGAGGGCGTCGCTCGTCTCACCGACGGGCACCACCTTCACGAGGAAGTCACCCACCCGCAGGCTCATCGGATCCGGCTTCTTCAGGTCGCTCACGGCGTCTGTCCTCCCGCCACGCATGAGCTTGCCGCAAATCCGCGCGATCCACCACCCCGACCGCCCCGCCGATCGCGAGGCGCACGCGCACGCCCCTCAGGAGAACGACCGGTGCTCCGGCCGGTAACGAGCGCTGGCTGTCGTCGTGGCGTAGGAAGAACGGTAGTCCGTCGCGAGCCAGACCAGGCCGACGGCCACGCCCGACACGAGATAGAAGCTCCTCGCCCCGGGCTCCTCATCGAAGCCGAACAGCCACGGCGCCGCGACGAGGAGCACGGCGACCGTGGCCTCGATCGCTCCGTGGACAGGGAACGGGATGAGCTTCGCGGCGCCCAGCGGGAACGCGGTGAGCAGCGTCATCGCGAGATGTGCGGCGCCCAGGATGTAGCAGAGCGTCTCGGGGAGCCCGCCGAAGCCGAACAGCGAAGGGGCCAGCAGGAACAGGGCCGCAACCGCATAGTCCACAAAGCCATGAGCTCGAGGCGACAGCATCTTCATGACCGACTCCTTGCAAAATCGATGTCCGGATTGATTGCCTTCGTCGGTCCGGAAATTTGCAAGGGGTATGCCGTCCAGAGGCTCGCGGGAGAGAGCTTGTCCTCCCGGCGACCTCGGCGGCCATTCGATCATCCATCGGCCAGGAAAGGAAGATCAGCGGGCGTGCGCCTGGAGGCGCCGGGCGCTTCGACGGCCGAATTCGAGCCACATTTCCGCCCGGGGGAGCTCAACCACGAACGCTCTTCGTGTGGCACATTGCCCCGCCGTGCGTCACTTCGCGGCGGAGACCAGGAGCTCTGGATCGACGCGTGTCTCGAAGAGATTCATGCGCCAGTCGAGGTGCGGTCCGTTCGTGCGGCCGGTCATCCCGACGGTCGCGATGACCTGCCCCTGCTTGACCTCGTCGTTCACCTTCACGGCGAAGCCGTGCAGATGGATGAACGTGGAGGTCAGTCCCTGCCCGTGATCGATGATCACGGTGTGACCGCTCAGCGGGAGGTCCTTCTCGACGAGCACGACCTTGCCGCAGGCAGGCGCGCGCACCGGCGTACCGACGGGCACCGCGATGTCCACGCCCCAGTGGATCCCGCCGTCCGTTCCGTTGAGCAGGCGCGGCTGGCCGTACCGCGAGGTGATGGGGCCCTTGGACGGCCAGATGAAGCCGTTCTTGTAGCAGTTCCTCTTCGTGTACTTGTTCCGGAGCGCGTCGAGCTTCTTCTCGGCCTGCGTGAGCTTCACGCGCGTCGCCATGTCGAGCTTGACCATGTTCTCCGGCAGGTGGTCGACCTTGTCGACCTCGAACTTGCGAGGCTCAACGTCGAAGATCTTCTCGAGCACCTGCCCGTCGTCGAACGTGATGGTCAGCTTCTCCTGCGCTGGCGCGTTGCGCGAGAAGGCGATCAGGAACTCCCCTTCGTCGCTGACGGTCACGCGATGACCGGGGAACGCCATGCGGCGCAGCTTGCCGTTCAGCTTGGCGCGCAGGAGCCCTCCCTGGACGGCGCGCCCTTCCACCGAGAGGCGGCTGTCGTCGGCCGCGGGCGGCCCGGCGTCGGCCGCCGCGCTCGGCGCGGGCGCCGCGGCATCGGCGGTGTCGGCCGCCGCGGGAGCGGCGCTGGCGTCGGGCGCCTCGGCCGGCGCGCTGCTCGCGGAGGCGACCGGGGCGGCGGAGGCCATCGGCGCCGGATCGGCGGAGGCTTGAGCGCCCGTGGTGGACGAGCTCGAAGAAGGAGCACCGCGATCGCAGGCAGCGATCGTGAGCAGGCTTACAACGATGACGGGAACGCGCATAGCGGCGATCGTGCCAGAGTTTCCGCACATCGACGAGATAATGTCGAAGCGCGTCATTCAGGCATGGTCCGGTCGCAAACGACCTGTGCGCCTCGCAGACGACCTGTGCGCCTCGCAGACGACCTGCGCGCCTCGGCGCGGCGCCCTCCCCCCTCGTTGGCGCGCGACGAGCGCCAACGAGCACCGGGCTCGCGACGCCGCGCGCATCAGGCGATGCGCGGCGTGACGGATCGGGCGTGGCGGGCAGCGCGGTGAGGATCAGTTATCGACGCGAGGGGTGTCGTGCCGCGGCTGCGGCCGCGCCGGGGGCTGCGCCTGCGCGGGGGGCTGCGCCTGCGGCCGAGCGTGCCCCTGGGGGTGTGGACGGCCCTGTCCCTGCGGGCGAGCTTGCCCCTGCGGCCGGCCCTGCGCCTGCGGGCGAGCTTGCCCCTGGGGGTGTGGACGGCCCTGTCCCTGCGGCCGGCCCTGTCCCTGCGGGCGAGCTTGCCCCTGGGGGTGTGGACGGCCCTGTCCCTGCGGCCGGCCCTGCGCCTGCGGGCGAGCTTGCCCCTGCGCCTGCGGTGCGGGCCTGGGATCGATCTGGAAGGCGGGAACCCCGGGGTCGGCGAGGAGGGGGAGGCGCTTCTGGATGAGGCGCTCGATGTCGGCGAGATAAGCGCGCTCCTCGCTGTCGCAGAACGAGAGCGCCACCCCGGACGCCCCGGCGCGCGCCGTGCGGCCGATGCGGTGCACGTAGCTCTCCGGGATGTTCGGGAGGTCATAGTTGATCACGTGCGAGATGTCGTCGATGTCGATGCCGCGCGCCGCGATGTCGGTCGCGACGAGCACGCTCGTCGTCCCCTGCTTGAAGCTCGCGAGCGCACGCTCGCGCGCGCCCTGGGACTTGTTCCCATGGATGGCGACCGCCTCGATGCGCGCACGGCTGAGCTGCTGGACCACGCGGTTGGCGCCGTGCTTGGTGCGGGTGAACACGATCGCCCGGCGGAGCGCGGGATCCTTGAGCACGTGCTCCAGCATCGCGCGCTTGTCGGACCGCTCGACGAAGACCACCCGCTGGTCGATGTTCTCGGCCGTCGTGGCGATCCGCGCGACCTCGACGCGCACCGGGCTGCGCAGGATGCTGTTCGCGAGCTTCAGGATGTCCGGCGGCATCGTCGCCGAGAACAGGAGCGTCTGCCGGCGCTCGGGCAGCATCGCGAGCACGCGCCGGATGTCGTGGATGAACCCCATGTCCAGCATCCGATCGGCCTCGTCGAGGACGAGCGTGTCGAGCCGACCGAACGGGGCGAGGCCCTGCGAGCAGAGATCGAGCAGCCGGCCCGGCGTCGCCACGAGCACGTCGACGCCGCGGCGCAGCGCCTCCATCTGGGGGCGCTGCCCCACCCCGCCGAAGACGACCGCGGTCCGCAGGCCGAGGTTCTTGCCGTACGTGGAGAAGCTCTCGGCGACCTGCGCCGCGAGCTCGCGCGTCGGGGTGAGCACGAGCACGCGGAGCCCGCCCTGCCTGGGCCCGCCGCTCTGCGCGAGGCGCTGCAGGATCGGCAGCGCGAACGCGGCGGTCTTGCCCGTGCCGGTCTGCGCGCAACCGAGGAGGTCGTTGCCCTCTAGGATGGGCGGGATGGCCTGCTGCTGGATGGGCGTCGGGGCGCTGTACCCCTCGGCCTCGATGGCGCGGAGAAGCGGTTCGATGAGCTTGAGATCGGCAAATTGCATGGACATCGGGCTGGAATCGGGCTGGAGCACAGCCCCTCCTGAGCAAGGGCGGAAAGTACGCCGCGGCACCGCGCCCTCCTTGTGGAGAGGGTTCGATCACGGAGAGCTGCCGCCTCGCGCCCCCTTGAGCGGAGGCTTGCGAGGACCAATGACAGCGACCGAGCACCGCGACCCGTGCCAGGTCAGTCCGAGGCGGCGACTCTAGTACGGCGTGGTGAGGAAGTCGAGCCGCGACCGCGAGCCAGCAGCGAGCCGTCACGCTTTGCTCACCTTGCTTTGCTTCCGGTTCCGGTTCCGGTTCCGGGGTTGCCTTGGCCCGATCTCGCTTGTCAACGCCCGTTGCGCTGCCGCCGGAGCCGCGATCGCGTCGCTTCGCTCGCGGTGCGCGGAGCGGCCTCCGCGCGCGCGGCGCACCATGCTAGACCGTCGCCCGAGCGGAGGGCCCGCTTCATCGTGCGCTCGCGCTCGCAGGTCGCCCCGCGTCGCCCGCGACCTCCAGCGTCTTCCCGCCCCTTCGAAGCAGCGCACCACGCCATGGCCGAAACCGCCGAAGCCTCGAAAACGCCGGCTCAGGTAGGGCACTCCGCTCCGGAGCGCCCTGTCCTTCGGTTGCCCCGATCCCGGCTTCGGCGCTGGGTTCTCGGTGCCGTCGCGGTCCCGATGCTCTCCGGGGCCGGGTTATGGATCGCGGTGCACCGCATTCCATGGATGGGCCCGCTCGTCGCGAACGGGCTGCGTTCGGTGATCGGGGCCGAGAACGTGACGGCGCTCGAGGGGACCGCCTACGCCCTGGAGGATCGCGTCCACCAGCTCTGGCGCAAGGACGAGCCGCCGAAGACGTACTGGGAGGTGCCCGAGCAGCCGGGCCCTGCCGCGACGGCCTCGCCGCCTTCGGCCGCGACGCCGGGCTCGGCCGCGGGCGGCACCGGCGCGGCGGCGTTTCGGCCGACGGACGTCGGCCCCTCGCACGCGGCCTGGTCGGCTCCCGGCGACGGGCGGTGGGTGCCCATCGCGGATCACGCCCATCCGAGCGACGCGCCGCGCCTCCACAAGACGCTGCTCCACCCGGATCCGAACCGCTCCTGGGCGGAGCTGTTCATCGTGGCGGTGGATCTCGCGCGGGTCGATGTGCACCTCATGGCCGGCTCCCGCGAGCCGGCGGCGACGACCGAGGAGGGCAAGCCCTACGAGCGGCCCGCGAAGATCCCGGAGGCGGACCACGGGCGGCTGCTCGCGGCGTTCAACGGCGGCTTCATGACCGAGCACGGCCAGTGGGGGATGCGGGTCGACGGCGTGACGCTGGTGCGCCCCCGGGACCAGGGCTGCACGCTCGCGCGGCGCCGCGACGGGCGGCTGCAGATCGCGCCATGGACCAGGCTTTCGGCGGGAGAGAGCGACATGCAGTGGTGGCGGCAGACGCCGAGCTGCATGGTCGACGAGGGCGAGCTGCACCCGCTGCTCCGCGCGCCGCAGGTCCGCAACTGGGGCGCCACGCTGGACGGCAACACGGTGATCCGCCGCTCCGCGGTGGGGCTCGACCGCGACGGCAAGGTCCTCTACGTCGGGATCAGCAATCACACGACGGCGCCCGCCATCGCGCTCGGGATGCAGCACGCCGGCGCCTCGGCGGTGGCGCAGCTCGACGTGAACTGGTCGTACCCGAAATTCCTCCTCTACGAGCCGGGTGAGGGCGGCGCCCTCGCGCCGGTGGCGCTGGCGAGCGGCTTCGAGTTCTCGGAAGACGAGTACATCCGCAAGCGCTCCCTGCGCGATTTCTTCTACCTGACCCGCAAGGCCCCGGCGCCCTCGACCGCGACCCCGTGACCTCGTGATGCCTCGCAGCGGCCGGCGGTCCTGTCCGGACCGGGGCTCGCGCCCGCGCGTGTAGGCCCGGGTCGAGCCGCTGTCGAAGGCTCGCGAACGCCTGCCAGCCCGGCGCGGCGGATGCCGGCGCCGGGGTGCGCGCCGGCCGGTCCTCGCCTCGCCGTGCGGCCTCGTGCGGCGCGGTCGGCCCTCACGGCATGAACGTGTCGTCCAGGTGAGCCCGTCGAACCGCATTGCATCGAGCGAGCACCTTTTGCCACACGGGCGAGCCCGTCGAACCGCATTGCATCGAGCGAGCACTTTTTGCCACAGGACAAGGACTCTCACGCATCGCGACGCATTGCGGTCAGCCATCCTCAATTTCCAACCAGAATTTCATCAAGGCTGCTGGTATCCGCGATTGACAGCGCGAGGGAGCTCGATAGGTAACTCGATAGGTAAAACGACACCTCACGGCGGGACACCATGCGTTTCTATGCAGACCTCCATGTGCACTCGAAGTACTCCCGCGCGACGAGCAGCGATTGCGATCTCGCGCATCTGAGCTACTGGGCTCAGCGCAAGGGCATCGCGGTGCTGGGCACGGGGGACTTCACCCATCCAGCGTGGATGGCCGAGCTCCGCGAGCACCTCGTGCCCGCCGAGCCCGGGCTCTTCCGCCTGCGGGACGATCTCGGCCGCGCGGTCTCGGAGCGGCTCCCCGGGGCCTGCCGCGGAGCGACGCGCTTCGTCCTCTCCGTGGAGATCTCGACGATCTACAAGAAGGGAGATCGAACGCGGAAGATCCATCACCTCCTCTACGCGCCCAGCTTCGACGCGGCGGAGCGCATCGTCCGCGCGCTCGCCAAGATCGGCAACCTGACCTCCGACGGGCGGCCCATCCTCGGGCTCGATTCGCGCCACCTGCTCGAGATCGTGCTGGAGGCCGGCGAGGGCTCCTACCTCGTGCCAGCGCACATCTGGACTCCCTGGTTCTCGGTGCTGGGCTCCAAGGCGGGCTTCGACGCGGTCGAGGAGTGTTACGGCGATCTCGCGCCGCACATCTTCGCGCTCGAGACCGGGCTCTCGTCCGATCCTGCGATGAACTGGCGGATCTCCGGGCTCGATCGGTACCGGCTCGTCTCGAGCTCGGACGCGCACTCGCCCGCGAAGCTCGGGCGCGAGGCCACGGCCTTCGACGCCCCGCTCGATTACTTCGCGATCCGGCGCGCCCTGGAGACCGGTCAGGGCTTCGGGGGCACGGTGGAGTTCTTCCCGGAAGAGGGCAAATACCACCTCGACGGCCACCGCAAGTGCAATGTCGTGCTCTCGCCGGCGGAGACGCGGGCGCTCGCCCTCGCCTGCCCCGTGTGCGGGCACCCGGTCACGGTGGGCGTGCTGCACCGGGTCGAGGAGCTCGCCGATCGCGACGAGGGCGTGCGCCCCGAGGGGGCGAGCGAGTTCCGCAACCTGGTGCCGCTGCCCGAGGTGCTGGCCGAGCTCCACGGCGTGGGCGCCTCCAGCAAGGCGGTGCAGCGGAGCTACGACGGGGTGCTGTCGCGCATCGGCCCCGAGCTGTTCCTCCTCGGCGACGCGCCGATCGACGAGATCGAGCGCGCCGGCACGCCCCTGCTCGCCGAGGCGATCGCGCGGATGCGCGAAGGGCGCGTGATCCGCGACGCGGGCTACGACGGCGAGTACGGCGCGATCCGGGTCTTCCAGCCGGAGGAGCTCGCGCAGCGCCGGGGGGGCGGGCTCCTCTTCCAGCCGGAGGCCGCGGCGCCGCAGCCGCCTCCCTCGGGGGCGCGCGCTCCCGCGGCGTCGCGCCCCCCTCCGCGCCGCGGCCGGGCCGACGCGGCGCCTCGCCCGGCGCCGGCCGGCGAGGTGTCCCGCGGCGCGCCGCCTGCGCCGGGCGGCGCAGCGCCGCTCGACGCGCTCGACCCGGAGCAGCGGGCCGCGGCGGAGATCACGGACGGCGCGCTGCTCCTCCTCGCGGGGCCAGGCACAGGCAAGACCCGCACGCTCACGCACCGGATCGCGCACCTCGTCCTCGATCTCGGGGTGCCGCCGGAGCAGTGCCTCGCGATCACCTTCACCCGCCGCGCCGCCGACGAGCTGCGGGAGCGGCTCGGCGCGCTGCTCGGCGAGGCCGGCGGCCGCGTGCCCGCCATGACCTTCCACGCGCTCGGCCTCTCCCTGCTCCGCGAGCACGCGCAGGGCGCGGGGGCCGCGCCGCCCGCGATCGCCGGCGAGCGCGAGCGGACGGCGCTGCTCGCCGCGGCGCTCGGCGTCCCGGACCGCCGGGCGGCCAGGTTGCTCGCCGACATCGCCGCGCTGAAGCGGCGCTGCCCGCGCCACGCCGACGCGCACGGGCCGCCGGCCGCGGGCGGCGAGATCGACCGCCACGTCGATCGCGCGTGGAAGGTGTACGAGGACGAGCTCGCCGCGCGCGGGCTCCTCGACCTCGACGACCTGATCGGGCACGCCGTCCTGCTCCTGGAGCAGCAGAGCGGAGCGCTCGCCGCGGCGCGCGAGCGGGCCCGGTATCTCTCCATCGACGAGTACCAGGACATCGATGAGCGCCAGTACCGGCTGATACGCGCGCTCGTCGCTCCGGGCGGGAACGTCTGCGCCATCGGCGATCCCGATCAGGCGATCTACGGATTCCGCGGCGCGGACGTGGGCTTCTTCTTCCGTTTCCAGCAAGATTTCCCGGCGGCGCGCGTGGTGCGCTTGAAGCGGAACTACCGCTCGTCGCGCCCCATCGTCGAGGCGGCGCTCCAGGTGATCGCGCCCTCACCGACGCTCGGCGCGCGGGAGCTCCTGCCCAGCGCGGGCGGCGTGGAGCTCGTGGCGGTCCACGAGTCGCCGACAGAAGCCGCCGAAGCCGAGCGCGTGGTCCACACGATCGAGCGGATGCTCGGAGGGTCCACGTTCTTCTCGATGGATAGCGGGCGGGTGAGCGATCCTGCCGGGAGCGGCGACTATTCCTTCTCGGATTTCGCGGTGCTCTACCGGACCGAGGCGCAGTCCGAGCGGCTCCGGGAAGCGTTCGCCCGCTCGGGGATGCCTTTCCAGCGGCGCTCGGATCGCCGCCTCGCCGAGCGCGCGGGCTCGGAGGCGCTCGCGCGGGCGCTCGCCGGCGCACCGCCGGGGCCGCTCGCGGCGCGCCTCAAGGCGGCCGCGGCGCGCCTCCGCGAGGAGGTGGCGCAGCCCGGGCTCGCCGGCGCTCCGCCCGCGGCGGGCGCGGCCGAGGAGGGCGCGGCGTGCGCGGCGGTCCTCGGCGAGGCCGACGTGGACGCGGCGCTGGAGCTGCACCTCGCGCTCGCGGAGCGCTGCGGCGGCGACGTCGATCGCTTCTTGATCGAGCTCGCGGTGTGCTCCGAGATCGACGCGTGGGATCCGCGGGCCGACCGCATCTCGCTGCTGACGCTCCACGCGGCCAAGGGCCTCGAGTTCCGGGTGGTCTTCCTCGTGGGGTGCGAGGACGGCCTGCTCCCGCTCCGGTTCCCCGGCAGGGACGAGACGGACGTCGCCGAGGAGCGCCGGCTCTTTTATGTGGGCATGACGCGGGCGCGAGAGCGGTTGTTCCTGACCCGGTCCATGCAGCGCGCGCGGCACGGCAAGGTGGTTGAGACCGAGGTGTCGCCGTTCATACGCGAGGTGGAGGAGCGGCTGCTCCTTCGGACCGGCCCGTCGCCCGAGGCGCAGAGGGGATCACGCGCCGGGGCCGATCGTCAGATGAAGCTATTTTAGCGCGGCGCGCCGCCGAGCCGCTTCTGGGCCGCGCACGCCGCCTTGTCCTGCGTCCGCACGCACTGGTCTGCGTAGAAGGTCCGAGCCCGCTCCTTGTCCTTGCGCTCCAGGAGCGGCCCGAACGCGTCACACGCCTTCTTCTCTCCCCACTGCGTGCAGGCCCTCTCGTAGAGCGAGTAGGCCCGCTCCGGATCGGCGGTCACGCCTTCGCCGCGCTGCCAGATCTCGGCGGCCCGCACGCAGCCGCCGGTGCCGCACACCTTCTCGTAGAGCGCCGCGGCGCGCGGCATGTCCTTCGGAATGCCGTTCCCCTTCTCGTACATCCCGGCGAGGCTCAAGCACGCCTCGGCCCCGAACCCCTTCTCCGGACAGCCCTTCTCGAAGAACGAATACGCCTTCGCGACGTCCTTCGGAACGCCGTCGCCCTGCGCGTAGACCGAGCCGGCGGCGTTGCAGGCGCGCATGTCCCCCAGGCTGCAACCGTGGCTGTACGCCGCGATCGCCTTCACCCCGTCCTTCGGCGCGCCCTGCCCCTTGCGCAGGATGTCGCCGAGATCGATGCAGTCCTCGGACTGGCCGCCCTGGCACGCGCGCTGGAGCACGCCCACGGCGACCCCCACGTCCTTCGCCGCGAGCTTCCCCTCGACCAGCATCTTGCCCAGCGCGCTGCAGCTCGGCCCGTGCCCGAGATCGCAGCCGCGCCGGAGGAACGCGACCGCGCGCGTCGGGTCCTTCGGGAGGACCGCCTGCGGGCCTTCGCTGAGGTACCACTCGGCCACGCTGAAGCACGCCCAGCCGTCGCCCATCTCGCACGCCTTGTCGGCGAACTCTCGCACCTTGGCCCGCCCCGCGGCGTCCGGGGGGACCTTGGCGCTCTTCATGTCGCGCAGGAGCTGCTTCGCCCTCGCGTAGCAGGCCTGCGTGACGCCGGCGCCGCACGCCTTCTCGAACAGCTCCGCCGCCCTCGCGTCATCGCGCGGGAAATCCTTGCCGCCCAGGTACTGAATCCCGAGGTGATAGCAGCTGCCGACATCGCCCTTCCCGCACTCCGCCGCGCAGGATCGGGCGTCGGTGGGCTCGCACAGGTGCGCGGGCGCGAGCGCAGGCGGGGAGCACTTCGCCCCGCTCGGCACCGTGCCGAGCGGGCACAGGCTCGACAGCTTCGGGAACTCGTCTTCCCTCTGCTTCACCGGAGCCTCGGCCGCCGCCGCCCTCTTCGCGAGCAGCGGGACGAGCTCCAGGCGCAGCGGCGCATGGCAGCGCTCCGTCGGCGCCTGCGCGTCGGGCTTCGCGGCCCGGCAGGCGTCGATCTCCCCTTCCTTGCTCGTGGTGCCGCCCTGGCCCGCCGTCGCGGCCGCCCCGAAGACCTGATCCACCGTCCGCACCGTGCCCCGGCTGCCCGGCGCCATCGCGAAGGCCCCGAGGAGCGCGGCGCGCACGAAGTGCGTCGCGCCCTCGCAGCTGCCCGAGAGATCCTGCGCGGAGGAGGAGGCCACCGTGGTCGCCATCTTCCCCGTCGGCACGAGCGCCACGTCGATCGCGGCCGAGCCGCCGCCTTCGATCGCGGTGCTCAGCGCCGGGGCCCCGAACGGGACGTTCGCCTGCATCTCCGCAGGGTTTGTTAATTGTATTACTTTTTCTGCCCGGGTCACGCCAGCGAAGGAGTAGCTCCCTGGGAGCTTGCACTGCGTGAGGAGCTTCAGCGTCGTGCAGTCGTAGGAGACGACGGCGATGCCGTCTTTCATCGCGAGCCCGAGATCGGAGCGGCGTGTCGTGAGCCAGTCGACGATGAGCGGCTCCGCGTGGCCGATGGCCGGACACCCGCCGCCGGTCATGCTGGCGGTGCTCTCCGGCGAGACAGTGGGCCGGGGAGGATGCACGACCACCTCGGGTTCCAGGCCCGGTCCACAGGCCATCGCTCCGAGCGAGAGCCCAACCACGCACAAATCGAACGCGCGCTTCATCGGGCCGACAGAACCATGAGCCATGGGGTCCGGTCAATACGGCGAGCGCGACCGCACGCGGCCTACGACCGGCCGCGCGGACCCGGGCTATGCTCGGCGCGCCCCCGCGCCCGGAGCCGCCATGAGCACGCCCAGGTCCCAGGAGAAACTGCAAGAGAGCCTGAGCCTGGTGACTACCCTGCTCCAAAAGCAACGCGTCATCGAGACGCTGACCCACAAGCAGGAGAGCAGGAACAAAGAGCTCGTCGAGGCGCTGGTCCACCGGCAAAATCTCGCCCTGCTGCAGAGGAAGCTCAGGGATCTGCACCCGGCGGACCTCGCCCACATCATCGAGGTGCTCCCGCAGGCGGATCGCCTTGTGGTGTGGGCTGAGCTCGAGCCCTACCGCGCCGCACAGGTGCTGCTCGAGTCCTCGCGGTCGGTCCGCGACTGGCTCGTCGCGGAGACGGAGCGCCCTCGCCTCGTCGCGCTGCTCGGCCAGCTCGATCCGGACGATCTGGCGTACATCAGCGAGTCGGTCGATCCGGAGATCGTGGCGGAGGTGTACCTGTCGCTCGACGCGCGCGAGCAGTCGCTCTTCCAGTCGACGATCGCGTACCCGGACGGCTCTGTGGGCCACCTGATGAGTCCGGAGCTCGTCTCGGTGCGCGACGGCCGGGACCTCGGCGGCGCGCTGGAGGACGTGCGCCGGCGGGGCGAGCTGCCGCCGCACACCGAGGCGCTGTTCGTTGTCGACGCGCGCAACGTGCTCCGCGGCGCGCTGTCGCTCAAGGACCTGCTGCTCCGCGAGCCGCGCGCGCAGGTGAGCGCGGTCATGTCCACGGACGTGGTGAGCTTCACGCCCCAGGAGCGCGCGAGCGACGCGGCCAGGGCCTTCGAGCGTTACGACCTCATCGCCGCGCCGGTGGTGGACGAGCGCGGCAAGCTCGTCGGCCGGCTGACGGTGGATGTGATGATGGACTTCCTGCGGCGGCAAGCCCAGAGCGAGGCGCTCTTGCGCGCAGGCCTCGCGGGAGAGGAGGACTATTTCGCGCCCCCGTGGACGAGCGCGAAGAACCGCTGGCTCTGGCTCTTCGTCAACCTGCTCACGGCATTCCTGGCCTCGCGGGTCATCGGCATCTTCGAGAGCACCATTCAGGATCTCGTGGCGCTGGCAGCGCTGATGCCCATCGTGGCGAGCGTCGGCGGCAACACGGGCAATCAGACGGTGGCGCTCGTGATCCGCGGCCTCGCGCTCGACCGGCTGACGCGGGCGAACACGGGGCACCTCCTGAAGAAAGAACTCTTCGTCGGCCTGATGAACGGCGCCGTCTGGGGCACGCTCGTGGGGCTCGCGGCCGCCGCCCTCTACGGCAGCGTCCCGCTCGGTCTGGTGATGGCCGCGGCCATCCTGCTGAACCTCGTGGTGGCGGCGATGGTCGGGTGCGCGGTGCCGCTCGTGCTCCAGCGCCTGGGCCGCGATCCGGCCCAGGGGTCGAGCGTCCTGCTCACGTTCACCACGGACAGCATGGGCTTCTTCATCTTCCTCGGGCTCGCCAGGGCGTTCCTCGTCTGAGCCTGCCCCCGCGCCGCGCGCTCGCGCTACGATCCTGGCATGGACGCCGCCCCCGCCCCGCAACGGCCGCTCGTCGCGATCCGGTATTGCCCCAAGTGCCGCTGGCTCACGCGCGCGGCCTGGCTCGCTCAGGAGCTGCTGATCACCTTCCCTGACGAGATCGACGTGCTCCTGTCGCCGGGCGAGAGCGGCGTCTTCGACATCACGCTCGACGGCGCGCCGCTCTTCTCGCGCGCCGTCGAAGGGCGCTTCCCCGAGCCCAAGGAGCTCAAGCAGGCGATCCGCGACCGCGTCGCCCCGGAGCGCCCTCTCGGCCACTCCGATCGATGAGACGCCCGCTCTGATGAGGAGAGCGCCGCTCTAGATGTCGAAGTCGAGGATGCTGTCCAGATCGGAGGCGCCGACGGCGGGCGTGCCATGGGGCGGCGACGCGACGCGCAGCCTCGGCGCCTCGAGCGCGACGCGCTGGCCGCCGGCGACGCTCTTCGTGAGGAACACCGAGCCGCCCACCACGCTCCCCTGCCCCAGCACCGTCTTGCCGCCGAGGACCGTGGCGTTCGCGTAGATGGTGACGTTGTCCTCCACGGTGGGGTGGCGCTTCAGGCCGCGCGCGCCCCGCGAGTGCTGCGGCAAGGAGAGGGCGCCCAGCGTCACGCCCTGGTAGAGCTTGACGTGCTCGCCGATGTCGGTCGTCTCGCCGATCACGACGCCGGTGGCATGATCGATGAAGAAGCTGTCACCGATGTTGGCGCCTGGGTGGATGTCGGCGCCCGTCCTCGTGTGCGCCCACTCGCTCATGATCCGGGGCATGAGCGGCACGCCGAGGAGGTACAGCTCGTGCGCGACCCGGTGCACCGTCACGGCGAGGAGGCCTGGATAGGCCAGGATGATCTCGTCCATCGAGGCCGCCGCCGGATCGCCGTCGTAGGCCGCCTGCACGTCGAGCAGGAGGCGCCGCCGGACCTCCGGCAGCCGGGCGATGAACAGCCGCGCCACGTCGCGCCCCCGCTGCCGGCACTTCGGGACGTCGAGGCGGCCCGCGTCGACGGTCTCGTCCTGGAAGCACAGACAGCGCTCGATCTGTCGCTCCAGCTTGTCCCGCAGGGTCGAGACCAGGGTGCCCACGTGGTAGAGCAGGTCCTCGTCCGACAGGTCCTGCCGCCCGTGATAGCCCGGGTAGAAGACCTGGAGCAGGAGATCGATGATCTCGGTGATCTCCTGGCGCGACGGGGTGAAGCGCTTGTTGATGTGATGCCCGCGCGCGTCCTCCCGGTAGCTCGCGATCAGCGCGTCGACGATGCCGTGCAGGTCGGCCGTCGCTTCGGAGAGGGCTGCATCACACTTCTTGCTCACGTCGACCTCACGAGGCCTTCATGGCCTCGACCTCGGAGAACATTCCTTCGAAGAGGGGCCCAGAGAGGTACCGCTCGCCGGTGTCCGGGAGGATGACCACGATGGTCTTTCCTTCCCACTTCGGATCCTTCGCGAGCCGGCCCGCCGCGACCATGGCCGCGCCGCAGGAGACGCCGCAGAGGATGCCCTCCTCGGACGCGAGGCGCCGCGCCATGGCGATGGACTCGTCGTTCGAGACCGCCTCGACCTGGTCCACGAAGGAGAGGTCGAGGTTCTTCGGGACGAAGCCGGCGCCGATGCCCTGGATCTTGTGCGGGGACGGGGTGAGCGGCTGGCCGGCGAGCGTCTGCGAGATGACCGGCGAGTGGACCGGCTCCACCGCGACGGAGTGGAGGGCGCGGCCGCGGCCGCGCTCGAAGTAGCGGCTGACGCCGGTGATCGTGCCGCCGGTGCCCACGCCCGAGACGAGGACGTCGACGTTGCCGCCGGTGTCGTCCCAGATCTCGGGGCCGGTGGTGGTCTCGTGGATCGCGGGGTTCGCCGGGTTCTCGAACTGCCGCATCAGCACGTACCGGCCGGGGTCGGAGGCGGCCAGCTCCTCGGCCTTGGCGATGGCGCCGTTCATCCCCTTGGGGCCCGGCGTCAGGAGCAGCTTGGCCCCGAGGGCGATGAGCACCTTGCGCCGCTCCATGCTCATCGTCTCGGGCATGCTGAGCACGCACTCGATCCCCCTCGAGGCGGCGGCGAAGGCCAGGGCGATGCCGGTGTTGCCGCTGGTCGCCTCGACGATCGCCTTGCCAGGGCCGAGCACGCCCCGCTGCTCGGCGTCCCAGACCATGGCCGCGCCGATGCGGCACTTGACCGAGTACGCCGGGTTGCGCCCCTCGATCTTCGCCAGCACCGTCGCGCGCGCGCCTTCGATCACGCGGCGGATGCGCACGAGCGGCGTGCGGCCGATGCTCTGGGTGTTGTCGTCGTACACGCGGGGGAAGCTGGTCATGGGTGGCCCGTGCGGGTGAGTGGGGAGGAAAGAGGAGATCCAGAGGCGCCCCGCGCTGTCAAGGTCCACGTGCGCCCCGCCTCGGTCGCGCCGTATTTCCAGAGGCAGCGCGGCGTCGTCCGTCGCTGACGTCGGGGCGACGCATGCCGCGCCAGCTCGCCCGGCGGGCGCGCGCCGCGCTCAGCGCGCCCCCTCGTCGGTGAGCCGTTGGACGTGCAACGGTTCACCGAGGGGGCCGGCGAGACACCCCGGCGCATGGAGGTCAGTCGGTCTATGAGCGGTCGTGCGGTGGATGGCGCGAAGTCGATTACGCGCTCCACGCGAAGCGCAGGAGCCAACCAGATCATCCTCGGAGGGCGGACTGGCCTGCTCCGGCAGGGCCTCGACCGCACCGCGCCGGCGCTCGGGTGTCCCGAGTTCCGATGAGGCACAGGGGATGACGCAGCGCGACCAAGGTGGCGGTGATAGCGGCCAATTCATGAGAGATTTTGCCGGAGCGCGTCATTTCCTGATCTGCTGGCGCTTGAACATTCACGTCGTACCACGCCGTGCCACGTCGGAGCACCGACGACTCAGAGGTGCTCACGAATCCCGGAACCACGGTGGCTACGTGCGCAAGCAAGGTGCTTCCCTGGGCAAACGATGAACCACCATGGGACTACGTCGGACCAGGTCCACTTCCTTGACGCATGCGCATGCGAACCTATCATGTAGAATTTTAGCTCTTGCCATGAGTGGCATAGGCCTCGCATCATCGCTGACATGTTCCCCGCTGAGCCCCCTTGCGCGGAGGTCCAACTGCCCCACGACGAGGATGAGACCACTTTAATTTTCCGTCGTCCGCCTGCGTCGATTGGGGGCATGGCGATGCCGTTCGAATCGCCGGCTCCGGTCATGGCATCTCCGACGCGGCGTTCCACGTCGCGCTTGATCGCGTTGAGCGCGGGCGCCGGCCTGGGCTTCGCGGCGGTGGTGGGCGGGCTCGTCTCGATGCAGCTCGGCGCGGCGGGCTTCGATCTCCGCGCGGGCTCGGCGCTCCAGCCTGCCGCGGCCGCCGCGGCCATCCTGCGCTCGACGGGGGTGGCGGCGCGGGTCGAGGTGAAGGCCGAAGCGGCCGCGCCGCTCCAGGCAACGCCAGCAACGGCGGCGCCGGCCCTCGCTGCCGCGGATCGCGCCGACGCGACGCTCGATCGAACGGCGGTGATCCCCATCCCCGACGGGATCATCACCATCCCCGCGTCCTTCGCCTCGGCAGATGGAGCGTACGATCTGGTGATCCACTTCCATGGGGTCAACGACGTCGTGCAGGCGGGGTTCGATCGCGCCCGGCTCAACGCGGTTGTGATGATCATCAATCTGGGCATCAGCTCTGGCGCGTATGAGACCCAGTTCTCGATCCGCTCCTATCTCCCGGCGTTGATGGCGAAGGCGCAGGTGGCGCTCGAGGCCCGTGGGCTGCGCGACGCCCGGCTCCGGCGCGTCGCGCTCTCGGCGTTCAGCGCCGGGTATGGCGCGGTTCGCGGGCTCCTGAACCAGCCGGGGTTCACCGACAAGGTGGACGCCGTGCTGCTCCTGGACGGCATCCACACCGGCTACATGCCGCTCGACCGCAGCCTTGACATGGAGCGCCTCAAGCCGTTCAGCCGCTTCGCCGAGCTGGCGGCCGCCGGCAAGAAGCTGATGTCGATCACCCATTCGGAGATCACCCCGAACGGCGATTACGCCGGTACTCACGAGAGCACGGACGCTCTCCTCAAGCTCACGGGCGCACAGCGCTCCCCGGGCGCCGGCGCAGACGAGCAGGCGATCTACGACCTGACCGGGGAGGCGAGCGAGGCGAAGCTCCGGTTCGCCCCCCTGTCCGAGGCGCACAGGGGCGCGTTCCACGTCCGCGGCTATCCGGGCACCCAGAAGCCAGATCACGTGAGGCACCTCACCCGCATGGCGGAGACCGCGCTGCCTGATCTGGTGCGCTACTGGAGCGAGCCGCCCGCGCAATGACGGGTCGCGTGTCGGGGGCGCGCGCGCCGCCGGTACGGAGAAGCGTATTACGGAGACCGGGGCGTCTTCATTTGAGAATTCGTCGCGGTGCGGCCTTGGGTGGATAGAGTGCGAGTGCCGGTGAGAAAGCCGGTCAGCGGATCCCGCTGATCTGCGATTGGCCCTGGCTCCTGCGATCGTCCTCTGCTACCGCGCAGCGCGATGGGTCAACCGGACCTGTTCGCCAAACGAACGTTCGCCGAAGAGACGGAGCGCCTCACTGGAGGTGCCATCACCTGGCAGGATCCACCGGAGATCCGGCTCGAGAAGGTGCAGTGCGATGGCCTGCTCCTGATCCACCGCCCGGCTCTCCTGGTGGAGCTGACAGCGCCCTGGCCCGAGGCGCGTGGGCACGAGGAGGTGATGGTCGAGCTGAAGCTCGCCGGGGATCACGTGGATCGGAAGGCGATAGAGCGGGCCCTCTTGCGGCGGCAAGCGAGGCAGCTGCAGCGGGTCGAGCAAGCGGAAGAGGCGCCGCCCTGGGTGGGCCACGAGCCGCTCTGGCTGGTCGCTCCTCACGTGCCGGAGTGGCTGCAACGGGTGTACGCGCCCAGGCGCTTCGCGCCCGGCTGCTACCGCGTGGAGCCGCTCGGGCACTGGGTGCTGTGGGTTGCAGCGAACGAGCTCCCCCTGCGGGACGAGCTGATCGCTTTCCTGGTCGCCCGTTCCGGGCGAGCCCTCGACGAGTTCGGCCGGTGGGTAGCCGGACGCCGGCCCATCGAGTGGGTGCTGGCCATGCTAGAGTACCTGGCCATGTCAGCGACGACCCGAGAGGAGCTCCTGTGGAGGTTCGGCAAGGCCGAGGACCCGGAGGTGGAGGCCCGGCGGCAGCGCATCCTCGAGGTGCTGCTCGAAGCGAGCCCGCAGGTCCAGGAGCGGCTCATCGAGAAGGGCATCGAGAAGGGCATCGAGAAGGGCATCGGCAAGGGACGTCTGGCCGAGGCACGCGCTGCCCTGCGACGTGTGCTCGCTCGCCGGCAGCTCGTGCTGAGCCCGTTGGACGACGCTCGCATCGAGGCGTGCGTCGAGCTGGCGACCCTGGAGCGGTGG
Organism: Sorangium sp. So ce302; assembly: GCF_051530145.1. Classification (GTDB taxonomy): domain Bacteria; phylum Myxococcota_A; class Polyangia; order Polyangiales; family Polyangiaceae; genus Sorangium; species Sorangium cellulosum_B. The sequence continues at coordinate 5,301,925 of NZ_CP150326.1, read as the reverse complement.
CATGACCAGGCCATCACCGCGTCGAACGTCTCCGAGGCGCTGCAGTAGCTCGGTCCGGCACCAGGCGTACCCCCTGTCGCTCGCCCCTCACGGCAGTGCTTGACCCGTTCACGCCGTCCGGGACGACCATCCGACCATCACAGCGGCGGCGACGCGCAGCACCAGCGTTGCAGCGTTCGTTCTATTGCCGATTTCCTCGAGTCCGTCCTTCCTTGATCTAAACCACCCGCGCGGTCCTGCGCACCTGTTCATTCCAGGCGCCGTGGCAGGCGTGGGAACTCGGATGTTGCGCGGGAGCCCGTGCGCCAGGATCCGAGGAGATCCGCTGCGCAGAGCCGCGGCTGGCGCGCCAGGGGTGAGGCCACGTGCGTGGCAGATCGCCGCATTCTGGGGCGCGCATGTCGAGCTCAGCCGGCCGCGCAACGTCCGGGAATCGGAAAACCACCGGGAGGCGACGATGCCATTGCGGTATCGGAATTGCTTTTTCCACCAAAAGCGACGGTGGCATGATGATGGCCGGACAAAAACAGGCACAAGGCGCGGGGCGGCGGACTCAAGCGGTGCGACAAGCAACCCTGACTGCCCGTCGCAAACGCGGGGCAACAGCGGCCGATGTGGACAGCCAGCGCTCGTCCGCGGCGACGGGAGACGCGGACACCACCGCAGCGGTCCCGCGCCCGACGCTGACCTATGCGGATGCGCTCGAGGGCGCCCGGAAAGGGCCGTTCCCGGGCGAGATCGAGCCCCAGCTCGCGACGCTCGTCACCGAGCCGCCCCCGGGCGAGGGGTGGCTCTACGAGGTCAAGCTCGATGGCTATCGCATGCTCGCGAAGCTCCGCGGGGGGCGCGTGACGCTCCTGACCCGCCGCGGCCAGGACTGGACCGAGCGGTTCGCGGGCGTGCGCGACGACCTCGCCCAGCTGCCTGCGCGGGAGGCCGTGCTGGACGGCGAGATCGTCGTCGTGAGGCCGGACGGCGTGACCGACTTCCAGGCCCTCCAGAACGCGCTCAGCGACGGGAATGGCAGGCGCGAGGGGCGCCTGATGTACTTCGTCTTCGACCTGCTCTACCTCGACGGCCGCGATCTCCGCGGGTGCACACAGGTCACCCGCAAGCGGGCGCTCGAGGCGCTGCTCGCAGAAGCGCCCGAGGAAGGGCACCTGCGTTACACGGAGCACGTCGCGGAGGACGGCTCCGCCGTCGTCCAGCACGCGTGCGAGCTCGGGATCGAGGGCGTCATCGCGAAGCGCCCGGAGGCTCCCTACCGGAGCGGGCGCGGCGACAGCTGGCTCAAGGTGAAGTGCGGCCGGCGCCAGGAGTTCGTGATCGTCGGCTTCACCGAGCCGTCCGGCGCCCGGAAAGGGCTGGGGGCGATCCTCGTCGGCGTGAACAGATCAGGCAAGCTCGCCTACGCCGGCAAGGTCGGCACGGGCTTCACGAGCAAGACGCTGACGACCCTGCGCAGCCGCCTCGATTCGATCGTACGCGCCACGCCGGCCTGTTCAGGGGCGCCGCGCATGCGGGGCGCGCGCTGGGTCGAGCCCCGGCTCGTCGCGGAGGTCCGCTTTTCCGAGTGGACGCGCGACGGACGGCTGCGACACCCCTCCTTCGAAGGGCTCCGCGAGGACCGCACCCCGGAGTCGGTCACCGTCGAGCGCGAACAGCCGCCGCCGCGATCGCCGCCCGGCGAGGCAGCGGGCGCGGCGCCAAGCAGGGCGGCCGGCGCGGCGCCGAGGAGGGCCGCGAGCACGACGGGGGGCAAGGCCCCGCGCGGGGGCCGGAGCAGCGGCGGCGCCGAGCGGGTCGAAATCGCCGGGGTGCCGCTGACGAACCCCGACAAGGTGCTCTATCCCGCGCAGGGGATCACGAAGCTCGCTCTGGCCCGGTATTACGAGCAGATCGCCGAGCACATGCTGACCCACGCCGAGAAGCGGCTGCTCACGCTGGTCCGCTGCCCCGCAGGCCAGGGCAAGCCATGCTTCTTCCAAAGGCACGAGGCCGAGGGGCTGTCCGAGGCGATCCAGCGGATGGCCGTCGAGGAGGACGACGGCGAGCGCACCTATCTCTATATCGAGACCACCGGAGGGCTCGTGTCGCTCGTCCAGATGGGGGCGCTCGAGGTGCACCTCTGGGGGAGCCGCGTGGACCGGATCGAGCAGCCCGACAGGATGGTGTTCGACCTCGATCCAGCGCCGGATCTCCCGTGGGAGCGCGTGGCGGACGCGGCGAGGACGGCGCGGCGCCTCCTTTCGTCGCTGGGGCTACGGAGCTTCGTCAAGACGACGGGCGGGAAAGGCCTGCACGTCGTGGTCCCGATAGCGCCACGCAGGGGCTGGGACGAGGTGAAGGCGTTCACGAAGGCCGTGGCCGACGCGCTCGTGCGCCTCGATCCTGCGCGGTACACCGCGACGATGTCGAAGGCGAAGCGCGCCGGCAAGGTCTTCGTCGACTACCTGCGGAACGGGCGCGGCGCCACCGCGGTGGCGCCCTACTCGACGCGGGCGCGCCCCGGCGCGGCCGTCGCGACACCGCTCTCGTGGGACGAGCTCGACGCGCCGCTCGATCCCGCCTCGTTCACCATCGACACCGTGCCGCAGCGGATCGCCACGATCCGGGACCCATGGGCAGAGCTCACGAGCGTGCGCCAGTCGATCACCAGCGCGATGCTGAAACAGGTCGAGCTCTGACCTTCTTTCCCACGTCCCCGACAAACCCAGGAGCCGGTGAGCTCACCGAAGAAGAACGACACCAACGACACCAACGACACAGCGAATGGCTTTCACTGACGTTCCGTTCAGCGTGGTCGTAATGACGCAGAAAGGTGCCGGGCGCTTGGTTGACGGCGCTGCGCGCGCGCTGCATCGTCCCCTGGGTCGGCCATGGCCAAGGATCGGGACTCCAGCGCCCTTTCGGAAATTGCAGAGCGACTCCAGCAGTTCGATGGTGAACCGCTGCGGGTCGCGTTCCTGGCGCGCGGCATCGACGCGCTCACCCAGGTCGCGGAGCGGCTCGATCAGAGCGAGCTTGGCGAGGTGGACGCGTCGCCCAGCAACGCGGACGCCCTGGTGACGGCGCTCACGCAGCCGAGCGCCGTCGGCCTCTTTTCCGCTGCGGATCCGCTCATGCCGGCCCGCCTCCGCGGCCTGCAGGCGAGGGACGCGCTCCTCGCGGCCGAAGGGGGCACGCTCACCGCCGAGGAGGTCGGCGAGGGGCTGCACCTCTCGCCCCAGGCGATCGAAGCGCGGCGCGCCGCCGGAAGGCTGCTGGCCGTCAGCATCGGCGCTCGTGGCCACCTCTACCCCGCATGGCAGTTCGCGGACGAGGGCCTGCTGCCGGGGATGGAAGAGATCCTGGCCCTCCTCGAAGAGCACCCCCCGCTGGCGAAGGTCCGCTTCTTCCTCTCCGGCAACCTCCGCCTCGACGGCGAGCGGCCGCTCGACTGGCTCCGCCGCGGCGAGCTGGACCCCGTGCGGCTCGCCGCGCGCACCTTCGGTGAGCAAGGCGCGGCCTGAGAACGCGCCGCGATGACGACGACGCTCGGGGCGCATCCGGACCCGCCCCCCGACCTCGCGACGTCGCCGCTCCCCATCGCGATCTACCGGCGGAGCTGGTTCCGGATCCACTGGCTCACGCGTGAACCGCTCCACTTCGGTCGCTCGGGCGACAACCGCTTCGACGCGCCGGACGGCGAGTTCGGCGTGCTGTACGCCGGGAAGGACGCGCGCTGCGCCTTCATCGAGGTGTTCGGCCACGCGACCGGCGTGCGCTTCGTGGAGCAGAGCGAGCTCGCCGCGCGGGGGCTCGCGCGCATCGCGCCGCTGCGGCCGCTGCGGCTCGTGAACCTCACGGGAGAGGGGCTCGCGCGCCTCGGGGCCGACGCCCGCCTGACCTCGGGGGAGTCCTATCGGGCCGCCCACCGCTGGGCGCGCGCGATCCACGACCACCCGAGGCGACCCGACGGCATCGCGTACGTCGCGCGCCACGATCCGACCCGCGTCTGCGCCGCCCTCTTCGAGCGCGTCAGCGCGGAGCTCGAGGTGACCCGGCTCGGCTCCCTCGCGGATCCGGCGCACGCGGCGCTCCTCGCCAGGCTCCTTGATACCTACAAGTTCGGGCTCGTCTGAGCCTGGACGAGCGGACGGCGGCGCCGCGCCTGTGGCGCTCCGCCGAGCGCGATGGCGGCGCAGGGCGCGCGTGCGGGCTCCGCGCGCGCGCGCCGGCACAACCGGTGCTTCTCCCTAGAAGCAGGCGCGCCGCCGCGGCGCCGCGATGGGCGGAGATCGCGGGACGCACGGCCGAGAGGCGGGGGTCCGATGAAAATCAAGAATCTGCGGCTGGAAACTGGCTATCTCGTGGAGCCCATCCCGCTCCAGAAGGGGATTTCGGTTCATCAGATCCAGATCACCACGGTGGGCGAACAGGCGTCGTCTCGGGTCCGGATCTCGCTCGATCCCAACCGCTGCACGGTGGACAGCTTCGGCGAGGCCAAGGCGTGCACGCGGGTGGCGCCGGTCCAGATCGAGGCGGACGTGGAGCTCCTCGAGGAGTGCGACGACAAGCAGCTGCTCGCCCTCAAGTTCGAGGGGGGCAACGGGCCAGCGGTCCGGCTCGCGCTCCTGCCCCTGTGCGGCACGGGCAAGGAGGCCATCGTCGCGCGGCTCCTGATCTTCGGGGAGACCGGGGAGATCATGGCCATCGTGCCGATGCAAGGGTCGTCGGCCGGCTGCCTGATGGCGTGAGCGAGCCCGGCGCGGCACCGCCGCGCCAGGCTCGCCGGGCGCCCTGCCGACCTCAGGGACCGGGACAGGGGCGGTACACGAGGCCGTACTCGAGCCGGACCTGGAGGTCGGTCGTGTCGTTGGTCAACACCCCGGAGCTCGACGGCGCAAGCCGGTTCGTGACATAGAGGCTCGTCTTGATGTTGAGCGGCCGCACGGTGCCGCACTCGGACCAGACCGTGGTCGTGAAGGTGTCCGTGCGGGAGAAGTCGCTCGTGAACGGCCCGATCATGCTCCACATGAGCGGCCCCGAGGTGAGCGGCGACCCCGAGAAATAATACGATGTCTCGTGGAGCCCCTGGACGCCGCCCTCCAGGTCGGCGAACCCCCGGTACGTGGCGTCGAAGACCGCGACTTGCCACCCCGGATCGAACCGGAGATCCACGGCCAGCTGGCAGAACGCGCGGTTCGCGGCGCGGCCGATGCCCGGGCCGGCGTGCGCCTCGAACTGGTCGAAGATGACGGTCAACGCCTTCTGATCAGGCGAGATCACCCCCGCAGCGGAGCCGACAGGACAGCCGCTGCCAGCATAGGTGAAGTTCGCGATCCGCGTATTCTGCGCCAGCGCAGGAAACGCGAAGAAAAACGCCGAACAAAAGCCGAACGCCCATCGCAGGAACATCGTCCCCCCCTTTCGCCGTCAGGCGACATCACGTCGCCGTGCGTCGTCGTAGGCGCGCGCGTCACCGCTATCGCACGCCGGCCGACATGTCGTGACGAGCATGCGATCCCCGCGCGCTCCGCGCAACCCGCGCGGGGCCCCCTCGCCCGGCGCGGCGCCGCAGACTGGCAGGAATCCATCGAATGATGTGAGGCCTGTGGGGCACACGGACATTCGACCAGAGCCGGAGCGCAGGCGAAGCAGACGAAACGAAGGAGAGGCCTGTCACGGCGGCGCGGCGACGCGAAATACCGGGACGAGATTCACGCGCTCGTCCCAGGACGGATGGCGCTTGTAGAAGAAATCGAGGCGAGCCTTCGCGTCCTTCGCAAACGCAGGATCGCGCAGGCGCGCATTGAACTCGCTGCGCAGCGCAGGATCCGCGGCGAGCATGCTGCGCGCCTCCTCCTCGGCGACGTAGGCTTCCATGTACTCCTTGCGCTCGAAGGAGGTGTTGAAGAAGCCCCAGGCGACGAGGGAGTCGGGCGCGAGCGGCTCGAGGAGGTGCAGGACGAGGGGCGCCCGCGGCTGCGCGATGGGAACGAACAGGGAGCCGGCCGGAAGATCCTGCCGCTCCGGCCGGAAGGCGCCCTGGAGCTTCACGCGCGTCCGCCCCTCGAAGGGCCGCTCGAACGTCACCGCGTCGGCCCGGAACGCCTCGACGGCGAAGCCGGGGCGAGCCTCGGGGAGGATCTGGTAACGCACGCCGTGCAGGCGCAGCTTGTCGGCCACCCAGGCCGCGTGCGCCGCCGGGATGACGTAGCCGGCCTCGGGCGCGGTGACCGTCAGGTCCGGCTGGATGCGGTCGAACAGCGGCACGCGCCAGATCTGCGGGCGGGACTCGTCGTAACGGGTCCACGTGCCGCCCGAGATCTCCGAGGCGCGCTTCTCGTAAGCGAAGCCGCGGAACGGGAAGATGCGCGAGGCCGGCCCCGCGCGGTGCGTGAGGGCGAAGGGGACGCCGGCGAGGCGCGCGCTCGCGGCGTCCGCGCGCTCGGCCGCGGCGCGGAGGGCACCCGCGCCGGAGCCGGAGGAGACGCGCTCGAAGAGCGCCGCGAGGAGGTCGTGGACCGCGCGCACGCGCTCGGCGTGGGTGGCCCAGCTGTGCGTCTCGACGAGCACGCCGATGCGGTTGCGGGCGGCGCTGTAGGACTGCGAGAAGCGCGGCGGCCCCGGCTCGGTGGAGATCCCCGACGAGGGGTCGTCGTCCTCGCGGAAGGCCGGGTAGAACGGGAGCGGCAAGTGACCGAGCGCCGAGAGGCGCGCCTGGAGCTCCCCCGAGAGGGCGCGCGCCACGGCGTCGAGCCCGCCGGGGTGAGGCACCGAGGGCTCCACGACCACCGCGATGTCGTGCTGGAACTTCGCGCCGTCCGTCGTGTGCAGGTCGACCTGGACCACCGGATCGCAGGCGTCGAGCAGCGCCAGCATGGCCCGCATCTCGGGCGCCTCGGCCTTCATGGTATCGCGGTTCAGGTTGAGGTTCTGCGCGGTGGCGCGGAAGCCCATCTCCTCGGGGCCGCGCTGGTTGGGCCGCTGGTTTCGACGGAACCGCTCGTGGCCGTCGACGTTGAAGACCGGCACAAACACCGCCGTGGCCGTCACGAGGGCGCCAGGCGCCATCGCGCCGTCGAGCAGCTCGCGGAGCGCCCAGAAGCCGCCGTCCTTGCCGTCGATCTCGCCGGCGTGGATGCCGCCCTGGAACAGGATCACCGGGCGCCGCTTCGCCCGCGCCGCCGCGGGGTCGAGCGTGCCGTCGTCGGAGGCGGCGATCGCGAGCATGGGCCTGCCCTCGGGCGTCGTGCCGAAACGGACGCAGCGGGCGCGGCCCGGATAGGCCTGCTCGAAGTCGCGGCATAGCCGCTCGACCTCGGCATAACGACCGGTGCGCCGGAAGCCCGTCCGCTCGGCCTCGGTGACGAGCGAGGGCGCCTCGGGGCGCGCTGGCCCGCCGCCGGCCGGCGCGCCCCGCGCCGGGGCCTGGCGGGGCGCGAGCAGCGCGGCCAGCGCGATCCCGAGGGAGATGTGGCGGCAGCCGAGGGAAACGAGGCGGCCGGGGGCCGCGATGCAGGAGCGAGACATCGGGGGAGTCGAGCAAATTCCGTGTCGAACGGCAATGGCGCGATCCCTGGCCAGAAGCAGGCCAAGCGCGATGCCGGTCAGTCAAGCCGGACGCTGATCACCCGCGATCGCGCGAATATCGAAAATCATGGTGGAGCACCGGTTCGCGAAGAGCCTGGCTGGCCGTCATCGTGCCCAGCGAGCCCAGCGAGCCCAGCGAGCCCAGCGAGCCTCGAGCGCAGGCCAAGGGGGGGCCTCACCGCTGATCTGACAACCAGCGCGTGGGGGAAGCCACCGGCGTGAACGCGGCCCCTTGGATGCATGGAAACCATTGTTGATGCAGCGACATTTCCCAGGAGGAAGGCGTATCGCGCCAGAAAAACTCCTGTCGCCTGAGGTGAGCCTGGCGATTCGCCCTTGGTCTCCTCGAATCGTTTCGCTTTTCCTTTCCCCGGGGCGGCGCGGGTTGGTCGAGCTTGGCGCTGGTATCAGTTCTGCATGAGCGCTCGGTGGGAGCCAACAGCACACTCGAACCAATAAATTCGATATTCGTTTGATCGCTTGCCATGTGTCACATCCGGTCACTGACGTTACCGTCACCGGTGGCGCGTTGCTGGCGCTCGGACTTGTGTCGGATCACCACACCAGGAGTACCCCGTGATCTGGAAGTCTTCACGCTCTCTCTTCACAACAGCTACCATCGGCACAGCAGCCGTCATCGGCGCGGCGACGGCTCCGCTCGTTCTGGCCACGCCGGCCATGGCCGGCGACGCCGGCGCACTGACCCGGAGCGTATCCACGCCTCTTGTCGTCTTCCGGGGAAGTGTTCCCTCGCAGGAGGAGGGCAGCGTTCCCTCCGATGACGCGGGCGAGGATCTCGCCGATGGCATCGATGTCGAGGAGGTGCAGGGTGATGCCGTGCCGACGCAGGAGGAGGCGCAGGTCGAGGCACCCAGCTCCCGATTCAGCGTGCGATCGGCTGCCGGGAGCGCCGCCGTCCAGACGTTCAGCTACACCATCGGAGGCGCCACCATCAACGTGCCTACCGGGTGCGCCCTCACCCACGTGATCAAGGGCTCCGGACGAAAGATCAGGGACCAGATCGCTGGCGTGGACTGTGTCGGTCCCGCTGCCCTCCTGAGCCGGTTCTGCAACGCCCGGATCGAATTCCACTACGCCGATACGTCCGGCAAGACGTACAGGATCACGCGCGGGCCCCTGCACACCACGTGCAAGGTTGGCACTGTGCCGACCTTCAATATCAAGAAGGACCGCACGCTCCCGAAGTACGGCAAGGCGTGTGCGCAGCTCTTCGTCAACGGCAAGCGCCGCGCCGTCCAGTGCCATTTCATCACCAGGTAGCCCCATGAGGATGGACATGGCTCGGCCACGGTCGGCCGGCCGATGACGGCTCTTGGTGAGGACGCGAGCGCCTGGCGGGCACAGGGGCACCAGCGCATCATTCCTGATCGCTGGCGTGCCGGACGGCCGCGCAGCGTTCGGATGTTCTTCGAAGGCGTCCGCCGCGGAGGTGGGCGGCGATGGCTAGCACTACTGCGGGAAGTCAGGCGGTGGAGTGAACCGCCATCGCGCCAAGGGCGCCAAGAAAACCAGGGAAATGGGCGGGGAAAATGCCGGGACGGCACTTCCTCTCTCCCTTGGCGCCATGGCGGTGTTTCTGCCGATCCGGGGCAACTTCCCGCAGTAGTGCTAGCCGGTGAACGGCGCGCCGTTCAGTGCGGCGCCGGGCCCCGATGGCGCCGCCGTATCCGTGGGCGCCGCCGTACCGGTCGGCGCCGGCGCCGTCGGGGCAGCGGGGGCCTCGTCTGCCGGCGCGGCGGCGGCATCGCTGGACGACGCCGCGCGGCCCGTGCGGCCCTTGTAGAGAGACGGGGCGATCGCATCGGCGTCCCCCTCGTCCCAGCGCAGGTACGTGACGGCGCGGCGGGTCTGGTCGTAGGCGTGGACGAGCAGCGAAAACGCGCGCGCCCTCCTGTCCGCGGCCTCGGTCGGCCCGGGACCCTTGCCGTGCTCCCTCACGCCGAGGGCCGCGAGGATCTGCGGCCCGATCTCCCCGGCGCGCCTCATTTCTTCCTCGGTCGCCGCCGTCCTGCCGGCGACCTCCGACCAGCTCGCAGTGAAGAGCGCCGAGAGGGCGACGAGGTCATTGGCCGTGTCGATGTACCCTTGTCCGGCGCGGATCTCCGCGACCGTGTCCGCGTCGAGCAGGCCGCGGCGGGCCAGCGCCTCGGCGTCGCTCAGCAGGTTCTCGCGCAGCGGGGCCGCCTCCGCGAGCAGCGGCTTCAGCGCGTTCTCGGCGCCTCCGCTCGACAGCCACGCGAGGTGCGCGTACCAGGCCGCGAGCGCGTAAGCCTCGAGCCGGTCGAGCGACGCGAGCTCGTGCGTCGGCAGGCGCTCCGCGATGGCGGAGCGCAGCGCGAGGAGGCCGGGCAATACGCCTAGCACCTGGGAGACCACACGGGGAATATCGAGGTTGATGGCGATGAGCCGATCGGGGCTGAGCGCCTCGATCTCGGGCAGGGTCTCGTCGAACGCCGCCGCCGCCTGGGGCGGGGCCGCGGGCTTCTTGGGGGCAGGCTTCTTCTTGAGTGGAGAAGGCTTCGTCATGAGGGGATGACCTCTCGTTGTTCGTCGTCGCGGAGCAGCGGAGAACAGGTACGGTGCGCTCCTCACCCCCGCGCGCTGGACGTGTCGAGAACGTCAGGCGCACACCGGACGTTCCGGGCAGGGATAATCACCCCCGTCAAGCCGTCAATCGACCTCACGGCTGATTTTCTGACGGCGTGCCGCCGAGCGTCGTAATCTTGCGCCATGGCGCTCGGGCCCGCGCGGGGCTGGATAGCGACGTCGCCCTGCCAGAAGGGAGCCCGGCCCTTGCGGAGCGCGAGCCAGTGGCTCGGGTGCTGCTCGCGCCGTGACAGGCGCGCTGGATGTGGCGATGGTTGGATAGCACGCGCTGTGCCATGAACCAGAGAGCACCGTTACGGGCCACCGTCTCCCGTGCCACGAAGGCTGCGGGGAGCCTCTCCCCGACCGTGGCCGGTGCGATGAAGGCTGCAAGGAGCTTCCCCTGGCCCGTGTCCGGTGCCACGAAGGCTGCGGGGAGCTTCCCCTGGCCCGTGTCCGGTGCCACGAAGGCTGCGGGGAGCCTTCCCGCGGACCGTGTCCGGTGCCACGAAGGCTGCGGGGAGCTTCCCCTGGCCCGTGTCCGGTGCCACGAAGGCTGCGGGGAGCCTCCCCCGGACCGTGTCCGGTGCCACGAAGGCTGCGGGGAGCCTCCCCTGGCCCGTGTCCGGTGCCACGAAGGCTGCGGGGAGCCTCTCCCGGACCGTGTCCGGTGCCACGAAGGCTGCCAGACTGCCCGGTTTCTCCTAAGCTCCGCCAGAGATGAGCGCGCTCCCTTCCCGCCGTGCGCTGACCCTGGGCGCGGCCCTGATCGGCGCTGCGGCGCTCCTCACGCCGCTCGGCATCGCCTCACTACGTCACGCTTCGGAGGAGCGGGTCGATGCCCCCGCAGCGGCGGCGCCCGCGCCCCCCGGTGCAGCGACGGCGCTCGCGGATGGCGGGGACGGCCCTCTGGACGGCGACGCCGGCGCGCCTGCGGACGGCGCGGCCGCCCTCCTGGACGGCGGCAGGGACGCGGGCGGCGCGCGGTTCGAGCTGCCCGCGTGGTCCGCCTCGTCGCGCGCGGCCACCTACGGGGCGCTCTCGGCCGACGCTTGCGACAGGGAGATGAAGCGCCGCGGGATCCCGCACGCCCCGGCGCGCGGCGCCCCGCTGGTCGACCGGCCGATCAGGATCACCGGCCCGCTGCGCGGGGTCACGTTCCGCGGCGACGGGGTCGCGAAGCCCAGGTCGGCCTCCCCGTTCGACATCGCCGATTGCCGGCTGGTCCTCGCGCTCGACGATCTCGCCGCCTTCCTGACGACGCGCGGGATCGTCGAGGTCGTGCACTTCAGCATGCACCGGCCCGGTCCAGCGGGCGCTGTCGCTCCGGCGAAGGCGCCCGCGAAGCCGCCGGCAGGCAAGAAGACCCCGAAGGCCGCCGGCAAGGCGGCGAAACCGGGCGAGCGCGCCGCGAAGAAGCCGGCGGCGGCGCCCGGGCGCCCCAACCAGCACGCCCTCGGGCTCGCCATCGACGTCGCTGCCTTCGTGAAGGCCGACGGGACTCGACTCGACGTGAAGGCCGACTGGCTCGGCGCCATCGGCGCGCCGCCGTGCGGCCCCGGATCGGAGCCGAAGGCGCCCAGCCTCCACGCGCTCGAGCTGCGGGAGATCCTCTGTTCCATCTCCACGAGCGGGCTGTTCAACGTCGTCCTCACGCCCAACGCGAACGAGGCGCACGCGGATCACTTCCATTTCGATATCAAGCGAGACGCACGCTACTTTCTGCTGGAGTGAGCGCGCGTCACGGCGCGGTGTCGCTCCGATGCACTGGACGGATCGAGTGCCCACCGGAAGCGAAAGGCCCGCACATACGCTGACCAGCGGGCCGCATTGCGTTATCGAGAGACATTTTTCACCGGGAAATGCTCCTTGATGCGGGTTCCTGCTGGTTGACGCTGCGCGGCTGGCGCGACTACCGTGCACGCGGAATATGGGGATCCGGGGCAAAGCCACCAGGCGAGCGTCCGTTGTCGCTGTTGCGCTCTGCGCATGGACCGCGAGCACATCGACCGCGTGCACGTACTCCGATGCCTGCTGGGAGACGCGCACGTGCGCTCCGGATCCGGAGCCGCCGCCCGGACCGTGCGAGGGAGAGCCCGGCACGGCGCCGGCACTCGACGAGTGCGGGGTGTTCGTCAGCGAGCACGGCGACGACGACCACCCCGGCACGAAGGACGCGCCGGTGAAGACGCTCCAGCGCGCGGTCGGGCTGGCCGCGACCAGGCGAGGCGGCGGCGAGGCGCCGACCCGGCGCGTGTACGCTTGCGGCGATGTGTTCGAGGAGGCGATCTCGCTGCCCTCGGGCGTCGATCTCTGGGGCGGCCGTCTCTGCGAGGGGGGCGATTGGTCGTTCGGCGGGCCCGCTCAGCGGACGACCATCGCGCCGCCCGGGGGGGTGCCGCTGCGCGTCATCGAGGGAGACGACGCGACGTCGACGATCTCCGGCGTGCGCGTCGTGGCGGCGGACGCCTCGGCGATCGACGGCAGGTCGTCGATCGCGGCGATCCTGAGCTACGGCGCCAGGGTGAAGCTGGTGTCGAGCGTGGTCATCGCGGGCAACGGCAAGGACGGGGAGCCCGGCGAGGACGCGCCGAGCGCCAGCGCGCAGAGCGGGCAGTTCGGGAACGACGGGGCGGACGCCTGCACGGAGGGCGCCGCGGCGGGCGCGCTTCCGGTCGTGACCGCGTGCGGCGAGGGCATCGAGTCGACGGGCGGGTACGGGGGCTACGGCGGGATCGAGCAGGGCGGCGACGGCGCTTCGGGACGGCCCGAGCCCGCACCGAACCCCGAGGGCAAGGGCCTCGGAGGAGCCGGCGCCGGCAGCATGGCAGCATGCAGCGAGGGGAAAGATGGCGCGCCCGGCGCGGACCATGGCCGCGCCAGCGGCGCGGCCGGAATTGGTTACCTCACCGACGACGGGTGGATCGGTGTCCGCGGTGAGGACGGGGAGCGGGGCGGTGTCGGCCAGGCCGGGGGCGGCGGCGGCGGAAGCAAGTCGCGCGACGGCGTGAGTCTCCGCGTGTGCCCGGCCTCCCGACCCCAGACCGGGGCGGCCGGCGGCTCGGGGGGCGGCGGCGGTTGCGGTGGCCTGGGCGGCAAGGGCGGTGACTACGGCGGTGCGAGCATCGGCATCGTGGCGCTGGAGGGCACGGAGCTCACGATCGAGGCCACCGAGGTGGTCACGGGCCGCGGCGGGAACGGGGGGACCGGCGGAACGGGCCAACCGGGCGGCTTCGGCCAACACGGAGGGTACGGTGGCAAGGCGCCGGACGGGATGTGGAACGCCTGCCATGGCGGCAGCGGCGGCAACGGCGGCCGCGGGGGCGACGCCGGCGGCGGGCTCGGCGGCCCGTCCATCGGCATCGCGTACGTGGTCCCCAACCTGGTCCTCCGGCCCGGCACCGTGATCACGGTCGGAGCGGCCGGCGAGGGCGGCCTCGCGGGGAACGCCGCCACGACCGATGAGGCTGGCAAAGGCGGCTTCGGTTCTTCGGCGCAGACCCAGGCGTTCAGCGGGCCGAACGAGCTGCCCCGTTAGCGCCTTGATAGCGTGCGTCCCCAGGGACGCTTCCGGTGAGGCATGCCCATGCGCGTCAAGTCCGTGTTCCTTCCGTTCGTCGTCCTACCGCTCGCCATGGCCGGTTGCGGGAACTCTCCGGAGGTGAATGAGCCGGGCGGCGCACCGCCGTGCGACGCTCCGTCCGCCTGTCCGGGCGATGCCGTCCCGGAGTCGGCGTGCCTCGAGGAGCTCGCCGCGGATCGCGCCCTCGACGGCTGCGGGGTGTTCGTCAACAGCGAGATCCTCGGCGGCAACGACGCGAACCCCGGCACGAAGGACCGGCCGGTTCGCTCGATCCAGCGGGGGATCGAGCTCGCTCGCACCGGGCGCGGTCGCGTGTTCGTGACCGACGATACCTTCGTGGGGGCGATCAGGCTTCCTTCCGGCGTGGACATCCATGGCGGCTTCGACTTCCTCGAATGGAGGCGCCGGAGCAGCGACGACAGCGGCCGTATCAATTCCGAGACCGATGCGCGGATCGCGGTGATCGTCGAGCCGGCGCGCCCCGGCGACACGGGGGCTGCGGACGGGGTCTCGACGCTCGATCACGTGTGGGTCCTGAGCGGGACCCAGATCGGGGTGCTCGTTCAGTCCAACACCGCGGTGGAGATCGTCCGCAGCGAGATCAGGGCGTTCAATTACGGCAGGGCGGGCCACGACGGGGAGGCATGGCCGAGCCGAGCAGCGACCGGCCCCGATGGCCTGCTCGGTGAGGACGCGTGCTCCGCCGCCAGGATCCCCGGGGGCGCGGCGGTGACGAACCCGTGTGACGACGGCCCCGACGGCACGGCGAGCACCGGCGGCAAAGGCGGTGATGGGCTGCCCTCGGGAGCCGAGGACGGGGCCACCGGCGAACCGGTGCCGGCGGCCGACCCGACCTCAGGCCTCGGCGGCGACGCGGAGCGTGAGGAGAGCGCCTGCTGGAACGGCCAGTCCGGGCTCTCCGGGTCCTCGGGAACGGCGGGGGCGGCCGGCCGGGGCATCGGGCGCCTCACCGAGACGGGATGGGAGGGCGACAAGGGGACGGACGGCGGCAGGGGCACGCCGGGCCAGGGCGGAGGCGGGGGCGGCGGCCGGCGCGGCGGGCTCGCCGTGTGCATGGCGGCGGACAAGGGAGGGGCCGGCGGCGGCTCTGGAGGCGCTGGCGGCTGTGGCGGCCGAGGGGGTCGAGCCGGCGAGAACGGCTCGCCGTCGATCGGCATCGCCGCGCTGCACGCCAGGGTGACGGTCCGGGACAGCGTCATCAAGGCGCCCGCCGGTGGGGCGGGAGGCGACGGAGGACCGCCCCAGCAAGGCGGCAAACCCGGACGAGGCGGGTACGGCGGCGACGGCTACGACGGCGCACCGGCGTGCCGCGGTGGCAGCGGCGGTTATGGAGGCGACGGCGGCTACGGCGGCCCCGGGCGCGGCGGCGACGTGATCGGGATCGCCTACCTCGACGAGGACCAGCTCACGCTGGAGGGGGTCACCTTCGAGCTGGGCCTGCCGGGCCCAGGCGGCACCAGCTGGAGCCACGACGGCACCATGACGACCGGAGAGGATGGCGTCGCGGCGGAGACGCTGCGCTTTCCTGAGTAGGCAGTGTCGCGAGCGAGCTCTTACGCTGGCGGGCGCCTCGTCACTTCTGCGTATCAGGAGCAGATTCGGTGCCGCGACGATCGAAGATCTTCAAAATAGACTCGATCATCGTCCGCAGCTCTTGTGGAGGCTGGCGCGTAGTCGTCCACTCCAGCACCAAGCCGACCAACCTTCGGACGAAGTCACAGTCAGCCTGCCGCACGACTAGCGTCGTCGTCACCTCTCTAGATAGAATCGCATCGAAGGCGTCTCCCATCGCGCACAGAGTCCCCAACCATTCATTCGTCGGGAGCTCGGACACCGACGCACCGACATCGAGCGACTCCACGATCGCAGAGAGACAGTTAAGCCCCTCAGAGAGCGCCTGCGCCGCTTGCCGCTCACGCGTCATTTCCCCGTCCTCTACTTGTCAAACTGATATCGACAAAGCCAAGTTCCAATTGGATTGATGATGGTGCAGTTGTCTCCATTTGAATACTGATAAGAGCATGTCCACGTGGGTTTGCCACCTTTGCACCAGTACAGATCGCCAACTCCGCTGCTCGGGCTGTACGGATGCGAAGCGTGATGAACGCAGTAGGCGCCGATCGCCTCGCACTGGTCTACGCACGTATTGCTGCCGGGGGATGCGCAATTCACCTGGGCTGCTGCCTCAACGGCTTCACTGCACTCGGAACGCTCCAGCTCGTCTTGCGGATCCGGTGGCGCATCTCCGAAGCCTCCGGCCCCACCCGGGGTGATGACGCCTGCGCCGACGCCCTCACCACGACCATCCCGAAGGTAGCACTCACCCATGTCGTAGTTGCACGCAGCAACGAAGCCACAGATCAGAATTACACTGGCCTTCATGTCGCCTCCAGTCGCAAAGCTGGTCCGACGGTTGAGCTGACCGCCATATCGTCAGGGAGCATCTGCCCGCATGGAGACGACGCTATCATAGGGAGCCTCTGCATGGTGCAATGCCCACCTTAACACTATTGCTGGAGGTTGCCCCAGATCAGCAGGCAGGCCGCCATGACGCCAAGGCCGCCAAGAGGAGATAGCAAGGGCCGTCCCGGCATTTTCGTCTCCTATTTCCCTGATTTCTTGGCACCCTTGGCGTCATGGCGGTTTGCCTCCCAGCTCGACTTCCCGCAGTAGATTAAGCTCACGCCCCGCGGCTCGCCGCAGGTTCGCTGACGAGCCGCACCACTCGAGACTCTTCTCAGTCGAGCGTGGCGTCAATGGGTAACCAGGCGTACAAATTCTGTCCGTGCGCCAGTTGGGGCGGCCGGCCGAGGCATCGGGCGCCTCACCGAGACGGGATGGGAGGGCGACAGGGGGACGGACGGCGGCAGGGGCACGCCGGGCCAGGGCGGCGGCGGAGGCGGCGGCCGGCGCGGCGGGCTCGCCGTGTGCACGGTGGCGGACAAGGGAGGGGCCGGCGGCGGCTGCCTGGTCGAGGCCAGGGCGCTTCGTTCGGCCTCGCACTCATCGTCGGCAGGCGTCGTGCCCGGAGACGTGGGTGACCCGATTGGCAACGCCAGATGGCTCGGCCTCGGGAACCCGCGAACGAAGAGCCATGCAGAGTTCCAGTTGTGCCCTGGTCGAGGCGAGAACGGCGCGTTCCTCTCTGCAGCCACGGCCGGGAGAGGGCGCAGTCGAACTCTGGGGCGATGCGCTCGGAAACGCTTGTGCGCGTGGCGCGTCGCGCATAGAGACCCGTCCAATGAAGGCGCCAGCGGCACCGGCAATGAGCGCGAACACGAGGCAGCTGCGAGTTGTCATTGCACCTCTCGCTACCACGCGCAGCCTGGGGGCACGGGCCGACAAACCGCGTGATCTTGATCAAAAGAGCACGCCCGTCGCGGTATGTCTTCCCGATGCGGCGAGACTCATCTCGCCAGAGCGCGGCGTCAATGGGTGACCAGGAGTACAAATCCTGTCCGTGCGCCAATGGGGGCGGCCGGCCAGGGCATCGGGCGCGCCATCGAGGCTGGATGGCAGGTGACGCCGCGCCGCGCCCCCGCCGACGCCGCGCCCCCTCGGGATGCTCTTCTGGGGGTGGCTCTTGGGGCCGTCGCGGCCGAGCGGCGCGGGGGCGCGAGAGCCGGGGAGAGCGGGCCGAGCTGCCACCTCGCGCGGCCCGGGTCGCGGGACGACGTTCTCTAGAGCGGTTTTCAGCTGAGCCTGGTACGAGCGTCGCAGAGCGGCGGTCACCCGCACAGGAGACGGGTCCAGATCGGCGTTTTCGGCGCGGAAGCGCACTCCAGTGCGCTGAGCACCGAAAACGTCGAGATGGGCCCGTATCCGAAGCGGGTGACCGCCGCTCTAGCGGCTCCCTCCGGCGGCGGCTCCCTCCGGCCGGGCGAGGGGGAGCGTGAAGAACAACGTGGCGCCAGCGCCGAGCTGACTCTCCGCCCAGATCCTCCCGCCGAGGGCCTCCACGAAGCCCTTCGCGATGGTGAGCCCCAGCCCGGTCCCCAGACGCGCGGTCTCCGCCACCTGCCAGAAACGATCGAAGATGTGAGGGAGCTCGTCGGCGCGGATCCCCGCCCCCGTGTCCGCCACGGCGAAGAGCGCCTCGTCGCCGCGTGGCTCGGCTCGGACCGTGATGGCCCCTCCCTCCGCGGTGAACTTGATCGCGTTGCCGATCAGGTTCGCGAAGACCTGGAGGACCCTCTCGCGATCGCAGAGCACCTCGAAGCCGCCCCCGCCGTGGATCTCGCCCTCGAGCACCAGGTGCTTCTGCGTCGCCAGCGCCCGCTCCATCTCGATCGCGTCGTGGACGAGCGCGCCCGCCGCGTGCCTCCGCTTCTCCATCGACAGCCGACCCGACTCGATGGCGGCGACGTCGAGCAGATCACCGATGATCCGGAGCATCCGCTGCGCAGCGAGGAGAATGACCTCGGCCTTCCTCCTGTCGGGCGCTCCCTGCTCGTCGGCCGGCAATGTCCGCATGAGGAGAGCCGCGGCCGTCAAGATGGCGCTCAACGGATTCTTGAGATCGTGAGAGACGATGGCGAGGAAATCGTCCCGCGTGCGAATGGCGCGCTGCGCGTGCTGGTACAGGCGCGCATTCTCCACGGCCGTGGCGGCCCGGCGCGCCACCTCCTCGGCCACCACCAGATCGGCGGCGGAGTAGCGGCGGCTCGGCTCCGCCGTCACGAACGTGAGCGTGCCGATCGTCCGCCCGCGGGCCACGAGCGGCACCACCATCACCGCTCCCGCGCCGCCTGCGCGGAGGGACCCTCGATGGCCCGGATCGTGGGCGGCGGCCCCCACGGCAGACTCGGTGATTTCAGGGATGAGGAGCGGCTCGCCGGTCCGCATCACCTTCGCCTGCGGGGTCTCCCTGCCCGGTCGTTGGGCGAAATCCTCCATCCGCTCGGTCAGCCGTTGCTTCGCGGGATCGGCGGACGTCGGCGCGAGGCGCTCGACACGGCCGTTCTCGTCGACCAGGTCGACGAAGTAGAGATCGGCCAGGGCGTGCACCGACAGGCGCGCCACCGTGGAGACCGTCTCCGCGTAATCGAGCGAGGAGGCGAGGACCGCGCTGACCTCCGCGAACAATCGCTGCACCTGCTCGGCTCGCTTCACCTCCATGATATCCCGGAAGACGAGCACCGCCCCCGAGACCTGCCCTGCTCGCTGCAGAGGGGCGAACGTGCAGCTGACGTGCAAGGCCGCTCGGTCCCGGCGTGAAACCACGTCCTCGTCGCTCCGGACCGGCTCGCCCGTGTGGATCGCCCGCAGCGCGGGGTGATCCTCGTCAGGTACGGACGTCCCATCCGCGCGTCGAATCTGGACGACCTCCTGGACGCGCCGCCCCACGACCTCCTCCGTCGTCCAGCCGAGCAAGCGCTCGGCCGCGGGGTTGAAGAAGGTGATCCGCCCTTCGCGATCCATCGCGATCACGCCCTCGCCGATGCTGCCGGTCACCGCCCGCGTGAACTCGAGCTGCTCACGGACCCTCGCCTCCACCTCCTTCGCGGGGGTGACGTCCGTCGAGACGCCTTGAAGCCGAGGCGCGCCGGCGCTGTCGTTCACCAGGTGCACGCCGCTGTGGAGCCAGAGCACGCGACCGTCCGCCGTCCGACAGCGATGGTCGCAGCGCTGGTCCCTCTCGGCGGCCAGCGTCCTCCGGAGCGCCTGCTCGAGCTCGCCGCGATCGTCCGGCTCGGCGCAGCGGCTCCAGAAGTCGGGCTCCGCGAGCCACCGCGCGCGCGGATAGCCGAGGAGCTCCTCGGCCTGCGCGCTCACGTAGAGGACCTGGAGCGTGCGCGCGTCGGCCTCCCAGACGAACGCTCGATCGAGGTTGTCCACCAGCGCCTCGTAGCGCTGCCGCAGCGCCTCGGCGAGGGCCCGCTGCTCGTCGGCTTCGGCCTGCCTCCGCTGGGCCGCTGCTCGCGCCTCCTCCGCGACCGCCTGCTTGGCGTCGATGATCGCCTGGCGATCGAGCGCGATCGCGAGCTGGTTGACCGCCGCGTTCACGAACACGAGATCCGGCTCCTCCAGACGGGCGGCGCCCTCGATCTGGAGAGCGCCGAAGATCGGCCGGCGGTCGATGACGAGAGGGAGGACGAGGAAGCACCCGCGCTCCTCTGCCTCGGCCCGCGGGGCCCCGGCAGGCTGTCCGGAGGGCGCGTTCGTCGCGGCCGGCCCGCCGTCCAGATCGGCCGGCCGCGCGGCCTCCGAGCCGGTGAGGTAAGCGTACGAGGTCGCGGCATGGGACCTGGCTGCCTGGAGTCGATCGGCGCCGACACCTTCGGCGCTCCAGACGATGGTCCTGACCCCGGGGCGACCCGGGACCTCCAGGAGGACGAGCGCGGTGCGGAGGGGGAGCGCCCGCGCGAGGGTCGCGAGGACCGACGGGACGGTCCGCTCGGCGCCCTCGAAGCGCGTGAGCTGCTTGCTGATCTCGTAGAGGTACAGGACGCGAGGGTACGCGCGCTCGAGGCCTCCGGCGGCCGGAGCCTCGCCGCCGCGCCGCGCCGGCTCCTGCTCGCCCCGCGCGTCGTCGCTCCTCGCCTCTTCCCGGTGTGCTCTCGGCGGCTCCTTCGTCCGGCGGCCAGCGCTCATCCCCGCCCCCTATTTCTTCGCTCGCCTCCGGCGCTCGATGTTGTTCGCCGCCAGAGGGGCACCCAGGCCAGCGCGCTGCCCGATACGGGCGCCGCCCTTCCCGACGGTGAAGTGGTAGGTGCCGAAATCGTGCTCGCTGCCGCGCGTCTTCACGACCATGAGGGTCGGCCTGATCTCGCCCGGCAGGAGCGTGTACCGGAGCACGACGAGGTTGTCGGCCACCGGAGAGAACCTGCGGTCGGTGACGGTCTCGCTGGAGTACATCACGCTCGATTCGAGCGTGAGCAGGGTGGTCACGCCGAGCGCCTTGAACCGCGTGATCAGCGCGTAGAGGAGCTGCCGCAGCTCGTCCTCCGCGATGCCCTCGGCCGCGAGGTGGCTCACGCTGTCGAGGACGAATCGACGCGTCTTCTGCGTGCGGATCTTGTCGGTCAGGAGCGAGAGGAGCTGGCTCGGGCGGACGCGCTCCCGCGAGAGATAGATGACCTCGGCGAGCCCCTTCTCGGTCGCCTCGTGGAGCGGCAGCCCCAGCGCCTCCGCGGTCCTGATGAGCTGCGCGGGCCCCTCCTCGAGGGCGAGGTAGAGCCCCGGCTCTTCGCGGCGGCAGCCTTCGAGGAGGAACTGCAGCGACAGGGTGCTCTTCCCGATGCCCGCGCTCCCGGAGAGGAGGGTGACGCTGCGCTCGAGCAGCCCTCCGCCGAGCAGCCCGTCGAGCCCGGGCACGCCGGAGGGCAGGCGCCGCGCCGTGTCGAGCGGGGGCGGCGGCTCGCCGAACGCCGCCTCCGCGTTGTAACGGGGATAGACGATGAGCCCGCCCGGGCCGATGTGGATGCTGTGCCGGCCCCTGAGGTG
This sequence comes from Sorangium sp. So ce302, assembly GCF_051530145.1. Lineage (GTDB taxonomy): Bacteria > Myxococcota_A > Polyangia > Polyangiales > Polyangiaceae > Sorangium > Sorangium cellulosum_B. Next base: position 5,280,690 of record NZ_CP150326.1, on the reverse strand, counting down.
GGCGGTGTTCCTGAGCTTGTAGATCTCGATGTAGCGCTGGCGCTCGAGCCCTTCCTCCGTCGAGGAGAGGAGGATGACCCCGTCGACCACGGTCTCCTCGACGCCGAAGCGGCTGATCTGGTTGGTGCCGTAGGGGATGTCGGTGGCGAGGAAGCCGACCGCCTGCGCGTTGTGGATGACGCTGGCGAGCTGGAAGACCTTCTCTCGGTCTACCTGCGGGTCCTTGACCTTGTGCAGGAAGACCGAGACCGAATCGACGACCACGCGCCGCGCCTTCATGCCGAGGATCCGCTCGCTGAGCATGAGCAGGTGCCCCTCCACCAGGATGTCGGGCTGCGGGATGAAGACGATCTCGACCATCCCGCGCTCGATCTCGGCGTCGAGGTCCCAGCCGAGGCCACGGGCGGTGGCGCGCAGCCGCGCATCGCTCTCCTCGAAGGAGAAGAAGATCCCCTTCTCGCCGGCCTTCGCGCCGCGGTAGATGAACTCGAGCGAGAGCACCGTCTTGCCGGTCCCCGCCACGCCGGCGATGAGGAGGGTGGAGCCACGCGGGATCCCGTCTCCGAGGAGCTCGTCGAGCCTCGAGATGCCCGTCCTAAGGCGCGGCTCCTTGCCCTCGACGGCCGCCCGGTGGATGGTGAGGCGGGGCGCGAACACGTCGATGCCGGCCCGCGTGATGGCGAACGAGTGCTCCTCGCGGCTGTGGTCGGTGCCGCGCATCTTGACGATCTGGATGACCCGCCGCTGCTCGCCGGACTCCTGGCGCTGGTTGATCATGATCAGCCCGTCGACGATCGAGAACAGGGGGTTGGTCTCGATGTCGCTCTGCCCGAACTCTCCGAGGAAGAAGGTGGTGGTCTCCCACGCCATGAGGTTGATCGCGAGCTCGTAGCCGAACTTCCGGAGCTCTTCCTTGGACTTGGCGAGGTCGTCGAAGACCTTGAAGCTGTCGATGACGACCATGGACGGCTTGACCTTCTTGACGTGATCCATGACGAGCCGAAAGGCGCCGTCGAGGCCCTTCGTCCGGAGGATGGCGCCGAGGTCGACGAACTGGATTCCCCCGTCGATCTTCCCGGCGTCGAAGAAGTCGAACTGATTCAGGTAGCGCAGCGTCTTCGCGGTCGGCTCCGAGAGCGTGCTGAAGTAGAGGACCCGGGTCCTGGCCGAGGCGTTGTGGAAGCAGATCTGCTGGGTGAGGATCGTCTTGCCCGCGCCCGGCGGGCCGGCGACGACGACGATCGAGCCCTTCGGCAGCCCCCCCCCGAACAGCGCATCCAGGTTTCGCACCCCCGTCTCGATGCGCGCGATGGCCGTCTTCTTCGTCATGGCTCCACTTCCTCGCCGTCCTCGCCCTCGGAGATCCCGGGCGCGCTCTCCGACGCTCTCTCGATCCCGCCCGCCTCCTCCTGCGCGACCTTCGAGAGCTCCGCGTGGAGCGCCGGCGTGAGGATCTCCGCCGTCAGGTTTCCGAGGACCGTGAGGAACTCCACCAGGATGAACCGGAGCCCCTCCTCGATCTGGTCGCGACGCACGCCCCCGGCGCGCTCCTGGAGCTCCACGCAACAGATCCCGGCCGACTCCATCCTGAGCGACGAGAGGACCGGGGATCGCTCGGAGGCATAGTAGAGAACGCGATCCACGATGGCGCCGAGCGTGACCTCCCCGAGGGTGACGTGGGCGCGCCACCACAGGGCGTTGAACGCTCGTTCGAAGAGCTGGATGAGGCGGTCGGGCGGCGCGCCCCGTGCTGCCCGCTCCATCCAGGCGTCCACGCAGGCGCTGTGCTCGTTCGCGTCACGCATGGGCGCTACGTCGCCTCGACGGTCGCCGGGCGCCGGAGGGGTACGCTCATGCCGGGGCCGCATCGCGCGCTCGAGGAGGTCGTCGCGCGCGGGCAGCGTCGCCATGGCGCTCGCGCTTCAGGTCGGACGGTCGCGGCGTCCGCGCTCGGGACGCTCGCCCGATCCGTCGATGGTGCGAGTTGTGCCGACCCTTCAGCTCGGCGCGGTCGCGGGCTCGAGTCCGCGCTCGATCGCCGGGCGACTCCCCGCCGAGCGCGTGGAGCGCGCCGTCCGCGGTGCGCTGCGCCGCACACAACGAGATGCCCGCCGACCTCCGCGCGGCGCGGAGGTCGTCGACCAGCTTCCGCACGCGATGGATGTCCTGCGCGCTTCCGGCGGAGGCGCGGAGCGCGATGATGGATTCGAGCTCCTCGAGGACGTGACGGACAGCGCGGCGCGCGGAGGTCGCCGCGTCAGCCGCCTCGCGCAGCATCGCCCGCGCATCCTGTGCATTTCTCTCGAGGTCTCGCATCTCGGTCATCTCGTGCGGTTCGCGAGGGTGAGGGCCGCTCGGTCCATCGCGATGCCGCTGCGGGAGGGCTCGGGGAGCGCCTGTTCGCGCTCCACGCCCGCTCGCGGCTCGACCTTGCGCGGCCTGACACCACGGGGTTCAGGCTGGCACAGCGGCCGCCCCACGTCTCTCGTTATCGCCCGGTGGCGGCGCCTCGTCCCGATTCGGGCACGGGAGACGGTCGAGCGCTGCATGGAACTCCTCTTCTTCTTGCCCCGTCCTCTGGGACGAGCGGCGCTGCCGCGGCGGTCGAGCGCGAGGTTGGCCCCCGAGGAGCGCGGCGGGCTGGCCTTGCTGACCGTTCGACGGCGGCGTTGATGAGCAGCCGCACCTGGGCGGCCGCCTGTGCGCTCGGCGCGTCGCGCGGAACGGCACGTCCAATGAAGGCGCCAGCGACACCGGCAATGAGCGCGAACACAATGCAGCCACGAATTGCAATCGCGCGTCTCGCCACGATGCGCACAGCCTGGGGGCGCAGGCCGGCAAATCGCATCATGTCGATTCGGCGACTCCTGGGGAATGATGCCCATATCGACGGAGTCACCCAGCGCGTCGGATCTGGCGCAGGGCATACCTGTATTCCCTCAGCCTTCAGATCCGCCCCCCGCGGCGCGCGTGGAAACAGCGTTCGCTCTCACAACAGAGCAAGCGCGCCAGCGTACGTCTTCCGATGCGGCGAGACTCGTCTCAAGTAGAGCGCGATGTCAACAAGTAACCATGAAGTTTGATTCTGTCCGTGCGTCAGCAGGGCGGCCCGGCCAGGGCATCGAACGCAGCACCGAGGTGGGATGACAAAGCGGCCGACTGCGGCAAGGACACGCCGAGCCAGGGAGGAGGCAGGGCGGCCGCCCTCCGGGGACCACTCGAATGTGCCCAGTGCGGCGTACGCTGGCGCTGCAAAACCCACACTGGGCGCGAAGCGCGCTTCGCGGCGTCCCCCCGAGCTCCCCATCTCAGCCGTGCAATCTGGACAGACGCGGCACTTCGTGCGAACTCTTGATGAAGAACATGTCGGTCACGTGTCGCAGCCATGTTCGCGTCCTCTCTGCTGGTGAGGTCCACTGGCAAGAATGGACCCCCTCCCGGAACGGCGGCGCGGACCAGCGCCCCGTGGTCCTGGTACACGGCCTGTCCGACAGCTGTCGGACCTGGAACCGCCTCGCCCCCGCGCTCGCGGCGGCAGGGCGCCGGGTCGTCGCGCTCGACCTGCCCGGCCATGGCGACTCGGCCCGGCCCGACGCGCCCTATACGGTCGCGTGGTATGCGGGCGTGGTCGCTGAATGGATCCGTGCCCTCCGGCTCGGCGATTTCGATCTGGTGGGGCACTCGTTCGGCGGCAGCATTGCAATGTGCGTGGCCACCGAGCGGCCAGGGCGCATCCACCGCGTCGGGCTGGTCGCCGCGGGCGGCATCGGGACGGAGGTCGCGCTGCCGCTGCGCCTCGCCGCCGTGACCGGGCTGATCGAGCTGGCCGCGCCGGTGCTCATGGGCGTCGGCACGCACGCGGGGGTGCTGGTGCTCGGCGGCGATTTCAGCGCGGAAGAGCGCAGGCACCTCGCCCGGATGAACGCGCGGCCCGGCACGGCGCGCGCCCTGTCGCGCACGCTCCGCCACGCGATCGATCTGCGCGGCCAGCGCCATCACCTCATGGACATCGCTCATCGGCTCCCGGAGATACCGCCGCTCGCCGTCTACTGGGGCGAGCGCGACCAGGTGATCCCGGCGCGCCACGCGGCGGACATCGACCGCTACATCGAAGGCGCGGCCGTGCGGCGCTTCGCCAGGGCGGGGCACTACCCGCACCGGGAAGCGGTGAGCGATCTCGCCCCCGATCTCCTCCGGTTCCTCGACGAGCCGCGGCCCGCGCCGCGCCTGCGCACCGGGGCGCGCGCCCCGCGCGCATCCGCCGCGGCGGCTCGCGCGCCGCAGGCCAGCCCCCGGTGGCAGCCCTGGCCGGACGCCGCGGTCAGGCGCTGGGCGCGGAGCTCGCTGTCTCCGCTGATGCGGCAGACACCGCAGCAGGACACCGGCGACTCGGCATCTCCCGCCGACCTCGGGAGCCGCCCGCCGCCCGTTCCCTGTTAGCCAAGACTCGCTCCGCGTTCTCCGACATCCGAACGTGGTCGTGGTCGTGGTCGTGGTCGTCAACGGTAAGCCGTGAACGACCACGCCCTTCCCTGTTGACGCCGCGCCCCCCGGTGCGGTTCTCTCGGGCGCCGGTGCAACTCGAATGTGAGACCTGCGGCGCCTCGCTGCGCGTGGAAGCGGACCAGCGTACCGCGGTGTGCCCCTACTGCGCGTCGCCCTCGGTGGTGGAGCGGCCGCCCTCCCATGATCGGCCGTCGCCGCACTTCGTCGTGGGGTTCACCACGACCCGGGAGAGCGCGCAGGGCGCGGTCAAGGCGTGGCTGGGAAAGCGGAGCTTCTTCGTGCAGTCCAGCGTCAAGACGGCGACGATCGACGCGATCCGCGGCGTCTACACGCCCGCCTACCTGTACTCGGCGATGGCGCAGACGCGCTACGCGGCGCAGATCGGCGAGGACTACCAGGAAACCGAGACGTACACGACGACCGACGACAAGGGGAACAGCGTCACCCGGACGCGCGTCGTCACCAGGACCGAGCACCGGCACCTCGAAGGCCAGCACGCGACCTACGTCATGGACGTGCTCGTCGTGGCGTCTCGCGCCGTCCCGAACGCCGAGCTCGAGGTGATCGAGCCGTTCGACCTCCGCACGATGCGGCGCTACACGCCCGCGGTGCTCAGCGGCTGGATCGCCGAGGAGCCGACGATGACCCAGGCCGAGTGCTACGGCCTCGCGCGGCGGGAGGCGCTGGAGAAGATCGGCCGCGACCTCTCGGGCTTCATGCCCGGGGACAGCCACCACGGCCTGACGCACGAGACGCACCTCGACCGCGAGACGCTCGAGCTGCTCTATGTGCCCCTCTGGGTGCTCGCCATCCGGCACGACCCGCAGAAGCCGCCCTTCCGGGTCCTCATCAACGGCCAGACCGGCGCGATCCACGGCAAGGCCCCCCTCTCCTGGATCAAGATCGCCCTCGCCGTCGTGCTCGTGATCGCGCTGATCGCGGCGCCGTTCCTCCTCGCCGCGGCGCGCGACCAGGGCCGCGATCCGGCCGAACGGCGCGGCGCCGCGGGGCCGCCCGCCCCCGCCGCCGCCCCCGCGCCGACCGAGCGCGTCCGCCCCGGAAGCAGCCCCACACCGACCGGAGGGACGCGATGAGCGCGAGCATGGACGTCGCCTCGGCCACCACGAGCGCCACGGGGCCGTGCTGCTCGCGCTGCCAGGGGCCGCTGGAGCCGGGGGACCTGCGCTGCGCCGTCTGCGGCCTCGCCGCGCCGCAGGGCCGCGCCACGGCCCCGCAGGCGGTGCAGGTGCTGCGGTGCACCGAGTGCGGCGCCGCGGTCTCGTACTCGGCCGAGGCGCAGGCGCCGAAGTGCCGCTTCTGCGGCGCCGTCACGCGGATCGAGCAGCCGGTCGACCCGATCGATCAGGCCGACTGGTTGCTCCCGTTCGGGGTGCCCCCCGATCGGGCCGATCAGGCGCTGCGCCAGTGGATGTCGACGCTCGGCTTCTTCCGGCCGTCGGATCTCGCGCGCGCGGCGACCGTCGAGGGGCTGCGCCCGATCTGGTGGGCGGGCTGGCTCGTCAGCGCGGACGCCGTGGTGAGCTGGACGGCGGACTCGAACGCTGGCGCCCGGCTGAGCAGCTGGGCCCCGCACGCCGGACAGACGCGGCTGCCGTTCCGGAACCTGCTCCTGTCCGCCTCCCGCGGGCTCTCGCTCGACGAGGCCCGGGAGCTCGCGCCGTACTTCCGGCTCGACCTGGCGGTGCCCGCCGCGCACGGGACAGAGCAGCAGCTCGGCCCGCCCGACGCGGTGCTGGAGCAGTTCGACGCGCAGCGCTCGGCGGCGCGCAAGATCGTCAGCGAGCGGATCGCCGCCAGCGCGGAGGACGCCCTGACGCGAGGCGTGATCCCGGGGTCCACGTTCCGCAACGTGCACGTGGCGGTGCTCCTGCACGCGCTCGAGACGCGCCGGCTGGCGCTGCCATCGTACGTGCTCGCCTACCGCTACAAGGGGCGCAGCTACCGCGCCGTCGTCCACGGTCAGGACGCGAGCCACGTCACAGGCACGGCGCCGATCGCGTGGGGCAAGGTGGCGCTGGTGGTCGCCGGCGCGCTCGCGCTCCTCGTGCTCGTGATCGGGGCCCTCGTGCTCGCCCGCGCGGCGTAGCTTCACCCGCCCTCGGTCCTCTCCCCCTCCCCGCTCCCCCAGATCGAGCGCTGCGCGGGCGCGGCGGGCCGCGCCTGCCGCTGTGGCGGAATGCCTCGAACGCACGCTCGGTGCGGCACAGCAGAGCCATGATCCACGCCCTCCACCTTGCGCTCAGGCCATGGTCCGGATCTCGCACTGAGGCCGGAGCTCGATGGAGGAAACCATGGAAACTGGATCGCGGGAGAAGCTGCTGGAGATCCTCAAGAAGTTCCGGACTGCCATGCTCGTCACGCACGCCAGCCAGGGGGCGCTGCGGGCGCGTCCGATGGCGCTCATGAAGGTCGACAGCGACACCGGGGACGTCTGGTTCATGACGAGCATCGACTCGGGCAAGGTCGATGAGATCGAGTCGCAGCCGGAGGTGAATGTGACCCTCCAGGAGGGGCGCCGCTTCCTGTCGCTGTCGGGCCGCGCATCGATCGTGCGGAGTCGGACGAAGATCGAGGCGCTGTGGTCGGAGGAGGCGAAGGTGTTCTTCCCGCAGGGCAAGGACGATCCCTCCCTCGCGCTCATCCACGTGAGCCCGCGCGAGGGCGAGTACTGGGACAACGAAGGCGCGGCCGGGCTCAGGTTCCTCGTCGAGGCGGTCAAGGCATACGTCACCGGGACGACGCCGAAGACCGACGCCGCCCAGCACGGCTCGGTGCCGCTGAACGGCGGGCAAGCCGGCGATGCCCGGGTGTCGGCGCGATAGCGATCCACGCCGTCGCGCCGCGGCTCGGGGCGGGACGGAGTGTGGCGCATCCCTTGCTCCTCTCGGGACTGCGCCGCGCTCCGCTCCACCGGAGCGGAGGTGACGCGAGAGCCCGTCAGCAACGAGGTTGGGCATGGGGATCTTCACGATGTCTCGTCGAGCTCAGATGGTCGTGGTCGCGGCGGCGGCGGTCGTCGTCATCGTGGGGCTGCGCTACGCGGAGCCGTTCCTCGTGCCGGTGCTGTTCGGCGTCGCGCTCGCGGCGATCTCGTCGCCCATCGCGACCTGGGTGACCCGCCGCGGGCTGCCCGCGGCCCTCGGGGCGCTGGCCGCGCTCGTGGTCGACCTGGCGATCCTGGTCTTCGTCGGCGCGGTGGTCACCATCGCCGGGGTGGAGCTGGAGGAGAAGGTGCCGGTCTACCTGGTCCGGATGTCCTCGATGACCGAGGCGCTCGCCATGACGCTCACGGAGCGCGGCTTCCCGGTGAACCCGGAGCTCCTCTCGCGCACGCTGCACACGGCGTCCCTGGTCCCCCTCCTCGGCGGGGCCGCGGTCACGGTCGCCAGCGCGGCGTCGAGCCTCGGGGTGGTGCTCCTCGTCGTGTTCTTCGCGCTCTGCGAGGGCGCCGGCGCGGGCGCGAAGGTGCGGCGGCTGCTCTCGACCCCTGCGCGCGGCCTCGAGCACGTCGATCGCATCGTGCGGGAGGTGAAGAAGTATCTCGTGGTGAAGACGCTGACGAGCCTGCTCGTCGCCGTCCTCGCCTATGTGCTCCTGGTCGTCCTGGGTGTGGACCTGGCGCTCCTCCTGGCGTCGAGCCTGTTCGTCCTGCACTTCATCCCCAACATCGGCGCGGCGGTCGCGACGATCCCGGCCGTGCTCGCCGCGCTGGCCAGCCAAGGCCCCGGCACCGCGGCCCTCGTGGCCATCGGGTACCTGCTGATCAACCTGCTGGTGGGCAACGTGCTCGAGCCGCGCGTGCTCGGGCGGACCCTGGGCCTGTCGCCGCTCGCCGTCCTGATCGGCATGCTCTTCTGGGGCTGGCTCTGGGGGCCGGCGGGTGCGCTGCTGTCGGTGCCCATCATGATGGTCGCGAAGATCACGCTGGAGAACGTGGAGGGGCTGTCCTGGATCGCGCGCATCATGGAGCCCGCGCCCGAGGAGCCCGAAGCGGCGCCCGTCAGCGGCGAGCCGGCGCCGAGCTCACTGCTGCGGCCGAGCGTCGCGGGGGCGCGGAGATCCGGGTAGCGATAGGCGATCTCGTGCACCAGGTCTTCTCCCGAAGATCTGCCCATGTCCACGAGCCTCATCTCGAGCACGAAGCCGCATCAGCGATCGGAGAGCGAGCAGGCGCTGCCCGCGAGCGCGGATTTCCGCGCCATTTTCGAGGGGCTCCCGGGAAACTACGTCGTTCTCCGTCCGGACTTCACCATCATCGCCGCGAGCGATGCCTTTCTCCGGGCCGCGAACACGCGGCGCGAGGAGCTCCTGGGTCGCAACGCCTTCGATGCCTTCCCCGACAATCCGGACGATCTGCACGCGACCGGCACGACGAACCTGCGCGCCTCGTTCGAGCGGGTGATCCAGACGGGCGCCCCGGACAGCATGGCCGTGCAGAAATACGATATCCCGCGCCCCGAAGCGGAGGGAGGCGGCTTCGAGGAACGGTACTGGAGCCCCTTGAACTCGCCCCTCATGGGGCCGGACGGCAAGGTCGCGTACATCATCCACCGCGTCGAGGACGTCACCGAGTTCGTCCGCCTGAAGCAGCGCGGGATCGAGCAGTCACGGCGCACGGAGGAGCTGAAGACGCGGGCGGAGCGGGTCGAGGCCGAGGTCTTCCTCCGGGCGCAGGAGATCCAGCGCGCGAACGAGCAGCTCCGCGTGGCGAACGAGCAGCTCAGCCGGCTCGACGAGCTCAAGACCAGGTTCTTCTCGAACGTGAGCCACGAGTTCCGGACGCCGCTCACGCTCATGCTCTGCCCGATCGACGAGCTCCTGACCGGCGCGCCCGGCGGCCTCACGGACAGGCAACGCGAGCTCGTCGAGCTCGCGCGCCGCAATGCGCGGCGGCTCCTCAAGCTCGTGAACACCCTGCTCGATTTCGCCCGGATCGAGGCCGCTCGGATGCAGATGGCCTACGAGGCGCTCGACCTCTCGGCGCTGACCGCCGAGGTGGCGAACGCGTTCCGCGCGACCGTGGAGCGGGCGGGGCTCCGGCTCGTGGTGGACTGCCCGCCGCTCCCGGAGCGGGTCTACGTCGATCGCGAGATGTGGGAGAAGATCGTCCTCAACCTGGTCTCGAACGCGTTCAAGTTCACGTTCGAGGGCGAGATCGCGATCTCGCTCCGGTGGGGCGGCGACCACGTGCTCCTCGAGGTCCGCGATACGGGGACGGGGATCCCCGCCGACGAGCTCGCCCGGATCTTCGAGCGCTTCCACCGGGTCCACGGGGCGCGCGGGAGGAGCCACGAGGGCTCCGGCATCGGCCTCGCGCTCGTGCGGGAGCTTGTCCGGTTCCACACGGGCGACGTCCAGGCGACGAGCGAGGTCGGTCGAGGCAGCACGTTCACCGTCCGCATCCCCGCCGGATCAGCGCACGTGCCCGCGGCGCACATCGGCGCCGAGCGGGAGCTCGGCATGACGGCCGTGACGCTCCAGGCGTTCGTGGAGGAAGCGTCGCAGTGGGTCTCCGGGTCCGCGCCGTCGGCAGAGCCGCCGCTGGGGTCACCGGCAAGCGCGGGAGACACGCGCCCGGCGGAGGGCCCGGCCGGCCACGTCCTGCTCGTCGAGGACAACCCCGACATGCGGAGCTACCTCCGGGACGTCCTCGCGACGCGGTGGACCGTGGAGGCCGTCGAGAACGGCGCGATGGCGCTCTGCGCTGTGCGCTCGCGCGTGCCCGATCTCGTGCTCACCGACGTCATGATGCCCGGGCTCGACGGGTTCGGCCTCCTCGAGGCGCTGCGCGCCGAGCCGAGGACGAGGCTCGTCCCCGTGGTGTTCATCTCGGCGCGATCTGGCGAAGCGTCGCGCGTGCACGGCGCCGAGGCGGGCGCGGACGATTACCTCGTCAAGCCGTTCTCGGTCCGCGAGCTGCTCGCGCGGGTCGGCGGTCGCATCGAGATCGCCAGGCTGCGCCGCCAGGTCGCCGAGGACGTCGAGCGCCTCCGCGAGAGCGAGCAGCGCTTCCGCTCCCTCGCCGACTGCGCCCCCATGATGATCTGGATGTGCGGGCCCTCCGGAGGGTGCGAGTACGTCAACACGACGTGGCTGCGCTTCACGGGGCGCTCCCTCGACGAGGAGCTGGGGGACGGCTGGCTCGACGCGGTCCACGCGGAAGAGCGCCCGCTCGTCGCGAGCGCGTGCGCCGAATCGATCGAGACGCGCGAGCCGTTCACGCTGGAGTGCCAGATGCTCCGCCGGGACGGCGAGAGCCGGTGGGTCGTGACGCAGGGCGCCCCGCGCTTCGGTGCCGCCGGAGCGTTCCTGGGGTTCGTCGGCTCGTCCATGGACATCACCGAGCGAAAGCGCGTCGAGGACGCGCTGGCCGACGCGGATCGCCGGAAGGACGAGTTCCTGGCCATGCTCGGGCACGAGCTGCGCAACCCCATGGCGCCGATCTGCGTGGCCGTGGAGCTCCTCCGGCGGCGGAGCCGCGGCGGGCCGCCGGACCAGCACGTCGAGGTGATCGCGCGGCAAGCGAGGACCTTGATGCGCCTCGTGGACGATCTGCTCGACGTGTCGCGCATCACCCGGGGGAAGATCGAGCTCCGCAAGGAGCGGATCGACGTCAAGGCCGCCGTGATGCGCGCCGTGGAGTCGACGCGCGAGCAGATCGAGGCGCGGCGGCACCAGATCCGGCTCGCGCTGCCGGCGGCCGCCGTCCACGTCCTCGGGGACGCCGTCCGCCTCGAGCAGATCCTCGTCAACCTGCTCACCAATGCGTGCAAGTACACGGATATCGGGGGCCACATCGGGGTGACGGTCGAGCAGCGCGGCGACCGGGTGGAGCTGCGCGTCCGCGACGATGGGATCGGGATCGCCAGGGAGGTGCTGCCCCATGTCTTCCAGCTGTTCCATCAGGCGGATCGCAGCCTCGATCGGGCGCCCGGCGGCCTCGGTATCGGGCTGACCATCGTCCGCGATCTGGTCGCCCTCCACGGCGGGAGCATCGAAGCGACGAGCCCGGGGCTCGGGCAAGGCAGCGAGTTCATCGTGCGCCTACCGGTCGTGGCGGAAGAGCGCGTGCCCGCGGCGGCGGACGAGCGCGCGCCCGCCACGGCCGTCGAGGCGACGTTCGCGCCCTCGAAGAACGCAGAGCGGCCGTCTCCGGCGGCGAGGAAGCTCCGCGTCCTCATCGTCGAGGACAACGTGGACGCGGCGAGCACCCTCGCCGACGCCTTGCTGGCCCTCGGGCAAGAGGTGTGGATTGCCGGCGACGGCCCGAGCGCGTTGAAGGCCGCGGCGGAGCATCGGCCCGATCTCGTGCTCCTCGACATCGGGCTCCCTGGGATGGACGGCTACGAGGTGGCGCGGCGCCTGAGGGAGGCTGAGCTGTGCTCGGGCGCGCTCATCGCGCTCACGGGGTACGGGCAGGCGTCGGACCGCCGCCGCGCCGAGGCGGCAGGGTTCGACGCCCACTTCGTCAAACCGATGTCGCTGGATGCGCTCGCCGGAGTCGTCGACGCTGCCGCGGCGTCCGGAGCCCGTCAGGGCGCCGCGGGCGGCGCCGGCGCGAGCCCGAAGACGCGCTCGTGACGGGCGCTCACGTGGCAGCCCATGCACGAGGCGACCCGGCCGGCGGAGGTCACCTGGCCCGCGGGCGTGACCGTGCCGTAGACCCAGCCCGCGTCGGTGCCGGGGGTGTCCGGCGCGACCTTGAGCACCACGTAGGCGCCGGCGAGGCGCGACGCGCGGTAGACGCGATCGCCGTCGCGCAGGAGGGGATCGAAGTGGTCCGCGGCGTCCGGCGGCGTGGCGCCGGCGCCCGGGAGGGCGGCCGCCGCGCCGTCCTCCACCAGCTCGGGAACATAGCTCTCCTTGATCAGGACCTGTCCGACCGGCTGGGCGACGGGCGCCTGTCCCTCGACGAGCGGATAGCGATCGCGGTGCTTGGCGAACACCGAGTAGAGCTTGCGGGCGTGGCCGCCGTCCTCGGCGGCGCTCATGCGGACGCGGCCGGGCAGCGGCATCCGGCACAGCCAGGGCGCCCAGCGGAGCTCGTCGTCGACGCGCCCCCAGGGCTTGTAGTCGCGAAAGGCGGCGGCGATGAGCGGGGCGAGGCGGGGGTCGATCTCGGCCTCGGCGGTGCCCGTCTCGGGCGGCGAGCCCGGCGCATTCGCCGAGGAGGAGGAGACAGGGGCCGGCGGGGGCGTTGCGCTGTCGGCGGCCGGCGCGACAGGCTCGTCCAGGGGGTGGCTGCACCCAGACGCGAGCGCGAGGATCAGGAGCAGGGTGAGGCGCATGGGGCGGATCGTACGATCGGAGCGCGGGAAAGGTCTGCCGGGCAGCACGGTTGCGCGCGCCGCGCGATCGCCGGGGGTGCTGGTGTTCGCGCACGCGCCGCAGCGCGGCCCGCCGGCGGCCGAGGTCACGGCGCGGACGGAGCAGGCCCGGCCGGCGGCGGCGCGGCGCGGGGCGGCTGGCAGCGAGGACAGAAGTAAGTCGACCGCATCATCGTTCCCTGTCGGCGCATCTGGACAGCGGCGCCGCAGTCGTAGCAGGCGCGCCCCTCGCGGCCGTACACGCTGACTGGCCTCCTGCGGTCTCCGCCGGCGCGCGTCGTGCGTGTGGTCATGTAATGTGCGGTCGGCCCACGGTACGCGCTGGCGGCGTCCCGCGGCTCGACGTTGGCTTGCAGGAGGCGGCGGCCGACGTCGAGCATCGCGGAGAGCTCCTCGTCGGAGTACGCCCGGACCGGGGCGAAGGGGTCGAGCCGCGTCCGGAAGAGGAGCTCGCTCTTGTAGATGTTGCCGATGCCCGCGATGACGCGCTGGTCCATGACGGCGACGCCGAGCGGCACCTCGTCGAGGGCGCGCAGGCGGCGGAGCGCCTCGGCGGCGTCGAAGGCGTCGCCGAGCAGATCCGGTCCGAGGCCGCCGAGGAGGCGGTCGCCGCGCAGGGCGCTCGCGCGGAGCAGCCGCGCGACGGGCGCGCGGAAGCAGACGGCGACGTAGCCCGGGACCGCGAGGATGGCCGACGCCGTCGCCTCGGACCGCTTCCAGCGCTCGCCCTCGCGGTAGAGGTGCCAGGCCCCGCTCATGCGCAGGTGTGTGTGGAGCACGGTCCCCTCGTCGAAGAAGATCAGGAGGTTCTTGCCGCGCGCCTCCACGCGCTCGACGCGGCGGCCGACGAGCCGACGGCACGGCTGGTCGCTCCGGGGCAGCTCCAGCGCGACGACGGGCGCGCCCGTGAGCGCGGGGCCGAGGGCGGCGGCGATGCGGAAGAGGGTGTCGCCTTCAGGCATGAGCGGTGTCTGAAAGCTGGGGTGCAGCGTGGCCAGAGCGCAAGGGGCGCGAGAGATGGCGGGAGGCACCGCCGGCCGGCGCTCGTAGCTACCCGCCAGGGAGGAGAAGCGGTAACAGGCCGACAGATATCAGGAGACTGTCATCGGCCTAGTCACAAGGCCCTACGACAGGGAAGTTGCTACCCGTCCATACCGCCACGTCGGGGATGTAGAAGCCATTGTCGAGCCTGTACCAGAGGTTGTTACCACCCACAGAATCTCCACGCGTGCTGCAGACGAGGTCGACCATGGAGCCGACCGGAACGGCGATGGCCACCGGGCCGAAGGCGTTGGGGGTGTAGCGCAGAAATATACGCCGAACAAACCCACTCGACGAATAGGTGGGCACCCTGAGGGCGCTCGAGGCCTCTTCGACGATCTCCTCGTTCACCCCCGTCGCTTCGTCGCTCGATCCGGATGCCGAGATGCAGCCCATCATCCCGGTCGCGGCCGATATCGCCAGCAGCGCCGTGAGTCTCCTGATGTACGTCATATCGTCCCCCGATGTGGTACTGATGCAATCGAGTCGAGATGGGCGCAGGACCACGCAAGCGCCATCTCGCGTCGGCGAGATGACGCCGACACTCATCATATAATATCCGGATCCGATCCGTCCACATACCGCGCACACGTCCGGGCGGTCGCGACCAGCATTGTGTGATAGAACTCCGTGAAGTGGAGAATGGAATCGGGAAAGAGCGCTGAAGACGGAGAGCCATGACGCCCGGCGGCGCCGAGTGAAATATCGGCGTTCGAGGACAAGGTCGTCCAAGCCGCCATGCGCGAGGTGCTGGGAATTATCCATGGAGCATGGCGGATAGTCTCTTCTATCCGAAATTTGCGCGCGTGATGGAGGTCACGCTGGCGCCGGCGGGCCGGGGTACCTTCGGAGCGCGATGAGGAAGCGTGCCGCGATGTACCTGCGGGTCAGCAAGGGCGAGCAGAAGACGGCCAACCAACGATCCGACCTGACGCGCCAGGCGCGCACGCGCGGCCTGCACATCGTCGCGGAGTACGAGGAGCAGGCGAGCACGGCGAAGGAACGCAGCAAGTTCGACGCGATGATGCGCGCCGCGCACGAGGGGAAGTTCGACGTGCTGCTCATCTGGGCGATTGAGCGGTTCGGCCGCTCGATGGTCGGCAATCTGCAAGCGGTGCTGGACCTGGATCGGCGCGGCGTCGAAGTCGTGAGCGTCCGCGAGCCGTGGCTCAATTCCCCTCGAACGCTGGTGAGCCGTGCTCGAGTCCTCGGCGTGCAAGCCATCGTGCGAAGGCCCCGACTTGAGGGGCGCGGCGCCGCATCACTTGCGGATTCTCGTATTCGCGTCGATGCACGCGCGGTCCCGCGGAGCCCCCCCCGTCGGACCCCGCTGGAACCACCCCTCTCGACGGATCGCCAGCCTCGCTTTTCGCTCGCCTGAACATGTATGCTTCCCTCCTCGCATCACGACAGTCCAGCGAAGCGACCCTAGAGATCCCTCGATGCCTCACCCGACCAGCTGCCCCGCCGTCCTGTTGGCAGCGTCGCTCTGCGCGTGCGCCTCGCCCGCACCCCCGCGCGCCCCGACCGAGCGCGCGATCACGGTACCCATCGCGCCCTCTGCGCCGCCCGCCGCTCCCGACGACCCGCTCGACGCGGCCTCACCGCCGGAAGTCGAGATCCGCGGCCATCAGATCCGCCTGGACGGCCGGCTCGTCGGCGACGCGAAAAGCATCACCGAGCTCGGCCAGCTCACCAAGCTCGATGAGCTGTTCGAACAGCTAGAGGCGCGCCGCACCCGCGCAAGCGAGCGCGGCGCCCCGGCCCAGCGCGAGATCACCATCGCCGCGGACTACACCGTCTCCTGGATCGTCATCGAGAGCGTATCCCGCACGGCGGCCTTCGCCGGCTACCCCGTGGCGCTGCTGCGCACCGGCCTGGGCTGGTTCCGTTTCCGCACGCCCGTGCCAGGTCCTCCCGGTGAGGACGCCTCGGAGCCGCCGCGCTTCGAGATCGCCATCGATGTCCGCGCAAACGACGTGGAGCTGAGCCTCTTCGAGCTGACCGCCATCCCGAAGGCCGCCTCGGAGGGCGGCGGCTTCGTCCGGACGCTCGTGAAGCGCGAGGTCGTGGGCCCGCAGCGGGAGCGCGCCTCCGCAGCGCTCGCGGAGCTCGCCGAAGCCGCGTGCGCGAAGGCGCCGCGGACCTGCCTCGACCGCATCGGTCTGCGCGCCGTGCCAGGAGCGAGCCTCGCGGACGTCAAGGAGGTCGTGTCGACCACCCTCGCCCGCGCGCGGCAATGGAAGGAGCGACCGCCCGGCTCGAAGCCGGAGATCCTCATGCTCGGAGCCCTCCCCCGCGAAGGCCGGTTCACCGGCCCGAAAGGAGCGCCGCCCTCGTTTCGCGCGCTATCGATGGAAGTCTCGGGCCGGCTGCCACCCACGGAGATCCAGCAGGCCGTGCGCGCGCGGTTCGGTGGGCTGCGCAAATGCTACGAAGACGGGCTGCGCCGCGACCCCAACCTCGCTGGCCGGATCGCTGTGCGCTTCGTCATCGGCAGGGACGGCAAGGTGACCGCCGTCACCGAGGGCGCTCTGCCGCCGGCCAGCTCCCCGCCGTCGGCCGCGAGCGCGCCCATGCCGGATCGCGCGGTCGTGAGCTGCGTCCTGCGCGAGTTCGAGAAGTTCACGTTCCCGGCGCCCGCGGGCGGCGTCGTCACGGTGGTGTATCCCCTCATGTTCTCGCCAGGCTCGTGACGCCGGCGCGGTAGCGCAAGCGGCCATCTCGCGCGGCGCGGACGGCTCCGCCGCGCTCAGGCCTTTCGATCCGCGCGCGCGCTGATCACATACCCCTTCCGCGCCAGCGCGTGCCGGAACCCGGCTTGCAGGTCCCGGTGCGTCGCGAGCTTGCCGAACTCGATGCCGAGCTCGATCACGGTGCGGGCGATGCTGGGCGAGGCGCCGACGACGCTGCACTCGGCCCCGAGGAGCCCCGCGGCGCGCGTGGCCTGGAGCAGGTGGTTGGCCACCGCGCTGTCGACCGACGTGACGCCGGTGATATCGATGATGACGAACTCGGCGTGGTGCCGCTCGACCGCGGCGACGAGCGACTCGACGAGCTGGGCGCCGCGCGAGCTGTCCATCTGGCCGACGAGCGGGACGACGAGGATGCCCGGGTGGATGGGGATGCTCGGCGTCGAGAGCTCCTGGACGAGCTCGATCAGCCGCCGCTGGGTCTCCAGGAGGATCGACTCCTGGCGCTGCGCGTCCTCGATCCTCTTGCGCTCGGTGACGTCCTCGATGAGCCCGAGGAGATAACGGCCCTTGCCCTTGGCGTCCTCCATGGGGATGAACCGGGCGCGGCCGATGCGGTCCCCAAAGCGCTTCGAGGGGACGCGGAGCTCCGGGACCTCGACCGGCACGCCCCCCGCGAGGACGTCGCGGCTCTCGGCGTCGATCTTCGCGGCCAGCGCCTGCGGCAACAAGTCGCTGGCGCGCAAGCCGATCAGCTCTCCTGGCGCGTGGCCATGGAACTCCTCGAAATTCCTGTTCACCCGCACATAGCGGAGCTCCGCCGCATCCTTGACGAAGAGCATGAGCGGGAGGTGCTCGATGATGCCGTCGAGGAGGAGGCGCGCGCTCTCGAGCGACGCCTCCGTCGCCCTGCGCTCGGTGACATCGTCGTAGACCACGGCGACGCACTGATCGCCCACCGGGAACGACCACGTCGTCATGACGCGCGTGCCCACTTCCTGGGGGAGGATCACCTCGCTCTCGTCGGTCTCGCCGCTGCGGATCAGCTCCGCAAGGCGCTGAGGAATGCCGATCTGCCGAAGGCTGGGGACGCTCTCGTCCATGGTCCGGCCGAGCATCGCCGCGGTGGGCCTGCTGGCGATCCGCTCGGCGGCAAGGTTCATGTAGACGTACCGGAGCGACCGGTCATCCTCCGGGGCATCGAGGGCGAGGAACGTGCAGCCGAGGTGCATGGACTCGACCACCTGCGCGCACCGGCGCTGGTGCTCCCGGACCCCGCGCTCCCCCCCATCGACGAGGCGGAGCAACGCGCCGCGGCCGCCGCCGATCGTGCAGGCGAGCCCGCGAAGCATCCACCGCGGCGCGCCGCGGCCCTCGTCCGGCAGGTCGATCTCGGCTCGATCGACCTCGCCCGAGAGGAGCGCCTGGATCCGGGCGACGTCGGCGGCCGCGGGCGCCAGCGACAGGAGCACGCGATCGCCCTCCGGCGACAGCGGCAGGCTCGGCGCCCCGAGCCCCGAGAGGAGGCGATCGAGCTGCTCGTTCTTGCACAGGACGGCGCCCCGCGCGTCGATGACGAGCGCTGGGTCGTCCAGGGCCTCGATCAGGAGACGTGGGTCGATGTGAAGAGTCTCTGCGCGATCTTCGGCTGTCGTGTGCACGCACCCACCCCGTGAGCCAGATGCGAGGGCCGAGCGCGGCCCCCGCTGCTGAACCGTCACAACCGGGCGGCATCATCGCTCCGTTCTCGCGCTTCCGCACCCTCCGGGTGAGCACATCCGTCGAAAAAGGGAGCCGGATACCGGGCAGGCGAGGCCGAACGGCGCCGGGGCGCTGCGCGTGGGGCCCTGTCAGCTCGCGGTCACGCTGGCGCGGCTCTCCTGCGGCGGCTGCGGCGCCATGCGCCGGATACAGTAGCTCAGGGCAGCTCGCAGATCGCGTTGCGTCGAGATCGTCGAGAGATCGAGCCCCAGCGCGACCATCGTCTGCGCGACGTTCGGCTTGATGCCGGCGACGATGCCTTCGGCGCCGAGCAGGCGGATCGCCGCCACGAGCTCGATGAGATGGCTCGCCACCTTCGTGTCCACCATGTCGACCCCGGTCAGATCGAGGATCGCGAAATGGGCTTGTTTCTCCATGATGCGCGCGAGCAGCGTATCCATCACCTCGGCCGTCCGCACGCTGTCGACCACGCCGATCATGGGGAGCGTCAGCACCCCGTTCCATACCTCGATGATCGGCGTGGAGAGGTTGCGAATCACCTCCTGCTGCTTCTCGATCTGAGTGAGCCTGGCCCGCAGCTCTTCCTGCGCGCGCTTCACCGCGGTGACGTCGAGCGAGAACCCGAGCACCGCGTCGACCTCGTCGCGCCTGTTGCGCACGGGGACGGCCCAGCTCTCCCAGTGGACGCCGTGCGCCGTGGTGTGATCATGGGCCATCGTGCCGGCGATCGCCGCCCGCAAGGAGGCGCGCTCTCTCTCGGGATAGAGCTCGATCAGGTTCTTCCCGAGGAGCTCGCCCCTCGCGAGCCCGGCGGCATCGAGCCCCTTGCCGTCGTGGTAGAGGATGGTCCCCTCGGTGTCGATCGCCCAGATGACGACCTCCAGGCTGTCTGCCAGACCGTCGAGGAGCCGCTCCTTGAGGCTCGGCTCTGCCGGGCCGCGCCTGCCGTCGGCGTCGGCCTGCCGCAGCGACCCGTGGATCGTGCCCCCTTCGGGCGCCCGGCTCGCGTTGCACGTCAGACGCCGGTAAGCGCCCTGGGCGTCCATCAGGCGCACATCGACCTGCACCGGCTCTGTTTGCTCCTTCAGCCGGATCCACGCAGCGGCGAAGTCGGCGCGATCCTCCGCATGGACGAGCGCCGTGAGCGAATTGCCATCCGCTATCCCGGCCCCCAGCGCCCGACGGAGCGCGCCGCTCGAGTGCAGCACATCCCCATCGATTCCCGCGATGAAGAGCATCTCTGGACAGGATGCAAAGAATGTATGCAGCAGCCCCGAAGTGGCGTCCATTTCGTTCGCCATCGTTTCCCTCCCGTATGTCCCCCTCAACAAGATGGCTTGTATCAGAAGCGCATCGCTGTTGGGAAGCCGCGCTCGCAACGGGATGATGTTGGTGCGATGGACAACGGATCGCGTTTGCTGCGGTCAGCGGCGCGGCCGCACCTTGAACCAGAGATCGAGGTCCACGCGGCCGTCCTTCGGCTCGTCCGTGACGTAGTGCTCGTGGGAGGTGAAGTCGTCGGGCGCGAGGCTGCTCTCCCTGAACCAGCACGAATAGATGCTGCGATACGCCTCTGGGATCCCGGACACCTCGCCGGCATAGCGGAAGACGGCGTAGCGGCCCTCGCTCATCCGGCCGCGGAAGAGCGGGGGCGGCAGCGGGACGGCCTCCGGACAGGGCACGCAGGCGTGGTATCGGCACAGCTCGGGGGCCGTGATCTGCGGGCTGTCGTGCGGTATATCCCAGGCATCCACGGCGTCTTCGCAGAGCCCGAGCTGCCGGGCGGCAGCGATGAGGTCCGACCAGAGGCGCTCGAGGGCCGGGACGTCGTACCCGCCCGGGCTGGCGAGGCATGCGAAGTCGAGCCCGCTCGTGGTCTCGAAGCGGACCCGCGCGCTCCACGCCGCCGCCTCGAGGCGCCGCTCGTCGACTCCGCGCTCGGGCGGGAGCGTGTAGAGCTCTTCCGGCCGAAAGTCCTTCCCGTAGAGCGACGTCAGCTTCCCGATCGCGACGGGGAGGCCGCGCTCCGGGCTCCGCACCTGCGACGGGCTGCAGCCGAAGTGCGCCGCAAACGCCTTCGAGAAGTTCGAGGCGGACGAGTAGCCGGACGAGAGCGCCACGTCCATGATGCTGCGGTCCGGCTCGTACGCGAGCCGCAGCGCCGACTGCTCGAGCCGCCTCCGGGTGATGAACCGCCCGATCGGCTCGCCGACCGCCGCGTGGAAGACCCGGTGGAAATGGAACTCGCTGAGGCGCGCCGCGCGCGCGACGTCCGCGACCGTGATGGGCCTCTCGAGGTTCGCGGCGATGAAGCGGAGCGCGCGCTCGATCTCGGGCCGGTGGGCGGACTCCGTCACGACGACCTCCGCGAGGCGGCCCCAGCGAGGGCGAGCGGCGTGCCCGGAGCGCGTGGGCCTTCGAATCGCATGCCCGCATTCTAGAGCGGCTCCGGCCGGAGAGGCGCTCTCCGGCGCGCCGAGCGCGGGCGCGCGGCGGTCGACGCTCCAGCGAACGAAGGAGGCGGCGGGCGCCTCAGGCGTCGCCTGGAGATGCACCTGGCTGGTAGGGTTGGGTTGCCATGGATGTCCGAGCCACGCTGCCGATGACCCCCACCCTCGATCTCCTCGACCTCAATGTATGCTACGCTTACACGCATGCTGTCCGGCTCCTCAGTCTGGACAGGGTAACGCCTTTCTGGCCCGATCTAGGGCTTCGCATCGACGACGTCGAGGCGGTGAAGGCGGCCGCGCGCCGCTGCGTCCGGGCGGAGATCGCGATCGAGGCGCTGGACGAAGAGGAGCGGGACTACGAAGCCATGATCGCGGTGCACATCGCGGCGTTCCTCGCCGACGTGGAGCGCACCCAGGGCACGGCGGCCGCGGCGCAGATCCGCGCGTGGATCGAGGAGCGCTACTTCGTCCTCGACCGGCTGCCGGACTGGCGGACCATGTGGCAGGTGCTCGTCGTGTGGCTATCGCGCCGCAAGGAGCACCGCGTCGCGCGCTTCGGCCTGCCGCTCGACAAGATCGCCAAGCTCCTCCAGATCGCCCGAGCGTGGGCGGAGACCGAGGAGGCGCTGGATCGGCGCATCGACGAGGCGGAAGCGCTCCCGCTGGAAGGATGGGACGCCGAGGCCTACGCGGCGTACCGCGGCGACGACGCCGACCTGAGCCCGCTCACCGGGCTATCGCAGCACCTGGTCGCGCTCGAGTTCGAGCGCACCTGGGGTGCGATTCAGCGGATGCTCGGCCCGGCGGAGATGAAGGCGCTCGAGCGCTGGGGTCAGGCCGAGGTGATGGCCCACATGGAAACGATCTCGCCCCACGCGGCGTGGATCCCGCCAGAGGGCCGCAGCCTGTCGTGAGCGCGACGCTCGCCGCACGTGCGCCTCCGTCCCGTGCGCCGGGCCGTGCGTTTTTCAAACAGACCCGAAGAGCTCCCCGCAATTCTGGGTATGAGCACCCACGTTCCTTCCGCCGCTGACGCCTCCCGCGCCGCTACCTGGAATTCCGTTCACACCGCAGCGCTCGAAACCCTCCCGCGCTCGCTCCGGCTCCTGGGGGTCGCCGCGCCCGACATCGACGACCTGGTCCAGGAGGTCCTCCTTGCGGCGTACGAGAGCCTGGAACGGTTCGATCCCGACTACCCCGCCTCCGCTTCGTCGTCGCCTCCACACGAGGCGGACTCGGCCGGCGATCCGCCGCAGCGGGATGGGCGGCGCCCGCGCGGCAGCGCGGAAGCCCGATGGCTCTTCGGGATCGCGTGGCGGAAGGTCAGCCATCACCTGGAACGCGCCTACCGCCGCCGCGAGGTGCCGGACGGCTTGCACCCCGCGCCGCGCGGCCAGGCCGTCGATCCCGCGCCGAGCAGCGAGCAGCGCGTCGTGGAGCGAGAGCGGCTGGAGCTCGCGATCGACGTGCTGAGCACGATCGCCCCCGAACGGCGGGTCCTGCTCGTCCTGCACGAGGCCTGCGAGGTGCCGATCGTCGAGATCGCGCGCGAGCTCGGGATCAACTACAACACCGCCGCCAACCGGCTGCGCCTGGCCCGTGAGGACTACCGCGCCGCCGTCGCGCGGCTCCGCCCGGAGCAACGGCAGGCGCTGCGCGGCTGCTGGCTCGCGTTCCCGGTGGCGTCGGAGTTCCTGGCGCGCGACGGCGGCGCGAGCACCACGGCGCTGGCGGCGTCCGCGCCGCCGGCGCCTGCTCCGCCCGCGGCATCCGCACCGCCGGCACCCCCGCCGACAGCGCCTGCGCCGCCGGCTCCGCCCGGACCGCCGGCACCCCCGCCGCGTTTGCCTGCCACCTCGACGCTGCCACGGAGGCCTGGCCGGATCGCCGTCGCCCTCGGGTCGGCTGCGGCGGGCGTCGCCGGAACGGTCGCTGTGCTGCTCGCCCTCGCGCCGCCGCCGGCCCTCTGGGCTCGCCGCTTCGGGCCGGTGCTGCCCGAGCTGCGGCCCGCGGGCGGCGCCTGCCTCGCAGCGACCCCGCCGCAGCAGGCGCCCGAGCCGGGGCCCGTCGCCCCCGCGCCCGAGGCGCCCCACCGCCCGTGCCCTGCTGCTCCGCGGGCGGCGCCGCGGGCCAGCGAGGCCAGCGAGCGCGATGACACGTTCGCGGAGGAGCTGCGGCTGCTCACCGCGGCGCGAGAGCGCCTCACCGCCGGTGATGCGGCCGGGGCGCTCCGGCAGATCGCCGTGCACGAGCAGCGGTTCCCCGGGGGCCAGCTGAAGAACGTGCGGGAGCGGCTTCGCACGGTCGCCCTGGCGCGCCTCGCCGCTCCGAAGCAGGGCGCGCCGGGGAGCGAGCCGTCGCGATGAGCGGGCCCTGCGGCAGACCGAGGCTCGGCGCGCGCCTGGCCCGGTGCGGCATCGGTCCGCGCGGGGGCGCGAGGTGGCTGGCGCGCGCCGCCGGCGCGGTGGCCACGGCGGCCATGGTCCTGCTGTGCGTCGCCGCGGCGCGCGCCGCGCCGGATCTGCCACGGGCTGCGATGCGGCTGGAGGTCGTACGAGGCCCCGGCGCCGAGGGCTGCGCCGACGAGGCGCTCCTGCGCGCGGAGGTGGCGCGGGGGCTCGGCGGCGATCCGTTCGAGGACGACGCGCCGCGGGTGCTCACGGTCAGCATCGCGCGGGAGGGGCCGGAGCTCACGGCCTCGATGGCCCTGCGCGAGAGCGAGGGCGCGGTCGAGACAGCCTGGGCCGAGGGGTTCCGCACCCGGCGCGGCTGCGCGGAGCTGCTCTCCGGCGTGGCCCTCGCGATCGTGGCGCAGATCCTGACCGCGCCGGAGCGGGCGCCGCCGCCCTCCGAGCCCTCGCCGCCGCCTGCACCGCCGCTTCCGCAGGGGCGCCGGACCGCGTCGAAGCCACCGCTGCATGAGGCGATGCCAGCGCCGACAGGACGCTTGCGGCTGGAGGCGGGGCTCGGGGCGACCCTCGGCCTCGGGATCACGCCGGGGGCCGCGGCGGGCATGACCCTATCCATCGGCGTTCGCCGGCCCGGATGGTCGATCGCGATGGAGGGGCGCGGGCTCGTCTCCCTGGCGCAGGAGGTGGAAAAGATGACCATCAGCACGAGGGCCTTCACGGCGGCTGGTGTGGGCTGCCTGCACGGCCACCACCTCTTCGGCTGCGGGGTCGCGGCCGTCGGCTTCGTCCGGTTCATCCCCCGGCATCCGTGGGACATGACGGTGCGCGACGACGATCTGTTCAGCGTTGGAGCGCGGCTTGGCAGCGCCTGGGCCCTCTCGGACAGGTGGAGCGCGCATGGATACGCGGAGGCCGGCGCGATCGTGGATGACACGGTGCTCCAGCGCGGGGGCCAGCGGCGCGAGACCGCTGGATTCACCACGTGGTCCTCTCCTCCGGTCGGCGTGGCGCTCGGACTCGGTGTCACGGCGACGTACTGAAAGACCTCGTGGAGGCCGGCTTTTCTCGCCAACGACGTGAGAATTTTCAAAAGGGAACCACAATGCTCAGTGCAATCGAATCTCTCGTGACAGCTGCCCGTTGTGAGCGTGGGCCATCTCTACGTATCTTGTCCGGCATGCGAACCCTCTTCCTCCTGCTCGTAGGATCCCTCTTCTTGCCTGGCTGTTCCGAAGAACAACATCCGACCGTCTACGGTCCCTGTCAGCCTCAGGAGTACGGCAACCCAGGTTGCCCATGGCCCGAGGAAGGCGGCGGCGGGGCCGGCGGCGAGGGTGGCGGGGGCGGGGGCGGGAGCGGCGGGACCGGCGGCGGCGATGAGACCGCCTGCGCCGGCGATTGCGTCCCACCGGCGCCGCTGGGCTGGTTCGGACCGGCGCTCCTCTGGTTCGGCCCACGGGACCAGGTGCCGGACTGCCCAGCCGCGGCGCCGAACATCGGTTACGAGGGGTTCGCCGATCTCGCGCCCGCACCCCTCGCCTGCGCGGCCTGCCTGTGCGATCCGCCTGACGCGGCCACCGCCTCGTGCCAGCTCCCGCGGGGCTGGTCGGCGCACGCATCTTCGGCGTGTCCCGGCGACCCCGGCGGCGTCACGACCCCCTTCGCGGCGCCCGACGGCTGGGACGGCGCCTGCACCGCCGCGAACGCGATCCCCGCCGGCCAGGACTGCGGCGGGAGGCCGTGCGTGCAGTCGCTCTCGATCGAGGCGCCGATCGTGACGGCGACCGGCGCGTGCACGCCCAGGGTGGACGAGCCGCCGCCGCCGGCGCTCCTCGATCCGTGGCAGACCCGGGCGCTCGCCTGCGTGCCCGGCGCCTACACGGAGTGCCTGGGCGACCGGAGCACCTGCATGCCCTCGCCGGACCAGCCCGGGATCCCGCCGCCCGGCGGCTTCCTGACGTGCATCTTCCACGAGGGCGACGTGACGTGCGCAGAGCCTTACCTGGTCAGGCACGTCTTCTACGGCGGCGCCGAGGACACGCGCGGCTGCTCCGAGTGCGGCTGCGGGGAGCTGGAGGGCGCGTCGTGTACCGTCATGGCCTCCGTCTACAGCGACGGCGCGTGCGGGGAGGCGCTCGCGTCGATCGTCGTGAGCTCGACGACGCCGTTCTGCGGGGTCACGCCGCCCGGCGTCGCCCTCGGCAGCAAGTCGGCGGAGGTCGTGGCCGTGGATCCCGGCGGCTGCGCCCCGAGCGGCGGCGAGCCCACCGGCGAGCTGCTGCCGGCCGAGCCGTCGACCTTCTGCTGCCAGGCATAAGCCCGCGAGAAGAACAGGCGATCATCGCCTCGCGCTCGGCAGCAGCAGCTCCATCTCATTCGCGAGCTCTCCGCGCTCCTCGTCGCGGAGGGCCGCGACCAGGGCGCCTGCGAGCGGCCCCGAGCCGACCGTCGGCCCGACCGGTTCCCCCACCCAGAACGCCATGATCGACCCCGCGAGCGTGCCGCGTCCCCCGGCGCGAGGCCGCTTCATGGCCGCGCTGGCCGTGACGTCCGAGAAGCGGCTGCGCGCCGGGGAATGGGTGTGCTGCCAACGAGCGTTCGCGGCGTGGACCGCGCGAACCGATTGGCCCCCGTCGATCCCCTGAAAGCGAAGCGAGATTGTCCGCGACCGGCCACGCGAGTCATTGCCTGCTTCCGACGTCCTGGACATCTCGCGCGCGCCTCGGCGAGCTTGACGCGCTCGCTCGCGACGCCCGATCGTGGCCATACGCACGGATTCATCGAAGAACGACAGCATTTCCTGTATCCTCTTGCCTGCTTCTTGAGGCAAACGCGAGCCACCACCAGATACCCATGAGAGCAAGAACCTATGACCGCGACACTTCGTCGTTCAAGGACGGTCCGTCCCAGCCTCGCCCAACTTATTTCCGCGACGGTACTATCCCAAACCGGATGCACGATCCTCGACGAAAGACCAAAACCAACGTGCATAGATCCATCCCCCACGTGCGTGGCGCTGTGTGCGCCAGAAGATACACAGCCTCAACTAAGCGGCTGCATCAGAACGACGCCGTTGCAGAACCAATTCGTGGACACGGTAAACGCGAAATCATGTTATCAATGGCGCGATTTGTTGCAGCCCGCCAGCGGCATCAACCTGGATATCACGCCTCAAAGGATTGGAATAACACCGGTTAAGAAGGAACCCTGTTACTATTAGCTCATGCCACACTGGAGACCCATTCCCGCCACACTAAACCGCCTGCGTACAGCGACTATTGTTGCCCCGTTGCAATATTCGACACATGGGAACGTCACCCAAGCCGACAATATGGATTGGATCAGGTCTCATCGCGGTCGCCGCCTTGGCGGCGGTATATAATCTGGGAAGAACCTCAGCAGAGAGCGGCAGCCGTCATCAACGGCAACAGGGAGCCGCCAGCAAGAACGATCCCGATCTTCGGTCAGCTCTGAGCGCCGCCCGGAAGAGGTTGGCCAGCTGCGAAGAGACCCTCCAGCGTCACGACCAGCATCTTCAGAAGAGAGAGGAAACGCTCCACACCAACGAAGACAACCCCACACCTTCACCCGTGCCAGCGCTTCCGAAGCAATGCATCATTGCATCGCAGGTGAAGGAACTGCAGATGCTGGGTGCGAACTGCAGGAGCCTCAGGAGACATTTTGATGCGTACAAGACAATACTGGGCAGCAACACGATCAATTGCGAGATCGTCTTGGATGTTCTATCCGTGGCTCACGCGCAGTCCTCCTTCTGTGCCGCCATCACAAGAATCAACGAAGGCACCGCCTACCGAGATGCTATGAGCGACCCGCTCGCCATTGCCGCGACGGAAGACGCCTACGCAACCAGGAACGAATACGGCAACCCCAACGACCTTAGAGCACTGGTGAAGAACCCAGAGTGCATAAGCCAATTGCGGGCCGAATGAATCCAACCCATTCCACGCCGCCGTTCATCTCGCGGGAGCCATCGCTCCGCTGGTCGGACAGGCCAGGGTCGCCATTCTCAGGCACGCACCAGGACTTTAGCTCGTAACGCTCGACACATGGGAACATCACCAAAGCCGACAACGTGGATTGGATTTGGGGCCATCGCGATCGCGGCGCTGACGGCGGCATACAATCTAGGAAAAATCTCTGCAGAGAGCGACGAACAGCCGCAAGCACGCCAGGACGCCGCCAGCAAGAACGACCCCGATCTTCGGTCGACCCTGAGCGTCACCCGGAAGCGGTTGGCCAGCTGTGAGAAGACCCTCCAGCGTCGCGATCACCATCGTGAGAAAGGACAGGAACATCCCCCCACCAACGAAGACAAACGTCCCCCTTCGCCTAAGTCAGAGCGCCCGGAGCAATGCATGATCCAATTACAAGCGAGCGAGCTAGCCATGCTGGACGTGGACTGCAGGGGCTTTCTGGCAGGGTTCGGCGCGTACAGGGAAATACTCGGCAGCAGCACGTTCGACTGCGAAACTGTGTTGAGCATTCGAGACCTGGCTCGAGACCAATACTCGTCCTGCTCCAGTATCATAAGATACTTCGAGGATGCGCCGCAGCCAGGGGTCACGGGCGATCGTCGCAGCATCGGGGCGATGGAAAATGCTTACACGTTCAAGAGCTACTACGACGACGTCGACATCGATGAGCTAGTGAAGAACCCCGCGTGCATAGATCCAATGCAGACCGAATAACGCGAGCGTGCTTCACGCCGCCGCTCAGCTCGTGGAAGCCTTCAGCCCGGCGTTTGCGCAGGCCACGGCAGGCATTCTTGTGCGCGCTGTCAGGGCTTGAAGTGTTCTCCCTTGCCGCTCTGACATCAGCGCAAGAGCCACGGCCCCCAGAGAAATTCCATTGGGACGGCCTCCGTCTCAACGGTGTCGTTCAGACGAAACTCCCCCATCTCGCGAGACTCGGAGTCACTTACGGCGGCGGAACGGCTCCGGGGGCTGTCCATACCGTCATGGTGAGCTTCGGGCAGACCGGGAGTCCCACCCAGGAGCTCAACCTCGGGTACTTCATCGGCGTTGGCGTGGGCAAGGAGAACATGTCGACGATAGAAGACAAGAAGCTGGGGATCCACGCTACATACGAGGCCGGACCGTTCCGTGCAAGCGCGGCCACGAGCTTTCAACTCTACCAAGTGATCGGAGGCGTTCTTCCCATGTTCACCACGACCTTGAGGCCGCAGGGGACGCTTGTCCGGACCACGCACCTCGATCTGTTCCTCGGCGGGGACGTCTATTCCCGTAACCTGAACGTCCAGCTCGGCTTCACGTGCGGATTACGATTCAGGGACATAAGAATCTTCGATCGAAGCATCGACGGGCTCCTGTCGATCACGGAGATGAACACCTGGACGAGCATTCCAGCGCATGGAACCCTCTGGATGGCCTACGTCGAATCACGCCTCGGGATCGTCGTCGATCTGGAGCCCGACAAGGGAGACAAGGGAGAAGCGCGCGACCGGATCCGTGAGTATGGGCAGCTCTGACCGGTCGCGCCAGGGACGCCGCTCGCCTCATCGCCCTCGCTCAGGCCGGCTGTGACGCGGCGCTCAGGGCGCCTCTCCCTCTCCCGTCGCGTCGCTCGCGATCGCCTCCGGCTCCTCCTCCAGCGCCTCCTCGACGGCTTGCGCGGAGGCGGCCCGCGAGAGCAGGCGCGGCGTGACCGACTCGAAATCGTCGCCGTGGAAGTAATAACCCACCTTCCGGAGATCCGGGTGCCGCCGCAGGAGCAGCGTCCACAGCCGATCCCTCGCGTCCTCGGCCGCGCTCTTGTCCTTCTTCTTGACCTCTACCCGGGCTCCCGCCGGGGTCAGGTTCTCGAGCAGCCACTCGCTCGTCCGCCGGAGGTTCTCGATCTCCTCCCTCGTGAACGGGTGGAGCCCCTTGAGCGCGCCCGCGTGCTGCGTGAACAGCGCCGCGAGCTCCATGCCGTCCCGCGCCATATCGTATTTCCCCGAGCCGGCCCGGATCTGCGCGACACGCTCCTTGTCGAGGAGGCCGCGCCGGGCGAAGAGCTCCGCCTGGGTCAGGAGATCCTCGCGCGGCCCGCCGATCTCCTTCAGCGCCTTCTCGATCTCCTTCGGGCCCGCCGCCCGGGGCAGCGCCTCGCGCGCGGCGAACAGGAGCGCCCGCGCGAGGTCCGGCAGCTCCAGGAGCTCGCCGACCGCGATCCTGGGCAGGTGCTCGCGCACGGCCTTCACCTGCTCCTTCGTGCCGAGCACCGCCGCGACGCCGCGCTTCACGTTGACCAGCGCGAGGCGCGGATCGGCGCGGCACGCCTGCACCTCGTCGGAGGGGAGCCCCGCCCCGATCGGCTAGTAGTGCCTGTACAGGGCCTGGTAGCTCCGGGCCCCCTCCTCTCCCCTGGCGTTCGCCGGGGACTTCTCCGGTTGAATCTTGGGTTTCGCCATGGTCTCCGACGCTACCAGGCTCGACCAGGAGCCAGGAAGCCCTCCCGCGCCGGACCTCGAGGCCCCCAATCAGGCACCCCTGCCTGCGCGGGAAGGCGCGCGACCGCTGGAGGAGGCAGGTTTGTATCCCAGACCACACCACACCCCTCGTCTCGCGGCCTATCGTGGGTGCCAGCTCACATCAAAGTCCAGCAGGGCAGTCTGATCTGCCTGATTTTTTGCTTCCGACCGCGCTCCCGGAGCCACGTCTGCCTACTCTCTTACTCCTGGATGCGGCCCGGCAGGCCCTGGTGCATGGCCGTCCCTGTCGTGTGGCTCTCGGCTCACCGTCGTGCGCGCGGCGACCTACCCGCTCACCCCCGGCGTCGCTAGGCTGGCCGCTCCAGACCACCCCGAGCTGCGCTGCCGATGAACCCCACCCTCGATCTCGCTAACCTCGATGTATTCTACGCTTACAGGACCGCTATCCGGCTCCTCAGCCTGGACAGAGTAACGCCCTTCTGGCCCGATCTCGGGCTCCGGCTCGACGGCGTCGAGGAGGTGAAGACGGCCGCACGTCGCTGCTTCCGGGCGGAGATCGAGCTCGAGGCGCTGGAGGACGATGAGCGGGACTTTGACGGCATGATGGCGGTGCACATCGCGGCGTTCCTCACCGACGTGGAGCGCACCCAGGGCACGGCGGCCGCGGCGCAGCTTCGCGCGTGGATCGAGGAGCGCGTGTTCTTCCTCGGACTGGAGCCGGAGTGGCAGATGATGTGGCACGTGCTCGTCGCGTGGCTACCGCGCCGCAAGGAGGACCGCGTCGCGAGCTTCGGACTGCCGCTCGGCAAGGTCGCCAAGCTCTTCGAGATCGCCCGAGCGTGGGCGGAGACCGCGGACGCGCTGGATCGGCGCATCGCCGAGGCGGACGCGCTCCCGCTCGAAGGATGGGACGCCGAGGCCTACGCGGCGTACCGCCGCGACGACCCCGACCTGAGCGCCCTCGCCGGGCTGTCGCAGCGCCTGGCCGCGCCCGCGTTCGAGCGCACCTGGGGTGCGATTCGGCGGCTGCTCGGCCCGGCGGAGATGGACGCGCTCGAGCGCTGGGGTCAGGCGGAGGTCCTGGCCCACATGGAAAGGATCTCGCACCACTCGGCGCGAATCCCGCCAGAGAGCCGCAGCTTGTCATGAGCACGACGCTCACCGTACCTCGGGAACCGCAACGACCCTCGGCGTCAGCGTCTTGGCGGTTCGCGCAGGACTGGACACACTCGCAGACGCTCGACGGCAGCGAATCACAGGACGCACTCGGACCAGGCGCGCTTCCCATTGACGGTGGGTGTGCCGGGCTTCGCCTCGGATCCGCGCTCGGCGCCCCCTCGGCAGGTGGTGCGGGCGCGGAGGTCACGGAGCGCGGCTGCGGTGTCTAGCTAGGCCGGCGCGACGCCGCGCTCGTCCGCCTCCGGTGCGCTCAGCGGGAGCTCCACCACGAACGTCGCCCCGGCGCCCGGCTTGCTCTGCACCCGGATGGATCCGCCGTGCGACGCCACGATCGAGCGCGCGATGTAGAGCCCGAGCCCGATGCCGCCGAAGTTGCGCACCGACACCGCGCGCTCGAAGCGCTCGAAGATCCTGCCCTGATCGGCCTCCGCGATCCCGATCCCCTCATCCCGGATCACGAGCAGCGCGCGATCCGCCTGCCGCCGCACGCCGATGAAAATAGGCCCGCCTGCGCCGTACTTCATCGCGTTCGACAGCAGGTTGATGACGACCTGCTCCAGGCGATCCGGATCCCAGTCCCCGACCGCGGGCGCTCCCAGATCCAGCTGCGTCGGGCAGCGGGCGTCCGCGAGCTGGGGGCGCATCCGCTCGACGACCTCACCCACCAGCGCCGCCAGATCGACCGGCGCCCGCGTGAGCGTCAGCCGCCCGGCGTTCATCCTCGTGACGTCGAGCAGCTCGTCGACAAGGCGCCCGAGCCGCGACGTCTGGCGGCCGAGGATACGGAACATCGCCTCGATCCGCGCCGGGGGAACGCCCGCGAGCGAGCCTCGGCGCAGCAGGCGCTCGGCCGCCTGCACCTGCATCTGCATCGAGGTCAGCGGGGTCTTGAGCTCGTGAGACGCGACGACGAGGAACTCGTCCCGCCGCTCGATCGCCTCCTGGGCCTCGGTGTACAGGCGGGTATTGTCGAGCACGAGCGCCGCGCGGCGCCCCAGCTCCTCGGCCAGCCGCAGGTCGGCGGGGCCGTAGCGGCGCTCGGGCGCGGTCGCCAGCAGGGTCATGACGCCGAAGTACCGGTCGCGCGCGAGCAGCGGAACCCGCAGCAACGCGTGGACGCCGAGCCGCTCCCAGGGGGGCCTGACCCGCGGGTCGAGCGAACGCACCTGCTGCACCAGCGGCGCGGCGCGGCCATCGACCCCCTCGGATCCGGCCGGCGGCGCTTCTGCCAGAGCGCGCAGCGCGTCCTTCAGCGCTTCCAGCTGCTCGCCGGGCACCCCTGCGACAACCGTCGGGCCCGGTGTCCTGTCCGCCGAGAGCACCTCGACGACACACTGATCCGAGAGCTCGGGCACCGGGAGCTGCGCCACGCTCTCGAAGGTCGCGCTGTAGCCGAGGGCCATCAGCTTGCAGCTCGCCTCGGCCAGGAAGTGCTCGGCCTGCTCCGCCCGCTTGCGCTCGGTGATGTCGGTGGAGATGCCGCAGAGCACGCCGGGCATGACCCCCTCGCCGAGAGGGAATTTGATCGACAGGAACGTGTGCAGCCCGTCCTCCAGCGGCACCGTCTCCTCCCACTCCATCGGCGCACCCGCCTCGAGCACCTTCCGCTCGTGCTCGCGGACCACCTCGGCGAAGGGAGCAGGGAAGAGGTCGGCGTCGGTCCTCCCGAGGAGCTGCTCGCTCGGCATGCCCAGGAGGGCGCCCACCTGCCGGTTGGCGAGCAGGAATCGGCCCTCTCTATCCTTGACGTAGACGCTCGCCGCCGAGTTGTCGACGATGGCCTGGAGCATCTGCTGATTGGCCTTGAGCGCCTGCTCCGCCCGACGCCGCTCGGCGTTCTCCTGCTCCACCTCGGCATAGAGCGTCGCGTTCTCCAGCGAGAACGCCGACTGCGAGGCGAGCAGCTCGACGACGCTGAGCCGCCCGGGGGTGAACGCCCCGGTGGCGAGGTTGTTTTCCAGGTAGAGCAGGCCGATGAGCCGGCCCTGGCGCACGATCGGGAGGCACAGCACCGATCTCGGGCGCTTGCGCCGGAAATACTCATCCTCCACGAAGGGGTGCCGGCCGGCGGCGTCGTCGAGCAGCACGCGCTCGTGGCTCCGGCGAACATAGTTGAGGACCGACTGCGGCAACGCCGCCGAAGGCGCCTCGCCCGCATCCAGCAGCCGTACCGCGCCCCCTGGCGTCTCGATCGCCGCGAGCCACAGCTGCTCCTCCCGGACCAGGAGGACACAGCCCTCCTCGGCGCCCGCGTGCTCGACCACGATGCGAAGCAGCATCTCGAGCAGCCGCGAGAGCTTGAGCTCGCCAGAGATGCTCTGCGCGGCCTTCACCACCGACAGGACGTCGAACTGCTCGGCACGTACGGCGAAGGTGACGGTGGGGGCGATCGCCTTGCGCTCGACGAGGTGAGGGTAGCGCTGATCGAGCTGCTCCACCTTGGCGCGGGCGCCCCAGCGGAAGTAGCCGGCGCGGGCGCTTCGCAGGTAGCTGTCGGCGGGTATCGAGAGGCCGCGCGCGCGGTAGAACTCCGCGGCGAGCTCGCAGGCGATGGCCTCATGCTGGACGAAGCCGCCCTCGCGCGCCGCCGCGATGGCCTGCTCGTAGAGCCGGCTGGCCTCCGGCTCGCGCCCCAGGAGCCGGGCGATCTCGGCGCGGACCAGGGCGTGCTTGTGGAGGAAGTTGTCGGGGCCGCTCCTGGCCCACGCGCCGAGCTGCCGCTCGCACTCGAGGAGCTCCTCGGGGAGCTCCCACAGGGCGGATGGCTGCGCCTCGTCCGCGCCGTGCGGCGCGTCGAAGAGGGCCGCGAGCGCGAGCGCGCGATAATAGAAGCTCTCGGCGATGAGCGCGTGCGGACCGACCCTGGGGGGGTGCTCGGCGATCGCGCGGGTCGCCGCCGCGAGCGCCTCTCGGGGAGCGCCGAGCACGAAGAGCGCCTGCGCCTTCAAGCTGTAATAGAAGTCGCGCGCGGCCTCCAGAGCTCCCCCCTCCTCCAGTCGCGCCTCGAAGGCCGGCGTATCCAGCTCGGACCCGTCCGGCATCGAGAAGCGGACCGGCCTCCCGCGCAGCGCCTGGATCATGGCGTGGCCGCCGAGCAGGGCGTTTTGCGCGAACGTGTAACCGACCTTGCGCACGAAGCCGAGGCGCTCCGTGACCTCGTGAAGCACGTCCTCCAGCGCCTCGCCGGAGAGCAGCGGGAACAGCGCGGCCCAGATGCAGTTGAGGCACGCGTTGTTCAGATTGCCGGACTCGACCGCGGCGCCGAAGCCTTCTCGCGTGTACGGATACGTCTCTCTGTAGTGGCGTGTCCAGAAGACGACATAGTGTCCGAAGAGGATGACCACCACCGATTTCGTGGTGAGGAGGCCGCTCTTCTGCGCCAGGTCGTGGCCGAGCCTGCCGAACAGGTGAGCCTCCTGATATCGCCCGAACCTCGAGCTGATCACCATCGCGAAGGCGGCGTACGCGACGGCGGAGTGCTCGGCGTTGCCGTGGCGCAGGCTGAGCTCGACCATGCGCATGACGACGAGGTTGTACAGGTTCGGGTCCACGAAGAACGCAGGGAGGGACACGCTCTGCAGCACGCCCATCGTGATCTTGAACCCCGGGTGCGTCATGGGCGGCAGGTGGATCAGGTCCTCGATGGCCCGATTGCCCAGGGCCCTCCAGACGCTCTCGGTCTCCTCCTCGACCTGTGCGTCGGTGGGGTGGAGCGGCAGATCGACGTCGCACGCGCGGAGGCACAGGAGCGCGATCTCCACCGCGCGGGCGTATTGCCCGCGGGTGACGC
This sequence comes from Sorangium sp. So ce302, assembly GCF_051530145.1. GTDB lineage: Bacteria > Myxococcota_A > Polyangia > Polyangiales > Polyangiaceae > Sorangium > Sorangium cellulosum_B. The sequence continues at coordinate 5,246,096 of NZ_CP150326.1, read as the reverse complement.
TCAGCGCGACGGCGAGCTCGACGACGGTGGCCGTCTCCTGCCGGGTCCTCGCGCGATCCATGAGCTCTTCCACGCGCCCCTCGGCTTCCTCGAAGCCGCCGGTGATGTACGCGATGTGCGCGCGCTCGAAGGTCAGGCCGTAGGTCAGCTCGTGGCGCGTCTCCCACGAGGCCGGCGCGAGCAGCGAGAGGCCAGCCGCGAAGAGCGTGGCGGCGGACTGGAAGGCCGCGGCCGCCTTGGCCTTCCTGCCGGCGCGGAGGTTCAGCGCGGCGACGTCGTCCCGCTCCGCCTGGGAACGGATGAGCGCGGCGCCGCGGTTGAGGTGGCCGACGACGTCGAAGAGCGACTCGTCGCGCTCCTCGGCGCGTTGTGCCTTCAGGAGCAGCCGCCCGATCCGGAGGTGCTTCTCGGCGAGCTGTCCCGCCGGGATGAGCGAGTAAGCGGCTTGCCGCACCCGGTCATGGAGGAACCGATAGGCGCCGCCTCGGCGGAGCAGCAGCCCCTCCCGCACGGCCTCCTCGAGCGCATTGCGGAGCTCCTCCGCCGGACGGCCCGCGACCACCGCGAGCGGGTCGAGGTCCAGGCTGCTGCCGAGACACGCGGCGAGCGTGAGCGCGTCGCGCGTCGGGACCGAGAGCCGCTTCAGCTTGCCCGCCATCAGCTCGACGACGTTGTCGGTGAACCCCTTGTCCCGGATCGCGGCGATGTCCCACCGCCACCTGCCCTCCTCCGCGTCGAAGGTGATGAGCCCCTCCTGGTGCAGCGCGATGAGGAACTGGAGCACGAAGAACGGGTTGCCGCCGGTCTTCTCGTGGACCAGCCGCGAGAGCGGCTCGGCCTGCTCCGCGGGCGCGTGCGGCGCGTGGACCGTCTCGGCGACGAGCGCCCCGACATGGGCGGCCGAGAGCGGCTCGAGGACGAGCTCGGAGACAGCGGCGCCGCGCTTCCGCGCCTCGGCCAGCGTGAGCCGCAGCGGGTGCGCGGGGCCGACCTCGTTGTCGCGGTACGCGCCGATCAGCAGGAGGTGCTCGGACCCGGCGTAGGTGGCGAGCTGCTCGAGCAACTGGAGGCTTCCCGCGTCGGCCCACTGCAGATCGTCGAGGAAGAGCGCGACGGGGTGGTCCTTCTGGGCGCATGCCGAGACGAAGCGCTGGAGCGTCGCGTGCAGCCGGCTCTGGGCCTCGGCGGGCGGCAGCTCGGGCACGGGCGGCTGCGGGCCGAGGAGCAGCGTGAGCTCGGGGAGCACGTCGGCGAGCAACCTGCCGCTCTCGCCGAGGGCCTCGCGGAAACGCTGTCTCCAGCCCTCGACCTGCTCCTCGCTCGCGCAGAGGATCTCCTGAAAGAGCGCCCGGAACGCCTGATGGAAGGCGCTGTAGGGGACGTCCCGCGCGGCTTGCTCGAACTTGCCGGACAGGAAGAAGCCGCGCTCCCTCACCACCGGCCTGTGCAGCTCGGCGACGAGCGACGATTTGCCGATGCCCGAGTAGCCCGACACGAGCACGAGCTCTGGCCGGCCGCTCGCGACCACGCGCTCGAACACGGCGAGCAGCGCCGTAACCTCGCGCTCGCGCCCGTACAGCCGCTGCGGGACCTGGAACCGGTCGGAGAGATCGCGCTCCCCGAGCGCGAAGGGGGGAATGGATCCGCTCGCCCGCCATCTGGCGAAGCACTCGTCCAGGTCGTGCCGCAGGCCCGCCGCGCTCTGATAACGCTCCTCGGCGGCCTTGGAGAGCAGCTTGAGCACCACCGCGGAGAGCTGCCGGGGAATCGAGGGGACGAGCGCGTGCGGCGGGGCCGGCTTCTGCGCGATGTGGCAATAGACCCACGCGACGGGATCGCCGGCCTGGAACGGCAGCGTGCCCGTCAGCATCTCGTAGAAGACGACGCCCAGGGAGTAGAGATCGGTCCGCTGGTCGATCCAGCGGTTCATCCGGCCTGTCTGTTCCGGGGCCATGTAGGCCAGGGTCCCCTCGATGAGCTCGATGTGCTCGAGGTGCTGGAGCTCGCGGGGTATCCGGGACGCAATCCCCAGGTCGGTGATCTTCACCTCGCCGGTGGCGGGGTTGAGGAGCACGTTCTGCGGCTTGATGTCCTTGTGGACGACGTCGTGCCGATGCAGCCCGGCGAGCGCCTCGACCAGGCGGATGGCGACGGGGAAGAAGCGCTCGAGCGGCGTCGGCCCAGCCTGGAGCCGATCGAGCGACACGCCGCCGAAATCCTCCAGGACCAGCGCCGGCTGTTCGCCGAGCATCGCGAGCCCACAGGGCTTGACGATGGCCGTTGTGTCGAGCGCCCGAGCGATCTCGTATTCGTGGCGAAGCCGCTCGGCGGCGCGAGGGCTCGCGTGATCGCGCCGGAGGACCTTGAGCACCACGGGATGGCCGTCGTCCTCGCGTACACCCCGGTAGAGAAGGGTGTCTGAGCCCTCGTAGAGGGTCTCGATGATGGCGTAACGGGACGAAGACCCGTGATCGGACGAGACGGGATTGGTGCCCACGTGAGCCCTGATGCGGGTGATGCGCGACACATGCTGCCATGGTCGGCGCGCGTCGCCAGCGCTTTGAGCGGGCGACCCGCCGGCCCTCATCCGTCCTCCGCGAACCCCGGCGCGCGCCACGCCCCACACCGGCCCCACACCGGCGCCGCCCTGTCGATGACATCGTGGCAGGACCTCTGCCCCGCACGCTGGATCGGGAATGCCGTCACCGTCTGCCGCTCGAAACCATTGGACTCTCCCGGTCGCAACAGGACGTCAGTGCTCGCCTCGCGCGTCGTTCCGCTCGTTCCGCTCGTCAGCGGCGCACAAGCGCCTCGCTCCCCGCCAGCGTGCCGCCCAAGGTCCCCCATCGCCCCGCGAGCTGCCGGCCCGCGATCGCATAGCTGACCACGCCGACCTGCTGGCTCGGCGACCAGCCCACGACGAGCTGGTCGCCCGAGCGGATGCCCACCCCCTTGAGCGCGCCGGTGCTCAGCGCCCACGTGACGGCGTACGTCTCGCCCGTGGGCACGATGACGACCGTACCCTTGCGAGCGCCGTCGACGATCCGGTAGCTGCCGACCAGCCCTTCAGGGCCCTCCAGCTCCTCCGCCATCACCTGGCCGGGCCGGTCCGTGGCGATCCACTGCCCGTGGAGGCGACCGCCGTCGATGCGGTAGGCGGCCGCGCCGTAGGGGCCGCCGCTCGCCCACCCCACGGCGAGCGTCTGCCCCTGCACGAACGCGATCCCCTCGTAGCCCGCGCCCTTCGTGATGATCCAGGAGATGCGGTACGCGTCGCCGCTCCGGGTGAGGAGGACGTTGCCCGAGTAGCTGCCCTGCCCGCCCGGGTTGCGCGACGATACGATGTCGTACGTGCCGGCCAGATCGACGTCGCTGCTCGCCGCGGCGCTCGAGGGCCTGGCCGGCGGCGTCGGCGCCCCGCCCGCGGGCGCATCGCCGCTGCCGTACAGAGGCGCCGGCGGCGCGCTGTCGGCGGCGCGGTCCGCCGCGCGGAGCCGCTGGAAGGCCATGAAGCCGAAGGCCATGAGCGCGGCGACGGCGACCAGCCCGCCGCCTGCGATCGCGAGCAGCAGGCCCCAGGGGGCCCTGCGCGGGGGCAACGCCGGCACCGGGACGAGCGTGCCGCCGGTCATGCCGCCGACGTCGGTGCGGTAGACCCCCGGCTGGGTCGGCGCGGTGGTCGGCCCGGAAGGGCCGGAATACACCGGCGGTGTGGGCATGGATGGCACGGCCGGCAGCGGCGCGGACCTGTGGGCAGCCGCGGCGAGCACGGGATCGAGCGCCGCCATGGCCTGCGCCGCGTCGGCGAAGCGAGCGCGGACGTCGCGGGCGAGGCACCGGGCGAACCAGGCGTCGAAGCCGGGGGGGATCAGGTGCGCGCAGCCGAGCTGCGCGGCGCGGGCGGACGGCGGATCCAGCGGGCCGAAGAGCACCTCGCGCATGAGCGACATGACCGAGGCGCTCTGCCCCCGGCTCGGCTCGACCCAGTAGACGCGCGCGGTGAGCAGGTAGAACGCGAGCAGCCCGAGCGCCCAGACGTCCGACGCCGGGACGACCTGCGCGGCGAGCTCGGTCTGCTCGGGCGCCATCCAGAGCGGCGTCCCGACCGACGCGGTGATCGACGTCGTCGCCCGCGCCTCGGCCACGATCTTCGCGACGCCGAAGTCGAGCACCTTCACCTTGAAGCGGACGTTCTGCTGCCGCGGCCGCGCGATGAAGATGTTCTCGGGCTTGAGATCGCGGTGGACGACGCCCGCGCGGTGCGCCGCGCCGAGCGCGTGGCACAGCTGCCCCATCAGCTCGCGCACCTCGTCGGGCGGCAGCGCGCCGCGCTGCGCCATCACGGCCGAAAGGTCGGCCCCGTCGAGCAGCTCCATGGCCAGCCAGGGCGTCTGCGTCGCGGGATCGACCCCCGCGGCGACGACCTCGACGACGTGATCGCTCTCGATCCGCGCCCCTACCCTCGCCTCCTGCTCGAAGCGCTCGCGGAAGCGCGGGTCCTGCGCGAGCTGCGCGTGCATCAGCTTCACCGCGCGCGGCTTGCCCGTCGAGAGCTGCTCGGCGACGAACACGGCGCCCATGCCCCCCTGGCTCAGGGGGCGGACGACGCGGAAATCGCCCCCGAGGACGGCGCCGGGGGCGAGCGGTGCGGCTGTCGTGGGGTCGGCCATGACGAACGGGAACCCTCCAGGTAACATCGCGTGACGCGGGACGCGCGACGCGCTCCTGTAGCGTACCCAAAGACGCGCGATCCAGGGGCTCCGCGGAGCGCCCGCGCGGCAGGCGGCGCCGCGCGCCAGGGGCGGACCCCGGCGCGCGTGCGGCGGTCAGCGGCGCGGCGTCATGCCCGGCAGGGAGGCCTTCGTGGGCGCATCCTCGAGCGTCTCGATGCGCTCGGCCGTCACGATCCCGCGCTTCGGGTTCGCCGCGGAGCCTTGGCCTTGCCTTTGGAAGATCACTCCATACGTGCCCGTGACCCTCACCTTCGCCCCAGGGCTCGGCAGCGGGTTCGGGAGGTCTGCCCCCGTGAACTCGTCGGCGAGGCGGACGCTCTTCGCCTGGCCCTTCGGGGCCTTGTCGATCGCCTCGATCATCGTATAGATCTGGGCGAAATTCGACGCCCATCCCATGACGTCAATGACCCGCGTCTTCTCGCCCTTCGCGTCGGCGATGGCGAACAAGGGAAGCGGCGACTTGCAATCGATCGGATCACCCTTTCCCGTCCGGTGCACAGCGCACAGCGGCGCCTCCTCGAAATTGGTCCGGACGACGTATCCAACCACCGAAATGGGCTTGCTGGTCACCTCGTCGGAATGAACGCGGCTCCGGAGGTGATGCATGAGACCCCGGACCGTGTACGCGTCGCCGATCTTCACGGGCCCCGTCCATAACGCAGGGATCGCGGGGAGCGACGGCGCCGGCCCTGCGTACGCCGGCCGGGGTTGATAAGGCCCCGGAGGCTCGCCGCACTCCGAAGCGCCCGCGGCTGAGGCTCCAGCGCCCGCGGGCGCTGCGCTCTTCGAGGCCTGCGAGGCGTTCGGCGCGCCGCCGGACGCGGCGCTCGCGTCGCCGGCCGCCGGGACCGTACCCCCGAGCTTCTGAATGAGCGCCGCCGACGTCGCACAGTTGGTCTTGAAGGCTTTCGCGCCAGAGCCCAGGCAACGGCGCGCATAGAACGCGCGGAGGTTCGTCACGCTCTCCGAAACCCTCGGGGGCGCGAGCAGCGCGTAGGACGATCCCAGGCTGAAGAGGGTCATGTCCGCCTCGATGCCCTCAAGGGCTACTGCCTTCGCCGCCTCGAGCTCCGCGACCATCTCCGCCAGGTTTCCTCTGTCTTGATGCACCGACGCGAGCATCGTGTGTGCCGCAAAGAGCGAGCTGTCGCCCGGCTTCGCCCGCCGGACGGCCTCGCGCAGCACCGCCTCCGCCTCCGCGAGTTGATCGAGGCGTTGATAAAGATCGGCCAAGGGGAGGTAATGGCGCAGCGCGTCCGGCTCCCGCCGGATCGCCTCGGTGTAGCGCTCGATCGCCCCGCGCTCGTCGTCGGTCCACAGGAGGACATGTCCGATCCGCTCATGGCAGTCGGCGAGCCAGGGATCGATCTCGAGGCACGTCAGGTAGGCCCTCTTCGCGTCCTCGAAGGAGCCGGCCTTGCGCTTCGCCAGGGCTGCTTGCGCATAGCCGAGCTCGACCCAGTAGGTCGCGAACCTGGGCGCGAGCGCCGTCGCGCGGCGCATCGTCGAGACGACGTCGGCCCACCGGTCGCTCTTCTTGAGGGCCATCGCGAGCTTGAAGAAAATACGGTGGTCGGTCGGGTCGAGCTTTGTGGCCTCTTCGTATTTGGCGATCGCGCCGTTGATATCGGCGGGCGCCATCCGGTCTGCCTCGCGCGCGAGGCGCTGCGCGGGGGTGAGCGGCGGGTCGCACTGGGTGGTGGACGCGCCGGGCGGATTGGCTGCGGACGCAGGGGCCTCCTGGGGTTGCCCCGGCGCGGCCGCGGAGGAGGCCGCGCTGGTCGCTGCTGTGGGAGGAGGAGGTGCGCCGCACCCCGTCGCAGCCAGGGCGACGAGGAGGCAGCTCACGGCGTGCCCAAGGGTGCTGGGGTGGCTACCCGGCTTGATACGTGCCTTCGTCATGCTCTCCGCCTTTCTTACGCCCAGGGGCCCGCCTCTTGGAAGCCCCTGTTCGGAGCTGCCGGTGATCCGCGCGGCTGCGATCAACGACGCGCTGCTTCGTGAAAGGGAGGAAGACCTCCACCTCGACGGGCTCCGGTAAGGCGTCCGCCCATGTCGGTAGCGCGAGACGTAGCTGGTCCACCGTGGACGCGAACAACCAAAGCCCGCAGGCTGTGGAGTGAAGGCGGCCCCTTCGATGCGTGGATAAATTATTGAGCTAGCGTCGCTTTTCCAGGAGGGTGGGCGGATCGCGTAGGGTGTTATATGTCAACCAGCGCGTGCAGCGTGGCTGTACGATGGGACGGCCGCTACAAGGAGTTTGACTTTCGGATCGCGTTTGGATTTCCTCAGCCTCGCTGAGATGGGTTCCTGGAGCTGGCCGAGGTTGCGCCGTCGCTGGCTGCTCGCCCTCACCGCGGCGGTGCCCTCGCTGGCTTCTTGGCGGACGCGGTCGGCGGACGCGGAGGAGCCGGACGAGTCCCGCGCCGGCGATCCCGCCGCGGCCCGCGGCCGCGCGCTCGGCGTCCACGCCGGCGAGTTCGTGCACGTCTACGACCCCAGCGTCGGCGAGAGCGAGCCGTGGTACATCAACGACCACTGCTTCGTGCGGGACGACGCCGGGACCTGGCACATGTTCGGCATCACCCACGCCGAACCGGCGGCCCCGCTGGACGAGCACATCTTCGCCCACGCCACCGCGCCGGACCTGCTCGGGCCGTGGACGAAGCAGCCGCCCGCGCTGACGCTGGACCGCTCCTACTACGGCGAGACCCACCTGTGGGCGCCGCACGTGGTGCATCACGACGGTCTGTACTGGATGTTCTACTGCGGCGGCGGCAACGACCACACGCAGTACGCGATCAGCGTGGCGACCTCGCCGGACCTGTGGACGTGGACCCGGCACCCGGGCGGCCCGCTGTTCCGCGACGGGTACGACGCGCGGGATCCGATGGTGCTACGGCTGGGCGGGCACTGGATCATGTACTACACCGCGACCAGCGACCCCGCCGGCGGCAACCACGTCGTGGCGTACCGGACCAGCGCGGACTTGGTGCACTGGAGCGAGCGCGGGATCGCCTACACCGACCCGGTGGAGGGCACCTGGGGCGGCGGAACGGAGTCGCCGTTCGTCCTGCCGCGGTTCGGCCTGTGGTACCTGTTCATCGGTCCGCGTGGCGGTTACGTCGGTACCGACGTGTTCGTCAGCCTGAACCCGCGCCATTTCGAGACCGGGTGGACCGCCGGGCACGTCGCCTCGCACGCCGCCGAGGTCATCGAGGCCGAGGGCTCCTGGTGGGTCAGCTCCGCCGGATGGGGTCGAGGCGGCGTCTACATCGCCCCGCTGGAGTGGAAGTGATGCTCGGGGTTGCGTCGCTGGGGTGGTTGCGTGGCGGAACCTCAGAGGCGCGTAGGTAAAAGAAGCCGGAGCGCTGCGCGAGGGCGAGGATCTCCTCGACCGTGCGGACGCCGGCCATCCCGTTGCCGATCAACACGAGCTTTCGCTTCTTCTGCATGGCTCAGATCTCCGCCAGGCCGATGTCGATCGTCGCGAGCCCGCGCGCGCCTTCGGGCGCGCCCACGCACAGCTCGATCACGCTCTCCGGGTGGATGTCCTCGACGATCACGAGGGGCACGTGGATCGCCGCCTTGGCGCCGATCGGGAAATAGCGCATCGGGTGGCCGTCGCGCTTGAGGAGCAGGTAGATGAGCTCGGACGTGGAGTTGCCCGCGCGCAGGTAGATGAGCTGAGCGCGCTTGTCCCGCGGGACGGTGTACCCGACCGCCGGACGAAGGGGCACCGGCTGCTCCAGGCCCTGCCCCTCGAACGAGTAGACACCCTGTATGAACCTCGGTGTTTCCAATGTGGCCTCCCGGGCGGATCATCGGACCCTCGGACGGGCGCGCGCGCCGTACGCCGCCCGGCGCGCGCCGCTCTGGCGCCGCATGAAGGTCATACAGCGAGGACAGTTTCGAGGGTTCGTTGCCCGGCGGCGCGATCCCGTGTAGGTCGAGTTTCCAAGGTGTTTCGAACGTCAACGTCCTCTTCCCCCCGCCCCGCCGGCGCCGCGGAGCTCGTCGTCGTCGGGGCCGGCTCGGCGGGCGCCGTGATCGCGGCGCGCGTCACGGAGCGCGCGGATCGCGAGGTCCTGCTGCTCGAGGCGGGCCCGGATTACCCGGACCCGGAAGGCCTGCCCGCCGATCTGCGGGACGGCACCCGCAACTCGTGGCTCGCGCACGACTGGGGCTATCGCCACCGGCCGACGCCCGGGCAGATCATGTTCCTCTTCCCGCGCGGGAAGGTGGTCGGCGGTTCGTCGGCCGTGAACACGTGCATCGCGGTCCGCGGCCAGCCTTACGACTACGACGAGTGGGCGGCGCTCGGCCTGCCCGAGTGGGGCTTCGACGCCTGCCTGCCCTATTTCAAGCGCCTCGAGGACGATCTCGACTTCGGCGAGCCCTGGCACGGCAAGGGCGGCCCGGTGCCGATCCGCCGCGCCCGGCGCGAGGAGCTCGTGCCGTGGCAGGCGGCGTTCGTCGACGGGTGCAGGGCGCTCGGCCACCCCGAGTGCGCGGACACCAACGATCCGCGCGCGCCCGGCGGCGTCGGGCCGCACGCGATGAACAAGATCGACGGACAGCGCATGAGCGCGGCGCGCTGCTACCTGACCGCCGAGGTGCGCCGGCGCGAGAACCTGCGGCTCCGGCCGCGCACGACGGTGCGGCGGGTGCTCGTGCGGAACCGCCGGGTCGAGGGGGTCGAGATCGAGACGGACGGGCGCGTCGAGGTCGTCGCGACGCGGAAGGTGGTGCTGAGCGCCGGCGCGATCGCGACGCCCGGGATCCTCCTGCGCAGCGGGATCGGGCCGCGGGCCGAGCTCGCGCGCCTCGGGGTCGCGCTCGTGTCCGACGTGCCCGCCGTGGGGGCGCGGCTGCTCGATCATCCGGGGGCCGTCATCGGCCTGTGGCCGCGCCGCCGCGGCCTGATCGACGTCCTGCGCCAGCCGCTCGTCCAGACGATGCTCCGCACCACGTCGCGCGGGAGCCAGTACCCGAACGACGTGATGCTCCAGCCGGGCTCGTTCTTCCCGCTGCACCCGCGCCTCACGGTGCCGGCGTTCGCGATCGCGTGCTGCATCGGCAAGCCGCGCGGCGTCGGCCGCATCGAGCACGTGAGCGCCGACCCGCACGCGCGGCCCCGCATCGTCTCGAACATGCTCGTCGACCGGGACGACCTGTCGCGCGCGGTCGACGCGCTCACGCTCGCGTACGAGATCGCCCGCACCGCGCCGATGCGCGAGCTCGGCTGGTTCGTCTGGCCCACGGAGCGCACGCTGATGCGGCGGGAGGCGCTGGAGCGGTGGATCACCCGGAGCTGCGGCTCGGGCTACCACCCGTGCGGGACGGCCCCGATGGGGCCCGAGGGGGACCTCTCGGCGGCGGTCGACGGGCGCGGGCGGGTCCGCGGCGTCGAGGGCCTCGTCGTCGCGGACGCGAGCATCATGCCGACCATCCCGAGCGTGAACACGAACCTGACAGCGCTGATGATCGGCGAGCGGTTCGGCGAGTGGCTCCGCGACGGCGCGGTGTAGCCGCCACCGGGGGCGAGAGACCCGCTGACAGCGTTCGGCGCGCGCTCGAGGGTCGACCGGCGCTAAGGTCGCTCTCATGACGTCCACCGTGACCCGCAACACGGGCTCCACCATCAAGTACGCCGTCATCACGGCGGTGCTCGCCGGCCTCTCGTTCCTCTGTTTCCGCGCGATGATCGGCCGCTCCGGTCTGCTGTGGCTGCTCTGTCTCGCCGGCGGCCTCGGGTTCGCGGTGTTTTCGCTCGGGTCGCTCCTGGCCGCCAAGGACCTGGCCGGCACCGCGACGTGCCCGCGCTGCCAGGCGACGCTCGAGGAGATCGAGCTCAACCATACCGACGACCCGGCGTTCTGCGACAAGTGCCAGGCCGCGTACCTCGTCGACAAGCGCGTCCTCACCGTGCTCGCCGACGACTACGTCCACCCGACGCCGGGCTTTCCGGTGCCGGTGACGAGCGAGACGATCAGCTGGCCGGCAGGCTGCTGCGTGTGCGCGAGGCCGGCGACCCGCGGCGTCGAGGCGAAGGCGCACGACGGCGAGACCGGGACCAACGCGGCCGTCGCCGCGGCCGGGCTCGCGCTCGGGAGCATCGCGGTGCGCACCGGCGGCGGCACGACCTACACGCTGCGCATCCCGCACTGCGCCGAGCACGACGACGGCGCGAAGCTCGAGATCGAGAGCAACAACAAGCCGCCGCTGAAGATCCGCTTTCGCTCGTACGCCTACCAGCGCCGCTTCCTCGAGCTGAACCCGAAGCCGGCGAAGGCCGCGTAGATCCGGGCCCCCCGCTCCCGGCGGGACGAGCTCAGGACGGGCTGGACAAGGGGCAGGAGGCGCCGCCCGCGGGAGCGCTCAAGGCGCCGTCGCGCAGCCGCGACCGCGGAAGACGACCAGACCGTCGAGCTGGACGCCCACGACGTCAGGGCACCCGTTGCAGTCAAAATCGGTGATGCCGACGCCGAAACCGTCGATGTTTTCGAAGGTGCCTGGGAATGAAGCCGCCTCGGCTTCGAACGTGCCCTCCTGGGTCTGGAGGAACGACCACATCTCGGCGGTGTTTCGGCTGACCGCGACGAGATCGCTCCGCCCATCGAGGTTCAGATCGGTGATCTGCAGGCCCCCTGAGACGAAATATTGGTGGTCATCGATGGTGAGCAGCGGCTGCGGCGCAGTCAGGTGGCCGAGCCCGTCTTGCAGCAGGATCCAGACCCGCATCGGCCCGTCGGAGTACTCGTGTGTGACGGCGGCGACGTCCTGGCGTCCGTCGTTGTTCACGTCGCCCACCGCGACCGAGACGAACGAGACGCCTGAGCTCGGCGGCGTCGTCTCGAAGAAGACCTGCTGTCCGGTCGTGTCGAACCCGCTCTCGATGTCGTGCGGAAAGACGGCGATGCCCGCGCCCACGCCGGTCATCGCGATCACCGCGTCGGGGTGGCCATCCCCGGTCACGTCGCCGGTGACGATGCCGGACATGAACACGCCGGCCGGCAGCTCGTGGGCCAGCTCGAAGCCGCCGCCGCCGTCGCCCCGGTAGACGAGGATCTTGCTGTGATAACCGAGCCCGACGATGTCGAGGACGCCATCCCCGTCATGGTCCACGGCGGTCGGGGAGAACGTGGTTGGCGCGGCGATCGTCCTCGGGGGCTCGAAGGCGCCGCCGCCCTGGTTGCGGAGGAAGGCGAGCCCATCCTGCTGCGCGACGACGACGTCGAGCGCGCCGTCGTGGTCCGCGTCGAGCAGCAACGTGTCCTCGACCGCGTTGGCCGGCGTGGAAGGGGTGTAGATGACTTCGCCGTTCAGGTCCCGTACCCGCGGATGCGTCTGCAAGTACAGCGCTTCGCGATCCGTGCTCACGAAGTCGAAGCGCCTGTCCCCGTCGATGTCGCCCAGCGACAGCTGACCCATGTACACGCCCGAGGACTCCGCGGGATAGAGGAGACCGGGCTTCAGGTAGTAGCCGCTGCCGTCGCTCGGCTCCTCGCCTGGGAACGGACCCGCGCATCGATCGCCCACGCCGCCGCCGTTCGGCTTCGGCACATCCGCGCCGCCGCCGTTCGACACATCCGCGCCGCCGCCGTTCGGCACATCCGCGCCGCCGCCGTTCGGCACATCGACGACACGCTCGGCCGTCCCCGACCGGGCAACGGGCCTGTCCGGCGAGCCGACGTCAGCCGCCTCCTCGTCCCGCGGCGGATCGACCGGGTCGTGCTGGGGAGATGGCTCTGGAAAAACAACCGAGCTCTCGCACCCCGAGCTGAATCCGATGAGCAAACAACAAGCTACCAGCATGCGTCCGCTGCTGTGTCGCGCACACCTCATAGGTTACCTCCGCAAGACAAGTGAAACCCACGAACCTGAACGTCTCCAGGACACGCCCGTCCCCCACACCATCGGCGGCTCGGCGACTACGATGCAATGAACGGGCTGCGCATTCATCGGAGCAGGAAAATCGCAGCGCGTCATCCGGGCCGCGGCGGCACGTTCTTGCCCGGCGCATCGCGTCGCCGAGCCGGCCACGACGGTTCTCCCTGCCGGCAACGCGCCGCGGTGTAATTTTTCACCACAGCGCACTGTCAGCTTCGTCGATCCCCGCCTCGAAGACCGGGAAGGCGCTCAGCAGATCATCCCCTGGCCGCGCATCTCGGCGAGATCCTCGTCGCTCGGCCGGCGGTGCCGCCCGAGGAGCAGGTCGCCGAGCCGTGTGGATTGCGGCCTGACAAATCCCTCATTTGCTGGCATTTCAGCAGAAATTGAACAGGGAGACGTGGAGATTTTTGGGATTGTACTCCCCGTCTCCCCGTCTCCCCGTCTCCCCGTCTCCCTGTGAAATCTCCCGAAAAAAATCGAGAGCGCCGCGGATCCCCGGGCCTGGCCGTGTCAGACGCTCGTCGTCTGCGACGTCTTCCCGGGACGCGGGACTCGGTACCTCTTCGCCAGGAAGCGGAATCACAGAGGCGCCGAGGACTCCGAGGGGATCGCAGAGAATCGCTGTGCGCTCCTTGCCCTCTGTGCTCACTGCACCTCCCTGCCCCGGATCCCGGGCACTCGATCGACGGGGGCGAAAGGCATCTCCCGGAGGAGGCCCGAGGCTTGCTCTCTCCGGCGCAGGTGCGTCGATGGCACCGGGAGGGGCGCATGTGGACTTCGAAGACGGGGAGAACCAGCGGTAGGTCAACAAGGGGGAAAGGCGTCGTCCAGGGGCTCGCCGGGCTTCTCGGGATCGGCCTCTGTCTCGGCATCTCCAGCGCTTCCGCCGCTGGCACGACGCAGGCGGTCTCGCCTCAGGCCATCTCTCCTCAGGCCCCGGCGCAGGGTCGTGCCGCGCCGCCGCCGCGGCCCGCGACCATCACGCAGCGCGCCCCGCAGCGGGCCGCGACCATCACGCAGCGCGCCCCGCAGCGGGTCGCGACCGCCACCTACGTCGCGAACCCCCGGAGGGCGCGCTGGATCATCGCGGGCGCGTCGACCCTGGGCGGCTTCTGGGTCGCGTCGGCCGTCCGCGGCGCGACGCTCTCCCTCGCGCAGCCGGAGGTGCGGATCCGGCTGGTGCCGCAGTGCTCCCAGGGCGCCTGCTTCGTCGTCCGGCGCCACGAACGCACCTCGGCCAACCCCGCCTCGCTGCTGATCCCCCTCGCGGGTCCGTGGATCCACCTCGGCACGGGGCGGCCGACGGCGGCCAGCGCGGTCGGCCTCTCCCTCCTCGGCGCCGGGCAAGCCGTCGGCCTGGGGATGCTGCTCGGCGGCATCGCCATGCCTCGGCAGGTGCGCGTGCCGCTGCAGCGCGGCCAGGTCCTCCAGGTGGGCGCAGCCCCGCTCGTCACCCCCGGCGGGCTCGGGCTCTCGATCGGCGGATCGCTGTAGGCGCGCCCGTCACCGCGGGAGGCCCAGGATCGCCCGCACGCGCAGCCGCTCCTCGGGCGTGAACGAGCCCTCGATCAGCGCCTCCTCCTCGGCGCGCCGCGCGTCGGGATCGGCCACCGTCGCCTCGATGTCCGCGCGCGCGCCGGCGAACGCGTCGAGGCGCTGCTGCCAGGCCGCCCGCTGCCGGTCCAGCTCCGCGAGCCGGTCCGCGGCCTCGGGGCCCACGGTCGCGACCCGGTGCGCGCGCAGCGCCTCGTCCGAGGCGCCCGCGTCCCGGAGCGCCTGCTCCTCGGCCTGCTGCGCGAGCGGGCGCGTCGCCGCCTCCCGCGCCTCGCGGACGGCCTCCGGGAGCGCCGCCTCGACCTCCGCGATCCGCGCGTCGCGCTCCTCCGGCGAGAGGGCCTCGTCCGCGAGGATGCGGGACTCCTCGATCGCCGCCTCGATCTCCCGCTCCTCGTCGCCGAACAGCCGCGCCGCGGCCGCCTCGCCGAACCATGCGCGCCGGATCTCGCGCAGCGCGGCGAGGCGCTCCGCCGGATCGGCCTCCTGCTCGACGCGCGCCTCGCCGGCCGCCTCGCGGTAGCCGAGGTACCGGTCGAACAGCGCGATCGCCTGCTCCGCCGCGCGCCCCGTCGCCCGCTCCCGGATCGCCGCGACGACGCGGGCCCTGATCGCCGGCGCCGGCTCCTCGCCGGTGGCGCTGAGGAAGTAGTCGAACAGCCCGAGCAGCTCCGGGCCGACGACCAGATCGCCGCGCTCGTCGGCGATCACCGCGCCGTCGACGCCGGTGCCGCGGAGCGAGGGCGGCGCGGTGATCGCCGGCGGGCGCGGCGCCGCGTGAGGCCGCGAGACCGACAGCGCCTGCCGGAGGCGCGTGGGGGCCGGCGCCACCGACAGCGCGGGCAGCGCCTCCTTCCGACCGGGGCGCGCGGCCCCGTCATTCGACCTGCCAGAGGGCGCCGCCGGTCGAGGCCGCTCCCCCGAGAGGAGGCGCCCCACGCCGACCGTCGCGACGAGCGCCATTGCCACGAAGAAAGCGGTCCTGCCACGACGCGCCACGAAGAGCCCTCCAGAAGGTTAGAGGCCGACGGCCTTCAGCCGGCTCGCGTGCGACCGGAACACGGACTTCGGGTTCGGGCCAGACAGGTTGATAAACCCGAAGAGCTGATTGACCTCGTCGAGGTGGTTCATCGCATAGTCGTCGCGGACCACCTCCCCGAAATGGGAGCTGCACCTGCCCACCATCCCGTCGTTCGACTCCGAATACAGCGTGGAGATGAGCTTGAGCGTCAGGTCCGTCGGATCGATGAGGCTCGTGACGACCGCTGTCCCCGACCACGAGAAGAAGCGCACGCCGCCCTCCTCGGCGGGGCCCTGCCCGCACCGGCCGTCGGGCAGCCCGGCGGGGTAACGCGCGTTGAACTCGCGCATCCCGGCGGCGGACAGCGATCTAACGGCGGCGATCGCGTCCTGAGGCGCCGTGTGCCCGCTGAGCAGGCTGAGCACCGCGCCGAGGCCGTTGGCGAGGAACGAGAGCGCCCCCTCCGCGAACCCGCCCTCCCGCAGGTTCTCCTGGAGGAAACTGGCGAGCTCGGCCCCCTGATGCGGAGACCCGATGGTGGTCACCGAGGCAATGAGATCCGGCCGCACCGCGGCGACATACCGGGCGTCGAGCCCGCCATGGCTGTGCCCGACCAGGTTGACCTTCCCGCTCCCGGTGCGCGCGACGATATCCTCGACCTGCGCGAGCAGCGCCTCCCCCCGCGCCTCGGTGCTGTCGAACTGGGGCACCTCGGTGACGTACACCTCCGCTCCGCCGGAGCGCAGCGCCGCCGCGATCCCACCGAAGTAGTCGATCACCCCGAACATCGCCTTGAAGCCGGCCATCCCGTGACAGAGCACGATCGGATACCGCGTCTGCGCATAGCTCTTCATCGCCAGCGCGCCCTCGCCGACCTCGGCGCGCTCCACGTCCGCCGGCTCGTCCATCGACGCGACGCATCCTTGCGAGAGCAGCACCACGACAGCTCCCGCCGTGCACCGCAATGCGTCAATCCATGTCCGGCGCCCGGCCCATCGTTTTCTCTCGACTCTCTGATTTCGAGCGGGTGTGACGGCGGTGGGTCGTGCAGCGCGCATGCTGGAGGAATGAGCTCGTCTGATCACCTGTCACCTCTGATAGAGTATTTGTTTAATTCGAATCAAGCAGAACTCACAGGCTCTCAGCGCGACAGGCACCTCGCGTATCCTGGACAATCGGAAGCCCGGTGTCCTCCCCTTCACGGGGTCACGTCGGTCCAGGCGGCGCGACAGGGCATCAGCGCGGGGGCGCAGAGCCGCCCATGTCGCGGCGAAGGCCGGGGGCACGCGGACGGGCGAGGCGGAGGGCGCGCGCCCTCGGGTCGGCTAGGTCGCCGTCGCACCGCGCGCGCCGAGGACGATGCGCGCGTTCTCGGGCACCGCCGTCAGGAACCGCTCGCGCCGCCGCGGGTCCGCGATCCGCCGCGCCCGCGCGAGCAGGAGCTCCCTGGCCTCCGAGAGCACCGTGGCCGCCTCGCCGTGGGCGCCGGACGCCGCGAGCGCCTCGGCGTAGGCGAGCCGCACGAGCGACTCGCCCTCTTCCAGGGATCCGAGCGCCGCGAGCTCGCCGAACGCCGCCCGCGCCGCGCCGAGCGCCGCCGCGACCTCGCCCGCGGCGAGCAGCGCCCGCGCGCGCACCGCCACGGCGGCCGCGCGCAGCCGGGGGGCCACGTGCAGCGCCGCCTCGGCCGCGCGCGCCTCCCGCTCGGCGGTCGCGGCGTCGCCGGAGAGGAGCGCGATCTTCGCGAGGTAGGTCCGCGCCACGCCCTCCATGCGGAGGTCGCCCCGCTGCTGGAACGCCTCCACCGCGCGCCGCTCGACGAGCTGCGCCTCGTCGAGCTTGCCGAGCTGCCCGAGCGCGTGGCCGAGGTTGTGCAGCGCCACCGTCTCGAGCTCGCGCAGCCCCATCCGGTCCGCGGCCTCCAGGGCCGCGCGCAGGACGGACTCGGCCGCCCCGAGCTCGCCGAGCTCGGCGTAGATGAAGCCGAGGTTCGCGCCGATCACGCAGGCGCTGCGCCTGTCCCCGGCCTGCTCGAAGGCCGCGAGCGCCGCCTCCAGGCCCTCGAGGCACGCCTCGGGATCGCCGCCGGCCGAGGCGCGGATCGCGCGGAGCTGCTGCGCCATCGCGACGAGCTCGGCGTCCGGCGGCGGATGCGCGCGGAGGTCCTCGTCGATGCGCGCGAGCAGCGCGTCGGCCTCGGCGTAGCGGCCGCCGAAGACGAGCTGCGCGCCGCACTCGCAGAAGCACGCGATCCGGGCGCGGCGCAGCGCGGCCGCGCCGGAGGACAGCGCCGCGGACGCGGCGGACGCGGACGCCGGGGGCGCCGCGGAAGGCGGCCCCGCCGACGCCGCAGACGTCGGCGCCGGCGGCGCGCAGGACGGCGGCGCAGCGGACGCGTAGGAGGGCAGCGCCGCGGACATCCCCTCGGCGACGGCGGCCCACCGCGCAACGCGGTCGACCGCGCCGAGCTTCCCGGCCGCGGCGGCGATCTGGGTGACCGCCCGGAACCACCCGGCGCAGCCGGCGGGGAGCAGCTCGGCCGCGGACGCGCCCAGCTCCTCGGCCGCCGCGAGGTCGCCCGTCCAGACGTTGACCTCGGCCGCGACCAGCCGGAGCGCGCCGAGATCCTCGCCCTCGGCGCCGCACGCCTCGCCGCACGCGGCGCGCTCGATCGCGGCGCGCAGGTCGTTCGCCTCGAGCGACTGCTCGGCCGCGCGGCGGTACCAGCGCACCGCGCGGCCGGGCTCTCCGCCGCGGCGGAAGTGCTCGGCCACGCCCCGCGGATCGGCGGAGGCGCTCCGCTCGAGCCACGCGCCCGCGAGCCGGTGGCCGAGGGCGCGGTCGCGCTCGGTCAGCATGGCGTACGCGGCCTCGCGGACGAGCGTGTGGCGGAAGACGTAGTCGGCGGCGTCGGCGAGGCCCGCCGACGCCGAGGCCGGCGCGACGAGCTCGCGATCGGCGAGCGCCGTCAGCCAGGCCTCCACGTCGGCGAGGCGCTCCTCGCCGCCGAGCAGCGCCGCGACGCCGCGCTTCGAGAAGCGATCGCCGAAGATGCTGGCCGCCCGGAGCACGCGCTTGCCCTCGTTGCCCTCGGCGTCGAGCCGCGCCTCCACCGTGCCGAGCACCGAGTCGGGCAGGAGCTCCTCCTTGCCGCTCGCGACCGCGCGGATGAGCTCTTCCAGGTAGAACGGGTTGCCGCCGGCGCGCTCGACGAGGTGCGCGACCACGCCCTCGGGCACGGGCTCGCCGAGCGCGGCGCGCACGAGCTCCGCGCTCGCGCGGCGCGGCAGCGGGCCGAGCTTGATCGTCTGCACCTCGCGCTCGGCCCACAGGCTCGGGAACAGCCGGTGGACGTCCGGGCGCGCGAGCGCGAGCAGGATGAGCGGGAGCTCGCGGAGGTTCCGCAGCGTCGCGTCGAGCAGGCGCACGGTGGCGGCGTCGCCCCAGTGGAGGTCCTCGAGCGCGAGGAGCACCGGGCGCGCGGCGCACTCGGCGGCGAGCCAGTCCTCCCAGGCGGCCCCCACGCCGTCGCTCATGCCGGTGGCGCTCTGGCGCGCCGCCCGCACCAGGCGGGCGTGCTCTGGTGACGGCGCGCCGCTGATCTCGCCGAGGAACGCCGCCGCGCGATCGAGCGCCGGGCCGCCCAGGTGACGCCCGAGCCGCTGCTTCAGCTTGCGCTGCCGCGCCCACGCCGGGTCGCGCGCGCGGAGGCCGGCGGCCCGGCAGAGCACGTCCGCGATCATGCCGAACGGCGAGCCGGGAGAGCCCGAGTCGGCGCGGCCCCAGAGGATCTCGATCGGCTCGTCCCGCTGCCGCAGGGCGGCGAAGAGCTCCAGGCGGAGCCGGGACTTGCCGGCGCCGGGCGGCCCGAGGACGAGCACCGCGCTCGCGAGCGCCTCGGAGATGCAGCCGGCGAGCACGCCGTGGAGCATCGAGAGCTCGCGGGCGCGGCCGACGCACGGGGTGCGCTTCCCGAGCAAGGCGGGGGCGACCTCGTCCACGGCGCGCTCGCCGTAAAGGAAGAGCGGCCCGCCCGGCGCCGAGGGTGCGGCGTGCGCGACGATGAAGCGCGGGCCGAGCATGTCGGCGGTCGCGCCGTCGATGCGCACCGCGCGCACCTCACGCTCGTCGAGCGCCGCGCGGAGCTCGGCGAGGCCGCGGTCGATCACGTCGCCCTCGGCGAGGCCCGCGGAGAAGACGCCCCGCCCCGTGATGACGCAGAGCGGTGCGCCCGGGAGCTCGGTGCGGAGGGCGAGCGCGCACTGGGCGGCGCGCTCGGCGCGATCCACGGCGCTGCCGGGCCCGGACATCATGACGATCTCCACGCCCGGGACGAGCTGCGTGAGCCTGCCGCCGTGGAGCTCGATGAGCGAGCGGATCTCCGCGGCCCTGGCGCTCGACGTGGACGGCTGCGACCTGCTCGATCCGGGCGGCAGCTGCGACCTGCGCGAGGCGGGCGGCGGCTCGCCAGGGGCCTCCTGGGGGGCCTGCGGGGCGGGCTGGGGCGCCCGGGCTGCGCCGTGGCCGGGCTCGCCGAGGAAGACGAGGCTCACGACGCGCTGCTCGCCCAGGGTGAGCGCGGCGCGGTCGCGCGGGGCGAGGCCGTGGGCCGGCGCGTCGGGCGGCGCGCCGCCCGCGAGCGTCGGCGCGTCGGGCGGCGCGGTCCACCCGCCCCGCATCGCGGCGATCCGGTCGAGCTCGGCCGCGACCTCGGCGCCGTCGCGCGGGCGGTCGCCGGGCTGCCTGGCGAGCATGCGCGCGACGAGCTCGTCGAGCGGCGCCGGCGCGTCCGCGCGCACGTCGCGGAGGCGGGGCGGGCTCATCAGCAGCACCCTGCTGAGCGAAGCCATCGGGCTCGCGCTCGCGAAGGCGGGCTGGCCGGCGAGGCACTCGAAGAGGACGCACCCGAGGGAGAACACGTCGCCGCGCGGGTCGGGCACGCTGTGCGCCTCGACCTGCTCCGGGGCCATGTACCCCGGCGTGCCGAGGACGCCGCCGGTGACGGTGACGCGCCCCGCGTCGCTGCTGGGCCGCGCGATGCCGAAGTCGACGAGCTTGACCCGCCCGGCGTCCCCGCCCGGGAGGAAGAGGTTGCTCGGCTTGATGTCGCGGTGGACGATGCCGCGCGCGTGCGCGAACGCGAGGGCGTCGGCGGCCCGGCGCACGAGCAAGAGCCCCTCGCTCGCCGGCAGGACGCGGCGCGCGAGGCGGGCGGCGAGGTCCTCGCCGTCGAGCCACTCCATGGCGAGGTAGCGATCGCCTTCCGGGGTGCTGCCGTGCGCGACGTAGCGCACGATGCCCGGGTGGACGAGCGCGGCGAGGAGGGCGGCCTCCCGCTCGAACCGCTCGATCTGGATCTCGTTCCTCAGCCGGACGATCTTGAGGGCGACCGCCGCGCCGCCGAGGCGGTCGTACGCCTTGTAGACGGTGCCCATCCCTCCGGAGGCGGCCTCGCCCTCGACGACGAAGCGCCCCGCGATGATCTCCGCGTGGCCCACGTCAGCGCAGGAACACGGTGACCGAGCCGGGGTTCGGCGTCCTCTCGACGATGAGCTTGCCCGAGCTGCTGCGGATCTTGCCGCGGCAGTTCGAGAAGCTTCCGTCGCTGTTCGGCTCGTCGCACAGGCTGTCGCACGAGCCGGCGACCTGGATCGCGCACGTCTCGAGCGAGGGCCCGCAGGCGCGCGCGAGCGACGACGGCTCGGGGGGGAGGCACGCGTGGTAGCGGCGCTGCGGCGCGAAGACGTTGCCGTAGTAGGTGGCCTCGCGCCTCGGATAGGCCGCGCGCTCGACCTTGTCGGCCTGGAGCTCCTTGCGATCTCCGCGGACGGAGATGTTCACCTTGTGCCCGAGGTAGTTGACGCGGGCGAGGACGCAGCCGCTGACCCAGGACCGGCACGCTTCGTCGCAGGCGCCGCCCTCCTCGCCCCAGCTCGCCGCGAGGCCGAGCTCCCCTGGGAAGGAGAACTCGTCCCCGTCCACGGCGACGGTGAAGCCTTCACCCGCGGGCAGCGCGCAGCCCGCGACGTACTTCAGCAGGGTGCGCGCGGCCGGGTCGCGGAGCGCCTCGGCCGTGAGCGGGTGGCCCGAGAGCGCCTCGGCCGTGAGCGCGTTCGACGTCAGCGCCTTCGATGCCAGCGCGTTCGACGTGAGCGCGTTCGACGTGAGCGCGTTCGACGTGAGCGCGTTCGCCGTCTGGGCGGCCTGGGACGCGGCGTCCCCGGCGTCCTCGGCCGGAGCGTCCGGATCGAGCGCCACCGCGCACGCGCTCGCGAAGAGCGCGGCGATGGCCAGGAGGAGTGCAGCTAGCTTCGGCGAATGCTCCATGGATAACGCCCCCCTGGGATGCCCATGAGCGCATGGCCCACGAGCTCCCGAAACGACCGGCGCCGAGGCGCGGGCCAAGGGGTGCGCGCATCGAACACCGGTGCGTGATCTTGTTCAGATGCACGAGCCGCGAAGAAGCCCACGAGTCGGAGCGGCCGATCGGGCCATCTCCGCTACAGAGACAAATGGAAAGATGTCACTGATACCCCGCCGGGCAAAGACCGACGCGCACGCAATGGTCTCTTTTTTTGTGTCGCGGCGCGATCGCTCTGTTGGCGCTGTTGGCGCGAGACTCCTGCTCTGTCCAAGGCATCATGGACAGCGATGCTGGCACCGGGGACGGAGGAGCGATGGGGTGCGGTCGAAGTGCGATGGTGGCGACACGATGGCCTGTCGCTGACAGCCAACCTCCTCGCCGGGAGGCGCCCGGAAAGGCGCTCGGCGGGAGCGATCCATCCGAGCGGACGACGGCCTGGGCCTGCGCCTCCCGGGCCCCGCCGTCGACTCCCTGAGCTCCCCCGGCGGGCCCGCTGGCCGCCGGGGCGGCCGGCAGGGGGCGCCGAGGTCGGCCGAGCCGGCCGGTGCGTTGCGCCCCCGGCCGTCCGCAGCGGTCGCGCGACGGAGGGCGCTGGGGCGGGGGACGTTGCGGAAGGACGGCGGCTGGACGGGCTGCTCGGCGCGGTGCGTCGACGCCCTTGACGTCGCTGCGTGTTGATCATTACATGCACCGGACCATGAAGGGCCATGCGCGCAATCTGATGACCGAGCGTGTTATCGCTTTGGAGCAGGGCACGCCGGTCACCGACATGTTGCAGCTGTTCGCCAACCATCACCTGAGCGGCGCGCCGGTCATCGACGGGGGGCACCACATCGTCGGGTTCGTCAGCGAGACGGATCTCCTGGGCGTGCTCCTGCGCAAGGAGTACGCAGGCATGACGGCTGCAGACGTGATGAGCACCCCGCCCATCTGCGTGGACGAGTTCATGCCCACGGACGAGGTGATGACCCTGCTGCGCGCGAACCGGATCCACCATCTGCCGGTGGTGCGCGAGGGGCGCCTCGTCGGGATCATCACCCCGCAGGACATCCTGCGCTATTTCGTGGAGTGCGTGATGCCGCTCCCGCCGACCTCCGCCTGACGTCGCGCGCCTGCCCGCGCGAGGCGCCGGTCAAGCCGAGGACGCCTCCCCGCCCGGCGCTCGACGCTGGCGCGGGCGGTGGATCAATGTAGACGAGAGGTCACGAACCACTCCGGGGAGATGTATCCGTCGGGGCTCGAGATGGGGATCGTGCAGGTCCCGTCGAGCGCGGTATAGGACTCGATCCGCGTCTCCGTGTCGAGGTACCCGACCGCCGATGCGGTGTTGCACTCATCGTACCCGGGCGGCGCGCCGCCCCCGTCGTCGAAGCGCGCGCACTCGGCGTGGGAGAGCACCGCGTAGTGCAGGTGCGAATTGCCCGGATCGCAGGGGAAGCTGTCCTCCGCCGGGCACTCCGTCCACTTGGTGTCGCAATAGAGGTTGTGTTGCCTCGGGATGTCGTCCCAATAGGCGATCTTCCCGAGCGGCGTGTCGGTGCCGATGTCCTGTCCCACGAGGGTCATCGCCAGCTCATCCACGTCGAGGTGCCCGTAGAACGAGCAGAACCGCTTCTCCTCGCCGTTCTCCTTGAAGCGGTGCTCGACGAGCGCGATGCCGAGGTACTGCGAGCAGTTGATGCCCGCCCGGAGGAGCTTGCCAGGGGCGATCGGGAAGACGTAGGTGCCCTCCGTCCGGCCGCTCGCCTTGCCGATGTCCTCGCCGAGGTGCCGGCCCTCATTCCAGCCCGGCTTGTGGCCTATGTTCTGGATCATCTTGTGGTCGGGGAACGGGAACTGGAGGTTCCCCGTGGGCGCGATGCACGCGTCGTTCACCCTCTCGTTGACCTTGCACCCCATCGGGCAGTAGGTCGCGTGATCGAAGCGGTAGACCCGCGTCCTCTCTCGCCCGTTCTGGCCGTCGCCTTCGCGCCCCTCGCACGGTACCCAGCGCGTCGCCGCGCCCTCCTCGCGCTCGCAATACGCCTTGCAGGTGTAGAGCATCCACGGGTCACCCGCGGCGTGCAGGCCGGGGTTGTGGCCGCAGTAGGCAGGGTCGTTCAGGAGGACGTCATCGCTGTTGTTGCACAGGATCGCCTCCGGGTCGGCGGTGATGTCGCTGCACGTGTTGCCGAAGAACTCCGTGATCGATCTGCAGAACGAGCTCTGGGCCCCGTACGGATCCGGGCCGCAGATCCCGCACGCGGTGCCGCACGAGATCCCCGTGGCGTGCCAGCCGTCGGGGCGGTAGAGCTGCCGATCGCGGCACTCGAACACCTGCCCGCCGCGGCCGCAGACGCTCGCGCCCCGCCGCCGCGACGCCGGAGGGACCTCGTTGTCCTGGTAATCGCGGATGGCGTCGCAGCGCGACGACGGGCTCGGCTCGGGCGCTGGATCCGGGATCCCGAACGGCTCCTGATCCGACGTGGCATCACACACGTCGTTTCGGCTCTTGGTGTCGAGCGGCATGCACGCCACAGAGCACTCCTCGTAGGGCACCGGACGGCCCACGACGGCGCGCGTGGACTCCGCCGACGGCGGACAGTACGTCCAATCGTCGTAGGCGCACTGGTACAAGGTCCCGACGCGGCCGGTGATCCCGTGTTGACCGCAGAACAGATGGCGGCAGAAGCGGTTGCCGTCCGGCCCCACCCTCGTGTACACCGCGTCGGTGACCGTGGGGCACGCCTCGTCGCAGCGGTCCCAGTCGCGGATCGTCCTGGCGCCGTCCTGGGGCTGCGCGCCGGTGACCTCGTGGTAGTGCATCGCCGGCAGCTCCCGCACGGTCTTGCACTCCCCGGTGCCGCCGAGCGCTGAGCAGTCCCGATAAGGCACAGGGCGGGCGCCCGGCCCGGGGCAGGCGAAGAGCTGCGTCGCCTTTCCCTTGATCTGGATCAAGGGCTCGCCAAAGCTCCGCGCCAGGTCGTTGTTCCAGGGGCTACGAAAGACCTGATCACCGCAGAAGGTCTGGCCTTGCTCGACCGACTTCCATTTCCCGTCCTTGTCCTGGAACTGCTCCGGACAGCGACCGAACTCCGCGCCCTCCTCCTCCGGCTTGCCCGGCTCGCAGGGGCGATTGAGGTCGAGCCACCCCGCTTCTCCGCAGATCCATTCGCTGCGGTTGCCGTGGCCGAGGCCGCAGATCGTCTCGCCGCACGCGGTCGTGGTGACCTCGTTGTCGAAGCTGTCCTGCACCCCGCGGCAGGCGTTGCAGGTGCCCGCGCGCTGCGTGCACGAGAGCCCCAGGCTCTGCCACCCGTCCGCGGTGCACACCATCTTCACCCCGTCGCTGCCAGCCCCGGTCGGGAAACACACGCGTTGCCCACAGGTGCGCGGGATGTGCTCGCCGCCGGCGACGGGCGGGACCTCGCACGGGCACTCGCTCGTCGCGGCGTCGGTGCACGCCCCGCGGCGGCAGCCCCCCTCGCAGATCGTCCACTCGAGCGGGATCTGCCCCGCGCCCGCGCACTGGTACAGGGCCGCGGGCTCGCCGTTCACGACGTCCGCGCCGCAGAAGGTCCCTGCGCCGGGACAAGCGAGATCCCCGCACCTGTTCCCCGGGAAGCTGCGCCAGTTGTCGTTCGCGCCGAGGTCGACGCAGTGATAGGCGATGAGGTCGCGCCCGCACACGAAGCTGTCACACCGGGTGTCCTCGATCGGGATCGCCTCGCCGTTGTAATAAAAGCCGCCGCTGCACGCGCACGCGTCGTCGTTCGCCTGCGCGCCCAGGGGCGGCGCCGCGACGGCGGGAGGGGGCGGTTCCTGGCCGCAGCCCATGCCCGCCACCACCCCGGCGGCGAGCAGCACGGCGAGCGTCCCGAGGAGGCGCACCGCCGGCACACGCCGGAGGCGGCTCGAGACAGGGCTTCGGTGCGACGGACTGCCCTCGACGCGATCATGCATGCGCTGCATCTCCCGGCTGCTCTTCAGCTCACTTCGCGATCTTGCGGACGTCCCCCGCCCGGGTCGCCCAGTAGACGAACGCCTCGTCGACGGCGATCGCGATCGCGTCGAGCTGGCCGACGGCGAGCGTCGTCACGGCGCCGCCGGCCTTCGGGACCTTGCGGATCGAGCCGACGCGGTTGGCCCAGTAGACGGCGCCGCCGTCGCCGGGATCGACGGCTATCCCGGCGGGGTTCGGCTGATCGTCGGCGAGCACCGTGAGGTCGGCGCCGTCCTTGGCGAGCCGGAACACGAACCCGTTCGGGCTGCTCCAGAAGAGGTGTTCGGCGTCGACGGCGAGGGTGTGGGGCGTGAGGTTCGTCGTGTCCACCACCTGTCCGGACGCGATCTGGCGCCGCTCGGCGCCGTCCTTGCGGAGCTTCACGACGGTGCCGTCGGTCCGGGACCAGTAGAGGTGCTCCGCGTCGCTCGCGAGCGCGCCCCCGGGCTCGGAGAACACGCCGGTGATCTCCTGCGCGCGCTGTCCGCTCGTGAGGGCGTCGACGCGGTAGATCCCGCCCTGAGAGAGCGAGGTGAACCAGACGTCGCTGCCGTCGGTGACGACCGCCCAGGGGTCGGGGATCGCGGTGGTGAGGGGGATCGCGGCGCCGCCCGACAAGGGGTACCGGAGCACGCCGGATGACCCGGTGACGATGGCGTCGGCCCCGAGCAGGGCGATGTCCTCGAAGCGGTCGGCGCTGCAGCCCACGACCCCGGGAGGAGCGCCGTTGGCGAGGCACGTCGCGCCGCCGGAGAGCTTGTCGACGCGGACGGCGATGCCGCCGGCGTGCTGGAAGCCGACAAGGTAAAGGGCGCTGTTGTCGACGACGAGGGCCGACGGCACCGCGAGGCCCGAGGCGAGCGACGTGGCGCCCGGGGCGCACTCCCCGGCGTCGCAGAGGCCGCCCGCGCAGTCGTTGCCGCACGCGCCGCAGTGGAACGGGTCCGAGGCGAGCGCGACCTCGCACCCGGTGAAGGCGTCGCCGTCGCAGTCCGCGTACCCGGCGTCGCACGCGACCTCGCAGGCGCCCGCGACGCAGGTGGCGGCGCCGTGGCGCGCGCTGCAGGTGTTGCCGCAGGCCCCGCAGTTGTCCGCGTCGCCCTCGACGTCCGCCTCGCAGCCGTTCGCAGGCTCGCCGTCGCAGTCGGCGTGGCCGAGGTCGCACGCGAGCGAGCACCTGCCGGCCGCGCACGAGGGCGTCGCGTGCTGGTCGCCGCAGACGTTGCCGCAGAATCCGCAGTTGTCCACGTCGCTCGACGTGTCCCCGCAGTCGTCGCCGCCGCCCCCCGCGCCGTCGCTGCCGAGGCAGAGGCCGAACGCGCGGATCGAGCCGGTGAACGCCTCGCAGCGGGCATGGACGCCGGACATCGCGGCCAGATCGCACTCGTACGCAAGCTCAGGCTCGAGCGTCGCGCAGCACGTATCGAGCAGCGCCTCGCACGGGGCCGCGCTGAACGGCTCGTCCGGGCCGAGCCTCGGACAGCGGCCCGCGTCCGCCGCGCCGCCGAGGTAGTCGAGGCACCGCGCCGCGTCGGACTCTCCCGCGAGGGCGGCGCAGCGCTCGCGCGCCCCCTCGGGGAGCGAGGGACAGCACCGCTCCGACAGATAACCGCAGCTCTCGGCCGCGGGGTCGACGTCGGCGCAGAAGCCGTTGTCCTTGGCGTCGCTCTCCAGGAACCGGTGACACAGCTGCTCATTGCCCCGGAATCCGGTCGCGTGGCACGCTTCCCTGAGCTGCGCCGGCAGCGCCGCGCAGCACGCGTCGAGCAGGCCGGCGCAGCTCGGGCCATAGGGGACCACCGGCGCCCCACCCTCCCCGGGCCCTCCGGTGCAGAGATCGACCGCGTTGGCGCTCGCGAGGAAATCGTCGCACGCGGCGTCGTTCGCCTGGCTCGCGGCGGCGTCGCAGCCCGCGACGAGCTCTTCGGGGAGCGCGGGACAGCACGCTTCGCCGAGGTGTTCGCACCCTCGTCCAGAGCCGCTCGCCACGGGGGCACACGCGCCGAACGCGGTGCCATCCGCGTTGCACTGCTGCGCGCCGAGCGACCCGTCGGCGAGGAAACAGGCGGACAGGGCGCCTGGCGAACAGATGGCATCGTCACCGCAATCGGCGCCGAACAAGGCGAGTGCGAGGAGGAGAGCGGGGCGGAGGCGTGAGTCGTTGCGACGCATGACGGTCGAAATAACGCTAAAGCGCCCCGGAATGAGGTGTCAATTGGAGTTCCGAGCCGACGCACGCCTGAAAACGACGATCGGAACCGGGCATTGGAATGGAGCGGATCTGTCGGCCGATTCCCGACCTCAATTTCCCGCTCGGGCGCTCTCCGCCCCCTACCGCCGGTCGAACTGGTAGCGCGCCCGCTCCGCGCCCTCGATCTCCACCACGATGCGCTTCGGGCCGAGCCGCACGACCGCGTGCGCCGCGGCGGGGCGGCCCGGCGCATCGTCGTCGAGGTTCTCGATCAGGCTCTGGAGCGTCACGTACGGGATGCCGCGGATCACGTCGAGGTGGTTCCAGTGCAGGTGGCCGTTGAAGACGGCGAGCACGCCGTGCTCCTCGAAGAGCTTCCGCATCGCGCGCCGCTCGCGCACGAGGCAGATGTGCGGGCTCCCCTCGAACCAGCGGTTGCCCCGGAGATCCTGATCGGCCGCGCTGTGGTGCATCAGCACGATCTTGGGCAGCGGGGACGCCGCGAGGTCCTCGCCGAGCCAGGCGAGCTGCTCTGGCCCGAGCGAGATGTCGTGATCCTTGCGCTCGCGCGTGTGAAGGACCGTGAAGTGGAAGCCGCCGCGGTCGAAGGCGTAATGGAGCCGCGTCGCCTCGGGTCTGCCCCAGGCGGACAGCAGCTCGGCCTCGCTCAGGTGGATCACGTCGTGGTTGCCGGCGACATGGAAGAGCTCGGCCTTCAGGCCGCCGAGCGCGGCCATGCAGGCGCCGTAGCGCTCCCGGTCCGCCTCGGGCCCCTCGTCCTCGATGTCGTCGCCCAGGTTCACGACGAGATCAGGCCGCGTGATCTCGTTCATCCGCCTCACGAAGGCGCGGGTCAGCTCGGGCGCCTCGCCCGTGAGCTTGCGCAGCTTGCCCCCGAACGACGCCTCCGGGCCGAAGTGCAGGTCCGAGACGAGGGCGACGACGAGCTCCATGCGCGCCTCGCCGCTCAGCCCGACTTGGCGCCGGGCTCCGGCGCAGCCTTGGAGCCGCCCAGGCACGGGGGAGAGCGGAAGTCCGCGCCCCCCTGCCGCTCCCACTCGTCCGGCGTCATCGCGCGGATCGTCAGGGCGTGCAGCCCGGAGCGGAACTCCTCGCGCACCAGCTCGTTGACCCGGCGGTGGCGATCGAGCGGGCTCAGGCCCCGGAATGCCTCGCTCACCACGAGCACCTTGAAGTGGGTCTCCGAGCCCACCGGCACGCTGTGCATGCGGCTCTCGTTCTCCACCTCGATGTGCACGGGATCGAGCGCGCGAACGAGCTTTCCGTGGATCGACTCCTGCTTCGTCCCTGTCGTCATGGCCGCGCGAAGCTTACCCTCTGCCGCGCCGCCGGTCACCCGTGGGACGCGGTCCCTCGCCGGCAAAGGGATCGCCCGGCGCCCCCGCCAGCGGACGAGCCGCCCGGCGCGCCCCGGCCGAGCGTCACTTCGCCTGCGGATCGGCGCGCGGCAGACCTCGCTCATCGAACAGGAGAGCGATGTCGACGTGGAACTGCGCTCTGCGAGAGGACGGCGGCGCTTGATGGGAGCTGGGCGGCGCGCGATGGGAGCTGGGCGGCGCGCGATGGGAGCTCGGCGGCGACGCGGAATGACCGCCGTGCGCCTCGCCGTCCTGCGAGCCCATCGCGAGCGCCTCCCGCTGCGGGGGCGCCGCGCCTGGCTGCAGGCCGATGTTCTCCGCCCACGGCTGCGCGTCGCGCTGCTCCCACGGCTGCGCGTCGCGCTGCTCCCACGGCTGCGCGTCGCGCTGCGCGGCAGGCGACGGAGGCACCTGCCGCGGAAGCGCATGCGCCGCCGGCGTATCCCGACGCGGAACCACCCCGGCCTGCTGCCGCGAGCTCGGAACGGCCTGCTGCGGCAGCGGAGCCGACGCATCCCGCCGTGCAGACGTCGCGGCCGGCGCATCCCGACGCGCGTACGCCCCGGCCTGCTGCGAGCCAGCCACCGGCGTATCCCGCCGCGCGTATGCCTCGGCCGGATGCGAGCCTGCCAGCGGCGTATCCCGCCGCACGTACGCTCCAGCCGCCGGCGATGCCTGCACCGGCCTGGACGCGTCCCGGCGCGCAACCACCGGGCCAGCGGCCGGCGGCGGCGGGAGCGGCGTCGGAGCGGGCAGCTCACGGCGCGCCCGCGACGAGGGCGGCCCCACCATGACCCCCAGGCGCTCCGAGCGCGGCACCGGCGCCTCGCGCGGGCGGTACGCTGCCTCCCCCGGCGCCTCCGCGCGTGAGCGCTCCGGCCGCTGCGCAGCCACGGCAGCCGCCACGCGCTCGCGGTACGCGAGCTCCTGCGCGCCCGCGCTGCGCGGCCCCGAGCGCGGCAGCGGCGTCGCCTCGGGGTCGCGCCGCGACGCCGGGTCCGCCTTCATCACCCCGATGGTCAAGCGCTCCGACCGCGGCACCGACGCGCTCTCGTCCGCCGGCATCATCGAATAGCGACCGGGCGTCAGCTGCCGCGAGCGCTGCTTGCGGCTCTCGCGCGCCGCCGTGGCCAGCAGCGCCCCGAGATCGTCTTCCACCATCGCCTCGTCGACCCGCACGAGCGTGCTGACCACGTCGCGCGCGATCTCCTCGAACGCCTCGGGAGCGAGCGCGTAAGTCGACGACGTGACCACGATGACCACCGGCCGACGCTCTTCCGCGAGCGCGGCGGCCATCGATACCGGGCACGCCTTGACGATGATCCCCACATCCATCGCCGCCGTCTGGCAGCGCTGGAGCAACGCCTGATCGCCGCCGATGAGAAGGGCCGTCGGGATCTGGGCGCGAAGCGTGGCGTCAGAGATTCGCGGCATCGGTCCCAGGATCCTAACCCCGCTACTGCACGCAGAGGTCAGGAAAATCCTGTCATCGGACATTCCACGTCATGTCTGGACAACGAGCTCAGCCGATGTGGGGTATTGCGCGCCGCCGGATCACATCACGGATGCGTAGGTGCCGTGGGCAACTCGGTGAGATGGCAGGCGGCCCAGTGCCCAGGGCGACGCTCCTCCAGCGGAGGGGCCTCGGCGCTGCACCGGTCCATCGTATAGGGACAGCGTGTGTGAAAATGGCACCCTGACGGCGGGTTCAGCGGACTCGGCACTTCGCCGACGAGGGGCAGGCGGCGGCGCGTGCGCTCGACATCGGGATCCGGGATCGGGATCGCCGACAGCAGGGTCTGCGTGTACGGATGTTGCGGTGAACGGAAGAGCTCGTCCGGGCGAGCGCGCTCCACGATCCGGCCGAGGTACATCACCGCGATCTCGCTTGACAGGTGGCGGACCACGGCGAGGTCGTGCGCGACGAACACGTACGTGAGCGAGAGCTCGCGCTGGAGCGACGCGAGCAGGTTGACGATCTGGGCCTGGATGCTCACGTCGAGCGCGCTGACCGGCTCGTCCGCGATCACGAGCTTCGGCTTCAGGGCGAGCGCGCGGGCGATGCCGATCCTCTGCCGCTGGCCGCCGGAGAACTCGTGCGGATAGCGCCGCATGTACGAGGGCGAGAGCCCGACGAGCTCCATGAGGCGCGCCACCTCGCGCAGCGCCTCGTCGCGCGACGAGACGAGGCCGTGGGTGGAGAGCGGCTCGGCGATGAGGTCGTGGACCGTCATGCGCGGGTTCAGGCTCGCGTACGGGTCCTGGAAGATCATCTGCATCTCGCGGCGCGCCTTCCGCAGCGCGCGCGGCTCGAGCGTCAGGATCTCCCGGCCGTCGATCTTCACGCTCCCCGACGTGGGCGGGACGAGGCGGAGGATGCCCCGGCCCGTCGTCGACTTGCCGCATCCGGACTCGCCGACGAGACCCAGCGTCGCGCCGCGGTCGACGTCGAACGAGACGCCGTCGACCGCGCGCACCGTGCCGACCTGCCGCTGGAGCAGGCCGCGGCGCACCGGGAAGTGGACCTTGAGATCGCGCACCGAGAGCAGCGGCGGGGGGGTTGCGGCGGTGGTCATGGCGCTCGTCCTGCGACGTCCTCGACGTGGCACCGCACGACGTGCAGCGCCTTCCTGTTGCCCTCGCCCGAGACGATGCGCGGCGGCGGCGCCTCCTCCCGGCACGCCGCGATCGCGTGCGCGCAGCGCGGGTGGAACGGGCAGCCCGGCGGCAGGCGCGCGAGCGAGGGCGGCATCCCGGGGATGGGCACCAGGTCCCCGCCGCGCGCGTCGTCGAGCCGCGGGATCGAGCGCGACAGGCCGATGGTGTACGGGTGCCGGGCGGCGTGGAAGATGGCGCCGACGGGGCCCTCCTCGACGATGCGCCCGGCGTACATGACCGCGACGCGATCGGCCATCTTCGCCACGACGCCGAGGTCGTGCGTGATGAGGAGGACGGCCGCGCCGAGCGCCTCCTTCCGCTCCCCGATCAGGTCCAGGATCTGCGCCTGGATCGTGACGTCGAGCGCCGTCGTCGGCTCGTCGGCGATCAGCAGATCGGGGTCGCACAGGAGCGCCATCGCGATCATCACGCGCTGCCGCATCCCGCCCGAGAGCTGGTGCGGGTAGTCGTCGATCCGCGACGCCGCCGCGGGGATCCCGACCGCCTGCAGCATCTCGACGCTGCGCCGGCGCGCCTCGGCGCGGCCCATCCGGCGGTGGAGCTCCAGCACCTCGATGAGCTGCTCGCTCACCCGGAGGTAAGGGTTCAGCGACGTCATCGGATCCTGGAAGATCATCGCGATCCGGTCGCCGCGGACGCGCTCCATCCTCGCCTCGCTCGCCTCCACGAGGTCCTCGACGACGCCGCCCTCGGACTCGAGCAGGATCTGGCCGCCGACGATCCTGCCCGGCGGGTCGGGGATGAGCCGCAGGAGGGAGAGGCTCGTCACGCTCTTGCCCGAGCCGGACTCGCCGACGATGCCGAGGACCTCGCCGCGTTCGAGGCTGAAGGAGATGCCATCGACCGCGCGGACCACCCCCTCCTCGGTGAAGAAGTGGGTCTTCAGGTTCTTGACCTCGAGCAGCATGGTCCGTGCGGGCGCGCGCGTCCCGGAGATGGAGCGCGGAGCCCTTCAGTCCTTTCGGATGCGAGGATCCAGGGCGTCGCGGAGCCCGTCGCCGAGGAAGTTGAAGCAGATCAGCGTGAGCGCGAGCATCAGCGCCGGGAAGACGAGCTGCCAGGGGAAGAGGTCCATCGCGTCGGCGCCGGTGGACGCGAGCAGGCCCCAGCTCGACAGCGGCTCCTGCGTGCCGAGGCCGAGGAAGCTCAGGAACGCCTCGGTCATCATCACCTCGGGGATGGTGAGCGTCGTGTAGACGATGATCGGTCCCACCGCGTTCGGCACGAGGTGCCGGAAGATCAGCGCGGCGTGCCCGACGCCGATCGAGCGCGCCGACTCGATGAACGGCTGGCCGCGCAGCGCGATGACCTGGCCGCGGACGATGCGGGCCATGGTGAGCCAGGAGATGCCGCCGAGGGCCGCGAAGACGACGACGATCTGGAAGATGGGGAAGTAGCTCGGGTCCGACGGCTCCTTGACGAAGAGGCCGAGCGCGACCTTCCAGGCGCGGTAGAGGACCGTCTGGTCGTTCGCGAAGAAGACCATCAGCAGGATGACGAGGATGAGGAACGGGAACGTGTAGAGCACGTCCACGATGCGCATCATGATCGCGTCGACCTTGCCGCCGAAGTAGCCGGCTACCCCGCCCCAGCTCACGCCGATGACGAAGCTCACGAGCGTCGCGACGATGCCGACGGCGAACGAGATGCGCCCGCCGAAGAAGACGCGGGCCATCAGATCGCGGCCGAAGTAGTCGGTGCCCATCCAGTGGGCGAGCGACGGGGGCTGCGCGCCGAGCTTGAGATCCGCCTTGTCGTACCGGTAGCTCGACAGCTCCGGGACGAGGATGCAGGCGAGGATCATCGCGATGAGCACGACGCCGCAGGCGACCGCGGCGCGGTTCTTTCGGAGCCGCCGCCACGCGTCGCGGCCGAGGCTCGATCCCTGCTCCAGCGCGTCGAGCCGCAGCGGGCCGGCCGGGCTTGGTGCCGCGCCGCCCGCGCCGCCCGCGCCGCCAGGGGCGGCGGGCGGATCGCCGGGGGCGGCGGGCTGCGGGAGGGCGGCGTGGAGCATGGTCAGCGCAGCTCCACCCGCGGGTCGATGAAGGCGTACGCCACGTCGACGATCGCGTTGAAGAGCATGAGCAGGAAGCCGTAGACGAGCATGACCCCCATCACGAGGTTGTAGTCGCGGTTCGTGGCCGCCTCGACGAAGTAACGGCCCATGCCGGGGATGTTGAAGATCTTCTCGACGACGAGGGAGCCGACGAGCAGGCCGCTGAAGCCGGGGCCGAGGAAGCTCACGACCGGGAGCAGCCCGCCCCGGAGCGCGTGCTTCAGGACGACCTTTCGCTCGGAGAGCCCCTTGGCGCGGGCGGTGCGGATGAAATCAGAGCGGATCACCTCGAGCATCCCGCCGCGCGTCAGCCGGGCGATGTAGGCCGCGACCGGGAGCCCGGCGCAGATGACCGGCAGCACCATGTGCCGCCACGTCTCCCAGCGCGCCACCGGGAACCAGTAGAGCTTGAGCGAGAAGACGAGCATGAGCAGCGGGGCGAGCACGTACCGCGGCACGCTGAGGCCGACCATGGCGACCCCCATGGCCGCCGTGTCCTTCCAGGTGTTCTGGCGGATCGCGCCGATGATGCCGAGCGGGATGCCCGTCGCGAGGGCGAAGAGCATCGCCCAGCACCCGAGCTGCATCGACACGGGCAGGCTGAGCGCGATGATCTCGTTGACGGTGCGGTTCGGGTACTTGAACGTCGGGCCCAGGTCGCCTCGGGTGACGAGCGCAAGGAGCCAGTCGCCATACTGCTTCAGCACCGGATCGTTCAGGTGGTACTTGGCGTCGAGCTGCCGCTGGACCTCGACGGGCACCGCCCGCTCCTGGTCGAACGGGCCGCCCGGCACGATGCGCACCAGGACGAACACCAGGGTGGCGACGAGGAAGAGCGTGGGGATGATGGAGAGCAGCCGCTTGATGGCGTAGGAGCTCACGGCGCGCCGCCTCCCGGCCGCCGGGCCGCGCCGCTCGCCCCGTCATCCCGCCGCCTTCCGTGGATCCCGAGCGATGTCACGAGGTGCCTCCGTGCTGCCGTCTTCAGCGCGGCGACCGCCGCGAGGGCGCGCCGCGACCTCCCGCATATCACGGAACCGCCGGTCGACCGCGGCGTTTCGCGCGGCACGTCGCGCCGCGCGAAGCGCCGCGGCCGAGGCGGCCTGCGCGCTGTGCCCGGCGTTCATGCGCGCATGTTCACGGCTAGCCCTTGAGCTTGCCCTGGTCGCGGAGCTTCACGAGCTCCGCGTAGCCGCCTTCGAGGACCCCGCCGACGAACACCATCGGGAACGTCGGAAAGCCGGCCCAGAGCTTGATGGCGAGCCGCTCCTTCCACCTGGAGAGGTAACTCCCGTACTCCAGGTAGGTATATTTCACGCCCTCTCCGTCGAGCAGCTGGCGCGCCTTCTTCACGAAGGGATTCTGGGCCATCCCGACGAGGACCACCCGGTCGCGGCTCACCGCCGCCGCGACCTCGTCGACGATGGACCGATGAAATCCGGCGATCTGCGACTTCACCGTGTCCGAGATCTTCTCGGGAGCAAGCGTGGGACGTTCGGCCATGGAATGAGCACCTCCGCGCCGGGAGCGTACCGGCCCGAAGACGACACGGTCAACGGCCGGATTGGCCGGAGGCTGCTCGCGTACAGCGCACGTCTGCACGCCTGAGAGAACCAGAGAGACAAGGAGCTCCCGCAGCGGGGCCGAACTCCCCAGATCCTCCGCGCCTCGAATCGCGCCTCCGCGCGACGATTCCGTCCGTTACGGGATGAGCAGCACCTTCCCCGTCGTCGCCCGCCCGGCGAGCGCGCGGTGCGCCTCCGCCGCCTCGGCGAGGGGGTACGTGGCGCCGATCGAGATCGTGAGCTCGCCGCGCGCGATCGCGCCGAGCACGTCGGTGGCGCGCTCGAGCAGCTCCTCGCGCGTCGCGGTGTAGTGGCCGAGGCTCGGCCGCGTGAGGTAGAGCGACCCCTTCTGGTTCAGGATCTGCGGGTCGAACGACGGCACCGGCCCGCTCGACTGGCCGAAGAGCACCATCGTGCCGCGCAGGCGGAGCGCGCCCAGGCCCTTCACGAACGTGTCGCTCCCGACGCCGTCGTAGACGACGTGGACGCCGGCGCCGCCCGTGAGCCGGCGCGCCTCCGCCTCGAAATCGGCCTTCGTGTACAGGATCACCTCGTCGGCGCCGGCGTCTCGCGCGAGGCGCGCCTTCTCCTCGGTCGAGACGGTGCCGATCACGCGCGCGCCGAGCCGCTTCGCCATCTGGCACAGGAGCAGGCCGACCCCGCCCGCGGCCGCGTGGATGAGGCACGTGTGGCCGGGGCCGAGCGGGAACGTGGAGCGCACGAGGTACTGCGCCGTGATGCCCTGGAGCATCGCGGCCGCGGCGCGCTTCGCGCCGACGCCCGCGGGCACGGGGACGAGCTTCGCGGCCGGGATCCGGACGTGCGTCGCGTACGAGCCGGGGCCGCCGGTCCACGCGACCTCGTCCCCTTCCCTCACCTCGGTGACGGACGGCCCCACCGCCTCGACGCGCCCCGCGCCCTCGAGGCCGAGCGGGATGGGCGGCTCGAGCTTGTACTGGCCGCTCCGCTGGTAGATGTCGATGAAGTTCACGCCGGCGGCCTCGACGCGGACCACGGCTTCCCCCGGGCTCGGCGCGGGCGTGGGGAGCTCCTCCAGCGTCATCACCTCGGGGCCGCCTGCGGCTTTCGGTCGGATCGCGAGCATGCCGCCCATGTTGTCGAGCCGCGCTGGGCCGTCAAGCGACCGGCGCGATCATCGACCCGCATCGACCCGCATCGACGCGCATCGAACCCATTGCTGTCCCGCGCACGCCGTGGATGATGCCTCCATGGCTCTCCATCCTTCCGAGTCGCTCTCCGCGAGCAACGCCTCTCCCTCCTCCGCGCCCCCGCCTGTGACCGCCGCCTCGGCCGGCGCAGGCCGAGCAAACGCGACGGCCGCGC
Source organism: Sorangium sp. So ce302 (assembly GCF_051530145.1). Classification (GTDB taxonomy): domain Bacteria; phylum Myxococcota_A; class Polyangia; order Polyangiales; family Polyangiaceae; genus Sorangium; species Sorangium cellulosum_B. The sequence continues at coordinate 5,209,332 of NZ_CP150326.1, read as the reverse complement.
CGTTTCCCGCGGACTTCCTGTGGGGCACGGCCACCGCGGCCTACCAGATCGAAGGCGCCGCCAGCGAGGATGGCCGGACGCCCTCCGTGTGGGACGTCTTCTCGAAGACCCCTGGGAAGGTCTTCGAAGGGCACACCGGAGACGTCGCCTGCGACCACTACCACCGTTACAAGGAAGATGTCGGGCTGCTCGCCGAGCTCGGGGTCAAGAGCTACCGCTTCAGCGTCTCGTGGACGCGGGTCCTCCCGGACGGCACGGGCAAGGTCAACCCGAAGGGGCTCGACTTCTACGATCGCCTCGTCGACGAGCTCCTCCGCGCCGGCATCGTGCCCATGTGCACGCTCTTCCACTGGGACTTCCCCCAGGCGCTCCAGGATCGCGGCGGGTTCCTCCAGCGCGACGTCGCCGACTGGTTCGCGGACTACACGACCGTCGTCGCCCGGCGGCTCGGCGATCGCGTGCCCTGGTGGGTGACGCAGAACGAGCCGCAGGCGTTCATCGGCAACGCGCTCCTCAACGGGGTCTTCGCCCCCGGGCTCAAGCTCCCCTACCGGGAGTACCTGACCGCCGCCCACAACCAGATGCGGGCGCACGGCAAGCAGGTGGACGCCCTGCGCGCCGCGGCCACGGCGGCGAAGATCGGCTACGTGCTCGCCACCCAGGTGCAGCGCCCGGCGACCGAGGATCCGGCGGACATCGAGGCGGCGCGCGAGGCGATCTTCTCGGTCTATGACAAGAACCCCTGGAACAACGCCTGGTGGATCTGTCCGGTGCTCGAGGGGCGGTATCCGGAGAGCGGCCTCCGGCTCTTCGGCGACGACATGCCCGAGTTCCCCGCCAGCGACTTCGACCAGATAAAGCGGCCGATCGACTACCTCGGGCTCAACATGTACTCGGCGGGCACGTGGCGGCAGGGCAAGGACGGCAGGCCGGAGCGCGTCGTCTCCCCGCCGGGCTACCCGCGCGGGACGCTCGACTGGCTGCAGATCGTCCCCAGCACGCTCTACTGGGGATCGAGGTACTTCTGGGAGCGGTACAGGCTGCCCATCGGGATCACCGAGCACGGCCTGGCGACGCGGGACCAGGTCTTCCTCGACGGCAAGGTGCACGACCCGAAGCGCATCGACGTCATGCACCGGTACCTGCTCGGCCTGGCGCGGGCGGTCCAGGAGGGCGTCCCGGTCGTCGGGTACTGGGCCTGGTCGCTCCTCGACAACTTCGAGTGGGCCGAGGGCTACAAGGATCGCTTCGGGCTGGTCTACGTCGATTACGCGACGCAGCGACGGATCCCGAAGGACTCGTTCTCCTGGTACCGAGAGGTCATCGCGACCGGCGGGCGCTCGCTCCTCGGGCCGACCGCCGTCGCGTGGGACAACGTGACCGGCTGATCCCGGCGGCCCGCGGCCCGGGCCGCGCTGCATTCCATGGTCAGCGGGGTTTACGGCCGATCGCGATGTTCGCCGTCACCGGGACACGCACGGCCCCGCCTGGCTCGGCGAAGGACTCGATGGCGGCGCGCAGCGGTCCGCGTAGCCGAGCGCGCCCGTCGCCGTCCAGCGCGGCGTAGAGGTGCATGACGGGCAGGATCTCGTCGAGATCCGTCATGACGCGGTCCACCGAAGATCCGCCCCATGCGCCGTCGACCGCGTGCACGGCGACCTCGCCGCACCCGGCCCCGAGCATCTCGGCCTTCAGGCCCTCCAGCGAGCACAGCGCCGTCATGCCCTGGGGCGGCGGATGGATCGGCGCCTCCGGGAAGGTGCGGCGATAGGCCTGCAGGAAGAGCGGCCCCGGGCCTGCCCCCTCCGGGCTCGACCAGGTCGCCACGATGACCCGGCCCCCGGGCCGGGTCGCGCGGACGAGCTCGGCCATGCCGCGGCGCCAGTCGGGGAACATCATGACGCCGAACACGGAGCAGCTCACATCGAAGGTCGCGTCCTCCACGTCCAGCGCCTGCCCGTCCATCACCCGCGCCTCGCTCCCGGCGAAGGGCTGCAGTCGCTCGCGCAGGCGCGCCGCCATGCCGCGCGAGATGTCGGTCGCGAGCACGCGCGCGCCTGCCTCGGCCGCGGCCAGCGCCAGGGCGCCCGTCCCTGCGGCGACGTCGAGCAGGCGCTCGCCCTGCCCGAGCCCGCCCGCCAGCGACAGCGCCGCGCGCGCGAAGCCCGCCGTCAACGGCTCGGCCCAGCGCTCGTAGCTGGCCGCCACGGCGGTCCAGTGCGCTTCGTCGCTGAAGTTGAGTGGTTCAGCGCTGTTCGTCATCGGTCAATCCTCTTGTCATCGATCATGGGAGAGGAGCCTGGCACCGCCCGAGGAGCGCGTCATTGGCCGGGCTTTCGGTGGCTCTGGCCTCCTTTTCGATCGCCGCACATCTCCCGCGGCCACGGCGAGGGCGGCGCGCTCCGCGGGATTGTCGCTGGAGCCCTTTCGTGCTCCCCTGGTGATCGCGGAGGAGCCCCGTGGCATCGGTCGCTCCCTCGCCGGTGCGACGCGCAGCTCGGGGTCCTCCCCTACGCTCCGCCGACCGCCGGCCCCTCAACGCAGTCGTGTGGAGGCTCCCATGTCGATCGCCGGTCCCCTCTTAGGAATCGTGATCACCCTCGTCGTGCTGGGCGTCATGGCCGTGGTGTTCGTCACCGTCTTTCTGCCCATGATGAAGAACGCGAACAAGATGCTCGCGGGCGCGAACGAGATGATCCAGGCCCAGACGGCGGCGGCCAACCTCCGCATGACGGGCCTGCCCGCGCAGGCCCGCGTGCTCGTCGTCCAGCCCACCGGCACGATGATCAACTACCAGCCGCAGTGCCGGGTCGACCTCGAGGTGTATCGCCCGAACGCGCCGCCCTACCGCGCGGCCATCCTCGCGGTCATCCATCAGATGGCGATCCCCCGCGTGCAGCCGGGCCTCGTCGTGCCGGTCAAGATCGACGCCGCCAACCCCAACAACATCGCTCTCGACGTGTGACGGCGATCCTCGACGCCCGCACGCTCTCGGGGATGTCCGGCGGTTGGGGATGCCGGGCTCAGGCCTGCGAGAGGGCGCGGCGCGAGCCCGGGGGCGTCACAGCGGGATGTCGACGGGCACGAAGCAGGAGATGTTGGTCTCGATGCGGAAGTTCGACCCGTCGGTGTGGCGCTCCGCGTGGAAGATGTCCATCGAGTAGCTGTTGCCCGGCGAGATGCCGAGGTCCCGGGCCTGGGCATCGAAGTCGATGACGCTCTCCGCGGGCCCGTGCATGCTGCCCAGGTCGAGCGCGAGCTTGCCGTTGATGAAGATCCAGATGTCGTCGTCGCCCCGGAAGGTGAACTTCTGACGGGCGACGTAGCCGAACATCAGGTGGATCTCGGTGGTGAAGAGGAAGTTCTGTCTCTTGCCGTTGTTGGGCGGGGTGACCCCGAACCCCTCCTCCGGCGCCAGCGGGAAGAAATCCGCGCTGTCGAACACGTACTGCCCCGATCCGGGCGGCGACTCGTCGAGCGCGAGCTCCTTGGTGAAGGTCATGTTCACGCCCGGCACGTCCCGGTACCACTGGTTGAAGCTTTCCTCGCTCGTGATGGTCTTCTGGTTGCCTACCCCGTCCCTGCAGCCGAGCGGGGCCGGCAGCTGCGCGAAGCAGCCGATGGAATCGAGGAACACCGGCTTCCGATCGCCGTCGAGCGTCGGCTCGATGAGCTGGCGACGGGGTTCGTCGCCCCTGAAGCTGGCCATCTCGAAGTCGGGGTGCGTCTCCTTGAAGTCGCGATAGGTGACATCGAGGACGCTCTTGCAATCGCTGCCGCCTGCGCCGCCTGCGCCGGCGCTCGCGTTGCCCCCCGTGATGGTCCCGAAATCGTCGCCGGTCGAGCTGCTAACGCCGCTCGTCGGCGTCCCGCTGCTGCTCGCGGGCGTCCCGCTGCTGCCGCCGGACCCGGAGGTCGGGCCGCTGCTCTCGTCGGGCGTCGAAGAGCACGCCAGGGCTACCGCTGCGAAGGTCAGAAGAAAGAAAGAACGAGGGTACATGGTGCACTCCTAGAGAGCAGTAGCACAACCATACTTCGCGGCTTTTGTCAACCGCGTCTCATGGCGATCGCGCGGTGAAGTGTTGCGGCAAGCTCGGGGAACATGCCTTGTTCGATGGGCCAGGCGGCGGCTGCGGCGCGCCTCCCTCGCTTCCCGCGGTTTTCTTGCTTCCCTCGCTTGCCGTCCCTGGTTTCGCGTTCCGCATCTATCGAATCCGGCCAACTCCCTGGGCGGGCTCAGGCTCTCAGACGAGGCGGTGTCCCCCGTCGACGCGCAGCACCTCGCCCGTGGTGAACCCGTTCCCCATGAGGAAGAGCGCGGCGTGGGCGATGTCCGCGGGCGCGCCGACGCGCCCGACCGGGAGGCGGCGCGCGTGCTGCGCGAAGCGCTCCTGCTTGGCGCCGCCCGCGAGCGAGTCCCAGACCGGCGTGTCGACCCAGCCCGGCGACAGCGCGTTCACGCGCACCGGCGCGAGCTCCACGGCCAGGGCGCGCGCGAGCGCCATGAGCGCCCCGTTCACCGCGGCCACGACCGCCCCGCTGGGCCCCGGCCGCTCCGCCGCGATCCCCGCCGTGAACGTGAGCGAGCCGCCCGGCTCGATCCGCGCGTGCTTGGCGACGTGGAGGGCCGCCACGAGCTTCGAGTCGATCACGCGCCGCGCCGCGGCGATGTCCAGCGCGCGAATCGGCTGGTAATGGCCCTCCACCGCCGTCACCACCACATGGCGCGCCGGCGGATGCTCGTTGAACAGACTCCGCACCTCGGCCTCCTGCGTCGCGTCGGCCGGGAAGGTGCGCACCCGGCGCGGCTCCCCGAGCTCGGCCGCGGCGCGCGCGAGGCGCTCGCGCGAGCGGCTCACGACGGTCAGAGACGCGCCGCGCTCGAGGCAGGCCCTGGCCACGCCGAGGCCGATGCCCGACGAGCCACCGATGACGACGACATGCTGATCTTCAAGGTCCATGAGCGAGGCGTAGCGCGCGCGCCTCGGGCAAACCATGGGATGCTGTGACATGCTCCGTCCCATGAGCGGGATGATCTCCCTCGAGGACGTGCGGCTCTTCGCGGCCGTCGCTCACCACCTGAGCTTCGTGGAGGCGGCGCGGCGCACGGGGGTGCCCACGAGCACCGTGAGCCGCCGGGTGGCGCAGCTGGAGGAGGCGCTGGGGGTGCGGCTGCTCCAGCGCACCTCACGCCGCGTCGGCCTCACCGGCGAGGGCGCGCGGCTGATCGAGCGCGCCGGGCCGCTGCTCGACGAGCTCGGCTCGGTCCTCGACCGGGCCGCGGATCGGGAGGACGAGCCCGCGGGCAGGCTCCGGGTGACGGCGCCCGTGATGACGGGCGCGCAGCGGATCGCGCCGGCGCTGTTCTCCTTCGCCGCCCGGCACCCGCGCCTGTCGCTGGAGCTCACGCTCACGAACGCGGTCGTCCCCCTGGTCGAGGAGGGCGTCGATCTCGCCTTCCGCGCTGGGCCCGTTCAGGACGCCGACCTCGTGGCGCGGCGGATGTGGTCGCTCCCGTACGCGCTGGCCGCGTCGCCGCGCCTCGTGCAGGACGCGCTCGAGGGCCGCTCGCGGCTCGCGCGCGCGTCGCTCGGGTCCGTGCCCGCGGTCCTGAGCCACCCGGGCGCCGCATGGCGCCTTCGCCGGCGGGACGGCTCCATCGAGGAGGTCCGGCCGCGCGCGCAGTTTTGCGTGAACGACCCGCGGGTGGCGATCGCCGCCGCCGCGCAGGGGCTCGGCGTGGTCTGCGCTCCCCGCGAGGTGATCGAGCAGCAGGGCGAGGCGCTCGTCGAGCTCACGATCACGGGGCGCACGGTCGAGCCCCGCCAGCTCTTCGCGGTGTACCCGTCACGGCGGCTGCTCTCCACGCGGGTGCGGCTGGCGATCGACTGGGTGACGAAGCACCGCTGATCGGGGTCCTGGCGGCAGCCGTGTAGGTAGCCGAAGCCGTCACGGAAGCTCGGTCGGCTCGGAGCGCGGCTGGCCGTTCATCTCGTGCCGCAGCTTCGACACCGCTTCGTAGGCCGCCCGCCGGGCGCGGTTCATCGAGCCGAGCGGCCGGTGCTCCGGCAGCGCATGCCAGGGCGTGAACGACAGAAGTTCGGCGAGCGCGAGGTCCTTGAAGTCCGCCGGGTTCTGCTTCGGGATCCGCAGGATGGCGACGCGCCGGAACGACGAGAGCTCCTCGCTCCAGATAATCGTCGAGTTTTCGATGGGCATCTTCACCGGGTCGGTCTGCTGCTGCACCATGAAGTCGAAATAGACGTCCTCGCGCTTGAGCTGCTCGAGCAGCACCTCACGCAGGAAATCCGGTCCCGGATTCTCGGGCCTCGGATCGCCTGTTCGCGAGACCGGCTTGGCCGAAAACTTGATCGCGCCCGGTCCGAGCTTGTAGGGGACCTCGCTCCAGTACTGCGACTGAAGCGGATTGTTGAGGACCTGGGATGCCATGAGCGCACTCAGCCTGTCGATCTCCGGGTGCGCTCGCATGTACGCGGCGCGCGCTTCAGGGCCCTCCGCGACGGCCCGGAACAGCTCCAGGTAGTCCTTGAGGTTGCTCACGGCGAATCCCGGGAAGTTGATCATGATGAAGTCCTGGGTCTTCTCGTGCTTCTCCGCGGGAAGGAGCTTCTCCCCTTCGACCCCCAGGAGTTTGATGGCCATGCCCCGCGGCTCCGGCTCCGTGTCCGGCTTCACCTTGGTTCCTCCCGCGGAAAAGCGAACGAGCGCATCGAACTTGCGGGGCGCCTTGAAAACGCCGTACCGGAGCTCCTTCGGCAGGTCGTCGAGCACGATGAGCTCCGCCTTCACGACGGCGAACGTCTTCGGGTGGGCGTCCCGGCGGACCGGGCGCACGCCCGGCGGATACTGCTTGCGGATGATCCGGAGCGTCTCTTCCTTGATCGCCTCGATCAGCGCAGCCTCGTTCGGCTCGAGCGTCTCCTCCGCGATCCCGAGCGACGGAATGCTGGCCGTGCGGGTGACGCGCCCCGGACAGGAGAGAAACAACCCGATCGCCACGGCGCTCCTCCAGAACGACGTCTTCATTCGGTACCTGCCGGCCCTGCCTGGTAACCCCCAGGGTGTTTGACGTGGTAAAAAGTCGGATCCTTCCAGGCGGCGATCGGGTCTTTCGGTCCGCCGAAAGGCGTGATCTGGCGTGGCTCCTCGGGGAGGATCTTCAGGTACTCGATGATCGCCCAGCGTTCCTCGTCCGAGAGCCGCCTTCCGATGACTCCGTCGCTGATGGGGCCGTCCTCGAACGAGTGGCCGGCGTTCGAGTTGCCGACCAGCGTCGTGTCGAAGAGAAACTTGCCGGAGGCTCCCGACGTGTCCACGCCCACCTTGACGGGATCGAACTCGCGCCCGAGGTAGAAGCGCTTCGAGCGGTCCTTCGCGGGGATGAGGAGCTCGTAGAGGTTGGGGACCGAGCCGTTGTGCAGGTAGGGAGCGATTGCCCACATCCCTTCGCTGGGCGCCGCCTTGTACAGGCCGTTCGGCGGCATCGGCTCGGTCTCGTTCCGGTAGCCGGTCACGTTCTCGGTCTGCTCAGCGCTCAGGCCGAGCTTCGCGAGGGCTTTTTCGGTCACGCCCGAGACCGCGGTCACGAGAACGACGAGCGCGGGCGCGATGCTCTGCCCTTTGTGGGGAGGGGGAAGAAACGGAGCGAGGGCGCCCGAGAAAACGGTCGGGTTCAGGCCGTAGGTGAGATTCTGCACCTGGGTCGGGTCGGTGCCGATGGTCTTCGCCGGAATCAATGCGTTCTCGATGAAGCGCATGCCCTTCCGCTTCGGCTCGCCCCACCGATGGGGCCACTGCGAATGGCACTGGGCGCATTCCTGCCGGAAGAGCGCCTTTCCGGCCGCCGCTTTCACGCGGTCTATCTTTCCCAGGACCTCTTCGGGCCAGCGTGGCGGCGCGAGACGCCGCAGGAGACCCTCCATCGCGATCTGGCCGTTCATGTCGGCGGTCGTGTCGAACAGGCCTTCCTCGGGAGTCTTCGCCGTCAGGTTGGCTTTCACCCACAGCCCCATCGACTCGCCGATGTTGCGGGACAGGGGAAATTGCTGGGTGCCACGCCAGCCGATCCACGCCGACTGCGGCGCATTCCAGAGAAAGGGCCACTTCACCGGAGCGTTCAACGCCATCCAGTTCTCGGGATACCCTAGAGAGTTCGCCACCACCTGATTGTGGACGAGATTGAGCGCGTCCATCCGGCCCGGCCCGACCCGGCTCGAGGTGCGGAGGTACCGGCTGCGGATAGCGTGGACCTCGGCGGCGTTGGCCGCCAGGCGCTCGCGCAGGTTGCTCGCGGGGATGCGCCGCTGGAGACGGGCGAACTTCCCCGGGTCCTTGTTCGCCGCTTGTAAGGCGTCGTCGAGCCCTTCGAGAAAGGCGAAGAGATCGAGCGTGTGGTTGAAGCCGCCGTCGATCCGGATGCTCGTTCCGCGGTACTCGAGCTGGCCGTTGTGGCAGGCCGCGCAGGAGATCCCCGCCCAGTCGCCTTTCCACCGGCCTTCCTTGACCACCGTTCTCGTCCATCCGATTGGAAGTCCGTCCGGGTTGCGCCGACGATCGGCCGGCTGAGGAACGAGGCCGTACCTCGCCATGTTCTGGTCGGCACGGAATGATCGCTCGCTTCCGGCTTCCTCGAGGTGCAGGAAGATGTCGTACGACATCAGCGCCGAGCCCTGCGAAGTCCGGTAGTAGGTCTGCCGCTCGTCCTCGGTCCAGCCCTGATCGAGCAGCACGACGTTGGCAGCGGCGAGTGTCGGTGTCGCCAGGACGACGAAAGCCGAAGTGGCGAGGTGCCTCAGTCCCATCATTTCATCTCCCGTTCAGGCGCAGCAGGCGATGCAATCGGCGGACCGGCCGCGCGCGGGCACGGGCATGCGGCGCGGTGGCACCTCTCTAAACGCAGCAACAGCCGCTACGCTCGCGGGGCTCCCTGCGTGCCGTAGCCTGGAAATAAATGAGGGTCCTCCGGCACATCTGTGGGTCCAGAAGCGGACCCGAGGGCCGTGGACTTGTGGCGCCAGGCCCCTGGATCGCGTGGAGAAGGGGGCATTCGCAGGCCTGGCCCCACAGGGTCCACAGCCCCGACGACGACGTTGAAGGCGGGGATTTGTCGGAAGGCGGCGACGATTTATCATTGATCTACAAAAGGGGAGCGAGGAGTCGTCCGTGAAGAAGTCTTTTTATTACCACCTTCACCAGTTCACGCCGGGAGCGTAGGAAACGGTAGGCCCTGTGCTCGGGTCAAGCTCGGATAAAATAGACTATCTAACCCGTCGAGCGACTCGTCGAGCTGCCATGCTCGGTGCGGGGTGCAGAGAGCGCTTGCCCAAGGCACACCTCTGCAGCCACGGCCGCTGCGAGCGCTGGTGATGCAGGCACTGCAACAGCAGCGTGCTTACGGCGCCGCCGCGATCAGGACACCTTGAGCTCGATCCGCCGCCAGTCGGCCGCGACCTCGATCTCGACGCCCCCGTCGATCGCGCGGTGCGACCTGGCCCCGACCACGGAGCGCGGCGCCGGCACGCCGTGGACGCGGATCGTCTCCACCTCGCGCGCGAGCGGCAGATCGCCCGTCGCGCTGCGCTCGAGCGAGAACGTGGCGCCGTCGAGGCCGCCCTCGATCCGGGTGGCGCGCGACGCGCCGTGGCCGTCGCCCTCGTCCTCGACCAGGCGGCCGCTCACGCGCTCCGCCGCGTGGACGTGCCACGTGATCTCCTCCCAGCTCGCGCTCGTCGTGTGCATCCGAGGCGCGGTGAGCGCCACCGCGCCTCCGGCGCGCAGCCACACGGGGACCACCCCGAGCGGCGCATCGGCGATCACGTGGCGCCCGCCCTGATCCACGCTCCCCGCGCGCTCCAGGTTCGCGAAGTCCATCCATGCGCCGGCGGGCAGGTACACCAGCCGCTTCGACTGCCCTGGCCGCACCACCGGCGCCACGAGCAGATCGCCGCCGAACAGGAGCTGATCGAAGGCGTGGAGCGCCTCGGGGTCGTCCGGCGCCGCGAAGGACAGCGGCCGCAGGACGGGTATCCCCGTCTCCGCCGCCTCGTGCATGAGCGTGTACAGGGTCGGCAGGAGCCGGTAGCGCCGCTCGAGCGCCGCGCGCGCGAGGCCGAGGTACGGCTCGCCGAAGCGCCAGGGCTCCTGCGCCGGCCTGCCCCTCGCCGCGTGGTTGCGCATCAGCGGATAGAACAGCCCCGCCTGCATCCAGCGCACGAGCAGCTCGCCGTTCGCGCGCCCCGTGAAGCCCGGGATGTCCGCGCCCACGAACGGCACGCCCGAGAGGCCGAGGCCGATCAGCATCGGGATGGACGCCTCCAGGTGCGTGAAATTGCTGGCGAAGTCGCCCGTCCACACCGCGGCGTAGCGCTGGATGCCGGCGAAGGCGGCGCGCGTCAGCACGAAGGGGCGCCGCTCCGGCGCGTGGCGCGCGAGGCCCTCGTGGGCGGCCCGCGACATGCCGAGTCCATAGACGTTGTGGACCTCGAGGTGGCGCCGGGCGCCGTGGCGCGCGTCGTCGGGGAGCGTGCTGCCCTCGATGGCGCCGAGGCCCGCGGCGCGCCCGCCGCTCGGCGCCGGCAGGCCCCTGTCGGGGCGGACGGAGAAGCACGCCGGCTCGTTCATGTCGTTCCAGATGCCGGCGATGCCCGCGTCGACGAACGGCTTTTGCAGATCACCCCACCAGCGCTGCACCTCCTCGCGCGTGAGATCGGGAAAGACCGCCGGGTCGGGCCAGACCTCTCCCACGAGGGGGCCGCCGCGAGGCAGCCGGACGAGGTAGTCTCGCTCTCTCGCCTCCTCGTAGACGGCATATCCCTCGTCGGCCTTGATCCCCGGGTCGACGATCGTCACCAGCTTGACGCCCTCGGCCGCGAGCTCGCGCGCGAGCCGCGCCGGGTCGGGGAAGCGCGAGCGGTCCCATGTCCAGACCCGATAAGCATCCATGTAATCGATATCGAGGTGGACCACGTCGAGGGGGAGGCCGCGCGATCGGTAGCCGCGGACGACGCCGCGCACGTCGTCCTCGGTCTCGTAGCCCCAGCGCGACTGGTGCGCCCCGAGGCTCCAGAGGGGCGGCATGGCCGGGCGCCCGGTGAGCGCGGCGTAGCGCCGGAGGACGTCGGCCGGGTGCGGGCCGGCCAGGAGGTAGACGTCGAGCTCGGGGCCCCGCGACTCCCATTCGATCCGGGTCGGGTCGTTGAGGGCGATATCGACCTCCGAGCGCCACGGCTCGTCGAGGAAGAGGCCCCAGGCCACCCCGCCGCGGAGGGCGATGAAGAAAGGAATCGAGGCGTAGAGCGGGTCGGACTCCACGTGCGGCGGGAAAGCGTCGGTGTTCCAGAACGTGAATCGCAGGCCGCGCTTGTCGAGCGGGCCGACCTTCTCGCCGAACCCGAGGTAGGCCTCGCCCGGCGGCGCCGCGAGCGAGAGCCTGGAGCGGAGCTCGTCCACGGGGAACGCCGGCCGGACCTGCCCCGAGACGGCCTCGCTGCGCGCGAGGGCGCGGCCCGCGGCGTCGCTGAAGATCCATGTGCCCGAGGCGAGCGAGACCTCGAGAGAGGCGCCCTCGGCGCTCACGTGGAGCGCGTCGCCCTCGCGGCGCGCGGAGAGCGGCAGCGCGCCGTCTGCCACCACGGCGAAGGAGTGTTTGGGCGGCAGCTCGGGGTGCGTGAAGCTGGTCACCGCGGACGAGGGGGCGTGCCGCACGCGCAGCACGCCGGGGCCTGGACAGCGGATCTCGACCGCGGCGCGGGCGCCCCAGAGGAGCACGTGCGTCGCGCCGATCGAGGCGTCGGTGAGGAGGCTGCGCGCGCCCGTCATGGCCCCCCGAGCCGCCCCGGCGGCGGCAGCTCCAGCACGGGCGGCGGCTCCCCGGCCGGCCGCTTCTGCCAGTCCGGGTCGATCCAGAGCCATTTGATGAGCTGCGTGTTCCGCGCGTTGGGGATGAACCCCCTCACCCACGGCTTCACCAGGGTCGGCTTCTCCTCGAAGTAGAGCGGTATCCTGCACATCCCGTCGAGCGCCCGCCGCTCGGCCGCCCGGAAGCGCCGGATGCTGTCCCTGGGATCGGCCGTCGCGGCCGCCTCGCCGACCGCCTTGTCGAACTCCGCGTCTGCCCAGCCGGTCCGGTTCTGGGGGCTCTGCGACAGGAACGTCCCGAGCCACGTCTGCGGATGGTTGTAGTCGGCCAGCCAGCCGAGCCGGATCACCTGGAAGTTGCCGTCGCGGAGGTCCTTGAGCATCACCCGCCACTCCTCGCTCCGCAGCGTCGCGGAGACCCCGAGGTGGCGCTTCCACATGTCCTGGATGGCCACGGCGACCTGCGCGTGCCCCTCCCCCGTGTTGTAGAGGATCTCGAGCGGCGGAAACCCCTTCGCCCGCAGCTCGTCTCCCGCGCGGGCGACCTCGTACCCGGCCTCGGCGAGCAGCGCGCGGGCGCGCGCCGGGTCGTGGCCGACCTCGGGGCTCGAGAACGGATCCACGCCGCGCGCCCTGTCCTCCGCCGCCTGCTCGGCATAGCCGGATCCGGTGATGTCGGGCACGTAGTGGGTCGCCGGCTTCCCGAGCCGCGTGATCTTCTCGACGAGCTCCCGCTTGTCGATCGCGAGGTTCAGCGCCCACCGGACGCGCGGATCGTCGACCGGCGGCTTCCTCGTGTTGAGCTCGTAATACACCGTGGAGAGGAACTCGCTGCGCCGGAGATCCTTCTTCCCGGACAGCCAGCTGCGGTGGTCGTACGGGAGCTCGCAGTTGTCTCCCAGGTAATCGATGTCCCCCGCCTTGTAGAGCTGCAGGGTGGCGTTGTACTGGGCGATCTCCATCCAGACGATCCGGTGGATCCTGAGCGCGTCGTGGCCCCAGTACGCCGGGTTCCGGTTCATCGTGATCTCGTACCGGAACTTCCACTCGTCGAGCCGATACGGCCCGTTGACCACCATGTTCTCGGGGCGAAACCAGAGCTCCGGCTCGCCGCGCGCCTCGAACGGCTCGACGACGTCGCGGCGCACCGGGAACAGGGTGACGAAGCTCGTGAGATCGGTGAAGTACGGCGTCGGCTGCTCGAGCTCGACGTCGAGGGTCAGGTCGTCGCGGGCCCGCACGCCCACGGCGGCGTCGTCCTCCGCGAGCGAAGACGTGGCGACGAACCCGGTCGCCCCTCCGGAGCCGGAAGGCGGCGCGGCGCGAGCGCCTGTGGCCGCGGCGGGGTCGTACGTCGGGAGGCTCGCGTGAGGCGCGACCAGCGCGTACGCGGCGGCCTCGATGGGCGCGAGCAGGCAGCCGGGGAGGAAGCCGCGGCCCGCTGGCCCCTCGATCTCGAACCAGCGATCGGCCGCGCCATTGCAGGCGACCGGCGGTCCGGCCGCGAGGAGCGCGACCTCGGCGCCCCGCCACCCGCCGCCCGGGGTGGCGTCGCGCGGCGCGGGCGGCGGGGTCGCGCCGGCCGCGTCGAACGAGAGCCGCTCGCCGGCGCCGGTCGCCTCGTCAGGCTCGCCGTACGTCACCGAGGTCACCCCGGTGGGCGGCGCCGCCAGGGGCGCCACCGCCGACGTCACCCGGGCGGGCGACTGGCCGAGCACGATGACGAACGCCCCCTTGGGCAGATCGAGCGCGGGCGGCGCGTCGGGACGAGGCGCGCGGCGCAGCGTCGCGCCCTCGCGCAGCGCCTTGAGCTTGCCCAGGTTGAAGAGCTCGCCGTTCTTGAGGACGTGCAGGTTCGTCGCGGCGAGCGAGGCCGTCGACGGGCGCAGCACGCGCTTCCACGCGTACTCGAAATCGTGCGCCGTCACCGGCTTGCCGTCCGACCAGCGCGCCTCCGGCCGCAGGTGGAACCGGAAGAACCGGTTGTCGTCGCTCCGGTCCCAGCGCGCCGCGACCCCCTGCGCCGCGTGGAGATCGCCGGGCGCGTAGCTGGTCAGCCCCTCGAACATCTGGTGGAGCAGCGTGATGCTCACGGAGTCCACGGCCTTGCCGGGATCGAGGTACTCCGGCTCGTCGCCGTTGTTGACGTAGAAGGTCGTGACGTCCTTGCCGACGCGCGACGTCGTCCCGACGTAACCCTCGGTCTCGCTCGCGCAGGCCGCGAGCGGGCACGAGAGGGCCGCGAGCAGGAGCGCTCTATCGCGCCTCAGATCCGCGGCCCTAATCGGCGAACCCCTTCGGGTTCTGCTCTTGCCAGCGCCAGCTGTCGCGGCACATGGTCTCGAGATCGCGCTCCGCGCGCCAGCCGAGGAGCTCGACCGCGCGCGCGGGATCCGCGTACACCGAGGCGACGTCCCCGGGGCGGCGCGCCACGATCTCGTGGGCGACGCGCCTCCCGCTGACCTTCTCGAACGCGGCCACCATCTCCAGCACCGAGTGTCCCCGCCCGGTGCCGAGGTTGACGGTGAAGCTGTCGCCGACGGTGAAGATGCGGTTCAGCGCGGCGAGGTGCCCGAGCGCGAGGTCGACCACGTGAATGTAGTCGCGCACGCCGGTGCCGTCCGGCGTCGGCCAGTCGCCCCCGAACACCCGGAGCTTGTCGCGCCGCCCCACAAGGACCTGCGTGATGAACGGCGTCAGGTTGTTCGGGATCCCGTTCGGATCCTCCCCGATGAGCCCGCTCTCGTGGGCGCCCACGGGGTTGAAGTAGCGCAGCGACCCGAGCGACCAGCCCCCGGTGGCCGCCACGTCGCGCAGGATCTGCTCCACCATGAACTTGGACTGCCCGTAGGGGTTGGTCGGCCCGAGCCGGCTCCCCTCGTCGAGCGGCACGCGCTCGGGATCGCCGTACACGGTGGCGGACGAGCTGAACACCAGCTTCCGCGCGCCCCGCGCGTCGAGCGCCTTGAGCAGGCACACGGTCCCCGCGACGTTGTTCTCGTAGTACGAGAGCGGCTTCTCGACCGACTCGCCGACGGCCTTCAGCCCCGCGAAGTGGATGGTCGCGTCGATCGGTTGCTCGGCGAGCAGCCGATCCAGGAGCGCCGCGTCGCGGATGTCGCCCTGGATGAACGTCACCTGCTTCCCGGCGATCCGCTCCACCCGCTCCACCGCCGCCTTGCGGCTGTTGCAGAGGTTGTCGAGGATCACCACCCGGTAGCCCGCGTGGAGGAGCTCCACACAGGTGTGCGAGCCGATGTAGCCCGCGCCTCCGGTGACCAGGATCGTCTTGCTCATGTCGTTCTCCCGAGAGGGTCTATGCCGCGCTCTCGTCGATGAGGCCACGGCACAGGCCGGCGCGTCAACGGGGACCTAGCCGGCCCAGCGGCGCCGTCAGGGCGCGCCGAGCCGCCCCGGCGCCGGGAACTCGAGCTCCGGAAACGCGGTCTCGTTCGACGGGTTGTCGCGCCAGCTCGGGTCGTTCCACAGCCACTTCACGAGCTGCACGCCGCGCGAGTTGCCCTTGAACCCCTTGACCCATGGCTTCACCAGCGTCGACTTCGTGTAGAAGTAGAGCGGCAGCTTGGGCATGCGGTCGAGGGCCCGCTTCTCCGCCTTGCGGAACGCCCGGATGCTCTCCTTCGGATCGGCCGTCGCCGCGGCGGCGCGCATCAGATCATCGAACTCCTGGTCGGCCCATCCGGTCCGGTTCTGCGGGCTGTACGAGAGCAGCGTGCCGAGCCACGTCGCCGGGTGGTTGTACTCGCCGATCCAGCCGAACCGCACGACCTGGTAGTGACCGTCGCGCACGTTCTTGAGCATCACCTTCCACTCCTCGTTCCGCAGCGTGACCGAGACGCCGAGGTGGCGCTTCCACATGTCCTGGACCGCGACCGCGATCTGCTTGTGGCCCTCGCTCGTGTTGTAGAGGAGCTCGAGCGCCGGGAAGTTCTTCGCCCGGTACCCGTCGCCCTCCCGGACGACCTCGTACCCTGCCTCGGCGAGCATCGCGCGGGCGCGCTCCGGGTTGAACGCGACCTCCGGCGACGAGAACGGATCGACCCCGAGCTTCCTGTCCTCGGCGACCGCCTCGTCGTAGCCCGATCCGGTGTAGTCCGGGACGTAGTGCGTGGCCGGCGTCTGCCCCGCCCGCGTGACCTTCTCGACGATCTGCCGCTTGTCGACCGCGAGGTTGAGCGCCCAGCGGACGCGGGCGTCGTCGACCGGCGGCTTCTTCGTGTTGAACTCGAACCAGTAGATGGAGAGGTACGGGTACCGCTGGAAATCCCGCTTGGTCGACAGCCAGTCCATGTGCTCGGCGGGGAGCGAGGTGTTGTCGCCCAGGTAGTCGAGATCCCCCGCCTTGTAGATGTTCATCGTGGCATTGTAGAGCTCGACCTCCAGCCACACGACGCGGTGGATCTTCAGCTTGTCGTGGTTCCAGTACATCGGATTCCGCTTCATCGTGATCTCGTAACGGAACTTCCACTCATCGAGCGTGTAAGGGCCGTTGACCACGATGTTCTCGGGGCGGAACCAGAGCTCGGGCTCGCCGCGCTTCTCGAACGCCTCGATCACGTCCTTGCGCACGGGGAAGAGCGTCACGTAGCTCGTGAGATCGGTGAAGTAGGGCGTGGGCTGTTCCAGCTGCACGTCGAGCGTATGGTCGTCCCTTGCCCGGACGCCGACAGCGCCGTCGTCCTCCACGAGGAGCGCGTCGGGCACGAAGCCCACGGGGGGCTCGCCCTGCGCGGCGCTGCCGGAGGGCGGCGCCGCGGCGTCGTACGTGGGGAGGCTCGTGTGCGGCGTGACGACGGCGTACGCCTCCGACCGGGGCGCGGCGCCCGCGCTCTCCTTGCCCGGGTTGCCGGCGTTGCCCGCGGGGGGGACGAGCGCGCAGCCCGGGAGGAAGCCGCGCGCGCCGCTCCGCTCGATCTCGAACCACCGGTCGGCGGCGCCGTTGCATTTGCACGGCGGGCCCACGCGGACGATGTCGACGACGGCGCCCTGCCAGCCGCCGCCGGGCGCCGAGCCGAGCGGCGCCGCGCCGCCAGCGGCCGCGTCGCCCCCTGTCGCGCCGCCTCCTGCTGCGCCGAACGAGAGCCGATCGCTTGCGCCGCCCTTCCCGTCGCCCTTCGCGAACGTCACGGCGGCGGATCCCTCCGGCAGCGCCGCGAGGGGCGCGATCGCCGTGTCCACCTGGATCGGCGAGCGCGCCAGCACCACGACGAACGCCCCCTTCGGCAGATCGAGCGCGGATGGCGCGTCGGGCCGGGGGGCCGCGCGGAGCGGCGCGGCCTCGCGCAGCGCCTTGAGCTTGCCGAGGCTGAACAGCTCGCCGTTCTTGAGGACGTAGAGGTTCGTCGCGGCGAGCGACGCCGTGGAGGGGCGCAGCACCCGCTTCCACGCGTACTCGAAGTCGTGCGCCGTGACCGGCTTGCCGTCGGACCAGCGCGCCTCCGGCCGCAGGTGAAACCGGAAGAGCCGGTTGTCGTCGCTCTGCTCCCAGTGGGTCGCGACCCCCTGCACCGGGCGGAGGTCGCCGGCGCCGTAGGTCGTCAGCCCCTCGAACATCTGCTGCACCAGCGTGGAGCTCGCCGAGTCGTTGGACTTTCCTGGATCCAGGTACTCGGGCTCGCTGCCGTTGTTGATGTAGATCGTCTCTGTGTCCTTGCCGACGCGCGCGGTCGTCCCGGCATACCCGCCTTCGCCCTCGCTGCACGCCGAGAGCGCGAGGATCGCGAGCCCGAGCGCCGCGGAGGCGCCGCGCGCCCCGCAACCGGCGCTCCCGCCGCCCCCCGCGCCGCCGGCACCTCGTCGCTCCGAAGCCCGTCGCATAGCGCGCGCGTAGCACGGCGCTCCGGGGGCAGGAAGACAGGGGCTACCCGGTCCGGACGCCGCACCGGACGTAAGGCTCCGCGGCACCTGTCCCCGACGGCACGATCGATCGACGACAGCGAGGAGAATCGACGACCGCTGCGCGATCACCGGCGCCAGAGCGCCTGCAAATCGAACGAGAGCTGGCGATGGTGCTTGATGGCCAGCAGATGGATCCGCTCACCGCTGAGCGCGTAGAGCAACAGGTACTCACCAGCGATGTACTCCCGCAGCGACGCGTCGGAGCCGAGGCGGCGCTTCAGCGCCAGGATCCGCGCCTCGACCTCTGTGGAGTGTGGCGCTCGCGCAAGGAAGTCGAATCCGATCAGGGGCGAGACTTCCAGGCTCGGGATCACGTCGTCGAAGACGAGATCCAGAAGATCGCCGAAAGCGGAAGAGAGCCCCGTCTCCTCGAGAAACCGCCGGATCTCGTCCAGGTTCCGCTCGAAGTTCTCGGTGACCCGAACGGTGGCGCGGCGACTCATCGGCCGTGCTTGGCGCGGAGCTCCTCCACGCTCATCGTCCGCCCGGCCTCCATATCGTCGAGTCCCCGATCCGCCTCCTCCAGGAGCGTGAGGTGAATGTGCTCGCGTTCGAGGCGGTGATAGTGGTCTAGCCTGCGCGCGTCGACGAGGGCGATGTAACCCTCCCCGTTCCGCGTGAGGATCTTCTCGTGACCCGCGCGAACCTCGTCTGCGAGCTCCGTGAGCCGGGCCTCCGCCTGGCTCAGCGGAACGATGTCCTCGGGAGAAATCGCCATGCGGTGCCCCTGTCGCGTCGAGGTGCAACGATCTGGTAACGGATCCTCGGGGACATCGCAACCTGGCGGGGTGCGGGGCGGCCGACCTCCTCCGTCCGCGAGACGATCGCGGCCATGCCGCGGTCTTCGTGTAAGGTCGCGCGCGCGCCATGCTGCACGATCGCGTGTCCTCCTCGCCGCGCGCTCTCCCGCTCTGCTCCGCGCTGCTCCTCGCGCTGCTCGCCGCAGGCTGCGGCGGCGCGGCCTCCCCGGGCGCCACGCCCGCACAGGCCGCCCAGTGCGATCCTGCGCACCTCGACGCGTGCGAGCGCGCCCTCGCCGCGGCGCTCGCGGAGCGCCGGCCGCCGCGCGAGCTCGCCCTCGGCTACGTCGCGGCCCGCGCCGCCCGGGACGCCGACGACCCCTGGGCGCTCTTGCTCCGCGACCTCGACCGGCGCGGCGGGCGCGGGCCGCGGGCCGCGGTCATCGTCGAGGCGGGCGCGGAGGCCACGGCCGCGGCGCGAGCGCCTGCGGCCGCGGCGGAGGCGAAATGGATCCGCGCCGCGCCGCTGCCGCCCCCTGGGGCCCTCGCCGCCGACGCGCTGCTCCTCGCGATCGGCGAGGCCCTCGGGTACGAGCACCTCGTCCACGCGCGCGCCCGCCATGGAGCCGTCCAGCTCTTTCCGGCCGATCCGCTCGCGCCGTTCATGGCCGGCCTCGCGCCGATCACGCGCGGCGACGCGTCGCTCTCGCGGGTCGCGGACGACATCGCGCTCGCCGCGCTCGTCCGCCGCGCCCTCGGCGCCGCCGGCCGCTTTCGCTACGTCGAGGCCGCGGCCGCGGCCGACGCCCTCGCGGCCGCGGTGAAGGGGCGCGACCCGAACGACGAGCCGGTCCTGCGCGGCCGCTACGCGCTGCAGCTGCTCGCGACCGCCGGGGTCGCGCTCGAGGAGGCCGAGGACGACGCTCCCTTCGCGCCCTCGGCCCCCCGGCTGGACCCGCCGCCCGCGCCGGGCGACACGCCTTACGGCGACCTCCTCCGCGTGCGCACGGCCCGGGACGGCCGCGCCGCGTGGCGCGCCCGCGGCGCGGCCGTGCTGCGGGCCGTCCCCGCGGACCGGCGCGCCGCGCTCGACGACCTGCTCGGCAAGGCCCCCGGCTGCGGCCGGGACGTCGCGCCCCCCATGGAAGGCCCGCGCGACCTCGTGTTCGCCGCGGCGCTCGCCGGCGCCCTCGCCCCGGGCGACCCTGCCGCTGCGCCCGCGAGCACCGCGGCGGCGCCGGGACGACGCCTCCCGCTCGACGCGTGGCTGCCGCGCTACGAGGCGCTCGTCCGCGCCGTCGAGCAAACGAGCACCGCGTGGGCCCACGCGCCCGCCCTGCTCCACGAGCGCAGCCCCACGCCCGCCGCGAGCCAGGCAGGCAGCGCGGGCAGCGCCGTCCACCGCCGCGCCACCGAGCTCGGCCTCGCGCACCTCGCCGCGCTGCGCGCCCTCGCGGAGGCCGAGCCGCGCCGCTACCGCGCGCTCGCGCTGATCCCCCTCGCCTACAGCCCCGGGGTGCTCGCCGACGAGCCCCTCCGCGACGCCATCGTCGACCTCACGCAGATCGCCGTGCAGCGCCGCATGGCCGAGGCGCACGACCCGGAGGCCGTCCTCGGCGCGGCGCTCGCCGGCGTCTTCGCGGGCATGGCGTACCCGCCCGAGGTGCAGCCCCCGCACTTCCTCGCCCTGCAGGGCGCGCTCACCGCCAAGCTCCGCGGCGAGCTCACCGAGCAGGCTGGATGGGGCGTCGCCGGCCTCTACGCCGCCGACGCGCTGTACCGGCTCGCCTCCGGTCAGGCGCCGGATCTCGCGTTCTCGTCCGCGCAGATCGAGCGCGCGCTCGCGCCCGCCTCGGCGCTGCCCTACCCCGGCCTCGCGGCGCTCGCCGCGAGCCTCTCCCGCTACGCCGCGCTCGGCGCCGCCGGCGCGCTGGATCCGCAGGCGACCGGCGCAGCCAGGCTCCCCCCGGAGCGCCGGCAGGCGCGCGACGCGCTCCGGCGCGCCGTCGCGGGGCTCGCGGCGCGCGATGCCGAGGCCGGCGCCGGCGCGGCCAACGCCGCGGAGGCGCCCCCGCCCGAGCTCGTCGAGGACGTCACCGCGCTGGCCGACGGCGTCCTCGCCGTGCTGCTCACCGAGCGCTCGCGCAAGCCGCCGCCGGCCGGTACCGCCTGCGCCGCCGGGCGCGGGCCGAGCCCCGAGGCCCGCCGCGCCCTCGCGCGGCTCGGCGACGTCCGCCGGCGGATCCTGCTCGCGCCGCGGTACCGGCAGGGCGACGGCCCGTGGGCGCGCCGGGCGCGGCTCCTCGTGACGCTCCTCTCCGACGCCATCGATCTCCTCTCGGCGCCGCCGCGCGCCGCCGGCGCGCCGGCGCGCGCCGCTCCGCCACGCTTCACCCTGCCGGCCGCGGACGCCGAGGCCGCCGTCGCCGCGGGCCTCTCCGGCTGGGTCGACCATGACCTCGCCGACGCGCTCACCGGCGGCTACGCGCTCGCCCGCGCGCTCCTCGAGTCGTCCACCGCGGAGCGCTTCGCCGAGCGGAGCGGCGCCCCGCTCGGCCGGGTGCTCCGCGGGCTCTCCGCGGCGTTCCGCGACGATCCGGCGCGGAGTGGCGGCGTGGGACGAGGCCCCGCCGGCGGCGCGCTGCTCGACGCGCTCGCGTCGCTCCCCGCCGCGCGCGACGGCGGCGGCGATCTGCGGGGCCTGTTCGTCGGCTACGCCCGCGCGTTCTCGGCCCTCGGGCTGCGCGACCAGGCCGACCTCGCGCTGCTCGCCTCGCTCCTCGGCGCCGCCGTGCTGGGCGGGCCGCCGTCGCCCGACGCCATCGCGCTCGCGAACGACAGCGGCAGCCGGGTCGCCTGGGCGCTCTCGTACCTCGGCGAGATCGCGAAGGCCCGGGCCGGCATTGCCCCGGATCCGTCGGCGTACGCTGCCGCCATGAGCAAGGCGTCGGACGACGCCTGCCAGGCGGCCGACACCGGCGACGTGCTCGCCCTCGTCGGCGCCGTGCGCGACTTCGCCGGCGGCCGGCGCGCCGAGGCGCGCGACGCCCTCGACCGCGTCCTCGCCGCCGCCGACGCCCGCGGCCTGCGCGTGCCGCGCATGACCTACCGCTACGAGGAGAAGACCGCGACCCGCGTCTTCTCGCTCAGCTTCGACGTCTCGTACGGCGCCGGGCTCCTCGAAGGGGCGAACGGCTTCCAGCTCGGCCTCGGGCTCCGCACCCGCGGCGAGCCCGAGGGCTCCCTCGCCGCGGCGCTCGCGCCCGAGGGCTCGCCCCGGAGCGACGAGGACGCGGCGCGCGCGTACGTCAGCGCCGCGGCGCTCGCGGCCGCCTACCACTTCCTCGAGGGCGACGCCGAGCGCGGCACCGCCGCGGCGCGCCGGGCCATCGCCGCGCTCTCGTTCGGCCTCCGGCTCGGGCGGCGGGCGCTGCGCCCGGACCAGCCGCTCGCCTGGGGCCGGGACGCCCGCGCGCTGCTGGCGATCGACGCCCAGCTCGCGGCCGAGGCCGGTCACCCCTTCCTCGCCGGCGACCTCTGGACGCTCGTCCGCGGCCTCCTGCCGCCGGACGCAGACGACGCCGCGGTCGCGGCGCTCCTCGATCCGCTCCCGACCGGCCTCGCCGCGGTCCAGGGGCTCGATCCGCTCGTCGCGAGGACCGCGCGCTCGCTCGCCGCGGTCGCCCGGCCGCTCGCGTGCACCGAGGCGAGGGTCGAGCTCGGCGGCTACGAGGAGCCCGCCTGCGACGCCTACCCGCTCGCGCTCTCGCTGCGCATCGCCGACGTCCTCGGCAAGCTGCCGCACCTCCAACGACGGGCGCGCGCGGGCAGCGCGGCCGCGTGCCCTGCCCTGCGCAGCCTCGACGGCTTCCTCACGGCGGCGGAGCGGGGGACGTACGACCCCGACGCGTTCACGGCCGCCGTGGAGGCGCTGCGGCAGAGCGGCCGGCTCTACGACGCCGGCGTGATGCTGGCGCGGCAGCGCCGCGAGGGGCACTGCGGCCCGGTCGTGCTCGCCGCCGCGCGTGCGCTCGGCCGCGCTCCCTCGCTCGGCCCAGCCCTGCGCGCGGATCTGCTCAGCGTCGCGGTGCGCTGCGCGGCCGCGGCGCTCGACGCGAGCGTCGTCGACGACCTGATGGCGCTCGACGGCGAGACGCGCTCCCTCCCCGACCTCGGCCGCAACCTGAAGGTCGTGCTCTTCGCGACGGAGCTCGCCGTGCGCGAGCAGCGCTGGGACGTCCTCTCGCGGCTCTCGAAGCAGCCCGACTTCGTGGGTCGATTCCGGGGCGAGGACGCCGGCGCGGCGGCGACCGCGCGCCTCATCGAGGCCGCCGCGGCCGTGCTCGCCGGCGAGCCTGCGCCGCGCGACGCCCCCGGAGACGGCGCGCGCGACGCGCCGTGCGGCGCGCCTCTCGCCGGCGATCGCGCCGCGCTGTGCGCCGAGATCCAGCGCCTGCGCCCGGGCGCGCTGCCCGAGCCGCAGCGCCGGCAGGCCGCGCGCGAGGCGCTCGCGAGCCTGCTCGCGGCCGCGCGCGGACAGGCTCGCTAGCCTGCCCGCTCGCGCGGCGCCGAGCGCCTACTTCACGCTGGCGGGCTTCGTCTCGGCCGGCTTCGTGTCCGCGGGCTTCGCCGCGGCCGGCTTCGTGTCCGCGGGCTTCGCCGCGGCGGGCGCGGCGGGGGCAGGCGCGGCGGCGGCGGGCTGCGCTGCAGCCGGCGGCGCGGCGGCGGGCGCCGGTGCGGCAGGCGCAGCGGCGGGCTTCGCGTCCGCGGGCTTGGCGGCGGCCTTCGGGTCCACCGGCTTCGCGTCGGAGGCCTTCGCGGCGCCCTTCGGCGCGGTCGCGGGCACGCCGGCCGGCTTGAGGCCCTTGGTGGCGACCGCGGCGCAGGCGAGCTCGACGCCGGTGTCCTTGCCGTCGAGCCGCATGATCTTGATCTCGACGCGGCGGTTCTTCTCCTTCGCCTCCTCGGTCTCGCCCGGATCGGTCGCGCAGTGCGCCCCGTAGCCGGCGGCCCGCACGCGGTTCTTCTCGACCCCGAGCGCGGTGAGCGCCTTCACCACCGCCTCGGCGCGCTTCTTCGTGAGCGTCACGGTGGCGGCGTCGTTGGCGAGCTTCTCGGAATAGGCCGCGACCTCGACGAACTGGATCTCCGGATGGTCCTTGAGGACCTGCGCGATGTTCGCGAGGAGCTCCTGCGACGCGGGCTCGATATCGGGCTTGCCGGCGGCAAAGGCGATCTTCTCGTTGAGCTTCACCTCGTTGCCGAGCAGCGCGACCCGCGGGACGTCCGGACAACCGTCGTCGTCCTTGTAGTTGTTCTTGACCTCGGCCTCGGTCGGGCACTTGTCGGCATCGGCCACGAGGCCGTCTCCGTCCGGGTCGGTCGACTTGCAGCCGTCCTTGGCGTCGGGCGGCAGGCCGTCCTCTTTCTCGGCGACGCACTTGTCAGCGCCGTCGTCGAGCACCCCGTCCGCGTCCGCGTCAGGGGGCGGCGCAGGCGGCGCAGGCGGCGGCGGCGCGGGCGGCGGTGCCGGCGCCTTCGCGGTCTGCTGCTGGGGCTCAACCGCGCAGCCGGCGCTCGCCGCGAGCAGCGACACTGCGAATGCCATTCCAAGCCATCTCGTCGTTCGCATCTCCTGGACTCCTCTCCTTGGCGTCGTTGATGGCGCCGAGCGCCAGCGTGTTTAGACGACTACGCCGGAAACTGCGAGATGGATTCGTACGGCGGCGCGCGCCGCTCCCCCTCGGCAGCGCGTCGGCCCCCCGCTCCGGAGGCGACGGCGAACCGTCGAGTTCGGCTCGATCTCGGCGCGTCGTTCGCCCCTTGGCGCGAGCAGCTAGAGTTTCCCCGACGGGAAATCCATCTCGTCGGCCTTCGATTTCGGCGCTGCTTTCCTCGACTTGAGCATCTGTTCCTTGAGCATCTGCTCCGCGGGCACCGACGAGGTGGGCTTCTGTGCGGGCGGCGGCGCCACCTTCGGGCGAGGCTTCGGCGCGGGGCGAGGGTTGCTCTCGTCCTTCTTGTCGGGCTTCTCGTTGACGGGCGCCGGGGCCTTCTCCGTCGGCGCGCGGAGCGCCTCGAGCGCGCGCTCGCGCGCCGCGGCGACCTCCGGCGCGTCGCGGCCCGCCGGGTCGAGCCGATCCGCCTCGTCGAGCTGGTCCAGGCACCGGCGGAAGGCCGCCTCGTCGCAGGCGCGCAGCGCGTCGGCCCGCAGCGACCGCGCGCGCTCCAGCGCGTCGAGCGGCGAGGGCGGCGCGATGGGCGGCGAAGGCCCGTCGGGCGGCGCGCTCGGCTGCGGCTCGGGCAGGGGCGCGATCAACGGCGCGTCGCTCGTCGACCGCAGGAGCCGGGCGACGATGATCGCGAGGATGGCCAGCGCCGCGACCGCGGCGAGCTCGGCCATCCAGCGCTCCCGCATCCATCGCCGCATCCGCGACACGCGCTGCCGCACCCGGGCGGCGGGCACCTGCTCCTCGGCGGCGATGCTCTCGAGCTTCTCGCCTTCCCCTTCCCGGGCCATCCACGACAGCGTCTGCCGGGCGTCGCGGCTCGCGGAGGCCTGCTCTTCCGCCCAGCGCGCCAGCTCGCGCGCCTCGACGGGCGGCGGTCCGACCGGCAGGTCGGGCAGCT